>JBJOIT010000026.1:0-45038 GCA_046046915.1 Pseudomonadota bacterium
ACGGGTAGCGCTTGCAGACGTCACGAAATTCGATCTTGGACATGGTTGATTCCTTTTAATAAGACTCACAGCGCGGCAAACATGCCGCCCCAGGCTTGCAATTGCAGGTCGCCTGCGCTCAGGTGCGCGCCTTCCAGCGGGCTGCCAGCCAGGGGCTGAGCCGCCGCGCACTCCGCGGGCAGGGCCCAGCTCACGGCCTCATCGCTAAAGTTGAACACGCACATCACGCGTTGGCCGTCGAGTTCACGCACAAAGGCCAGTACTTGCGGATGAGCTGGTAGCAAGGTCATGTCACCCTTCACCAGGGCAGGCACGCCACGGCGCCATTGCAGCAGGCGGGTGTAAAAGGCCAGCAGGCTGCCGCTATCGGTGCTTTGCATGTCTACCGCGAGAGCGCGATGCTCACCTGGCACGGGAAGCCACGGCTTGGCGGGGCCAAAGCCGGCTTGCGCCTCATTACCCGACCACGGCATGGGGGTACGGCAACCGTCGCGTCCCTTGAACTTGGGCCACATCGTGATGCCAAACGGGTCTTGCAGGTCTTCGAAGGCAATGCTCGCCTCGGGCAGGCCCAACTCGTCACCTTGGTAGATGCAAGGGCTGCCGCGCAAGCTCATTTGCATGGCGGCAGCCAGGCGCAACAAGCGGGCGTCCGGCTCGGCGCCGCCCCAGCGGGTGGCCACACGCACCACGTCGTGGTTTGACAACGCCCAGCAGGGCCAGCCATTGCCCACGATCTTCAGGAAACGGTCGAACAGCGCATGCAGATAGGTGGCGCTGTGGGGCGTGCCCATCAGGTCAAAGCAATACGCCATGTGCAGCTTGTCGCCGCCCCGGGTGTATTCGGCCATGCGGGCCAGGCCATCGTCGTCGCCAATCTCGCCCACCATGGTGGTGTTGGGGTAAAGGTCTAGCAGGGCGCGCAGGCGCTGTAAGAACACCAAGTTCTCGGGCTGGCTCTTGTCGTGCACATGGCGTTGCCAGCCATAGGGGTTGACTGAGTCCACCGCCGGGTCATCCACCACGGGCTTGCCCTTGCCGGGGTTGTTACGCAACTGCTGGTCGTGCACGTAGAAGTTGACCGTGTCCAGGCGGTAGCCGTCCACGCCCAGCTCCAGCCAGAACTTCACGTCGTCCAGAATGGCTTGTTGAACGTCCGGATTGTGGAAGTTCAGGTCAGGCTGGCTGGTCAGGAAGTTGTGCATGTAGTACTGCAAACGTCCCGTGTCCCATTGCCAGGCGCTGCCGCCAAAGATGCTGAGCCAATTGTTGGGCGGCGTGCCATCGTCCTTGGCCTCGGCCCACACGTACCAGTCTGCCTTGGCGTTGTCGGTGCTGCTGCGGCTTTCCTTGAACCAGGGGTGCTGGTCCGAGGTGTGCGACAACACTTGGTCGATCATGACCTTCAAGCCCAGACTGTGCGCTTTTTTCACCAAGGCCTTGAAGTCGTCCAAGGTGCCAAACATGGGGTCCACGTCGCGGTAGTCACTCACGTCGTAGCCAAAGTCCTTCATGGGACTCTTGAAGAAGGGCGACAGCCAGATGCCGTCGGCACCAAGCTGGGCCACATGTTCGAGTCGCGCGGTGATGCCTGGCAGGTCGCCTACGCCATCACCGTTGCTGTCCTGGTAGGAGCGTGGATAAATTTGGTAGATGACGCCGCCGCGCCACCATTCGTTGTTGGGTGCTTTTGCTTGTGGTTCGGACATGTCGTTCATCCTTTAACTGCGCCTGCGGTGAGTCCGGAGACGATCTTTTTCTGAAAGGCCAACACCAGGCCCACGAGCGGCAGGGTCACCAGTACGGAAGCGGCCATGATGGAGCCCCAGGGCACCTCATAAGCGGTTGCGCCTGAAATCAGGGAGATGCCCACTGGTACGGTGCGCTGCGCATCGTCGATGGAGAAAGTCAGGGCGAACAGGAATTCATTCCAGGCGCCGATGAAGGCCAGCAGACCCGTGGACACCAGTGCGGGCCACAACAAGGGCAAAAACACGCTGAAGACGATGCGGATCGGGGAGCAGCCATCCATGATGGCGGCTTCTTCCAGCTCTTTGGGCAGCTGGCGCATGAAGGTGGTCAGCACCCACACGGTAAATGGCAGTGTGAACACGGTGTACGGCACCAGCAGGCCGATGGCCTTGTTGTACAGGCCCAGGGAACGGATCAGCTCGAACATGCCCGAGAGCACCGCTACTTGCGGAAACATGGACACGCCCAGAATGGTCATCAGCAGCAGGCCTTTGCCCTTGAACTGGATGCGGCCCAGCGCATAAGAGGCCGTGACGCTGATGGCCAGCGACAGCACCACCACCAGGCTGGACACCATGACCGAGTTCATCAGGTGGCGACCAAAGGGCTGGTGACCCTCGAACAGCGCGATGTAATTGTTCAGGCTGGCTGCAGATGGTATGAATTCGGCGTCAAACAGCGCCGTACCGGTTTTGAGCGACGTTGAAATTGCGTAGAACAGCGGGTAGGTGCACACCACCACCAGCAGCAAGGCCAGGCTGTAAATGACGATATTGCCCCAGAGAGGTCGGTGGTTCATGAATGGGACTCCTCAGCGAAGCGCACGCGAGCGGCACGCAAAAACAGGACAGCAGTGAGCAAAATGATCAGGAACAGGGAGGTGGAGGCGGCAGAGCCAAAGCCCATGTTGCCGTTGTCCACCATCTCGCGACGCACAAAGCCCGACATGCTGATGGTGCTGTTGTTGCTGGAGGTCAGCACATAGATCAGGTCAAATACGCGCAGCGCGTCCAGCAGTCGAAACACCACGGCCACCATCATGGCAGGCCAGATCAGAGGCACCGTGACCTTCAGGAACACCCGCAGCGGGTGCACACCATCAACCTTGGCGGCCTCGTAGCAGTCTTTGGGTAGTGTTTGCATGGCGGCCAGGATCAGCAAGGCCATGAAGGGGGTGGTTTTCCAGACGTCTACTGCGACCACGGTCCAAAGCGCATAGGCGGGATCGGCCGTCCAGGCCATTTTTTCTGCAATCAGCCCCAGGCTGAGCATGTAGTGGTTAAGCACGCCGAACTGGTCGTGCAGCATCCAGCCAAACATTTTGGCCGACACGATGGTGGGTATGGCCCAAGGCACCAGCACAGCGGTGCGCACCAGTGCGCGACCCTTGAACTCCTGGTTCAACAGCATGGCGACGGCCAGGCCGATGAGGGTTTCAAAAATCACCGACACCACCGAGAACTTGAATGTGTTGAGGATGGAATTGCCCCAGTCGCTCAGCCAGAAGCCTTCGGTGTTGTTTTCATTGAAAAAGAGACCGAACTCACCCACGTAATTTTCTAGCCCGACAAACTGTGCGGCCGCCAAATCGTTGATGTTCGCGTCAGTCAGACTGAACCAGATGGAACGCGCCAGCGGCCAGACCGCCACGGCGGCCATGAGCACGATCATCGGTGTCAAAAACAGCCAGGCTGTTCGGGTACGGGTGTTCATAGCGTCATCTTCCAAGAAATAAAAATGGGCGGATGAGTTCGGAAGTTCTCAACCGCCCCGCGTTGGGTACCGGCCCTGCATCAGCAGAACCGGTCCACTCAAGCATCAGCCCTTGGTGCGGGTAACTTGCTTGAGCTTGCCTTCCAGCTTCTTGACAGCCGCTGCACCGTTGGACTTGCCAGACAGCACTTCGTGGGTTGCATCCCAGAAAGCGTTGGACACTTCGGGGTACTTCAAGCCGGTGACCGTTGCAGGACGGGCCACAGCGCTGGTGAACACGTCATACAGGTCGCCCATGAAGGGGTTGGCGGCCAACACTTCCTTGTCCTTGTAAAGGGACGGGATGGTGGGGTTGTAGGAACCATTGATGGCGCGGTCTTTTTGAACTTCAGGGCTGGTCATGTACATGGCCAGGTCTGCAGCTTCCTTCTCCACCTTGGAGTACTTGCTCACAGCCAGTTGCCAGCCACCCAAAGTAGCGGCGTTCTTGCCATTGGCACCGCCCTTGGGCAATGCTGCCACGCCGATCTTGCCCTTGATGGGGCTGTCGTCCTTGTTGCCCAGCGACCATGCATAGGGCCAGTTGCGCATGAACGCAGCGTTACCAGCTTGCCACACGCCACGGGCGTCTTCTTCACCGTAGTTCAAAACGCCCTGGGGTGCAATCTTGCCAATCCAGGAAGCAGCAGTGTCCAGTGCCTTGGCAGCGTTGGCGTTGTTGATGGAGATCTTGCCGTCGCTCTCGATGATCGAGCCGCCGCCGTAGCTGTACACCCACTCCAGGGCGTCACAGGTCAGGCCTTCGTAGGCCTTGGCCTGGAACACGAAGCCCTGGAAATCCTTGTTGCCGGCAGTGCGCTCGCCGTCCTGGATCTTGGCTGCTGCTGCTGCCAAGTCTTCCCAGGTGCCAGGTGCCTTCAGGTTGTACTTGGCCACCAGATCCTTGCGGTAGAACAGCAGGCCGGCATCAGTGAACCAGGGCATGCCCAGCAGCTTGCCGCCCACGGTGTTGTTGGCCACGATCGCGGGGAAGTGGTTTTTCTCAGCACCCTTGGAGTACTTCTTCAGGTCGACCAGGTGATCCTTGATCACGCCAGGCCAGACCACGTCGATCATCATCACGTCCACGTCGGTGGACTTGGCTGCGAACAGCTGGCGGTACAGGGCCAGGCTGTCGGTCGTGTTGTTGGGGGGAGAGAACATCTTGACCGTGTTGCCGGTCTTGGCAGCCCAAGCGTCCGCGTGCTTCTTGCAGGTCTCGTAGTCCTGGCCGCTGGTGCCGCAGGAGATGGTCACGGTGGCCGCTTGCACGGCTGTCATTGCAAAAGGCACGGCCATGGCCAACAGGGCGGCCTTGAAGGTAATTTTCATGAATGAGTTCTCCAGCTAGGTTCAGTTTGAAATACGCGGTCTGGGCTTTCTGCCTGAACGTCTCTGGGGAAGTAATTTCCCTTCAGGCGCTCGCTTTAAGCTGACTGCGAGCTGAATTTCAACAAAATTGCAAACGATTGCATACTAGGGAAAACCCGTAACTCGTCGAATATTCTTTTGCCCAAACCGGTAATTTTGTTACCGATGCATCACTGCAAGTGACGCTGGTTATTGGCTGCTGTCGCGTTTGATGAGTTCTGCCGGCAGCACCACGGCGCCAGGATGTGCTTCTGCCAGTAGCTCGAAAAGCATGCGCACCATGGTGCTTGCGGCGAGGTCGGTGGGTTGTCGCACGGAGGTAATGGACGGGTGCAGGTGGGCGGACATCTCGACGTCGTCGTAACCTACCACCTTGACATCGCGTGGCACATGCAGCCCGCGCTCGCTGACAGCCGCAATCACTGACATGGCCGCCACGTCACTGGTAGCGAACACACCATCGAAGCGGATGCCTTGCGCGACCCAGTCACCAATTGCTTGTCGCAAGGCGCTGTCCTGAAACAGGATGGGCTTGTAAAGCAACGGATCAGGCCGCAAGCCTCGCTCGGCCAGAGCGCGCGCGTAGCCGTTGTGGCGCAGCATGACTTCTGGGTGGGTCACATCGCCCAGAAATGCAATTTCTCGGCAGCCTTGCGCCATCAGGTGATGGGTGGCCAGGTAGCCGCCTTGTTCGTTGTCGCCGCCCACTATGGCATAGCGCGTGTCGGGCAGGCCTGCCCCCCACACCACCATGGGAATTCCCCGGCCAGCCAGTTCATTGAGGTAGTCGTGGCAGGTCATTTGCCCCACCACCAGCAGCCCGGCAACCTGACCGCTTTCCACCAGCGTTGCCAGCATGTGCTGACGCTCCACCGTGACCCGGCTCAACAGCAGACTCATGCCACGTTGGTCCAGCTCGTCCGCAATGTGGCCCACCAGACTGAGGATGAAGGGATCTGAAATCATTTGAAGGCTGTCGCCCATGACCGCGACCGCCACCGTTTGCACGTCACGCTTGCGCAGATTGGCCGCGCCGACGTTGATCTGGTAGTTCATGGAGCGTGCCAGTTCGGCAATGCGCTCGCGTGTCTCGGCTCTGATCAGGGGGTTGCCAGCCAGCGCGCGCGACACCGTCGAGGTGGACACGCCTGCCAGCCGCGCGATGTCGGCCATCAGCATGCGCCGGTCTCGCGGGCTAGTAGCTGTTGGTGCGGGCGCGCTGCCGGGTGGCGTTGCAGAAAGACGGGCAGGGGACATGAGGGTCGTGTGTGCGCAAGTTCGGGCCTGTGCGCGTTGGACAAAACGGCCTTGAGGGCCCGAATCTTATGACAGCTTGATACGGGAAAGGAAGGTGCTCAAAGCAGATGCGCGTGCCCAAGGGTTTTGATTGGTGCCGCGAGCAGCCCAAGAACCGCGCCCCTACACTGCCGCGCCATGACGACACTGGTCTGGTTCAAGCGCGATTTGAGGGTGAGCGACCACGCACCGCTGCACACAGCCGCGATGGCGGGCCGGGCGCTGGGCCTGTACGTGATTGAGCCCGAGTGGCTGGCCAGCCCCGAGTGCGATGCCCGCCACCTCGCCTTTGTGCTGGACTGCCTGCGTGAGCTGCGCCGTGACCTGGCCGAACGGGGTTTGCCACTGGTGGTTCGGGTGGGCCCGGTCCTGCCCTTGCTGGCACGATTGCATCAGCGTCTGGGCCTGACCCAGATCGTGAGCCACGAAGAAACCGGGCCAGGCTGGAGCTATGCGCGTGACCGTGCCGTGGGCGCCTGGTGCGTGGCCCACCGAGTGCCCTGGCAAGAATTTACCCAGACGGGCGTGGTGCGGCGCCTGCGCTCACGCAATGCCTGGGCCCGCACCTGGCAGGCGCGCATGGATGCGCCAGTGCTGCCTGCACCCGCTTCCTTTGCGGGCGTGCCTGACGTGCCGGTGCAGCAGCGGGAGTTGCCCACCCTGCAGGACCTGGGCATGGCCCCGCCGACCTGCACTCTGCAGGCAGGGGGCGAGGCGGCTGCCTTGGCCACCTTGACTGATTTTTTGACCTTTCGGGGGCGTGACTACCGTCGCGCCCTGTCTAGCCCGCTCACCGCCGAAGAAGGGTGCAGCCGCCTGAGCCCGCATCTGGCATTTGGTACGGTGTCGATGCGCACCGTGCACCAGGCCACAGAGCGTGAGATAGCCCAGGCCAGTGCCAGCGCAGACCTTGCGGACCGCCAACGTGCTTACGGCTTGCGCGGGTTTGCAGGTCGATTGCGCTGGCATTGCCATTTCATGCAAAAACTTGAAGACGAGCCAGGCATTGAGTACCGCAATTTCGCCCGAGCCTATGACGGCCTGCGCCCAGGGGACGAGCCCACGCCCTGGACGGATGAAGCCCAGCGGCGCTTTGAGGCCTGGTGCACCGGCCGCACCGGCTACCCCATGGTGGATGCCTGCATGCGCTCGTTGATCGCCACCGGCTGGCTCAACTTTCGCATGCGCGCCATGCTGGTGAGTTTTGCCTCCTACCACCTGTGGCTGCATTGGCGTCCCACGGGGCTGTTTCTGGCCCGTCAGTTTCTCGACTTCGAGGCCGGCATCCATTGGTCGCAAATGCAGATGCAAAGCGGCACCACGGGCATCAACACCTTGCGCATCTACTCGCCCACCCGCCAGGCGCAGGACCACGACCCCGAAGGCCTGTTCATCCGCCGCTGGGTGCCCGAATTGCGTCATGTGCCGCTGCCCTTGCTGGCGCAGCCATGGCGGCTGAACGATGGCCGTCACCCGGACTATCCCGCGCCCATCGTGGACGATCGAACCGCCATTCAGTGGGCCAAAGACCAGCTCTACCCGCTGCGCAAAACACCCCAGGCCCGCGAGGAGGCCGATGCCATTCAGCAGCGCCATGGCTCGCGCAAATCGGGCCTGCAACCCAGTGGCACACGCGCCAGGGTCCGGCGCGCCACGTCGGAGCCCCTGCATCCGGGGCAAGCAGATCTCTTCGGTTTCGGGGCGGAGGCATGAGCCGCAAAACCGGGGCCTCTTCTGGGGGTACGCCCGCCAGCTTCAAGGGCAACAAACGCTACCTGCCCGTCAAACCCTGCGTGGCCTGCGGCCGTGACATGGTTTGGCGCAAAAGCTGGGCCAAAAACTGGGAGGCGGTCAAATACTGCAGCGAAGCTTGTCGTCGTCTGGGTGACCCGGACAGCCGTCTTAAATGACCCAAAGACTCCACAGAATCCACATGACCTCCACCTCAGAGCTGCTCGATTCCTTGGCCGTGCCCTTGCATCTGCGTGACTTTGCGCCCACGCCGGCGGCTGCTATCGCCCGTTTGGCCTGCGTACACCCCGGCCACTACGCCCGCACACGCAACGCGCTGGATGGCGCGGTCTCCGGCCTATCGCCGTACTTCACCCATGGTGTGCTTGGCTTGCGGGAAGCAGCCACCCAGGTGGCGCATCGGCACGCCCTGAGTTTTGACGACAAGCTGGTGGCCGAGTGGGCATGGCGGGCCTTCTATCACCACGTTTGGCACCATGCGGCTGACGGTGGTCACGCCATTCTGCGTGACCTGCGCAGCCCACCAGTTTGGCCCGGTCAATACGCACAGGCGCTGCCTGCCGACATCCGCGAAGGCCGCACCGGCGTGGGGGCCGTAGACGCCGCTGTGCGCGTTTTGTACGCCACGGGCTACCTGCACAACCATGCGCGTATGTGGCTGGCCAGCTACGTTGTGCACCTGCGCAAGGTGCACTGGCGCGCGGGCGCGGACTGGCTTTACGGCCATTTGCTCGATGGTGACCTGGCGTCCAACCACCTCAGTTGGCAATGGGTAGCCGGCACGTTTTCCATCAAGCCTTACCTCTTCAATGCCGAGAACGTGGCCCGCTATGCCCCGGCAGGTTGCGATGCCTGGCTCAGCCACAAGACTGTGGTGGACCAAAGCTACGAGGCCTTGGAGCAGATTGCCCGTTATCAGGGTGATGTGGGGCTACAGCCGGGCTGGCATCCAGGCGTTGACGAACCCGCGCTGCTGCCCAGGCCATCTGCCGAGAGGCTGAGCGCTTGCAATGTCGAGCAGGCACCGTGGCTGCCGCAGATAGCCGGGAGAGCGGTGGTGCTGGTTCATCCCTGGGCCATCGGGTCGGCGCCGCCAGACGGCAATGCCGACGCTCCGCTGCGCCTGGGGGTCATTCACACGCCTGCGCATGTGGCCTGGCCCTGGTCTGATTTGCGCTGGGGGTTTGTGGTGCAGGCCATGACCCAGACCTGCGACCTGTTGTGGATGGGTGATCTGCGCCAGCTCGATCTGCGTGCCGCGCGGTCCGTGCACATGACGCCCGTGCTCCAGCCGGGCTATGACGACATCGTCCATCACATGGCGTTGCCGCCAGGCGGATGCCTACCGCTGATGGACACCCCCTTGTTTCCCGAGCCCGGCGCTGCTTGCAGCTCGTTCAGCCGTTACTACGCGGCTGTGCGCAAAGGCGCCGTCTCATTTGATACCCTCTGCACCTTGCCGCGCCAGGAGACCCTGTTTTGAATTCTGACCCCATCCCCGCATCTACCTCTGCGACCGCCCACGCGAGCCCACCCCCGGCGCCTGGTCGTTCCGAGCCCCCCTTGTGGGTCTTGCGCCTGGGTTACGCTGGACTGGCGCCTTTTGTGATTGGCGCCTTGACCGTTTGGCTGGTGAGCCATGACCTTACGCCCTTTGCCATGCTGGGCCTGGCGGCTTATGCCGCCGTGATAGCCAGCTTTCTGGGCGGCATTTACTGGGGGCTGGCCATGCGCGAGGGGCAGGCCTCGCCGCTGTTTCCCTTTGTCTGGGGCGTTGTGCCCAGTTTAGTGGCAGCGGTGGCCGTCATCATGCCGCCATGGGCAGGGCTGGTGGTGCTGGGTTTTTTGCTGATCGCCTGCTATCTGGTGGACCGCAAGCAGTACCGGCTGTTTCACATGAACGGTTGGCTCACCCTGCGCTTTCGACTGACGGTGGTGGCTAGCCTGTGCTGCTTTCTGGGGGCCTCGGGGGTTTGAACCCCAGTCATTGGTCGTCCAGCTTTTTCTAGTCGCTCAAGAGTCCGCCCAGGTCTAGTCCCATGCAAAGGCCTGTGCCAGGGCCTCGCCTAGCAGCAGTGGTCCGGTCAAGGTCAAGGTGTGAGTGATGCGACCATCTTCCTGCCAACTGGCGTGGTGCGCATCCCACAGGCCCCCATCGTCCAGCGGGGCCGGCGCTGCTCCCAGATGGCGATGGGCCCAGTCCAGCACGGCCTTGATTTCCGCCTCTACGGCGGCCGTTTGCTCAGGGCGCACGCTGGCCATGGCATCCCAGGTGCCCGTGCCGTCGCCATCGTCGCTGGCTTCAAAACTCAGGTAGTGCAGTGGCTGTGCTTGATGCATGGTGTGCGGCCTATTCATAGGCCAACTCGTCGATGGTCATGCGTACCAGCGGCAAGGCGCGCTGCAAGGTCTCCATGGAGGCGGCTCCGAGACTGAGGCGGATGGCGCGCGGCGCGTGGGGGCCTGCGGCGAAGGCGGTCGCCGGTGCCACGGCAATGCCCAGGTCGGCCAATCGCAGCGTCAGTGGCTCGGGGCGCACGGCCTCGGGCAGGTGCACCCAGACGAAAAATGACTCGGGGTTGGCCTGCAGGCGCAGACCGCTCAGGCAGGTTTGGGCCAGCGCCTGGCGTTGCCGGGCGGCGTCGCGCTTGGCCTCTTCCAGTCGTAAGACCTCACCGCTGACGATCCAGTGTGTGGCCAGCGCAGCGTTGAGGCTGGGCTGGCTCCAGGTCAGCGCCCGCAGGCTGCGCTCGAAACGGGGCGCCAATTGCGGCGGCACCACCATGAAACCCAGGCGCACGCCGCCCCCTACGCTTTTGCTGAGGCTGGACACGTACACGGTGCGCTCCGGGGCCAGGGCGGCCAGGGGCGCAGGCGCGTTGGATACCAAAAACGCGTAAGCAGCGTCCTCGATCAGCCACACCTTGTGCTCGCGTGCCAAGGCAACTAACGCTTGGCGATCGGGCTCGCTCATGACCCAGCCGGTCGGGTTGTGCAAGGTGGGCATGGTGTAGATGGCCCTCACCGGACGGCGGCGCAGCAGTTCGGCCAGCGCTTGTAGGTCTGGCCCGCCCTGCGGGTGCCAACGCAGGGCCTGGATGTCCAGCATGTGGGTCTGGCCCAAGGCCAGCATGCCCGGGTAGCTCATGTCGTCGACCACCATCACGTCGCCGGGTTGCAGCAAAGACATCACGGTGCAGGCCAGGCCCTGCTGTGCGCCACCCACCAGCATCACCTGGTCGGCGTCCACGGCCAGCCCCCGATTGCGCAGATGGCGCGCCACGGCGTCGCGGTGCTGCCAGGCACCCGCCAGAGGCTGCACCTCCATCAGGGCCGCCAGCTCGCCAGCGTCGGTGAGGGCCTGCCAGGCACTGGCCAGCAATGTGCCGGCGTCGGGGGTGTGCGGATAGGTAAAGGCCAGGTCCACCGGAGCCGTTTGGGGCATGGCCGCGTGCAGGCTGTGGTCGGCGCCGCTGGGCCATTCGCGCACATAAGTGCCGCGCCCGGTCTCGCCCGCGACCAGTGCCATCTCTTGTAGCGTGGCGTACACCTTGCTAGCGGTGGCCAGGGCCACGCCATGCTCGCGGGCAAAGGCGCGGTGCGTGGGCAGGCGGCTGCCTGCGGGCCAGCGACCGGCCCGGATGGCTGTGCTCATGGCATCGACCAAGGCCTGGTGTCGTGTGGTGTTCATGTGTGACTAGGACAATTTTTTGATTGTATTGGTCCTTGCTTTTAAGCTGAGAGCCATGAACACGCTGACCCTATCCACCGTGAGTGCCTGCGCCCTGTTTGCCCTGGCAACCTCCATCACCCCGGGGCCCAACAACACCATGCTGCTGGCATCGGGCGTGAACTTTGGTTTTCGCCGCACCGTGCCGCATCTGCTGGGGGTGAGCGGCGGGCTGGGGTTGATCTTGTTGCCGGCCAGTGCGGGGCTGCAAGCGCTGGTGGTATCCCAGCCGGCATTTCATGAACTGTTGCGCTGGCTGGGATCGGCCTATCTGCTCTGGTTGGCTTGGGGCCTGGCCCGCACCGAGGCATCGTCCATTCAGGCCGCCGGCACGACGGCTCGCCCGATGGGCTTTTGGGCTGCTGCGGCGTTTCAGTGGGTCAATCCCAAAGTGTGGGTGATGGTGCTGGGCTTTTTCAGCACCTATGTGCCGGCGCAAGCCACCTTGTCCCAGGCCATGACTCTGTCGCTGCTGTTTTGCCTGGTCAACCTGCCCTGTGTGGGCAGCTGGGCCCTGCTGGGCCAGCACCTGCGCCGCTGGCTGGAGCCCCCCACCCGCCGGCGCTGGTTCAACCGGAGCATGGGCGCGATGCTGGCGCTGTCGGTGGTGGGGAATTGGGTGTGATGCTAAGGCTTAAAGATGGGTTGGATCCGCTTTGGCATATTCCGCCACTTTTTCAGATACCCGCGCAACTGCGGATTGGTAAACCACGTTGTCCTCGCGTTTGTCCACCGCCATCACGATGACGATCAGCACGTCATCCTGCACCCCATAGACCAAGCGATAGCCCTGTTTATTGAGTTTGATTTTGTAGTACCCAGCGAGCGCCCCGTGCAGCGCAGCGCCCGGGATGTGCGGGTTGTCCAGCCGTTTTTTGAGTAACTTGCGCAAAGGCTCTTTTACTGAGCCATCCAACTTTTGCCATTCAGCCCAAGCGCTTGGGACAAACTGCAAGCGGTACCTGTGTTTGCCAGCCGTTTGAGCCGCATCAGATGGCGTCAATGTCCATCTCTATGGCCTGTGCCCGTTCTCCCATGCGTGCCAAAACGGTCCGGCCTAACTCCTGATCCGCTAGCTCTTCCAGCATGGCCTCAAACAAGGCGGGCTCAATCATGTAAAACGCAGCCTTGTTATGGTTCAGCACTGCCACCGGTCTGCTGTGGGCTTCACGCAAAACAGCCGCAGGATTTCGTTTGAACTCGGACATGCTGACCATGACATCGGCGTAAATAGCTTCCATGGGTGACTCCTAATTTGGAGCCAATTATGGCGCTTTTTGTAGCGATGTGAAAACCCTGTCCCGCAATAGAAAACGGCACCCGAAGGTGCCGCCTTTGTCCAAACGCCGCGTCGTTACGCTGCTGCCTTCACCTTCAAACGCCAGGCATGCAGCAGGGGCTCGGTGTAGCCGCTGGGTTGTTCCAGGCCCTTGAAGACCAGGTCGCAGGCGGCCTGGTAGGCCATGGAGGTTTTGAAGTGGCCGGCCATGGGCTGGTACAGCGGGTCGGCGGCGTTTTGCTTGTCCACCACGGCGGCCATGCGCTCGAAGGTTTCAGTGATCTGCGCTTGGGTCACCACACCGTGCAACAGCCAGTTGGCCATGTGCTGACTCGAGATGCGCAGCGTGGCGCGGTCTTCCATCAGGCCGACGTTGTGGATGTCGGGCACCTTGGAGCAGCCCACGCCCTGGTCCACCCAGCGCACCACATAACCCAGAATGCCCTGCGCGTTGTTGTCCAGCTCTTGCTGCTTCTCGGCGGCCGTCCAGTGGGGGGTAGCGGTCACGGGGATGGTCAGCAGGCCGGTCAGCAAGGTGTCGCGTTCGGTCTTGAGCTTGATTTTTTCCAGGCCCTTTTGCACGTCGCTCACCAGCACCTGGTGGTAGTGCAGGGCGTGCAGCGTGGCGCCAGTGGGGCTGGGCACCCAGGCGGTGTTGGCACCGGCCTTGGGGTGGGCAATCTTTTGCTCCAGCATGGCGGCCATCAGGTCGGGCATGGCCCACATGCCCTTGCCGATTTGTGCCTTGCCGCGCAGGCCGCAGCTCAGGCCCACCAGCACGTTGTTGCGCTCATAAGACTGTATCCAGGCGCTGCTCTTCATGTCGCCCTTGCGCAGCATGGGGCCGGCATGCATGGCGGTGTGCATTTCGTCGCCGGTGCGGTCCAGGAAGCCGGTGTTGATGAAGGCGATGCGGCTGCTGGCGGCGGCGATGCAGGCCTTCAGGTTGACGCTGGTGCGGCGCTCTTCGTCCATGATGCCGAGCTTGACCGTGTTTTCAGGCAAGCCCAGCATTTTTTCTACGCGACTGAACAGTTCGGCCGCAAACGCGACTTCAGCTGGGCCGTGCATCTTGGGCTTGACGATGTAAACGCTGCCCTTGCGGGAATTGCGGATGGCGTCTTTTTTGCTCTTGGCCAGGTCGTGCAGGGCGATGGTGGTGGTGACCACAGCATCCATGATGCCTTCGGGGATTTCGCGGGTAGCGCCGTCCTTGGCGGTGTACAGGATGGCCGGGTTGGTCATCAGGTGGCCCACGTTGCGCACAAACATCAGTGAGCGACCGTGCAGGCGCACCTCGCCCTTGCCGTCAGGCGCGGTGTAAAGGCGATCGGGGTTGAGGCCACGGGTAAAGCTCTGGCCGCCCTTGCTCACTTCTTCGGTCAGGGTGCCTTTCAGGATGCCCAGCCAATTGCCATAGGCCAGCACCTTGTCGTCAGCGTCTACCACGGCCACCGAGTCTTCAAGGTCGAGGATGGTGGACAAGGCGGCTTCGAGCACCAGGTCGCTCACACCGGCGGCGTCGCTGGCGCCGATGGTGGTGCTGCGGTCGATCTGGATATCCAGGTGCAGGCCGTTGTGCTGCAACAACACCGATGAGGGGGCCGAGGCCTTGCCCTGGTAGCCGATGAGCTGATCGGGGTTCGCCAAGGAGGTGCTGCCACCCTCCTTGAGCTTGACCGACAGCTTGCCAGCCTTAATGACGTAGCCCGCTGCATCCACATGAGAACCCTTCTTGAGCGGCGCGGTGCGGTCCAGCACATGGCGGGCGTATTCGATCACCTTGGCGCCGCGCACCGGGTTGTAGGCCTTGCCTTTTTCTGCGCCACCGGTGTCGGGGATGGCATCTGTGCCGTATAGGGCGTCATACAGACTGCCCCAGCGGGCGTTGGCAGCGTTCAAGGCGTAGCGGGCGTTCAGGATGGGCACCACCAGCTGGGGGCCGGCCTGCTTGGCCAGTTCAGCATCAACCTTGGTGGTAGTGGCTTTCACCTTGTCGGGCTGGGGCACCAGGTAGCCGATTTTTTCAAGAAAGGCGCGGTAGGCAGCCATGTCGGCAATCGGGCCGGGGTGGGACTTGTGCCAGGCGTCCAGCTCGGTTTGCAGGCGGTCGCGCTCGGCCAGCAAGGCGATGTTCTTGGGCGCCAGGTCGGCCACGATGGCATCAAAGCCCTTCCAGAAGGTCGCGGGCTTGATGCCCGTGCCGGGCAACACCTGTTCGTTGATGAAGGTGTGCAGATGGCTGGCCACTTGCAGGCGGTGTGCTTGGGTTCTTTGCGTCATGGTTGAGGTGCTCCAGGAAGTGTTGAAACGGTAAAAACAGGTGTCTTGTGTGGCCAGCCAGAAACGTGCCTAAGCGTCAAAAAAGCCTAGCACGTCGCGCAAGGTGCTGCCTGTGCGTGCTGGCTGGGTGCCCAGCTCTTCAAACGGAGCGTTCGCACGGTTCACCCAGAGCGTCTGGTAGCCGTACCAGGTGGCTGCCAGCGCATCCCAGCCGTTGCTGCTGACAAAAACGATCTGGCTGGCGTTGAGCTTGCAGGCTTGCTCGCCCAGCGCGTAGGCGTCGGGGTGAGTTTTGTACTTGCGGATACCGTCCACGCTGATGACGTGGTCCAGCAGCCCGTCCAGCCCGGCAGATTTGACCGCCATATTCAGCATGGCCGGGTCGCCATTGCTCAGGATGCCCGTCTGGATGCCGCGCGATTTCAGGGTGCTCAGCACCTCCCGGTTTTCCGGAAAGGCACTGAGGTGGTGGTACTGGTTGAGCAACTGTTCCACCTTGGTGTCGAAATCGCTGGTGGCCCACTGGGTGTGGTCGTAGCCGGCCGTTTTCTTGATGGCATAAACAAGTGCGGCACGAGTCAGCTGCCAAAAGGGCTGGTAGTGCTTGCCATGGTTGCTGGTGGTCACCAACCGGGTGTATTCGATCTGCTTGTCGCGCCACAGCACGCTGAGCGCCTGGCCTTTGCCAGGAAACATCTGCTCGGCCAGCAAGGCCACGCTGTACACGTCAAACAAGGTGCCGTAGGCGTCAAACAAAACAGCTTGCGGCGCGGCAGATCGGGTAATGCTCATGGCTAAACTGTATTGCATACCAGCTCATATATTGTTGCGCTGAAAAGATTGAAATCTGTGACTTTTTTGCGGCTAATTGAGTCGCAGCCACTGGGTCCTTCGTGCCCGGCAAAATCGCGCAGACATCCAAAAAATTAAAAGGAGCCAGACCATGAAGATTTGCATCCTGGGTGCAGGTGCTCTGGGTTGCGCCATGGGCGGCGTGCTGACCGAAGCCGGCCACGAGGTCTGGCTGATCAACCGGCACGCCGATCAGGTGTATGCCATGAACCAGCACGGGCTCATGCTGCGCACCGATGACGTGGACCGCACCGTGTCTGTGCGCGCGGCCACCTCGGCGCAAGGCGTTCCTACAGGCCCCGGTCACGCACCGGTGGATCTGCTCATCGTGCTGGTCAAGTCCTTTCACACGGCTGAAGCCATGCAGTCGGCCACCGGCCTCTTGGGGTCGGACACGGTCGTGTTGTCCCTCCAGAACGGCTTGGGTCACGAAGACGTGATGGCTCCCCTGGTGGGGCGCCATCGCCTGCTGGCGGGCAAAACCTATGTGGGCGGTACCGCCCTGGGGCCGGGCCATGTGATTGCCGGAACACGGCGCAAGCTCACCCTGATCGGCGAGCCGCTAGGTGGCATGTCCGCGCGGGCGCAACATGTGGCCGAGGTCTTCAATCAGGCGGGGTTGGACACCACCGTTAGTGCCAACATCATGGGCAACATCTGGGACAAGCTGCTGGTCAATGTCGCCACTGGCGCTGTTAGCGGCATTTCTGGCTTGCCGTACGGGCCGCTGTACCAGTCGGCCGAACTACAAGCCACTGCCATTGCCGCCGTGACCGAAGCCATGGCCGTCGCCCGCGCCAGCGGCGTGACCCTGAGCATCACCGATCCTCTGGATGCCTGGCGCATGGCCGGCGCCGGCTTGCCCCCCGAGTTTCGGCCGTCCATGTTGCAAAGTCTGGACAAGGGCTCGATCACTGAGATTGACTTCATCAACGGCGCCGTGGTGGCACAGGGCGCCCTTCTGGGTGTGCCCACCCCCGTCAACGCCACACTGGTGGCCTGCATCAAGGGCATTGAGCAGCGGCTGCAGTTCGGTGTGCCGCCAGCCGGTCTGGTCAGGACCTGATCAGCGCCTCGTCCAGCACCTCTATCCAGTGTTTCACCGGGGTCGCGGTACCGCTTTGCAGATGCTGGATGCAGCCGATGTTGGCTGAGACGATGCAGGCGGGCTGAAGCTCCGCCAAGTGGCCCAGCTTGCGGTCGCGCAGCTGGTAGGCCAGCTCCGGCTGCAGCACTGAATACGTGCCAGCCGAGCCGCAGCACAGGTGGCTTTCAACGCGGCTGACCTGAACTTCAAAACCCAGCGCTGTGAGATGGGTTTCCACACCCCCGCGCAGCTTCTGGCCGTGCTGCAAGGTGCAGGGCGGGTGAAAGGCCAGCGGCTGTGACTGGTGGGCCTTGACCTTGCCTGCCAATTCAGCTGCCAAAACGGGTAGCAGCTCTGACAGATCCTGGGTGAGCTCGCTGATGCGTTGGGCCTTGGCGGCATAGGCTGGGTCGTGCGCCAGGGCGAGCCCGTAGTCCTTGACGGTGGCGCCGCAGCCCGAGGCATTCATCACGATGGCTTCCACGCGCCCATCTTCCACAAACGGCCACCAGGCGTCGATGTTGCGGCGCATGTCGTTCAGGCCGCCCTCGGCATCGTTCAGGTGCGAGCGGATGGCGCCGCACCAGGGTCTGGATGCCGGCGGCGTCCAGCACGCGGGCGGTGGCGCTGTTGATGTTGGGCATCATGGCCGGTTGCACGCAGCCCGCCAGCATCAACATCTTGCGGGGGTGTTCGTTGTGGGGCCATACATGGGCGCTGGCCGGTGCCGGTGCGGGCACCTTGTTCTTCAGGGCGGCTGGCAGCAGAGGTCGCACCAGTTGGCCCAGCTTCATGGCCGGGCCGAACAAGGGCGAGGTCAGGCCTTCTTTTAGCGCCGTGCGCATCACTTTTTCGCCCAAGGGGCGTTCCACACGGGCCTCGACGATGTTGCGGCCGATTTCCACCAGATGCCCGTAGTCCACGCCCGACGGGCAGGTCGATTCGCAATTGCGGCAGGTCAGGCAGCGGTCGAGGTGCTGCTGCGTGCTGCGTGTGACTTCGCCGCCTTCCAGCACCTGCTTCATCAGGTAGATGCGCCCACGGGGCCCGTCCAGCTCGTCGCCCAGCAGCTGGTAGGTGGGGCAAGTCGCTGTGCAAAAGCCGCAGTGCACGCATTTGCGCAGGATGGCCTCGGCGGCCTGACCTTCGCGAGTGCCACTGAATTCCGGGCTGAGATGGGTTTGCATGTGGTGCTCAATCTTTGCCGGCACGCGGCGTGGGCTGCAGGGTTGGCGAAGGCTTCTTCGTCGCCGAATATAACGGCTGCGCAAAAGGCTGGCAGGCTACAGTGTTTGCCCCGAGCCAGGAGATCTTGATGCCCCGTTTTGCCGCCAATCTGTCCATGCTGTTCACTGAAGTGCCATTTTTAGAGCGCTTTGGTCGCGCTGCCCGCGCGGGTTTTGAGGCTGTGGAGTGTCAGTTTCCATATATAGCCACGCCCGAGCAGATTCGCGCCGAGCTCGATACCCATCAACTAAGCATGGTGCTGCACAACCTGCCGGCAGGCGACTGGGCTGGCGGTGAACGAGGTATTGCCTGCCACCCCGACCGGGTGGCCGAGTTTCAGACCGGCGTTGGCCAGGCTATTCACTACGCCAAGGTACTGGGGGTGCGTCAGCTCAATTGCCTGGCTGGTGTGGTGCCTGCAGGTGTGTCGGCTGATCAAGCCCGCCAGACCTTGGTGGAGAACCTGCGTTTTGCAGCAGCTGCGTTGCATAAGGCTGGTATCACCCTGCTGATCGAACCCATCAATACCTTTGACATTCCCGGCTTTTTTGTCAGTACCTCTGGTCATGCCCTGGCCTTGATGGGTGAGGTGGGTTCCAACAACATCTCTTTGCAGTGCGACCTGTATCACATGCAGCGCATGCAGGGTGAACTTGTCAGCACTCTGCAGCAGCACCTGGGGCGCATCAGGCATTTGCAGATTGCCGACAACCCGGGGCGCCATGAACCCGGCACGGGGGAAATCAATTACGCATTTGTTTTTGCCGAGCTGGACCGCATGGGTTACAGCGGTTGGGTGGGTTGCGAATACGAGCCATGTTCCTCGACCGAGGCTGGACTGGCTTGGATCGGGCAGCTTGCGGGGTGAACTCAGCCCTTGCCGGGGAGCAGGCCTATACTCAAAAAATGAACGAACCAGTACATCTTGCAGAGGCCGAGACACCTGCTCCGGTGGGTCGCAAGGCCGCTGGGCGCGAGGCCACCCGCACCAACGACCCCGCCCGCACCATGGCCGGCATTTTGTCGGTGGCCACAGCAGAGTTTGCAGAAAAGGGCCTGGCCGGCGCTCGCATCGACGAGATCGCGGCTGCCACCCAGACCAGCAAGCGCATGATCTATTACTACTTCGGTAGCAAGGAAGGTCTGTACCTGGCGGTGCTGGAAGAGCAATACCGGCTGATGCGTTCGATCGAGTCAGATTTGCACCTGGAAGATCTCCAGCCCGAGCAGGCCTTGCGCCGCCTGGTGGAGTTCACGTTTGACCATCACATGGGCAATGAGCAGTACATCCGGCTTGTGATGTCCGAAAACATGCAACGCGGGCAGTACCTTGCGCAAAGCAAGATCATTCAGGAGCTCAACGTGCCGGCGATTGCTGCTATCCGCAACTTGTACGACCGTGGTGTGGCGCAGGGCGTATTTAGGTCTGGCCTGGACCCGCTGGACATCCATGCGTCGATTTCGGCCCTGACGTTTTTCAACGTCTCCAACCGCCACTCCTTTGGCCTGATCTTCAAGACCGACACCACTGCCACCGCCGCGCTGGTGGCCCGGCGCAGCAACGTTGTTGACATGATCGTGCGCTTTGTGCGCGCCGACTGACCTTCCCGGCGAATACGTTAGGCAAGTGGAAATCGCATTAGGGTTTTCACCAATCTTAAAACTAACCAGTTCGTACATAATTTCTGACGGTTTGGAAACAGGGGTTTCGAATGGTGAAAAAGTGGATTTCCGCCTACTGCCGTGTGCTGGATGGCACGATTGCCTTGGCGCTGGCAGTGATGGTGGTGCTGGTCTTTGGCAATGTGCTGTTGCGCTACATCTTTAATTCCGGCATTACCGTTTCTGAAGAGTTGTCCCGCTGGTTGTTTGTGTGGATGACCTTTCTGGGGGCTGTGTCCGCCCTGCAGGATCATGGACATCTGGGCACCGACATGCTGGTCGGTAAGTTGGGACCTTCAGGCAAGAAAGTATGTCTGGGCCTGGCGCAGCTTGCCATGCTGGCGATTTGTTTGCTCCTGTTCAAGGGGGCGTATGAGCAGGCCGCTGTGAACTTGGAAAGCACAAGCGCCGTGATGGAGGTTTCCATGGCATGGATATACGCTCCCGGAATGGTGTTTGCCGTTTTGGGTGGGCTCATCATCTTGACGGAATTTGTTCAGTTGCTGACCGGTCAGGTCAGTGATCAGGACCTGGTGATGATTCAAGAGTCCGAAGACGTTCCGCATGGCGAAAGCAAATAAGACCATTTTGAGGCCGACATGACGATTGCCGTTTTTCTCTTGTCCCTGATCGGCGCCATGGCGCTGGGCATCCCCATCGCTTTTTCACTGCTTGTGTGTGGCGTGGCGCTCATGTGGCACCTGAACATCTTTGACGCCCAGATCCTGGCGCAGAACTTGATCGAAGGCTCCAACAGCTTTCCATTGCTGGCGGTGCCCTTCTTTATGCTCGCGGGTGAGGTGATGAATGCTGGCGGCTTGTCCAGGCGCATCGTTAATTTTGCGATGGCGTTGGTGGGTCACGTGAAGGGGGGCCTGGGCTACGTGACCATCGTTGCAGCCTGCATCATGGCGGCCCTGTCTGGTTCTGCGGTAGCGGACGCGGCAGCATTGTCAGCACTTCTGTTGCCGATGATGGTGGCAGCTGGTCACGACAAGGCGCGTTCCGCCGGGCTGATTGCCTCTGCCGGCATCATCGCCCCCATCATTCCGCCATCAATAGGTTTCGTGATCTTTGGTGTGGCTGGCGGTGTATCGATCTCCAAGCTCTTCATGGCCGGCATATTTCCGGGCGTGATGTTGGCTGCGGGCCTGTGGTTGACCTGGTGGTGGTTGGTCCGCAAAGAAAACGTGTCAGCCCCACCGCGCAAATCGCTGGCCGAGGTGATGGCTGCCATGCGCAAAGCGACCTGGGCCTTGGTCTTGCCTTTGATCGTGGTGTTTGGTCTGAAGTTAGGCCTTTTCACCCCCACCGAGGCAGCAGTGGTGGCGGCCATGTATGCCGTACTGGTCTCCACGCTGGTGTACCAAGAGCTCACGTTCAAGCAGTTGATCCCGCTGTTCGTTTCGGCTGCCAAAACCAGCTCGGTGGTGATGTTCTTGGTGGCCGCGGCCATGGTGTCGGCCTGGTTGATCACTGTGGCCAATCTGCCGGGCGAGCTGGTTGCACTGCTGCAACCCCTGCTGGACAGTCCCCGGCTGCTGATGTTGGCCATCATGGTAGTTGTGATGGTGGTGGGCACGGCGCTCGATATGACACCCACAATACTGTTGTTGACCCCCGTGCTCATGCCCGTAGTAAAGGCTGCGGGCATCGATCCTGTTTACTTCGGTGTGGTGTTCATGATCAATAACGCCATCGGCTTGATCACGCCCCCGGTGGGGACGGTTCTGAACACTGTGGCAGGCGTGGGCAAGGTCAGCATGGATGAAGTCACAAAAGGTGTCATGCCGTTCATGCTGGCGCAGTTCACGATCATGTTTTTGATGATTGCTTTCCCGCAACTGGTGATGGTGCCTGCCCGCTGGTTCTACTGATCCGTTTTTTCGAGCCCGGTATGTATGGGTACGCCATGCCGGGCACCATGTCTTGCGTACATCCTGTTTCTTAAACCTACTGTCCTGGAGACTCATCATGAAACGTCTGTTCGTCAAATCGGTGCTGGCCGCTGTTGCCTTGGCTGCCATGGGTATGGCCTCTGCGCAAGACATCAAGGAGCGTACGCTCAAGTTCGGGCTGAACAGCCCTGAAGGCCACCCCGCAGTTGCCGGCATGAACAAGTTCAAAGCGGCTGTAGAAGCCAAGTCTGGCGGCAAAATCAAGGTGCAACTGTTCTTGAACGGCACCTTGGGCAGCGACCAGGCCACCGTGTCCTCGCTCAAGGGTGGCACCGTTGAGATGGCTGTCATGAACTCCGGCATACTGGCCAGCGAAGCCAAGGAATTGGCGATCTTCGACTTCCCCTTCCTGTTTGCCAACGAGAAAGAGTCTGACGCGATTGTGGACGGGCCAGTGGGCAAAAAAATGCACGCACTGCTGGAGGCCAAGGGCATCGTAGGCCTGTCTTACTGGGAATTGGGCTATCGCCAGATGACCAACAGCAAGCGCCCACTTAACAAGGTTGAAGACATTGAAGGTCTCAAGCTGCGCGTGATTCCTAGCCCCATCAATGTGGACTGGGTTAAGGCCTTGGGTGCCAACCCCACGCCCATGCCATTCCCTGAGGTCTATGCGGGCCTGGAACAAAAAGCCATTGATGGCCAGGAAAACCCTGTATCAGTGATTGCTGCCAACAAGTTCTGGGAAGTGCAAAAGTACATGGCCCTGACCAACCACCAGTACAACCCCCAGTCGGTGATTTTCAGCAAGAAGGTGTGGGATACCCTGAGCGCTGCAGAGAAGAAAATCATTGATGACTCTGCTGACGAGGCAGCTAAGAGCCAGCGTGAACAGGCGCGTGCGGCAGTGGCCGCCAACCTGGAGTTGCTAAAGAAAAACGGTATGACCGTGACTCAGTTCCCTCCTGCCGAAGTAGCCAAGCTGCGCGAGAAGATGCAGCCCGTGATCACAAAGTTCTCGGCCAATGTGGGTGAAGCCACTGTGAGCGAAATGATGGCCGAGCTGGCCAAGCTGCGTAAATAAGTCTACGCATGTGACCTTGGTGTAACCAGCACCAAGGTCGCTTTGTGGGCAACAAATCCTGGTGCCGCGCTGCCGGGGGGCGTAAAACGGTCGGGCTTGCCTGCAGGTGCATGCCCGGCATCAGACGCCGGCCACGCGCATACCGATCGGCACTCACCTTTAATTACTTGGAGCGACCCATGAAAGTTCTCATGCTGCACGGCATCAACCACAACATGTTTGGCAAGCGCGACCCCAAACAGTACGGCACCATCACCCTGGATGAAATCAATGCCAGCCTGGTGGCGTTGGGTCAAGAGCTGGGCGCCGAGATCGAGTGCTTTCAGACCAACGACGAAGGCGCCATGTGCGACCGTATCCACCAGGGCTATTTCGACAACGTCGACGCGGTGCTGATCAATGCCGGTGCCTGGACACACTACAGCTACGGCATCCGCGATGCCCTGGCGGTGCTGACCTGCCCCATCGTGGAGCTGCACATGTCCAACATCCACGCCCGCGAAGAGTTTCGGCACAAGTCAGTGTTTGCCGAAATCGTCAAGGGTCAGATCTGCGGATTTGGTGCTGACAGCTACCTGCTGGCGCTTCGTGCCGGGGTATCGGCTGCCCACGCCGCCCGGGCCTGATGCCTGGGCCAAATACATCACACGATCGGACCCTAGATGCGCCGTTCCATCGCCACGGTTTCCCTCTCAGGCATGTTGCGCGAGAAGCTGCAGGCGGCGGCGGCAGCGCGCTTTGATGGGGTCGAGATTTTTGAAAACGACTTGCTGCAGTTCCCCGGATCGCCGCGTGAGGTACGCCGCATTTGCGACGACCTGGGATTGACCATCGATCTGTTTCAGCCCTTTCGTGACTTCGATGGCACCAGTACCGCTCAGGTGGCACGCAACCTGGAGCGGGCCGAGCGCAAGTTTGACGTGATGCAGGAGCTGGGCACCCACATGATTCTGGTGTGCTCCAACGTGCAGCCTGATGCCCTGGCGGACTACGATCAGCTTGCCGAACAATTTGCGCAACTGGCCGAGCGCGCCGGTCGGCGCGGCATGTTTGTGGCCTATGAGGCACTGGCCTGGGGCAGCAAGATCAAGCTTTTCTCGCAAGTGTGGGAAGTGGTGCGCAGGGTCAAACACCCGCATCTGGGCCTGGCGCTGGACAGCTTTCACACGCTGTCGCTACGAGACAACCCAGAGCCGATCGCCCAATTGCCGGGCGACAAAATTTTCTTTTTGCAGCTCGCCGACGCGCCCTGGGTGAACACTGATGTGCTCACGCACAGCCGCCATTACCGATGCTTTCCGGGGCAGGGCGAGTTTGAGATGGCTCGCTTCACCCGCGCGGTCATCGACGCGGGCTATACCGGCCCGCTGTCGCTGGAGATTTTCAACGACGAATTCCGTTCAAGCCCGGCGCGCGCCAATGCGGTAGACGCCATGCGTTCGCTGCTTTGGCTCGAAGAGCAGGTGCGCCAAAGCCATGCGCCCGCTGCACCGCCCTACAAAGTGCCCTTGTTCGACCCGCCACCCGCACCCACCTTCACCGGCTGGGCCTTTGTGGAGTTTGCGGTCGACCCGGCCAGCGGCGCGCGCCTGGTGGCGTGGCTGCAAAGCGCAGGCTTTGCCCGCATCGGCCGGCACCGCTCCAAGCAGGTCGACTTGTTTGGCCTGGGTGAGGCGCGCATCGTAATCAACCTGGAGGAAGACTCTGCCGCGCGCGCGCACTTCGAGCTGCACGGAACCTCCGCTTGCGCGCTTGCGCTGTCCACCGCCGATACCGCCGGCGCCTTGGCCCGGGCCGAGGCCCTGCACTGCCCGCGTGTGGCCGGTCGGCTTGGGTTGCATGAGCTGGCGATTCCGGCGGTGCGCACGCCCGACGGCAGCCTCTTGTACTTCTGCGAGGCACCCGCCCAGGGTCGCCACCCCTTTGAGGCCGATTTTGTGATGGACGACGCGGCCCCGGGGGGCGCTGCCGTGGGGCAGGGTGCCCGCTTTGACCATCTCGTGCAGGCGGTGCCGGGCGGTCAAGTGGAGCCCTGGGTGCTGTTTCATCGTGCGGTGCTGGGCCTGCAGCCCGAGCGCAATGTGGTCTTGCATGACCCCTATGGCGTGATTCGTAGCCGAGAAATCGAATCTGCCGACCACGCGGTGCGCTTGTCCATCACCGTATCTGAACGCGAAAACACCTCGGTGTCGCGTGCCGTGTCGCATTTCCGGGGCGGTGGCGTGCAGCAAATCGCCCTGTCCCTGCCCGATCTGGTGACCACGGCGCGTGCCTTGCAAGCGGCAGGCGCGCCATTGCTTCCTGTGCCCGATAACTACTTTGATGACCTGGCGGCCCGCTTTGATCTGGATGCCACCTTGCTGGCCGACATGCGCGCGCTGGGCATTTTTTACGACCGCGACGCCCAGGGCGGAGAGTTTCTTCAGCTCTACCTCACGCCATTTGACGACCGTTTTCACTTTGAACTGGTGGAGCGGCGGGGCGGCTACGACGGGTATGGCGCGGCAAACGCACCTTTCCGGCTGGCGGCCATGGCGCAGTGGCGCTTGGCACAGACGGCATCACCGAAATTCTGACGTGTATTTCCATGATTACCGGCCATACAGAACTCATCGCCCACATCGGCTTTCCCACGCACTCCTTCAAGGCGCCGATGATCTACAACCCCTATTTCGAGCAAGCTGGCATCAACGCTGTGGTCGTGCCCATGGGCTGCCAAGCGACGGACTTCCCCGACTTTTTGCGCAATATCTTCAAGCTCACCAACATCCGGGGCGCCCTGATCACCATGCCGCACAAGGTCACCACGGTGGACCTGCTGGACGAGGCCACGCCCACCGTGCGCATTGCTGGCGCCTGCAACGCTGTCAAGCGAGACGAGAACGGGCGCCTCGTGGGTGACATGTTTGATGGCGAAGGCTTTGTGCGCGGCGTGCTGCGCAAGGGTTTTGCGCTACGCGATAAGCGTGCCCTGGTGGTGGGCAGTGGTGGCGTGGGTTGCGCCATTGCGGCATCGCTGGCCAAGGCGGGCGTGGCCATGCTGGGGGTCTTTGATCTGAATGCAGAGGCTGCTGCAGCACTGGGTCAACGCCTGAGCCAGCACTACCCGACCATGGAAGTGGAAGTCGGCTCCAAGGACCCGGCAGGTTTCGATTTGGTGGTCAACGCCACGCCCTTGGGAATGAACGTGGGTGACCCCTTGCCGGTGGACATGAACCGTATTGCACCCACCACCTTTGTCGGTGAGGTGGTGATGAAGTCTGAAATGACGGCGTTTCTGGCGGAAGCCCAGGCGCGTGGTTGCCAGGTGCAGGTTGGTACCGACATGCTGTTTGAGCAGATCCCTGCGTACCTGGAGTTCTTTGGCTTCCCCAGCACCAGCGCCGATAAATTGCGCGCCGTGGCCCGCTTGCAATATTGAGCGGTGCCTGAGAGGGGTTGGAGCGCCAAGGCAGCGACCCCGGCCCACGCAAGTTGAGGCCTATCATCGCCACCTATGGACAAGCTCAAAGCCATTGAATCCTTTGTCTCCGTGGCGGCACGGGGCAGCCTCACCGCTGCCGCCATTGCAGAGGGCGTGGCGCCCGCCATCATGGGGCGCCGGCTGGACGCGCTAGAAGAATCTCTGGGCGTCAAGCTCCTGGTGCGCACCACCCGGCGCATCACCCTCACGTTTGAAGGCAGTGCTTTTCTGGAGGACTGCCAGCGCTTGCTGGCCGATCTGGCCAATGCCGAGGCCAGCGTCAGCGCGGGCGGGGTCAAGGCCAGCGGCCATTTGCGCATCACGGCGCCGGCGGGTTTTGGGCGCCGGCATGTCGCGCCGCTGGTGCCGCGCTTTCGGGAGCAACACGCCGACGTCACCATAGCCCTGAACCTGAGCGACCGTGTGGTGGACTTGGCGGCGGAGGCTTACGACTGCGCCGTGCGCGTAGGCGATATGCCCGACTCCGCCCTCATCAGCGTACGCCTGGCCGACAACCGCCGCTTGTGCGTGGCTACGCCGGCGTATCTGGCGCGTCATGGCACGCCTGCCCATCCCAATGACCTGGCGCGTTTTGACTGCCTGGCCTTGTCCAGCGACGCATCGCAAACCCGGGGCTGGGCGTTTTCTCTGACGGGCGCCAGTGGCCCCGAGCTCATACACCTCAAACCCGGTGGCCCCCTGACCTGCTCCGACGGCCAGGTCCTGCATGACTGGTGCATGGCGGGCTACGGCATTGCCTGGCGCAGCACCTGGGAAGTGGAGGCCGAAGTGGCCGCCGGCAAGCTGGTCGCGGTGCTGGACGATTTTGCGGCCCCTCCCAGCGGCATCTACGCCGTGTTTCCCCAGCGTAAGCACCTGCCTTTGCGCGTGCGCTTGTGGATCGATTTTTTGAAGCACCATTACAGCCAACCGGGTTTCTGGAGGGCTGCATGATGGATGTGCGTCGGGCCGATAAGCGCCTGGTGCTGTGCGCCGACGACTTTGCGGTGCACGAAAACGCCTCCATTGGCATTGCCAAACTGGCGACCCTGGGGCGTCTCAGCGCCACCAGTGTCATGGTGCTTTCACCACGCTGGCGTCTGGACGTGGCCTTGCTGCGAGAACTGAGGGGCCACATCGACGTAGGCCTGCACCTGGACTGGACCAGCGAATTTGCCATGGCCGCCGGTCATGGCTTGAGCCTGGGCCGTGCCATGATCAAGTCCTTCCTGGGTGGCTTTGACCGGGCGGCTGCCCAAGCGGTCATCGAACATCAGCTCGCCTTGTTTGAGCAACATTGGGGCGGCCCACCTGACCACATCGACGGCCATCAGCATGTGCAGCAATTTGCTGGCATCCGCGAGGCCCTGATAGACGTGTTGAGCGAGGCCATTCAGCGCCGCTGGGCTGGCGCTGTACCGTACCTGCGCATCTCACGCGCCCCTGCAGGGCAGGCCGATGTCAAGGCCCGCATCATTGCCGCCATGGGCGCCCAAGACCTGCAAAGATTAGCCTCTGTCACTGGTGTGCGTGTGGCGCCCGCCTTGGCAGGGATCTACAACTTTGAAGGCGATGTGCCTGCTTATGCACAGCAGATGCATCACTGGCTGGTCACCACGCCCCACCACGGCATCATCATGTGCCATCCAGCCCAGGGTGCCGCGCCCAACGACCCCATCGGCGCCGCCCGCGATCGCGAATTCCACTACCTCGCCAGCCCCGATTTCGCCCGTGCCTTGGTGGATGCGGGAGTGATGGTGGGCCGGGGCTGAGGGGGTACTTTTCTTGAAGCGCGACAGTTTGTGCGACGAAATACTGTCGCGCTTTGTCGCGCCTGAGCGTCATCGCTGGAGGGTTTTACCCCAACCTCCAAACATACCCCAATCCCCCCAGCGCGAGCAAAAACACCCCCGCATGGGCATAGGCCCACAAGCTGAACCGGCGTTTGAGCTGGTCGGGTGAGCGGGTTGAAATGAGGTAGGGCCTGCCATCGGTGGGCAAGCCGATGCTGTGGGTGTGGGGCTGGGCACGGATGTCGCGGTGCAGGTGCTCCACCTCATGGCGTGCGTCGGCGCGGGCCTGTTCCCATTCCTGCAGATCCAGCTGGCCGTCGGCGTTGCGGTCGTAGCGTTGGGTCAAACCCGGCATGTCCTGCTTCCAGTGGTCCAGCAATTCGCTGACGTCGCGCTTCAGGTTCAGGTCGGCGCTGTCGCCCCCTTGGGTTTTGAAGTCGCCCAAGATGTAGAGCTGCTCACCCGGCAGGATCAGGGCCTGGGTGTAGCGCCGCTCCCCCTGGGTCCAGGTTTCGCTGTTCTGGGGCAACACGTCTGCGCCCTCCGGGTCCACCGTGCAGCGGCCCGTGCCGTCGTCGATGAGGAATGAGGTGGTGGATTCGTCTTGCGACTCGGTCTTCCAGTCGTCGCCGTGGCGGCGTTCTACCTTGTAGCGGTACCACAGGCAGGGCAGGCCGTGGTGGGGCGCATAAACCGGATAGCCTTCAAACTGGGCGCCCCGGCCTTGCAGCTCGACATAGCCCTGCGCGGCAGACGCAATGCTCGATGTGGGGGTGTCTGCCATGGTGCGCGCCCGTTTCAGCACCAGCTGCCAAGCCACAAGTGCCATCAAGGCGGTCAGGCCCGCACTGATGCGCCAGCCCTGCGGTGTGCCCAGCTGCGCGCCCAGGATCAGCAGCATCAGGTAGCCGCCTGAAGTCAGCCACAACCGCATGGCGCGGCTAAAACGATGCCACATGGTCTTAGCTGAACAGGGCCTTCAGGTCCACATCGGTCTTTTCTTCTGCGGCAAAGGCCAGCAGTGCGCGCGGGCCAAAACCAAAGCGCTGGGCGATCAGGCTGTCTGGAAACTGCTCAATGCGCACGTTGTTGATGTTGACCGACTCGTTATAGAACTCGCGCCGGTCGGCGATGGCGTTTTCCAGCTGGCTGATGCGGCTTTGCAGTTGCTGAAAGCTCTCATTGGCACGCAGCTCGGGGTAGGCCTCGGCCACCGCAAAAATCTGGCCCAGGCCGCTGCGCAAGCTGCCCTCGGCACGGCCCAGCGCGGCCATGTCCTGCTGCTCCCGTGCGGCTTGCACTTGGGTACGCGCCGCGATCACCTGTTGCAATGTGGTTTGTTCAAACTGCTGGTATTGCTTGCAGACGGTGACGAGCTTGGGCAACTCATCGTGCCTTTGTTTGAGCAGCACGTCGATGTTGGCCCAGGCCTTGTCGACCGCGTGCTTCACGGCCACCAACCGGTTGTAAGCGCTGATGACGTACAGCACGACCAGTACTGCCGTGCCCAACAAAATTCCGGTTGTCATGTTCATACTCTGCTCCTCATGCCGTTGATGAGGGCTATTGTGGCCCCACCGGGCGTCGGGGCCGGTACTCCTAGAATCCCGCATCGACCACCGGGAGCGTCCTGATGACAGCGCAACACCTGATAGGCAAATTCACCCGCCGCGTTGCCTTTGGTTTGCCGGCAGATCAGACCATGCCAGCCGATCCGGTGGCCTGGGCGCAGGCGCAGCTGCTCAAGGCGCCACCCATCGACATCATCGAACGTGATGGCGCTCGCCGGGCCGATCTCCCTGAAAGTGTGAAGCTGCTATGGAACATGGACGAGGTGATGTCCGCGTTTCAGGGCCATCAGGAGGCGGAAAGAGCGTCTTTTGAAAAGGGCAGGTCGCTGCCGCGCGCGCAGTTTGAGGCAGAGCGCAAGCGCGACCTGGAAATTCCTTACTGGCGCATGGAGCACTGGAAGGAGGTTCAGGCCAGGGCAACGACGGCGGTGTACGGGCAGGCGCCGGTTTTCGAGCGTTTCTGGCATTTCTGGACCAATCACTTCATGGTGGCGCCGGGCAATCAGAACAACGACACGCTGATTGGCCCTTATCAACGTTCCCTGCGCGACAAGATGACCGGCAGCTTTCGGGAAATGCTGTGGCACGCGGTCACGCACCCGGCCATGCTGGTGTACCTGGACAACAACCGCAACACCGGCCCTCGGTCCAAGGCAGCCCGAGAAAAGTGGACCAAGGACAGCATCAACGAGAACCTGGGCCGCGAACTGCTCGAATTGTTTACCCTGAGCCCCGTCAGCGGTTACACCCAAAAAGACGTGGAGGCCACCACCCTGATCCTGACGGGTTGGCGCGACATGAAGCCTGATAAGTGGCGCAAGTCCGGCGTGCCCTTGGGCACCTACTTTGACTTCAATCACCACGAGCCGGGCTCCCAAGAGGTGATGGGTAAGACTTATTCGGCGCTTTTTCGGCCGTCGGCCAAGCTGGAGGATTTGGTCACTGATCTGGCTGGCCATCCTGCCACGGCCCGGCATCTGGCACACAAGCTATGCGTTTACTTCATGGATGACGAGCCGCCCCCTGCCGCCGTTGCCCATGTGCACCAGGCCTTTGTCAGCAGCCAAGGACACTTGCCCACCGTGCACCAGGCGGTGGTGCAAGCCTGCTGGACCCACATCGACAGCACCCGCAAGTTCTCCTCGCCGGAGACCTGGCTGTGGCAAACCCTCACTCTGACCGGGGTGGATGTGCCGCGCGTGGTGCCACTGGACGAGCGCGGCGGCACCAAAACCTTTTATTTGCTGGGCGATCTGGGCCAGCCCCTGCCGCGCTGTCCGCAGCCCAACGGCTGGCCGATCCGATCGACTGACTGGATTTCCAAGGAGATGCTGGACCGCAGAGTCCGGATCATGCCGGTGCTGCTGCGTGAATTGTTGAACCATCCCGGCCGTGCCCAGGAGAGCTTGCGCCACCAAGTCGAGCAGCACCTGCCCGATGCCGGGCGGGGTGCCGAACCGATTCGAGCCGCCCTCGCCAAAGGAGATCACCGGCAGGCCTACAGCCTGTTGCACGTCAGTCCAGCCCTGTTGTGGAGTTAAAGCCCATGCAAAGAAGAACCTTTCTACAGCGCGGCTCGGCCTGGGCTGCACTCAGTTTTGCGGGCCTGCGCGAGCCTTTGGCCTCTCCCAAGGCGGACGAGCCCCGTTTGCTGGTCGTGCTGCTGCGCGGCGGCATGGATGGTTTGACTGCCGCTCCGCCAGTGGCTGACCCTTTGTACGAGCGCCTGCGCACCAACATCGCCGTCAAGAACAGCCTGCCGCTGGACGGCTCATTTGCGCTGCACCCGCAGCTCAAGGCCATGCATGGTCTGTGGTCGGCGGGGCAACTGGCGGTGGTGCATAGCACAGGCTTTGCTTACACGGGGCGATCACACTTCGAAGGGCAGGACATCATGCAGACCGGCATGGCCAAGCCCTACACCTCTGCCTCAGGCTGGGTCGGGCGCGCCATGCAGGCCTCGGGGCAAAGCGGTGGCGTGTCCATCTCCATTCCCATGCCCTTGATCTTGCGGGGCAACCCGGCGGCCACCACGCAGTTTCCGAACTGGATGCCTCCTCTGGCGGGTGGCCTGGCGGATGCCTTGCCTGCCCTGTGGGCCGACGACCCCGTGCTGGCTGCGTATGCGCCGGTGATCCGTGCCGAGAACCTAGCCTTGCGACAAGGTGCCATGAACGGCGCCACCTTTCAAAATGCGCGTGCCTTGCCTCAACTGGCCCGGCTGGCGGCCAAGGAAATGCGCGAGCCCAATGGCCCCCGGGTGGGACTGATCGACATGCAGCATGGCTTTGACACCCATGCCAGCCAGGGGGCAGACAGTGGTACCCATGGCGATCGCCTGGCCGAACTGGACGCGCTGGTGGGTGCCTACAAAGACACCATGGGCGACGCCTGGGCGCATGCCTTGGTGGTGACGGTGACCGAATTTGGCCGCACCGCTGCAGAAAACGGCACCACCGGCACAGATCATGGCGTGGGTAGTTGCTGCTTTCTGGCGGGCGGCTTGCTGACCGGCTCCAAGGTCTATGCCGATTGGCGTGGCCTGAAAAAAGAACAACTCTTTGAAGGGCGTGACCTGCCGACCACTATCGATCTTGCTGCGGTCTACGCCCGTGTTTTGGAACGTGTGTTTGGTTTGTCGCCGAGCGCCATTCAAGAGCAGGTCATGGCGCACCGTCCGCACGCGACCCTCAAAGGCTTGCTGGGTCTGGGGTAAATCCCGGCCACTCTGACCCCGCCCCTAAAATTCGCGGGTGAAAAAATACCTGACTGAACGACAAATTTCGTGGCTCGCGATGGGCCTGTTGTGGGCCTTGCTGCTGCTGCTCTCGGTACTGCGGCCGTTGGCGGTGCCAGATGAGGGCCGTTATGGCGATATCGGCCGGGCCATGCTGCTGCACGGCGACTGGCTCACGCCGCGCCTGAACGGCATTCCGTTCTTTCACAAACCGCCCTTGCTGCACTGGCTGCAGTCACTGTCGCTCACGGTGTTTGGCGTCAACGAGTTTGCCCTTCGCCTGGTGCCTGCTCTCCATGTCGGCCTGATGACGGTGGCCCTGTACCTCGCCGCCCGCACGGTGGCAACCGAGGCCTTGGCCCGACGCGCTGCCATCATGCTGGCCAGTGGGCTTGCATTTTTGGTGGGTGGCCAGTACGTCAACCACGACATGCAGGTGGCCACCTGGATCAGCGTGGCCATCTGGTGTTTTGCCTTCGCGTTTCAAGCGGGTGACCGGCCCCATGCCAATCTGGCACGCCTGGGTTTTGTGGCCTGCGGTTTGGGCATGTTGAGCAAAGGCCTGATCGGCATTGCCTTGCCGGGCCTTGTGCTGCTGGTGTGGCTGGTCTGGACCCGCCAGTTGCGCAAGATGTTGTACCTGCCCTGGCTCAGCGGGCTGGCGCTGTTTGCGGCGGTCGTGGTGCCCTGGTTTGCACTTGCCCAGCAAAAGTACCCTGATCTGCTGAACTACATGTTTGTGCATCACCACTTTGCTCGCTACACGGCCAAGACTTTCAACAACCCCCAGCCGATGTGGTTTTATGTCTTGTCCATCGGCCTGCTGATGTTCCCCTGGGTGTTCTGGATGCTGGCTGCCTGGCGCAAGCGTGGGGCACAGGCTGCGGCGACGCTGACCGCCAGCCCCTGGCTCAGCCTGTGCTGGATCTGGGTGGTTTGCATCACGGTGTTTTTCTCGTTGCCCAGCTCCAAGCTGGTCGGCTACATCTTGCCGGTGATGCCGCCAGTGGCCTGGCTGGCGGCGCTGGGCTGGGAGCGTACGCTGGCGCACCGCGCTTGGGCAGGCAAGCTGTTTGGGGCGCTGGTGGTACTGGGCATAGGCATTGCCACCACCATGGTGCTGATGGTGGGTGGTGTGACAGCGCCCGGTCGCTCAGAAGACATGGCGCGCGTATTGGCTTGCCAGGCCAAGCCCAGCGACACCGTGTATGCCTTGCGTGGTTTTCCCTACGACTTCCCTTTTTACACGCAGGCTGCCAAGCCCATGATCGTGATCCACGACTGGGCGGAGCGTCGTGCCAATGCGCGTGACGGCTGGGAGCGCGAGTTGTTCGAGGGGGCTGACTTCGACGCCGAAGCTGCCAAAGTCCTGCAGGGCCCCGAAGTGCTGGCCAGCGCTGCACAAGCACCAGGCAACTGGTTGATCGCCCGCAAGGCCGAGTCACCCAGCGCGGTGGCTGCCGGCTGGAAGCCCTTTGCCCAGGGCGTGGGCTGGGATCTGTTTCAGTCGGTGGGTGCTTCAGCGCCGGAAGGCCCAGAAACGGCTCAGCAAAAAGGTCTGCCCGGCTGCAAGAACTAAGGCCACAAACAGCGCCGGCAACGAGGGCCAGCCCAGGCCGCGCAGCAGGATCACAAACACGATCTCGTTGCCGGCAAACCCAGCCAGCGCCGTGACAGCAAAGCGGCCCAGGCTGGTGAGCAGTGAGGTGCCGGCGTCCTGAAAACTCAGCCAGCGGTGGCCGGCAAAGCTCACGCAAAAAGCCACCATAAAACCGAGTGCATTGGCTAGTTCGGGCCACATGGCATTGCGTGTCAGAGCGAACACGCCCATGTGCGTGGCAGCGGCGCTGGCGCCTACGGCCAGAAACCATAGGCTGGACTTGCTGGGCAGAGCCATGTCCAATCAGGACTGAGGTGGGGCGCTGATCAAACCACCCCCGCTGCGCTGGCTGACCAGGTAGGCGGGTCGTTGTTTGACTTCTTCGTAGATGCGGCCCACATACTCGGCCAGGATGCCGATGCACAGCAGCTGGATGCCACTGAAGAACATCATGCCCACCACGATGGTGGCGTAGCCCGGCACGCTGATGCCGGTCACAAAGTACTCGCCCACCACCCAAACACCGTAGCTCAAGGCCAGTGCCGACAGCGCCAGGCCCAAAAAGGTCATGGCCCGCAGTGGCGCGGTCGAGAACGCCAGGATGCCAGTAATGGCCAGCGACAGTGAGCCGCGCAGGCCAAAGCGCGACACGCCATCGGTGCGTTCCAGGGGTTCGTAATCGATCGCCGTGGCATTGAAGCCAACCCAGGCGTACAGCCCCTTCATGAAGCGGTTGCGCTCGGGCAGGCGCTTGAGGGCGTCCACCACCTGCCGGTCCATCAGCCTGAAGTCGCCGGCGTGGGCCGGAATCTGGACCCGGTTGCCCCAGTTGATCAGCTTGTAAAACAGGCCCGTCAGGCCGATCTGCAGGCCGGATTGATCCGAGCGCGTCTTGCGTACGGCGTACACCACGTCCGAACCCAGACGCCATTTGCTCACCATGTCGGCCAGCAGCGCCGTGGGGTGTTGGCCGTCGGCATCCATCAGTACCACGATGTCGCCCTGCGTGGCATCTATGCCCGCCTGCAAGGCCGGCTCCTTGCCGAAGTTGCGTGAGAGTTTCAGAAACACCAGCTGCGGATGCGCCGCGCACAGCGTCTGCATGACCTGCGCGGTGTCGTCGCGGCTGCCATCGTCCACCACGATCAGCTCGATGTGTTCAGACAGTTGGGTCATGGCCGCCAGCACCTCTGGCACGACCCGCACCAGGTTGCGCGCCTCGTTGTAGGCGGGCATGACACAAGATAAAGACGGGCGGCGTTCGCTGCGTGGCACCAATGGAGCCGGGGCGACAAGGGGTGGAGGCATGGACATGACCGAATCATGCCAAAAGAAAAAGGCTCCCAGGGCCTGCCTCTTAAAATCTGCGCATGTTGACTGTCAAAAACGAATTGCTGGAGGCCCTGGGCCTCGCGCTCGACGGTTTGGCCCCCGGTACGGGCGCCAAGGCCATTTTCGAATCCCCCAAGGTGGCGGCCCACGGTGACTTTGCCACCACCGCTGCCATGCAACTGGCCAAGCCGCTCAAGGCCAACCCCCGTCAGCTGGCCGAAGCCCTGCGTGCCGCCCTGCTGGCCGCCCCCGCTTACGAGCGCTGGGTCGAGTCGGTCGATATTGCCGGGCCCGGCTTCATCAACATCCGCCTCAAGCCCGAGGCCAAGCAACAAGTGGTGCGCGAGGTGCTGACCCAGACCACCGCCTACGGCAGCCAGGCGCCACGCCAGCAGCGCATGCTGGTGGAGTTTGTGTCTGCCAACCCCACCGGCCCCCTGCATGTGGGGCATGGTCGTCAGGCGGCTTTGGGCGACGCCATTTGCAACCTGTACCAGACCCAGGGCTGGGACGTTTACCGCGAGTTCTATTACAACGATGCGGGCGTACAAATCGGCACCCTGGCCAACAGTACCCATTTGCGTGCCCAGGGCTACAAGCCGGGTGACGAGCAGTGGCCCGAGCAGGCCTACAACGGGGATTACATCGCCGACATTGCCGCCGACTTCATGGCCGGCAAAACGGTGACCTCGGACGACCGGGCCTACACCGCCTCGGGCGACATCCACGATGTGGATGGCATGCGCCAGTTTGCGGTGGCCTATTTGCGCCACGAGCAAGACCTGGACTTGCAGGCCTTTGCTGTCAAATTTGACAATTACTACCTGGAAAGCAGCCTGTACACCAGCGGTCGGGTCGAGGCTGCCGTGGCACGCCTGCAGGCGGCAGGCAAAACCTATGAACAGGACGGCGCCCTGTGGCTCAAGTCCACCGACTACGGTGACGACAAGGACCGCGTCATGCGCAAGGGTGACGGCAGCTACACCTACTTTGTGCCCGATGTGGCCTACCACATTACCAAGTGGGAGCGGGGCTTTGGCAAGGTGGTCAACATTCAGGGCACCGATCACCATGGCACCATCGCCCGTGTCCGGGCTGGCTTGCAGGCCGCCGATGTGGGCATACCAGAGGGCTATCCCGACTACGTGCTGCACACCATGGTGCGGGTGATGCGCGGCGGTGAAGAGGTCAAGATTTCCAAGCGCGCCGGCAGCTATGTCACCCTGCGCGACCTGATCGAGTGGACCAGCAAGGATGCCGTGCGCTTCTTCTTGCTGAGCCGCAAGCCAGACACCGAATACATTTTTGATGTGGACCTGGCCTTGGCCAAAAACAACGACAACCCGGTGTACTACGTGCAATATGCGCACGCTCGTATCTGCTCGGTGCTGTCGGCCTGGCAAGAGAAGGACGGTGGTCAGCTTGCCGACCTGGCCCAGGTGGACCTGTCACCGTTGCAAAGCCCGCAGGCCCTGGCGTTGATGCTGCTGTTGGCCAAATATGGCCCCATGCTGACGTCGGCGGCAGAAGGATTCGCCCCACACGATGTGACGTTTTATCTGCGCGAGCTGGCCTCCAGCTACCACAGCTATTACGATGCCGAGCGCATTCTGGTGGACGACGAGGTCGTCAAGAAGGCCCGGCTGGCGCTAGTCGCAGCGGTCGCGCAGGTGCTGCACAATGGCCTGGCCGTGCTGGGCGTGAGCGCACCGCAAAAGATGTAAGCAGTTGCCCGGATCGGCACTTTTATCAGTTGAGCAACAAAGGCAGCGCATGAAGCAGCAGCGTGGCGGAACTTTTCTGGGCTTTGTCCTGGGTTTGGTCGTAGGTTTGGGAGTGTCGCTGGGGGTGGCGGTTTACATCACCAAGGTGCCGGTGCCCTTTGTGAACAAGGGACAGATGCGCACGACGGATCAGGACGAGGCCGAGACCAAGAAAAACAAGGACTGGGATCCCAACGCCCCTCTTTACGGCAAGAACCCCGCGAAGCCATCGGCGCCTGCGGCTGATGGCGCCGAAGCTGCTTCTGCGCCGGCGGCCCCAGCGGCGAGCCCTGCCGCTGCGACTGCGCCAGCCAAGTCAGATGCCAAGCTTGAGGTTAAACCCGCCGTGACGGCCGACCCCCTGGGTGACCTGGCAAAAGCCAAGGCCAAGACGGCCACAGCGGCTCCCGCTGCCCCTGCTGCCCCTACGGCCGCAACCGAGCCTGCTGACCCCTTTATTTACTATGTGCAGATCGGTGCCTACCGTACCCCCGAAGACGCTGAAAGTCAGCGTGCCAAGCTGTCGCTCAGCGGCATCGAGGCCAAAGTGTCCGAGCGGGAGCAGTCGGGACGCACCGTCTACCGCGTGCGCGTGGGTCCTTTTGAGCGCAAGGATGACGCTGACAAAGCCAAATCACGCCTGGATGGCACGGGCCTGGAAACGGCCCTGGTGCGGGTGCAGCGCTGAAGCGTTGAGGCGTCCATTTCCTTTTTATTGTTGAGGAGCAAGTCGATGATCAAGCGTCGTGAATTCAATGTGGCGGCCTCTGCTGCCCTGACCGCGGTGGGCCTGGGCTGGACCGCCAGCACTGGCGCCCAGCCGATCAAGGCCGAGGCGGGCACGGACTACTTGCCACTGGACAAGCGCGTGCCGGTCGAAGCACCGGCTGGCAAGATCGAGGTGGTGGAGTTCTTCTGGTACAGCTGCCCCCACTGCAACCAGTTTGAACCGGCCTTGGATGCCTGGTCCAAAAAGTTGCCCAAGGATGTGGTCTTGCGCCGTGTGCCCGTGGCATTCCGTGACGATTTTGTGCCGCAGCAGCGCCTTTACTTCGCACTAGAGGCCATGGAGCTGGTAGAAAAACTGCATGCCAAGGTTTTTTCCGCCATCCATGTTGAAAAACTGGCCCTGAACCGTGGCGACAGCATTGCCGACTGGGTGGCCAAGCAAGGCGTGGACAAGGCCAAGTTCATGGAGCAATACAACTCTTTTTCGGTGGCCAACAAGTCCACCCGTGCCAAGCAGCTGCAAGACAGCTATCGCGTCGAGGGCGTGCCGGCACTGGGCGTGGCCGGCCGCTATTACACCGATGGTTCGCTGGCCAAAAGCATGCCCCGTGCACTGCAAGTGGTGGATTTCCTGGTCAACGAGGTGCGATCAGGCCGCTGATACGGCGCTTACACAGAGCTGATACAGGTTTGACCCGATCTCTGTAGGGATGCCTGTGAAGATCGATACGCATCAGCACCACTGGCAGTACGCGCCAGCGGCTTTCCCCTGGATCAGCCCAGCCATGACGGCCCTGGCGCAGGATCGTTTGCCTGCGGATGTGTGGCCCGCCATGCAAGCCTGCGGTGTGACGGCGTCGGTGTTGGTGCAGGCGCGCACCGAGGCCACCGAGGCCGACTTTTTGCTGCAACAGGCCAGAGCCCATGCCCATGTGGCAGGCGTGGTGGCTTGGGCAGATTTGGCGTCACCTGGCTTGGCGCGTGAGCTGGAGCGGTGGCAAGACGAGCCTCTGTTGCGCGGGTTTCGTCATATCTTGCAAGACGAAGTGTCTGTCCCGGCCTGGCTGGCGCAGGCGGGCGTGCAACAGGCCCTGCCTTTGTTGCAGTCGCGCGGCCTGGTGTACGACGTGCTGGTGTTTGACCACCAGTTGCCCGATGTGCTGGGCTTTTGCGCGCAGCACGATCAGCACTGGCTGGTGCTGGATCACCTGGGCAAACCCTGCATTCGTGATTGGTGGACCCGGCCCGAGGTGGCCAGCCACTGGCGCCAGGGCCTGCAGGCGTTGGCCGCCTTGCCCCATGTGATGTGCAAGCTTTCAGGCCTGGTGACAGAGGCTGATTGGCAGGCGGCACAGGCACGTGGTGGCTTGAGCGAGCGCGATCACCGCGCCATGCGGGCTTGCCTGGACGACGCCCTGACCGCATTTGGCCCGCAGCGTTTGATGTTTGGCTCGGACTGGCCGGTGTGCGAACTCGCGGCGCACTACGACCAGGTTCATGCCATCGTGCAAAACTGGGTGCAAGATCGGCTCAGCGCTGCCGAGCAAGCTGGCTTCTGGGCGGGCAATGCTGTGCGCTGCTACGGCTTGCAGCTGTAGTCAACCAAACTCAAACCAACTCAATCGCACGGAAAGGCGCGTCATGGATCTCCAACTCCAGGACAAGGTGTTCATCGTCACGGGCGGTGCCAGTGGCATCGGGGCCGCCATCAGCCTGACCCTGGCCCGTGAGGGGGCGATTCCTGTCATCCTCGGCCGCGACCCGATGCCGGCAGACTTTGAGGCCGAGCTGGGCGCCTTGCAACCACGCCATCATTTTGTGCAGCTGGATTTGCGCGATGAGGTTTCATGCCGGGAGGCAGTTGCAACGACGGTGGCGCGTTACGGGCGCATCGACGGCTTGGTCAACAACGCTGGCATCAATGACAGCGTGGGCCTGGGCGCTGGGCGTGAGGCATTTGTCAGCTCGCTCGAAAAAAACCTGATCCACTGCTATGTGATGGCGCACTACTGCGAGCCCCACCTCAAGGCCACACGCGGCGCCATCGTCAATGTCTCGTCCAAGACCGCCATTACCGGGCAGGGCGACACCAGTGGTTACACAGCCGCCAAGGGGGCGCAGCTGGCCCTGACCCGCGAATGGGCGGCCTCGCTGGCACCCTATGGTGTTCGGGTAAATGCGGTGATTCCTGCCGAGGTCATGACGCCCCTTTACCAGCGCTGGCTGGACGGGTTTGAGCAACCCGAAGAGAAGTTGGCCCACATCACCCGCAGGATTCCCTTGGGCCACCGCATGACCACCGCGCAAGAGATGGCCAATAGCGCCGTGTTTCTGTTGTCGCCAGCCGCGTCGCACACCACGGGCCAATGGGTGTTTGTCGATGGTGGCTATACCCATCTGGACCGTGCGCTGAGCTGATTGGGGCAAGGTTTCCCATATATTTTTGCCCTGTGTGTGAGGGTCGATTGCGTCCAAGCAAGGCCTGATCCGGTCCGCCAAGTCAGGATGCAGGTCTTGGCTCCGTAAGTGGTCAAGTGACCGCTACAATGCAGCCCGTTGCGCCCTTGAGCAAGATTCGTGCCTTATGAAAAAGCCCCCTGTGTCACTGTTGCTGGTTCTGGTCACTGCCATGTGCTGCGGTGCGGCCTGGGCAGAGAAGGCTGACCGCAACAAGCCCATGAACGTAGAGGCCGACGCCCTGCGTTACGACGATTTGCAGCAGACCAGCGTGTTTACCGGCAAGGTGGTGGTGACCAAGGGCACCATTCTCATTCGCGGCGCGCAGCTCACGGTGCGCCAAGACCCAGAGGGCTACCAGTTTGGCGTGGTCAAGGCAGAGCCTGGTAAGGTGGCGTTCTTTCGGCAAAAACGCGAAGGGCTGGATGAGTTCATCGAAGGCGAGGGCGAAACCATCGATTACAACGGCAAGGCAGATACTGTCAAATTTGTGGGCCGCGCCCAGCTGCGCCGTTACAAGGGCGCCGTTCTTAACGACGAGATGACCGGTGGCGTCATCGTGTACGACAACAGTACCGACGTGTTCACCATCGACAAGGGCGCCACCAGTGGCAGCCCGACCGGCCCTGGCGGCCGGGTGCGCGCCATGCTGACGCCTGCTGCGGCCACCGACGCTGCCACCAAGGTGTTGCCGTCAGGTCAGGCACCCACTCTGAAGCCCAGCACTTTGCTTGAAGGTGCCGCCAAGTGAGCGGCAGCAACCCTGAGAGGGCGGACGCGTCTGCCGTATCCAACGTGGACGTCACGTCCGATGGGCAGGGCAGCCAACTGGAAGCACGCCACTTGCAAAAGGCCTATGCAAGCCGCCAGGTGGTCAAGGACGTGTCCCTCATGGTGCGTCGGGGCGAGGTGGTGGGACTGCTCGGCCCCAATGGCGCAGGCAAGACCACTTCGTTTTACATGATCGTGGGGCTGGTGCGTGCAGGCGCGGGCGAGATCCTGATCGACGGACAAAACGTGGAGCGCTTGCCCATACACCGCCGTGCGCGTTTGGGCTTGAGTTATCTGCCTCAGGAAGCCTCCATTTTTCGCAAGCTCAACGTGCAGGAAAACGTGCGTGCTGTGCTGGAACTGCAGCATGACGAGGCTGGCAAACCCCTGAGCAAGGCCAAACTGGAAGAGCGACTGGAAACCCTGCTGCGTGACTTGCGCGTGGACCACCTGCGCGATTCGCCGGCCCTGGCCTTGTCGGGCGGGGAGCGCCGGCGGGTCGAGATTGCGCGCGCCCTGGCCACCAACCCGCGCTTCATTCTGCTGGACGAGCCCTTTGCCGGTATCGACCCTATCGCCGTGATCGAGATTCAGCGCATCATCAGTTTTCTGAAAGAGCGTGGCATTGGTGTGCTGATCACCGACCACAACGTGCGTGAGACCCTGGGCATTTGCGACCACGCCTACATCATCAGTGACGGCCGGGTGCTGGCCGAGGGCACGCCTGCCGACATCGTGAACAACGCCGATGTGCGCCGGGTCTACCTCGGCGAGCACTTCCGCATGTAGCTATGTTGGCCCCCACGCTTGTCACTTCGTGTACTGCGCTGCCCCCCGGGGGGGCGCATTTCGCCTTGGGGCGGCCCGGCGGCGAAACCTTCCCTTCACGCCCGTGGGGCGCTCGGGCATGAAACAAGGGCTCTCGCTACGGGTTTCGCAGCATCTGGCGCTCACGCCTCAGTTGCAGCAGTCCATCCGCTTGTTGCAACTGTCCACGCTGGAACTGGGGCAGGAGGTCGAGCAGATGCTCGACGACAACCCTTTTCTGGAGCTGGGGACAGACGATGCGCCGCGCGAGGAGTTTGGCCTCAAGCAGGCCGACGAGCGTGTGCGAGACGACGACCGTGAATCGGAGTGGGCAGCCTCCAGCGCTTCCGACTACACCAGCGATTCGGTGGCGTCCAGCGCCACAGACAGCGATGCCACGCCCCTGACGGCGCAGGATGAGCCCAGCTGGGAGGGCGACGGCACGGTTGACATGTCGCCCGATGACAGCGAGTGGGGTGGCGATGCCCGCGCGCGCGATGGCGGTGCCAGCGATGAAGACGTCGATGCCACCGAGCTGGCACGCAGCCAGGAGTCCTTGCAGAGCTTTTTGCACCGTCAGGCCTTGAGCTTGCGCCTGAGTGCGGAAGACCGGGCTGCGCTGCGGTTTTTGATCGAGTCGCTGAACGATGACGGTTATCTGGAGGACAGCCTGTCCTCCCTGGCCGAAGGTCTGGCCGGCCCTCAAAACACCGATCAGGTCGAAGAGCTGGTGCACCACTTCACGGTGGCCCTGAACCTGCTGCACCACCTGGAGCCGGTGGGCGTGGGCGCGCGCGACCTGGGCGAGTGTCTGTCGCTGCAACTGCGTGCCCTGCAAAAGGCCGAAGCCCTGGATGCCCATCGCCGGGGTTTGCTGGCCCTGGCGCTCAGGATTTGCGCCCAGCCCATGGACTTTCTGGCCCGGCGAGACATCAAGCGCCTGGTGCAGTTGTGTGGCGGCAGCGATGCTGACACGCGTGAAGCCATTGCGCTGATCGGCCGGTTGGAACCCAAGCCGGGCCGGCGCTTCGTGGATGTGGAGCGCAACATCGTGGTGCCCGACGTGCTGGTCACCAGTGTGGGTAAGGGCGCCAGCCAGCGTTTTCGGGTGCAGATCAACCCCGATGTGATGCCTCGACTGCGGGTCCATGACATCTACGCCAACGCCTTGAAGCAGCACCGGGGTGGCGGGCGTGAGGCCTCGGCTAACGCTGCCTTGCAGCAACGTCTGCAGGAGGCGCGCTGGTTCATCAAGAACATCCAGCAGCGTTTCGAGACCATCCAGCGGGTGAGCAACGCGATCGTGGAGCGCCAAAAGAACTTCTTCATGCACGGGGAGCTGGCCATGCGCCCTCTGGTGCTGCGTGAAATTGCCGATGAACTGGGCCTGCACGAGTCCACCATCAGCCGGGTGACCACCGCCAAGTACATGGCCACGCCCTTTGGCACCTTCGAGCTCAAGTACTTTTTTGGTTCGGGCCTGGGCACCGAGTCGGGCGGCAGCGCGTCCAGCACGGCGGTGCGGGCGCTCATCAAGCAGTTTGTGGCCAGCGAGAGCCCCAAAAAGCCCTTGAGCGACAACCAGATCTCCGACATGCTCAAGGAGCAGGGCATTGAATGTGCCCGCCGCACTGTGGCCAAATACCGCGAGGCCCTCAAGATCGCGCCCGCTTCCCTGCGCAAGGCCCTCTAGCCGGCCGGCCCAGGCTTTTTTCCGGATTGTTTTGTGAATCAACTTCAACTGTTTTTGCCCTGCGCCGCCGGCGTGGAGGACTACCTGGCGGCCGAGGTGCATGGTCTGACCGGCCTGATGGGCGAGGACCTGCTGCTGCGCCGCGGTGGTGTGCTGGCCCGTGCCTCCTGGCGCGACGCCATGCGCCTGAACCTGCACAGCCGTCTGGCCCAGCGCGTGCTGGTTCAGCTGTCTTACACCGAGTACCGCAACGAGCAGGACCTGTACCGTGCGGCCAGTGAGGTGGCCTGGGAAATCTGGTTCACCCCGCGTGAGAGCATCAAGATCGAGGTGACCGCGCAGCACAGCCCGCTCAACAGCCTGAACTTTGCAGCCCTCAAGATCAAGGATGCGGTGTGCGACCGCTTCCGTGCCAAGGCTGGCGGCGTGCGCCCCGACGTGAACACCCAGTGGCCCGATGTGCGCATCTTTGCCCACCTCACCACCGACAGCTGTTCGCTCTACATCGACACCTCGGGCGAGCCACTGTTCAAGCGCGGCTGGCGCGAGGACAAGGGCGATGCCCCCCTGAAAGAAACCCTTGCGGCGGCCATGCTGGCGGCCAGTGGCTGGGCTGATGGTGATGACGACCTGCTACCGCTGTACGACCCCTGCTGCGGCAGCGGCACCATTGCCATAGAGGCGGCCCAGATCGCCTGCAACATCGCGCCGGGCGCGCTGCGCCGTTTTGCCTTCGAGAAATACCTGCCCTTTCAGCGCCATGTGTGGGCCCAGATCAAGCAGCAGGCGGACGAGGCCGTGGTGCGCCCCGCCCCCGGCCAGGCCCCGCTGGTGTTTGGCAGCGACGTGGCCCACCGCATGGTGGACTTTGCCCAGCGCAACGCCCAGCGTGCCGGCGTGGCCGATGTGATCGAGTTCCGGGGGGGCGATGCGCTGCAGCGCATGCCGCCTTCTGCCGTGCCCGGGGTGCTGTTACTCAACCCGCCCTATGGCGAACGTATCGACGTGGGCGGCATTGCCCGTGTGGATGCCCGCCCAGACGAGCGCAGCGAAGGTCGCTTTGGTGCCCGCGAGCAGGCGGTGACGGAGGACGGCGGCGAGTTTTTCAGCCAGCTGGCCACGCACTGGAAAAAGAACTTCTCCGGTTGGACGGCCTGGGTGCTGACGCCCGACCTGAAGCTGCCCAGCAAGATGCGCCTGAAAGAGTCGCGTCGCGTGCCCATGTGGAATGGCCCCATTGAATGCCGCATGTTCCGCTTTGACATGATCAAGGGTGCGGCGCGCGACAAGCCCAAGG
>JBJOIT010000027.1:0-44084 GCA_046046915.1 Pseudomonadota bacterium
GACGGTGCGTGAAGGTGCCACGGCCGCAGTCTTCGCCCGACAAGCGCACGGGGTAGCCGCTGGCCACCAGCGAGGCAAAAGCCATGTGCTCGCCCATGCCCCAGTCCACATTGACCTCGCCCCGGCCCATGGCCGCACGGTCGTCATACACCTTCTTGACCAGCTGGTGAGGCGTGACCGACTCGGGAATGGTGGTGATCTTTTCAGCCAGGCGTTTCCACTCGGCCAAAGGAATAGCAGTGTCGCCAGCGTCGGTCCACTTCTTGCCTAGGAAAGGCGCCCAGTCCACGGTGAACTTGGTCTTGAAGTTGGTCAGCACCGGGTCGGTGGTGTTCTTGCCGGCGTCCAGAGCTGCACGGTAGGCCTTGACCATGTCGTCGCCCAGCGACTCACCCAGGCCTTGGGTGGCCAGCTTGTCGGCAAACAGCTTGCGGGTGCCAGGGTGCGCGCCGATTTTCTTGTACATCAGCGGCTGGGTCAGCGCGGGGGTGTCCTGCTCGTTGTGGCCCAACTTGCGGTAGCAAACCACGTCGAGCACCACATCCTTGCGGAAGGTCATGCGGTACTCCAGCGCCAGCTGGGTGGCCAACACTACAGTCTCGGGGTCATCGCCGTTGACGTGCAGTACTGGTGCCTCCACCATCTTGACGATGTCCGTGCAATACACGCTGGAGCGCATGTCGCGGGGGTCAGAGGTGGTGAAACCGATCTGGTTGTTGATGATGATGTGTACCGTGCCGCCAGTGGTGTAGCCACGGGTCTGGGCCAGTGCCAGGGTTTCCTGGTTCACGCCCTGCCCGCCAAAAGCGGAGTCGCCGTGCACCAGCACTGGCAGCACCTGGCTACCGGTGGGGTCACCGCGGCGGTCCATACGGGCACGCACGGAACCTTCAACCACGGGGTTGACGATTTCCAGGTGAGAAGGGTTGAACGCCAGAGACAAGTGCACTGGGCCACCGGCAGTGCTCACATCGGAGCTGAAGCCTTGGTGGTACTTCACGTCACCGGCGGGCAGGTCTTCTGGCGCGGTGTGGTCAAACTCTGCGAACAGGTCAGCCGGCAGCTTGCCCATGGTGTTGACCAGCACATTCAGGCGGCCGCGGTGGGCCATGCCGATCACCACTTCTTGCACGCCCTTGGCGCCAGCAGCCTGGATCAGCTCGTCCATGGCAGCAATGAAGCTCTCGCCACCTTCAAGAGAGAAACGTTTTTGGCCGACGTACTTGGTGTGCAAGTAACGCTCCAGGCCTTCGGCAGCGGTCAGGCGGTCGAGGATCTGCTTTTTCTTGTCAGCATTGAAGCTGGGCTTGCTGCGGATGCTCTCGAGCTTTTGCTGCCACCAGCGCTTTTCAGCCTGCTCGGTGGTGTACATGTACTCGGCGCCCAGCGTGCCGCAATAGGTTTCGCGCAGCGCATTGAGCAGCTCGCGCAGGCTCATGCGGTCTTTGCCGAAGAAGGTGTTGCTGGCGTCAAACACCGTTTCCTGATCGGCGTCAGTGAAACCGTAGAAAGCGGGGTCCAGCTCAGGGATGGCGGGGCGCTCGGTGCGCTTGAGGGGATCAAGATCGGCCCAACGCTGGCCCACGTTGCGGTAAGCGGAAATCAGCTGCTGCACTGCAGTGCGCTTGCGACCCATTTCGGCGTCGGCACTGGCCACCACCACTTTGGTGCCGCCTGCTTTGGCGCGTTCGGCAAATGCATTGATGACAGGCATGTGCGGCACGTCTTTGGCGTTGGAGCCATCAACGGCAGGCAGGTACTGCATCGAATCGAAGTAGTCGCGCCAGGAATCAGGCACGCTGCCGGGATTGGCCAGGTAGTTTTCGTACATCTCTTCGACATAGGGCGCATTGCCGCCGAAGAGGTAGGTGTTGCTGGCGTATGCGCCGTAAATCGACGCAGGGGTCGTCTTGTTAGACGTGTTCTCACTCATTTTCCGCTGACCTCCGTTTCCCTTGAGGAAACATTAGCTGGTTAAAGCTTGTGTTGATTAACCTTCCGCGGCACGGCTGAACCGATTGGCGGATGCGACTGTGGCTGGGGAAGGGCCTAGATGCATCCGCGATTGTGCCATCGAAAGAAGAGGATGACCAGTTAGCCGGCCACGATGTCTTTGACTTGCTGCAGAGCGGCGGGGTCATCCATGGTGGACAGATCGCCGGGATCGCGGCCTTCGCACACCGCCTGCAGGGCCCTGCGTAGCAACTTGCCGCTGCGGGTTTTGGGCAAAACACCCACAAAGTGCACGCGTGCGGGTCGAGCCACAGCGCCCAGGTCGCCGTCGACCACTTTCATGATCTCGCCTTCCAGCTTGAGGCGGGCAGCTTGCTCGGAATATGCCGCAGGGTCTTTGAGCACAGCAAACGCCATGGCCACCTGGCCCTTGAGGTTGTCTGCCACGCCGACCACGGCAACTTCTGCCACTGCGGCGTGCGAGGAAATGCTTTCCTCGATTTCACGGGTGCCCAAACGGTGACCGGCCACGTTGATCACGTCGTCGGTACGGCCCAGGATGAAGTAATAACCGTCTTCGTCGCGGATGCCCCAGTCAAAGGTGCTGTAGACCTGCTTGCCGGGAATGCTGCTCCAGTAGGTTTTAACGAAGCGCTCGTCATCACGCCATACGGTTTGCAGGCAACCTGGGGGCAAGGGGCCCTCGATGGTGACCACACCCTTTTGGTTGGCGCCGACCAGTTCTTCACCGGTGCTCTCGTCGATGAGCTTGACGTTGTAGCCGTACATGGCAATGCCGGGGCTACCAAACTTGCTGCTGGCGCGCTCAACACCGTTGGCCAAGGACAAGATCGGCCAGCCGGTTTCGGTTTGCCAGTAGTTATCGATGATGGGCACGTTTAGCTCGTCGCTGATCCACTGCGCTGTGGGCTGATCGAGCGGCTCGCCGGCCAAGTACAACGCCTTGAGGCTGGAGATGTCGTATTTCTTGAGCAGGGCCGGGTCCTGCTTCTTGAGCACACGCACCGCCGTGGGGGCCGAGAACATGCGGGTGACCTTGTACTTCTCGACCAGGCTCCACCAGATGCCGGCGTCCGGACGGGTGGGCAGGCCCTCGTACATGATGGTGGCCATGCCTGCGATCAGAGGCCCGTAAATGATGTAGCTATGCCCCACCACCCAGCCGATGTCGCTGGTCGAGAAATAGGTCTCGCCGGCACGCGCTTCAAAGATGTGCTGCATGCTGGCCGCCAGGGCCACGGCGTAACCGCCGGTGTCGCGCTGCACGCCCTTGGGCTTGCCGGTGGTGCCCGAGGTGTACAGGGTGTAGCTGGTGTGCGTGGAGTCCACCCACTCGCAGGGCACGACCGCGTCGATATGCTTGGCGCGCAGGGTCGCCCAATCATGGTCGCGACCCGCCACCAACTCCATGGGCGACAGATGACGGTTGACCAGCAAGACCGCCTCAGGCTTGTGGCTGGACAGGCGAATCGCTTCGTCCAGCAGCGGCTTGTAGGGCACGCCCTTGCCGCCACGGGAGCCGGCGTCAGCACTGACGATCACTCGCGGCTGGGCGTCGTCGATACGCGAAGCCAAAGAACCTGATGCAAAGCCACCGAACACCACCGAGTGGATGGCGCCGATGCGAGTGCAGGCCAGCATGGCAAAAGCGGCCTCGGCGATCATGGGCATGTAGATCAAAACACGATCGCCTTTTTGCACCCCCAGATCCTTGAGGGTGGCCGCCATGCGCTGCACTTCGGCATGCAGCTCGCGGAAGGAATAGGTTTTTTCGGTGTCGGTCTCGGTGGAGACAAAGATCAGCGCGGCATCATCAGGACGTGTGGCCAAGTGTCGGTCCACCGCGTTGTGACACAGGTTGGTGGTACCACCCACAAACCACTTGGCAAACGGCGGGTTGCTGTAGTCGCAAATTTGCTGGGGCGGCGTGTGCCAATCGATCAGGGCAGATTGCTCGGCCCAAAAGGCGTCGCGCTCGGTCAGTGAACGACTGTGAAAGTCTGCGTAAGTGCTCAACTGTGTCTCCTCGGGCCGTGAATTCGGAACGGGTCCAGGCCGTCAACCCTTATTTGAATTCATAATTATTCATGAGGGCCTTGCGAGAAGCTGACTGTTCAGGGCCGAGGACAAACCCGCCTCGGCGACTGAAAGAAACTATTTGATCAGGGCTTGAACGGCTTTGAACTGTGGATGCTCCGCAGTACGCAGCCACTCAAAAATAACCATCTCGGTGGTCACCAGCTCGGCACCAGCACCGGCCAGGCGGTCAAAGGCGGCATCACGATTGCGCTCGGTACGTGAGCTGCAGGCGTCCGTCACCACCCACACATCAAACTCGTCTTCTAGCAAATCAAGCGCCGTCTGGAGCAGGCAGACATGGGCCTCGCACCCGGCAATGACGATGGTGTTGCGCTCAGCTGTGTTGGTCGTCGGCTTTTGCAGGTGCTTGGGCAGGCTGCGAGCGTTGCCGGCTACGGGTTTGGCGGGCGGCCGCAACCATTCCCCCAAGCCCTCTTCCACCGCACTGAAGTGCATCTTGCTCAGGGTTTGCTTGCACAGGCTGCGTAGCTCGGGCGCGTTCTCACCCAGTTTGGAAGGGTTTTGCTCGGTGCCCCAAACCGGCAAGGTCAGCAGGTGCGCCGCCTGACCCAGGCGCGCAGCATTGGCCAGCACCAGGGGGCCTTCAAAAATGGCGGGCATGAGCCGGGTTTGGTAATCGACCAGAACAAGTTGGGATTCAGCGGCATCAAGCAGCATGGTTGGCTTTCTAAATTCGTGTGGGATGAAGCAACGCCGAATTAAACCCCAGAGGAGAGCCCGGTGACACATTGCGATAGAGTCATTTGCCCGAGCGCCAACCCATCAGACACAAGCCAAGGATCGCAAATCGATGAACACCGCTGACGACACCGCTTACCTCATGTCCGGTCAAGACTACCGGGAATCGCTGCGCCGCTATCGCCCCCGGGTGTTTCTGGATGGGCAGGCCGTGGCCAGCGTTGCCGACGAGCCCGGGTTTCAGCCCGGCATCAATGCGGTGGCGCTCACCTACGACTACGCACGGGAATCGCGCTACGCCAAATTGATGACGGCGGTCCAAGGCAGCAGCGGCAGACTTGTCAACCGGCTCAGCCACATCAACACCAGCTCAGGTGACCTGCTCAACAAACTTGAGGCCGTCCGACTGGTGTGCCAGGAAACCGGTTGCGCCCAGCGCTACCTGACGCACGATGCGCTCAACGCCATCGCCCAGGTCAGTGCGCGCATAGACGATGCCCGGGGCACGACCGACCATAGGGAACGTTTCCAGGCCTATCTGCATCGCGTGCAAGACGAAGACCTGACCCTGGGCGTGGCCATGACCGATGCCAAGGGTGACCGCAGCAAGCGCCCTCACGAGCAGGCCAACCCCGACACCTATGTGCATATCGTTGAGCGCAACGCGGTGCACAACGGCCAGCGCGGCATTGTGATTTCAGGCACCAAGGCCATCGTGACCGGTGCACCCTACATGCATGAGCTACTGGTGATGCCGTGCCGCAACATGGGGCCGGCAGACGCAGACTTTGCTGTGTGCTGTGCGGTGCCCATCGATGCACCCGGGCTGACCATCGTCGCCCGCCCGGCTGGCCGCCCCGGCGAAAAAACCGAACATGGCGCAGCGCTCTTCAGCCGCAAATACGGGCAAAGCACGGGGGTGTGCATCTTCGACCGCGTGTTTGTGCCCATGGAACGGGTTTTTTACGCTGGTGAGTGGGAGCACTCGGGCCACCTCACTTACTCGTACGCCACCCACCACCGGCACAGCTGCATCGGGGCGCGGGCCGGTTTTGGCGATTTGCTCATCGGTGCGGGCGCCCTCATGTGCGAGGCCAACGGTTTTGACCCGGCCAAAGAAAGTCATCTGCGCGAGCAAATGGTGGAGCTCATCACCATCACCGAGAGCTTTTTTGCCTGCGGTGTGGCGGCCAGCGTGTATGCCAAGGTCGACGAGCACAGCCACACCTTCATGCCCGACCCCGTGTTCTCCAACATCGGCAAACTGCTGCTGGCCACCAAAATTTACGACATGCACCGCATTGCACACTACGTGAGCGGCGGCCTGATCGTGACCTTGCCCGGCCCGGACGAAGACCACAACCCCGAAACAGCGGCCCGACTGTCGGATGTACTGCGCGCCAACCCTGACATCCCCTACGAGCAACGGATCGAAACTGCGCGCTTCCTTGAAGACCTGACGGCCAGTTACCAGGGCGGCTGGTACAGCGTGATCAGTTTGCATGGCGGTGGCTCTCCGGCCGCCATGAAACAAGAGATTTACCGCAACTACCCGGTGGGCAGCAAGGTTGAGCTGGTCGAGCGCCTGCTGGAACGCGGCGTGACCCAGGAAGACCCCAAACGGCCCATCACCCAAAACCGCCAGCCCGGCAAGTGCTGCGATACCGGCTGCACTGTGCCAGGGCAGCCGATCATGGTGGACTTGCCTGCCGTGGAGGGCACCCTGCCCTCGCGGCGCTCGTCTGGCGCTTGAGAATCAGGCGCGGGTCTTCACCACAACACGGCCACGCACCTGGCCATCCATCAACTGCTGGGCTTTGCTGATGGCATCGCTCAGTAGCACCTCCTCGATCATGGTCTCGAGCAAGGCAAGGTCCAGATCACGCGCCAGGCGGTCCCAGGCTCGCTGGCGTTTGGCCAGTGGTGCCATCACCGAATCCACACCTGCCAGGGTCACACCCCGCAAAATAAAAGGCATGACCGTGGTGGGCAAGTCCATGCCCTGGGCCAAGCCGCAGGCTGCCACCACACCACCGTAGCGTGTTTGCGCCAAGGCATTGGCCAGCGTATGGGAACCTACGGCATCGACCACACCAGCCCAGCGCTCTTTTTGAAATGGCTTGCCGGGCGCCGACAGAGTGGCACGGTCTACGATGCTGCTGGCCCCCAGTGCCTTGAGATAAGCCTCCTCAGACGCCTTGCCGGTTGCCGCCACGACCGTGTAGCCCAAACGCCCCAACAGAGCGATGGCCACGCTGCCCACGCCCCCAGTCGCGCCCGTAACCAACACCTCGCCTGAGGCTGGGGTCACGCCGTGATCTTCTAGCGCCAGAACGCACAGCATGGCGGTGTAGCCCGCCGTGCCGATGGCCATGGCCTGGCGTGACGTGAAGGCAGATGGCAGCTTCACCAGCCAGTCCCCCTTGAGACGGGCTTTTTCAGCCAGGCAGCCCCAGTGGGTTTCGCCCACGCCCCAACCGTTGTGCACAAAAGTGTCACCTGGCTTCCACGCAGGGTGGCTGGACTCCAGCACGGTACCGGCACCGTCAATGCCTGCCACCATGGGCCAGCTGCGCACCACCGGGCTACGGTTGCAGATGGCCAGGCCGTCCTTGTAATTCAGGGTTGAATAGTCCACTGAAACCGTCACATCGCCCGCGGGCAATCGGGACTCATCCACCGGCTGGACGGAAGCCGTGAAGCCGTCTGTGTTGTCAAGTAGCAGTGCTTGGAACATGCTGTCTCCTCTAAAAATCTCTTGTAAATCAGGGGCTTACCAACACCTCACTAGAATGGGGTTTGTCCAATCTCATGAACATCGGAACCCTATGCTACCTGTGGTGCGAATACTTGCCTTGACGTCGGCCCTTTGGCTGGCAGCGGGCACGCACGCACAAACGGTGACCACCCAGGACGACATCGCACGCTTTCTGACTGAACGCGGCCTGATGGGACAGCTGGAGCAGGCCCGGCAAACCATGAGTGATAGGGCGTCAGAACTGGTGGTCAACGCCATGGGTTTTTTGGGCGTGCCCTACAAGCGCGGGGGCAGCAGCGCCGAAACCGGCTTTGACTGCAGTGGTTTTGTACGTGCCATTTTTGAGCAAACCATCGGCCAAGTGTTGCCCCGCAAAGCTGAGCAGCAAGCCGCAGCGACCGAGCACATCGAAAAACCAGACCTGAAGCCCGGCGATCTGGTGTTTTTCAACACCATGCGCCGTGCCTTCAGTCACGTGGGCATCTATGTGGGCGATGGCAAATTCATCCACTCACCCAAGCCGGGTTCCGAAGTTCGGGTGGAAGACATGACCAAGAGCTACTGGGCACGTCGTTTTGACGGCGCCCGGCGAGTGAAGGCAGCTCAGGAATAAGCCCCGCCAGGTCTGCATCTCCTCAAGCGGGCTTGGCAGCGGGGGCGTTCAATGGCGTCAGAGCCCTGCCCTTCAGCAGATATTCCACCAGATTGTCCGCGGCCAGCTTGGCCATCGCCATGCGGGTACCTGTGGTTGAACTGGCGATGTGCGGCGTCAGGACCACGTTGGACAAGGCCAGCAAATCTGGGTGAACTGTCGGCTCGCCCTCAAAAACATCCAGGCCTGCCGCTGCGAGTTGACCCAGCCGCAAGGCCTGCGCCAAAGCGGCATCATCCACGATACCGCCGCGGGCAATGTTGATGAGCGTGGCGCTGGGCTTCATCAAGGCCAACTCGGCAGCGGCGATGGTGTGATGATTGGCAGGCGTGTAGGGCAGCACCAGCATCAGATGGTCCGCGGTGCTGAGCAGTTCGCTCTTGCTCACCCAGCTCGCGCGGCAAGCGGCTTCGGTGGACGCCTCCAGGCGACTGCGGTTGTGATAGACCACCCGCATGCCAAAGCCGTGTGCCGCACGACGGGCAATGGCCTGGCCTATGCGACCCATGCCCAGGATGCCCAGGGTGCTGCCATGCACTTCGGCACCTGCAAACATGTCGTAGCGCCACTGTTTCCAGTGACCTGCCCGCAAAAAATGTTCGCTTTCGGTCAACCGGCGCGCGGTGGCCAGCAGGAGCGCAAAACCAAAGTCTGCCGTGGTCTCGGTCAACACATCAGGCGCATTGGTGGCCATCACGCCAGCGGCTGTCATGGCGTCAAGGTCGAAGTTGTTGTACCCCACGGTCATGTTGGCGCAAATTCGCAGCTCGGGGCATTGCGCCAGCAACTCGGCATCGATTCGCTCAGTGCCTGCGGTGAATGCCCCCACTTTGCCTTGCAGTCGCTGCGCAAGCTCGGTCTTGCTCAGCACCTGGTCGGAGCTGTTGGTGTCCAGATCAAAGTGTTCAGACAGTCGCTGCAGGACCTCTGGGAAGATGGCCCGTGCGACCAAAATGCAGGGCTTGCGGGGCAGCGCCATCGGCGTCGGAGCTTGGTTGTTGGTCAAGGCAGCCACCTTGTGAAGTCAGCCACCGGCACTCGTGGCGTGTGGTAACTGTTGACCACGTTCGATTCATCCGCATAGCCCAGGGCCATGCCGCACACCAACATTTCCTGCTCACCGGCTCCAACATGCGGCTTGATGATGGTGGCGTAAGCATTCCAGGCCGCTTGGGCACAGGTGTGCAAGCCGCGCGCGCGCAGCAATCATGATGTTTTGCATGAACATGCCGTAGTCCAGCAAGCTCCCCTGCCCCATGGCGCGATCGAGCGTAAAGATCAGCCCGACCGGCGCATCAAAAAAACGGAAGTTGCGCTGGTGCTGAGCGTGCATGCGATCTTTGTCACCCTTGCCTATGCCCAGCAGGCCATACAGGCCCCAGCCGTTTTCACGACGCCGGTCGATGTAGGGGCTCACCCAGGTCTTGGGGTAGTAGTCATATTCTTCCTGGTAGAGCTCCAACAGCGATGGGTCGGCCCTGACGGCATCGTGTGCGGCACACACCTGATCGACCAGTGATGTCAGACTTGCCCCCTGGAGCACATACACCTTCCAGGGCTGGGTGTTGACGCCCGACGGCGCCCGGCTGCCCAAGGCCAGAATCTCGGTAATGAGCTCTTTTGAGACGGGCTGGGACGTGAACGCACGGGCCGACATGCGAGACAGGATGGCCTCGTCAACCAGGTTTGTGGATAGGGTCTGAGTGGTCATAAGCTGCTGGGAGATGTTGTAGCCCGGCGATTTTGCCAGCGCTGCCAATAGTGCAAGGCCACCCGGTAAGTGTTGACTTGTGCTTGCACGGTGTTGTTGATGTCTACCCCGTAACCCCCGGCCATGGCCATGGCCAGCGGAATGTGCCGCTGATAGCACCAATCCAACACCCGGCGGTCGCGGGCCTCCAACCCGTCGTGGCTGAGCTTCAAACGCCCCAAGCGGTCACCCTCGTGTGGGTCTGCACCAGCCAGGTAAATCACCAACCCAGGCTGAAAAGATTCCGACAGCGTCTGCAAGGCCTGGTCCAAAGCCACCAAATAGTCGTCGTCACCGCAGCCGTCTGCCAGGGCGATGTCCAGATCGCTGGCCTCCTTGCGAAAGGGAAAGTTCTTATCGCCATGGATCGACAGGGTGTACACGCTGGCGTCGTTTTGAAAAATGCGGGCAGTACCGTTGCCCTGATGCACATCCAGATCGATGACCGCTACCTGCAAAGGCGTGCGGTGCGTTCGTGCCCACACCATCTGCGCCACACGCGCAGCCACGGCCGCGTCATTGAACACGCAAAAGCCACCACCTTTGTCAGCATATGCATGGTGGGTGCCACCCGCCAGGTTGGCACTCAAACCCTCTTGCATGGCCTGGGCGACCGCCGCCACCGTGGCACCTGCCGAACGCCGGGAGCGCTCGACCATCTCCAGGCTCCACGGGAAGCCGATTTCGCGCTGCTCGGCGGCCGACAAAGTGCCACCGTCCACCGCCGCGACGTAAGCTGGGCTGTGAGCCAAGGCCAGTTCGCCGTCGCTGGCTCTGGGAGCTTCCAAATGCTCTATGCCGGGGAGCTCCCGCCCCAGCCGCTCTCGCAGCAGGCGGTACTTGGCCATGGGAAACCTATGACCGGGCGGGAGGGGTAGTACGAAGTGATCCGAGTAAAAAGCCTTCATGGGCTGATTGTGCTGTGAGGGCAACAAAGAACGTAATCAAACGGCTTCTAGGATGCTGTCTCTAATTTGCTGCATTGCAACAAAAAAGACTTGCATCGCAAATTCAGATCCCTATAATTCGATCCATGCTGCACTGCAACATGAAGCTAGTTAAGGGTTTCAGCGCAGTGACTGTTTTTAGATTTACTTTTTTATTGGAGAAATTCATATGCTGACCGCTGAACAAATCGCCGCTTCCAACAAAGCCAACATCGAAACCCTCTTGGGTCTGACCGCAAAAGCCTTCGAAGGCGTTGAGAAGCTGGTCGAGCTGAACATGAACGCCTCCAAGGCTGCCATGTCCGAAGCCGGTGAACACGCCAAGGCTGTTTTGAGCGTCAAGGATGCGCAAGAACTGCTGGCTCTGCAATCCAGCCTGTTCCAGCCCCTGGCTGAAAAGACCGCTTCTTACAGCCGTCACCTGTACGAAATCGCTTCCAGCTCCTCCGCTGAACTGGGCAAGGCTTTCGAAGGTCAAGCCGCTGATGCACAGAAGAAGTTCGCCAGCCTGGTTGAAGGCGCTGCCAACAACGCACCTGCCGGCTCCGAGACCGCTGTTGCCGTGTTCAAGAGCGCCGTGGCTGCTGCCAACAACGCTTACGAGTCCGTGCAAAAGGCTGTGAAGCAAGCGACCGACGTCGCTGAAGCCAACTTCAACACCGTGGCTTCCAACGCTGTGAGCGCCACCAAGTCGGCCGCCAAGAAGCGTTAATTTGTCTCTGCTTGAGCAGAGAGACTTCACCAAGTACCCACTTTTCATCAAGTGACTTGGCGAATCAGGGAAAACCCTGAGATAATCTGCTCAATGGTTTTTTTGGTGATGAGGTTCCGATGAAGTTCATCACCTGCTGGTTGTCTCCTCGGGTCCTTTCGTAACCTCCAGGGTTCAGGGATCCCTTAAGGGTTGGTCGCAAGACCAGCCCTTTTTTTTGTTCAAAATCAGGGCGTTTTGGCCAACGCCACCAGCTTGGCTCGTAAAGTGGGCAATTGCTGTTGCATCGCCAAACGGCCAGCTTCAATCGATTTGCGCCTCGAGCGGAAATCGGCACTGCCCACGCCCAGCAAGGCCGGGCGCACCACCACGTCGGCATTTCGCACCTCAAACTGGTTGATGCTGCGCCCCATGATCGAGAAAGTCTGCAGCAAGACCTGCAAAGTGTCGTTGGCAGGGTTGTCTTCGGGCGGGCTGGAAATATCGACCGCAATCACCAGTTCGGCGCCCATGCTGCGGGCATGCCCCACTGGCACGGGCGACACCAAGCCACCATCCACGTACTCTCGGCCTGCAATCTTGACTGGCTGAAACACGGCTGGCACCGAGCTGGACGCACGCACCGCCACACCAGTATCACCGCGCTGAAACAAGATGCCCTCCCCGCTGTGCAAATCCGTTGCAACGATGCCCAAAGGTAAAGGCATAGCCTCGATCAAGCGCCCATTGACCTGACCATTCACGTAGCGGGCCAATGCGTCGCCGCGCAAAACCCCGCGATTGAACAAGGGCAAGGTCCAATCGGCGATTGCGGCTTCATCCATGGTCTCAGCAACCTGCTGTAACTGGGTGCCGTTCTTTCCGCTGGCGTAGATGGCAGCCACCAGACTACCTGCCGATGTACCGGCGACCATGTCCGGCCGAATACCGGCCTCCTCCAGCACCTGGATGACGCCCACATGCGCAAAGCCACGCGCCGCCCCACCGCCCAGAGCCAGGCCGATGCGTGGCGGGCGCTTGACGACCGGGGCGGGTTGCGTGGGCATGGGTGGCGTCGGTGCCTCAGGTTGCTGAACAGGTGCAACCGAACAACCAGCCACCAAAACGCAAATCGCAAGTGCAAATCGATTCAAGCCGTGAAAGGTTCTCCGGCAGAGGGGGGCAGTAGTGAGTGTCATAGGGGCCATTAGTCGCTTGCAACAGATTGTCGCAAGGAACAGGAGCAGCCTCCCGAGCAGCGCATGGATCGCAAACCCGGTCGAGAACCGGTGGCGAGCATCCTGGCACGTCACAAATTTTTCACACGCGCTGCCTAAAGTGATTGTTTTCATTGCCTACAAAGCGATCCGCCTGCACCGGGACGGCGCTGATGTCGGGCATTCACTCGCGATACCACCATGGCCAGCGGCTCATCCCTTCGCTTCCTCGTCCTCCTGCTGTTGATGTCCTCGGTCGCGCTGTCGGCTTGCAGCCCCCGGCATCTTCTGGTCAAAAACGCGGCAGACGCATTGGCAAGTCAGGGCCAATCGGATGAGGAAGACATTGGGCTGGCGCGCGAGGCCAGCGCTTTTTATTTCAAGCTCTCAGAATCCCTGCTGCGAGAGTCGCCCGGTCACCTCAAATTGGCTCAGTCGGTCGCATCCGGGTTAACCCAATATGCCTACGCCTTCGTCGCCTTTGAAGCAGAGCAGCTGGGTACGCAGGATGCCCACGCCGCCCACAAGCTCAACGAGCGCGCCAGACGTTTGTATCTGCGAGCTCATCGTCACGCCATGACGGCACTGGAACAGTCAAGCCCGGGATTCAGGGCAGCACTGAGCCAGTCCGATAAGCGCTTATGGCCGCGCATCGACCCTACTCAGCTCAATTTGGCCTATTGGGCTGCAGCGTCGTGGGGCGCCTCTATCGCCCTGTCTAAGGACGATCCCGATGCTGTTGCCGATCTTCCATTGGCAGTCAGGCTGGCCACCCTGGCCTGGCAAACGGCACCACAGCACGCTGAAGGCGCATTGGCCAGCCTGCTAGGCAGTTTTGAGTCTGCCCGCCCAGGTGGTTCGCGCGAACTGGCGACTAAATATTTTGATGATGCGATCTCTGCAAGTGCTGGCAACAACGCCGGCCCCTATGTTGCCAAGGCCGAAAGCATTGCCCTATCTGCGGGGGACCGTCCGCAGTTTGAGATGCTGCTGAAACAAGCCCTGCGGACAGCCGAAAAACGCACCGATTTGGCCAGTCAGGTCATGCATCAACGGGCAACTTGGCTGCTGCGATCGGCTGACGATCTTTTTTAAGGGAAGCTCATGACTCATTTTTTTCGCGGTCTCATCCTACGCCAGCTTGCCGCAGTGTCTTTGATGACCCTTGCCGGTCTGCTGGCCCCCGCCGCTCAGGCAGCAGAAAAGCCACTTCGCATAGCGTCCTTGGTGCCCAAAAACTCTTTCTATCACCGCCAACTGCTGGAGATCACCGACAGCTGGCGATCAGCGCAAGGTGCAGATGCCAAATATCTGGTCTACACCGACGGTAGTCAGGGTGGCGAAGCCGAAATGGCGCGACGCATGCGTATCGGGCAACTTCAGGGTGCCCTGCTCTCGGTCGTCGGCTTGCGTGAAATAGAACCATCCATTGCGGCTTTGCAAGTCATGCCCCTGCTCTTCCAAAACTGGGAAGAGGTGGACTACGTACGCGAAAAAATGCGTCCGGCGATGGAAAAGAAGTTCCTGGACAAAGGCTTTGTGGTGCTGGCCTGGGGCGATGCAGGCTGGGTTCGATTTTTTTCGAAGGAAGCGGCGGTGCGCCCAGATGACTACAAACGAATGAAATTCTTTGCGTGGGGCGCCGAACCGGACCAGCAGGCCATCATGAAAAGCCTGGGCTACACCCCTGTGCCTTTGGAAACGACCGACATCTTGCCTGCCATTCAGACCGGCATGATCAACGTGGTGCCGTCCACCCCGTACTTTGCCTTGGCCACGCAGGTGTACACCACAGCGCAGCACATGCTGGAGATCAACTGGGCGCCCATCGTGGGGGCGCTGGTGGTCACTCAAAAAGCGTGGGACGAGATGAGCCCACAGGCGCAGCAATCGGTGCGCGCTGCCAGTGAAAAGGCCGGGGTACAAATCAGGGCAAAAGCCCGCAAGGAAGTCGACGAGGCGGTGGACGCCATGAAAAAACGGGGTTTGACGGTCCACCAGCCCAATGCTGAGCAAATGAAAGAATGGAACGCATTGGCAGAAAAACTCTACCCGCGCATCCGGGGCAGCATGGTGCCTGCGGACACATTCGACGACGTCATGGGCCATCTCAAAACCTATCGGGCAGGTAAGGTCAAGTGAGCGCCCTCAGGGCTGCGCCTGCACAGGTCTGGAAGCAACTTCAGGCCGCCGATGAATGGCTTGCCTCAGCTGCGCTCCTGCTGATGGTGCTGATCCCCTGTGCCGAAATCCTGATGCGGCCCTGGATGGGGCAAGGCATAGAAAACGCACCCTCGCTCGTCCAGCATTTGGGTCTTGTACTCACCATGTTCGGTGCGCTGGCAGCAGAGCGGCACGGACAACTGGCGACCTTGGGTGCAGGGATCCGTCCTCGGTCCGCCGGCCTGGCTGCCGCGGCAAAAGTTCTCTCATATGCCACAGCGGCCGTCGTGTGCGGCATGCTGGCCATGAGCAGTTGGCAACTGGTGGTCGTCGAGGCCGAGGTGGGGCAAGTCCTAGCCTACGGCTTGCCCACTTGGTGGGTGCAAGCCAGCATGCCGCTGGGCTTCGCCCTATTGGGCCTCAAGCTGGGGGGACGTTGCGCACATGCGACCTGGGCCAAGTTCAGCTGGGGTGCTGGTGCTGTATTGGCCGGCGGATGGCTGACCAGTGCTTTCGATGGTATGGCCTTGGTGATTTGGCCTGGCCTCGCGCTGTTGCTGGCTGCACTGCTGCTGGGAGCCCCGATTTTTGCCATTCTGGGTGGTCTGGCGCTGGCGCTTTTTTGGCAAAGCGGTTCACCCCTGGCCTCGATCGCCTTGTCTCACTACCAAATCACCGTCAACCCCTCGCTGCCCGCATTACCTCTCTTCACATTGGCAGGACTGGTGTTTGCTCACACCGGCGCAGCCCAGCGACTCGGGAACGTGTTTGTATCCATCTTCGGCCAGGGCGTGATCGGCTCGGTGTTGGCCGTGGCCGTCTTATGCTCGTTTTTCACGGCATTCACGGGTGGCAGTGGCGTGACCATCCTGGCATTGGGAGGCCTTTTGCTCCCGCTGCTGCGCAAAGTGGGGTATCCGCAGGAACGTGGCATCGGCCTGGTGACCAGCGCTAGCGCCTTGGGGGTGCTATTGGCCCCTTCAGTGCCGCTCATCATGTACGCCATCCTTGCGCGTGTGCCAATCAACACCATGTTTCTGGCCGGCTTGTTGCCTGCCCTGGTCATGATCGCTTTTCTTTTGGTGTTTGGCGGTTTCCTCCGCACCGTAACCGTGAAGGAAGGACAAGATTCGGCCACTTCTGTAGAGCGCGTTTCGACCGTATGGCAGTCAATATGGGTCGCCAAGTGGGAACTGATGGCGCCGTTGGTGGCAATAGGCTCACTGGCCAGCGGACTTGCCACGCCCACCGAAAGTGCCGCACTCACGGCGCTATACGCCATGCTGGTGCAATCGCTGGCACATCGTGAGTTACACCTGCGCTTGTTGGTCCGTTGCCTGGGCGAAGCTGCACACCTGATCGGTGGCGTGCTTTTAATCTTGGGAATGGCACTGGCACTTACCAATTACCTGGTCGACGCGGGCATTCCGGATGCGGCTATCGACGCCGTTCAGAACCTGATCCCGGACAAATATGTGTTTCTGCTGGCGCTCACGTTTTTTCTGCTGCTTGCCGGGGCGCTGATGGAGATTTTTGCGGCCCTGGTGGTCTTGGTGCCTTTGCTGTTGCCTGTTGCCGTGAGTTACGGCATCGACCCAGTGCACTTCGGCATCATCTTTCTCGCCGCCATGGAAATGGGTTTCTTGTGCCCGCCCGCCGGCATGAACATCTACTTTTCTTCGGCGATGTTCGGCAAGCCGGTCAGCAAAGTTGCCTTGGCCGTTCTTCCTGCCTTGTTGGCCATCTTTTTAGGAACATTGGCGATTGCGGCCTTCCCTTTCCTCTCTACGGGATTGCCTAGCTTGTTAATGCCTAGCTGAAAACCACTAGAGGCCCTGTCAGGCCATCAGGCATCACTCCCTTTGCCGAAATGCAAGCCATCCGGCGACGACGGTAAAGGTCAGCACGATCATCACGATCACCATAAATCCATAAGAGCTATCGGCCATAGGAATACCGCCCACATTCATGCCCAGTAGACCCGCAATGATGTTGATGGGCAGTGCAAGCACCGTCACGACTGTCAGTGTGAAGACGCTGCGATTGGTTTGCTCGCCCACCATGGCCGTAACTTCTTCCTGCAGCAACTTGATCCGCTCCTGCAGGGCAGCCAAATCCCTCAGGACCAGGGAAAACTCCTCAGTTGATTGGCGCAGCTCATCAAGATCGTGCGAGGCGATCCAGGGCGGGGGTTGACGAAGCAGACGAAACAATGAGCCAGGCTCAGGCGCTAGCAAGCGCTGCAGGCGTACCAGCACACGCCTGAGTTTGCCCAGTGCAGCACGCTGTCCATTCTGCTGTTTGCCAGATTGCAAACGGTCCTCAATGGCATCCACTTGGAGAGTGGCATCCCTCACGATACGAACCAGCACATCGCTCTGATCGCGCAAAAGGTGGTTCAACAGTTCAACTGAAGACTCAAAAATGGCCCCCTCCTTCACCGCGTGACGCAAACGGTCAATCGATCTCAGGGGATGGGTTCGAGCACTGACGGCCAGACGTGGATTGACCGTCATCCATAGCGACGCCATGTCAGATGGATCAAACGAGAACTCGTAGGCCACGTCATTGATGACCGCGACCAGCTGATCAGACGCATCTTCAATTCGGGTAGAACGCGAACCCTCGCTGAGAGCCTCAAAGAACTCAGGTGCCAGTGACAAATGGCTGCGCATCCAGGGCTGTGCCGACGCATCTGCCAGATTGAAATGCAGCCAGATAAATCCGGCTTGCTCTTCATCAGAGAGCCAAAGCTGTGACTCTTCCAGGGTGATGGGCCGACCCGCGCCAGCGCCCGGCACAAACAAAAATCCGCAGATCAATCCATTCCGATCTGAACCATAAGGCGTGGCAAGGAGCTTGGCATTCATGCCGGAATTGTGCATCAGCATGGCGCTGACCAAGCCTGCTCCGCGTCGCCTCAATGGCGCAGGGAAAACCCATACAACTCAACATGGATGTCATGGTTTTGCCATGAATTTGCCTCAGCAGTGTCACGCTGAAGTTCGAACATGCACGCAGGCAACTACGGAATGCGTGATGAGCTACTTTTTCAAATTCAAGAATCACTCAGTGCAGCATTTGCAGCAGTCTTTTTGCATGGCGGAGATGGCTTGATGCGCAACACCTTTGACGCGCTCGGCCCATGGATTGCTCAGCGTTCAACATTGCAGGACGATGAGCACGACAAGCATGATGACAACCATGGAACGGGCAAACGCTACCGCGCCATTTTTGTCTCTGACATTCACCTGGGTACACCCGGATGCCAGGCGGACGCGCTGCTTGATTTCATGAAAACCCACCCCAGCGACTACATGTACCTGGTGGGCGACATCATCGATGGCTGGCAATTGCGCCGCCGTTGGTACTGGCCGCAGGCTCACAACGATGTGGTTCAGAAACTACTTCGTCGGGGACGCAAGGGCTGCCAGATTTTCTTTGTGCCAGGTAACCACGACGAGTTTGCGCGTTCCTTTGTGGGCCATCAGTTTGGGGGGATCGAAGTTGTTGAAGATGCCGTCCACACCACTGCAGATGGTCGGCGTCTGTGGGTGACCCATGGCGACTACTTTGACGGCGTGATCCAGTGCGCCAAGTGGCTGGCCTACCTGGGTGACAACGCTTATGAGTTCACGCTTAAACTCAATCGACATCTCAACCACTGGCGGGCCAAACTGGGGCTTCCGTACTGGTCCTTGTCGGCTTACCTCAAGTCCAAGGTCAAGACCGCATTGAACTACGTGACCGACTTCGAGGTAGCCGTGGCCCATGAGGCCAAGCGTCGGGGGCATCAAGGTGTGGTGTGCGGCCACATCCACAGGGCCGAGATGCGTGAGATCAATGGCACCCTGTATTGCAACGATGGCGACTGGGTAGAGAGCCGTACCGCGCTGGTGGAACACTTCGACGGTCGACTCGAACTGGTGCATTGGCAACCGGGCAAGGAAGCACGCCTGCACGCAGCCAAGGCGCGCGTCGCGACTGCGTGAGCCCATTCGGTCGCGGGCACATGCCCCGTGCATTTTTTCTGCTGTTGGCAGTCCAGCTGGTTTCCACGCTTGCAGACAGCGCCTTTCTCATCGTGGCTATTGCCCGAGTCATAGAACTGGCTGGCCCGGAAGAACTGATACCCGCATTGAAACTGGCGGCCACCTTTTTTTACGTTTTGCTAGCTCCCATGGTGGGGCCGATCGCTGACAGATATCGCAAAGGCCGGGTCATGTTGGCTGCTAACGGTCTGAAAGTCTGTGCAGTGGGTTTGTTGTTGTTGGGCTTGGATCCAACCTTAGCCATAGGCATGGCAGGACTGGGTGCAGCCGCCTACGCACCTGCCAAATACGGGCTTGTCACCGAGTTATTGCCTGCGCGGGACCTGGTTCGTGCCAACGGTTGGTTCGAAGGCATCACAGTCGGCGCCACAATCTTTGGCACTGCGTTGGGTGGCGTATTGGTTAGTCCCATCATGCCCACTGCCGCCCTTCCCGCCGACTGGCCCGTTTTCAATGCGGCGTCAACGACTCTGGTGCCAGCCATGGCTGCACTGCTGCTGCTCAATAGCGTTGCCCTGCTGCTGAGTGCCGCTGTGCCAGACAGCGGAGCCCGATATGCTTCAAAGCACGTCAGGCATAAGCATCTTTTGCAGCGCTTTTGGTCAGAAAACCGGCTGCTTTGGCGTGACCCGCTGGGCGGCTTGTCGATGGCCGTTACCACCTTGCTGTGGGGCATTGGGGCCACCTTGCAACTGCTGATCCTTAGGTGGGCGCAAGAGGTGTTGGGGCTCCCACTGAATCAAGCCGCCTATCTCCAAGGGGTCACCGCCATTGGTGTGGTAGCTGGCGCCGCATTGGCGAGCCGGTATTTGTCCCTTCCTACTGCCACCCGCGTGCTTCCACTGGGCGTGGTGATGGGCCTGCTGGTACCCCTCATGTTGTTCGTTGACCAGGTGCTGTGGGCGGCGGTCCTTCTGGTACTGGTCGGCGCCTTGGCAGGCTACTTCGTGGTGCCCATGAACGCCTTGTTGCAGCACCGGGGGTGCACCCTGTTAACAGCCGGTCGTTCAATTGCCGTGCAGGGCTTCAACGAAAACGCCGGCATGTTGCTGATGCTGTCGGTTTACGCTGTAGCCACGGCAGCCCAGGTGCCGCTTTCTATGCTGATCTGCAGCTTTGGGGTAGTGATTACTTTGGGCATGTTCGCCATCTTCAGGTGGCGTCAGCCGTCAGCCTTGGTCACGACGTCTTGAAAGTGTCGCAAAACCCACATCAATCCGTCATTTTTGGCATTTAGCCTTTGGGGTGTGGAACATCCCGACCCTATCCTTGTTGAATCCTACGCGGCCCGTCAGAACAACCTGCGGATCTCGATCGTCACCGAGACATTTCCTCCAGAGGTCAATGGCGTCGCCATGACTCTGGGGCGCATCGTGGAAGGAGTGCTGCAACGTGGTCACGCCGTCCAGGTCGTGCGCCCTCGACAGTCACTGGAGCCCCCTCAGTCCAACCGAGAGGGACTGGATCAGGTGCTGGCAACAGGCCTGCCCCTGCCCGGCTATGGCGACTTCAGGTTCGGCTTGCCCGCGCGTTCCAGACTGACCAAGCTGTGGTCGCACAGTCGGCCTGACGTGGTTCATGTGGTCACCGAAGGCCCCCTGGGCTGGTCGGCCGTGGCGGCTGCCCGCAAGCTGGGCCTGCCAGTGACGAGCTCGTTTCACACCAATTTTCAAAGCTATTCCGGTCACTATGGCATCGGTTTACTCAAGGGACCTATCGAGTCCTATTTGCGCAAGCTACACAACCGAACTCAGGCCACACTTGTGCCCACCCGCGCCATGATGCAAGCCCTGCAGGCTCAGGGCTATCACAACGTGGGCCTGCTCTCGCGGGGTGTTGCCACAGACCTGTTCACGCCTACCAGACGCTCTCAGGAATTGCGCAACACATGGGGAGCCGGGCCAGACGACCTGGTGGTTTTACTGGTGGGTCGGCTGGCCAAGGAAAAGAACGTGGCACTGGTGCTCAAGGCATTTGAGGCAATTCAGCAGCGACACCCCAGCGCAAAACTGGTATTTGTGGGTGACGGCCCCTTGCGTGAATCGATGCAGCTCACCTGCCCCCAGGCTATTTTTTGTGGCAGCCGCAAAGGCGCGGACCTGGCAGCCCATTACGCATCGGGCGACCTGTTCTTGTTTCCCAGTCTGACGGAAACCTTTGGCAACGTTGTGCCTGAGGCCTTGGCTAGCGGACTGGCTGTGGTGTCTTATGCCTGCGCTGCTGCGCAGGAACTGATCGATCCAGGACATAGCGGCTTACTGGCAGAGCCCGGCGATGAAGCAGCTTTTGTCTCCTCGGCACTTGCGGTTGCCGATAACCAGACATTGCGACAAACCCTACGCCAAGCGGCGCCTGCCGGCGTGGCGCACTTGGGGTGGGACGATATTTTTGATGGTTTCTTGGACACCTTGACCCGCGTGGTCCAGCGCCATGGCCAGCCCTTTGCAGCAGCTGGCACAACCTCAGGCGCCAAGGCAGTCAGACACTCCAGCGCATGAGGGCTTGCCCCATGCGCACATGGCTGCCCTGCACCAGACCAGGATTCATCGCAAACCCCTTACCTGCCAAAACAATCACGGTGGAACCGTGCTGAAACCAGCCTATTTCCTGCCCCTTGTCAAAAGAGGCATCACACGTCACCGTTTGGGGGCCACGGTAACGCAGGTGAAACAACACATCCAAAAAATGCAGACGGATGCTGGCCACCAGAATCGCCGCCACAGGCACCAGGGCGACACGTTGCCCTGCACAGGGGCCATCGCCCCTGAACTGGGTACGCAAAAAAGCCCGCTCGTTCTTGCAAAACAGCTTTTCCACCCGCTTGAGGGCAATGGGATTGACGTTCCAGGTGTCGCCAGAAAAGTAGCGCACTTTGTCCACCGTGCAGTCATAGGGCGCATGAAAGCGGTGGTACATGCTGGAGGTCAGGCGCAGTGTCACAAAGTAGCCATCTCGCCAATCGTCCAGGTTCTCCTCCGTACCCAACAAGTCTTCGAGCTTGTAAGGAAAACCTTTGGCCTGGAACACCTGCGTGCCGGCAATGGGGCCATGGGCGCCAACGATGGCATCGACCGGGCTGGCCATCACCGCGGGATCTGGGTCGATTTGGCGTGCACCTTCCTTGAGCTCGCGCGTAAAGCATTCGTGCATGCTTTTGAAATTGGTTTTCTTGGCCTCCGTCAGGTCCAAGGCGGAAAAGTATTTCCAGACGGCTATCGATGCATCCCGCACCCAGGGTTGCTCGATCTTGCTGAACCACCCCATGAAGCGGGTCAGGCTGTTTCTAGGCAGGCGGTTGGTCAGCAAAAAGTTCAGGTCTTCCTGATTCAGAAGTTGATGTATGCGTTGGCGAATGTTCATGTCGCTGTTCCTTGTTCCGGTTTTTTCAAAAAGGTAGACGTAAAGTGAATGAAACTCTTGGTTTGAATGCCCTGGCCTTGTATGGCGCAGGCGCAGGTGCGCTCCTGTTGGGTCTTAAAAAAGTCAAGCAGCGCGCCGAGCTCTCGCTGGCCAAGCACGGCTCGTTGGCGGGTCACCCGCGCAACGCCAGGCGTGTTGCAGCCCTGCTGCCCAGCTACTGCTACAGCGAGGCCCATGTGTTTGGGGTGGATGGTGCTCCTGAGGACATCATCCTGCGCCGTCGCATCGCCTTTGACAGCCTGGTCGAGCAGCTTCGCACCCGATTCCCTAAAAGCCAGCAGGCCAGCGCCGAAGTGGCCGACCAACTGTCGGACTTGCAATTTGTCAGTGCCTATCGCATTCCATTCCAGTTCCGCAAGCTGGCAGCCAAAGGGCTGAAGATCGGGTCGTTTGTGCAATCCACCGCCGGCGTCACCCTGACTGATCTGGATGGCAACGTCTTGTTCGACCTGACCGGCTCTTATGGCGTCAACCTGCTGGGCAACGACGCCTACAAAGCCTGCATCGATGAGGGCGCAGGCCTGGTTCGCGAATTGGGCCCGGTGCTGGGCTCCTATCACCCGGTACTGGCCGACAACGTGTCGCGTCTGACCCGCATTTCTGGCATGGACGAAGTGTCGTTTCACATGTCGGGCACCGAAGCTGTGATGCAGGCCGTGCGCCTGGCCCGCTACCACAGTGGGCGCGACAAGGTGCTGCGCTTTTGCGGCTCGTACCACGGCTGGTGGGGTGATGTGCAGCCCGGTGTGGGCAACCCCATGACCGCCAAAGACACCTTCACCCTGGCCGAAATGAGCGAGGCGACCCTGCGCGTGCTGCGCAACAGAAACGACATTGCCTGTGTCTTGATCAACCCCTTGCAGGCATTGCACCCCAATGCCGCAGCGCCCGGAGACTCGTCTTTGCTTGACAGCGGCCGCAAGGCTGGTTTTGACAAGGCGGCTTACACCGCGTGGCTGCGCAGCCTGCGTGAGATTTGCACGGCAAAAAACATCGCCCTGATTTTTGACGAGGTGTTTGTGGGCTTCAGGCTCGCCCCAGGCGGTGCGCAGGCCTACTTCGGCGTGCAAGCCGACATGGTGACCTACGGTAAAACCCTGGGGGGTGGCCTGCCCATCGGCGTGGTGTGTGGCAAGCGCGAGTGGATGAAGCGGTTTCGGGAGGATGCCCCAGCCGACATCTGCTTTGCACGTGGCACCTTCAACTCCCATCCCTATGTCATGGGCGCCATGAACGCTTTTCTCAAGCGACTGGATCAGCCCGAAACACAAGCCTTGTATGTCGATCTGGACGAAACCTGGAACCGGCGCGCCCAGCTGCTGAACCAGCACCTCAAGGACGCAGGCATACCCGTCAAGGTGGCCAACATGTCCTCGATCTGGACCGTGATGTACACGCAGCCCGCTTGCTACAACTGGTTGTTTCAGCACTACTTGCGCCTGGAAGGACTGGCTTTGAGCTGGGTAGGGACAGGCCGCATCATCTTCAGCCTGAATTACACCGAGCAGGATTTCGAGGAGGTCGTGCAGCGCTTCGTCCGCGCGGCACTGAAGATGCAGTCCGATGGCTGGTGGTGGACCGATGGGACTCTGACCAACAAGGCGATCAAGCGTCGCATCCTTCGTGAATTGATCACAGCCAGGTTCCGGCGAACACAGCCGGAACTCTGAACATCAGGCGTGGTTCACGCCTTTTCGTTGCTCAATCAGCTCTCCACGCAACAAGGCCAAAGGGGCCTTGTGGTAGAGCCAGATGTCGTGAAACGGGTCGGTCAGGATCTTGGTCATCCAGACCAGGCCGGCCATCACATCCTTGATGAAGAACAGATGGACGGTTCTGAACACCAGGCCGCCCACACCAACCGCCAACCACATCAGACCGGTGTTGCGCACAAAGTCTTCGAGCGAGACATGGGGCTCGACAAGACCTGCCAGGGTGGGATCCAGCAACAGCAGCAAAGGAGAACCCGCCCAAATCGCCAGTAAAACGATCTTGCGGCGCAGGTTGTAGCCGACCTTGATGTCTTCCTTGTGCTCATGTGTAGCCTGGTTAACGTGATCGTAGCCTTTGGGTTCAAAGAAAAAATGGCCAGCTTGGCGCGTGGTCATGGACACCAACCAGGCCACCAAGGCGGCCAGTGCGGGATCCGTGAACAGCAAGGCATAGGCCACCAGGAAACTGATGGCGCTGATCAGGTGCAGCGTCTGGTTGATGCGGCTGTGGTGGTAGTAACGATGGTCATCCCAGCGCTGGATAGACAGTTGCTTCAAAAATTCGGACATGGACAAATACTCCTGTGGGTCAACAAAGGGGAAAACGGGGCACAACCGGGCAGTCAGCGCCCGATGGGGAAATACTCAAAGCCCATACCGCGCACCCACTGAGGGTCGTAGAGGTTGCGGCCATCAAAAATCAGCGGCTGCTTGAGCATGCTTTTCAGGGTGTCAAAGTCAGGACTGCGAAACTCTTTCCACTCCGTCACGATCACCAGTGCGTCTGCGTCCTGCAATGCGGCAGTCTGCGCATCTGCGAAGGTGAGCCTGTTTTCACCTGCATAGCGTTGGCGTACGTGGGGCGTAGCCACGGGGTCGTAAGCGGTCACGCTGGCACCAGCGGCCAGCAAATCATCGATCACCGTCAGGCTGCTGGCCTCTCGGGTGTCATCCGTGTTGGCTTTGAATGCCAGGCCCCACAGGGCAAAGTGCTTACCGGTGAGATCGTTGCCCATGCGCCGCATGACCTTGTCAGCCAGCACATGCTTTTGCTGGGCATTGGCAGCCTCGACGGCCTCTAGCACCTTGAGTTGCAAGCCGCCGTCCTGGGCAGCCGTCCGGATCAAGGCTTTCACGTCTTTCGGGAAACAGGAGCCGCCATAGCCGGCCCCGGCGTACAAAAAGTCGTAACCGATGCGTGGGTCGCTGCCAATGCCCTTGCGCACATGCTCGATATCGGCGCCCAGTTTTTCTGCCAGATTGGCCATCTCGTTCATAAAACTGATGCGGGTCGCCAACATGGCGTTGGCAGCGTACTTGGTGAGCTCGGCGCTACGAATGTCCATCAGGATCAAGCGCTCATGGTGACGCTGAAAGGGCGCGTACAGCGCACGCATATTGAGCGCCGCCTGTTCGTCATCACAGCCCAGAACGATGCGTCCAGGTCGCATGAAATCTTCAATGGCTGCGCCCTCTTTCAGGAACTCAGGGTTGGAGACCACGCTGAAGGGTGTGTCCACGCCGCGCAGCTGCAGCTCCTCTCGGATCGCGCTGCGAACGGCATCGGCAGTACCTACTGGCACTGTGCTCTTGTCGACCACAACCTTGTAGTCGTTCATGTAGCGGCCGATGTTGCGAGCCGCCTCCATCACGTACTGCACGTCAGCACTGCCATCCTCGCCGGGTGGCGTGCCGACGGCAATGAATTGAATGGTGCCAAAGCGGGCTGCGGCCTCCATGTCGTGGGTGAAATGCAAGCGACCCGCCTTGACGTTGCGCTGGACCATGTCCTGCAGTCCGGGCTCATAAATTGGAATTTCGCCGCCCTGGAGAGCCTCGACTTTGTGTGCATCGGTATCGATGCACATCACATCATTGCCCACTTCAGACAGGCAAGTACCTGTAACCAGACCGACGTAGCCGGCCCCTATGACTGTGATCTTCATAAAACCTTTTTTAAGCAATAACGCCAATCAAGTTTGGCTAGGTATTGCTAAGGTTTCATGACGAATCGCCTCGTATGCAGCCCTCTGAGAAAAAAAAGAGATACGTCTAAGCAGGCACTTTCACAGGCTTGCAGTCGTGGCAAAAAAACAAGGGGGAATTCAGGAATCGATGGATAGAGCCCTTGCTACGCAGCTTGTGCAGACCGCATTTGTAGCAACTCCTGGTGTCGCCAGTCGCCCCCATACCCTGAAAGGGGGAGCCGCTTGGTTTGGACTTGTAGCGCAAACCGGTTTCAGAAATTTCCGTCGTTTCTGTCTTGTACATCCAGGCTCCAATTCATCGTGGTGCACCCATTCTGATGTGCTGGCATGGCAGATTAATGACGGTGCCATCACACCCTTTGGAGGCACAGGAGCGGTGATGAGAGAGAGATTTACCCTAGTGGGCGTACACGACTGGGAGGAAAAGACATGGAGAAACAGGAACCTTGTCCGGGGGTGCTGTCGATTTCCAGCAAAGCGCCGTGGCGCTGGGCAACATGCTTGACGATCGCCAAACCCAAGCCTGTGCCACCTGTGTCACGCGAACGGCTCTGGTCCACACGATAAAAGCGTTCTGTCAGGCGAGGAATGTGCTCCGGCGCGATGCCCGGCCCGGAGTCTTTGACGGCAAAACGAACGCGATCATCTGCCAACAGGCTGCAGCTGATGGTGATGCGCCCACCGGTTGGGGTGTAACGCACCGCATTGCTCACCAGGTTGGACAGCGCACTCAAGACTTCGCGAAAGGAAGCTGCCAGCTCTCCCGCAAAGCCATCTTCCAACACCAGCTCTTGGTTGAGCCCTATCGCCTGGGACAAGGCCAAGCCCTCACTTTGCAGAGTCTCGAGCAAACTGGGTATCGACACCCACTCACTCATCCCAGGAGCGGGCGCGCCTTCTAATCGCGACAAGGTCAGAAGGTCACTGACCAGGGTTTGCATGCGATCGGCCTGTTGCCCCATGAGCTCCAAATAACGAGCGGCATCATCGCGGCTCAATTCAATGGTTTGTAGCGTTTCAATAAAGCCCGACAACACTGTTAACGGGGTTCGGATCTCATGCGATACGTTTGCCACAAAGTCACGACGCATGGCCTCTGCTTGCTCAAGTGCTGTGATGTCCCTTGACAAAAGTAGTTGCCGTCCATCCCCATAGCCATGCAAGCGCACAGACAATTGAACAGGCCTGGCGATCGAACTGTTACGCCCAGGCATGACAAGTTCCTGCCTGTAGTTACCAGAAGAGTAGTAGGCCGCAAAGCCGGGGTCGCGCACCAGATTGCCAAAGTGTTGCATCAGGTCACGATGAGACTCCAACCCAAAGTAAACCCCAGCCACCTGGTTAAACCATTCGATACGCCCTTCGGAATCGAGCAGGACCACGCCATTGGGCGAAGCCTGAAAAGCGGCCAAAAAGTCTTGCAGCCGCTGTTCCGCCACCTTGATTTTTTGATCGCGATGACGAATCAAGGATCGAACCCGGTCCGACACCTCGCCCCACATGCCAGCGTTAAAAATGGGTTCGTTCAGATCACCCACGCGCAACCAACGCAACACCCGACCTGCACGTGCGGCATCAATGACTAACCAGGCCAAAGAACCTAGCGACGCTCCAACAAGCACATCATCAACAGACAGGCCATTACGAGTGACCAACGAGTAGGCAGCCACCCCTATGGCCTGCAACACCAACAGGCCGAAAAAACGAAGAAACATGTGGATCAGGCAGCAGCAGCGGCGGATGTACTCTGAACCACGGCGCTGGCGCTCAGCCTGTAGCCAGCACCCCGAACGGTCTCGATCATGGCACCAGCAGTACCCAGGGCTTCGCGCAGACGTTTGACGTGTACGTCCACGGTGCGTTCCTCAATATAAACATGGTCCCCCCACACCTTGTCTAGCAGCTGCGCACGGCTGTGTACACGCTCTGCATTGCGCATGAGGTGGTGAAGAAGCTTGAACTCGGTCGGGCCCAACTTAAGAACACGATCCTGGAAACTCACCCTGTGGGTTTCGGCGTCTAGTGCCAACTCACCAACCTGCACGGGTCCGGCTGTCGGCTCTGGTGCCCTCCGGCGCAAAACTGCCCGGATACGCGCCAGCAACTCGCGTGTCGAGAAAGGTTTGGCAATGTAGTCATCAGCACCAGCGTCCAAACCGGCCACACGATCAGCCTCATCGCCTCGCGCAGTCAACATGATGATGGGCACAGCTTTGGTACGCGGGTGGCTTCGCCAGCGTCGTGCGAGCGTCAAGCCAGACTCACCCGGCAACATCCAGTCCAGCAGAACCACGTCCGGCAGGGAGGCATCGATCTCAGCCTGTGCGGTCATGCTGTCCATCGCCCAGGTGGGCTGAAAACCGTGGTGACGCAAGTTGACCGATATCAACTCGGCCACTGCAGGCTCGTCTTCGACAATCAGGACACCTGGCATGCGCCTCATTTCAGGACCGACTCCACCTGTGCAATAGAGGTGTGGCGCACGTCCTCACCCTTGACCACATAAATGGTGAATTCGCCAATATTCTTGGCGTGGTCACCGATGCGCTCGATCGCTTTGGCCAAAAACAGCAAATCCAGACTAGCGGAAATGGTGCGAGGGTCTTCCATCATATAAGTGATGAGCTTGCGAACAAAGCCATCAAACTCTTTGTCGATCAAGTCATCTTCCTTCAGGATGCCCACCGCCGCGTTGGTGTCCAGGCGGGCAAACGCGTCGAGTGACTTGCGCAACAAACCGGATGCAAGTTCTGCGGCCACACGCAGCTCCGTGCAAGGCAGGGTACGAGCAGAACCGCTTTCGATGATGGAACGCACCATGCGAGCGATCTTGTTCGCTTCATCACCCACACGCTCAAGGTTGGCTGTGGTTTTGGATATGGCCATCAGCAAACGCAGGTCGCGAGCGGTAGGCTGGCGCCGGCCAATGATGCTGGCCAGGTCACGGTCAATCTCGACCTCCATGGCGTTGACCCTGGCTTCAGTCTCCATCACCTGAACTGCGGCTTCGGTACTGAACTGTGACAGCGCGTAAATGGCGCGCTGGATCTGATTTTCGACCAGACCGCCCAGCTCCATGACGCGGGCAGAAACCGCATTCAATTCGCTGTCAAACTGACTGGAAAGGTGTTTATCGGGCATCTTGCTCTCCTTAGCCAAAGCGGCCGGTAATGTAGTCTTCTGTTTCTTTGCGATTAGGCTTGAAGAAGATCTGTTCAGTCTTGCCAAATTCCACCAAGTCACCCAGATACATGTAAGCCGTGTAGTCGCTGCAACGCGCGGCCTGCTGCATGTTGTGGGTCACGATGGCAATCGTGTAGTCACTCTTGAGCTCGTGCACCAGTTCTTCAACCTTGCCCGTAGAGATCGGATCCAGGGCAGATGTGGGCTCATCGAGCAGCAAAACAGAAGGCTTCACTGCCACACTGCGGGCAATGCACAAGCGCTGCTGTTGACCACCTGACAAAGACAAACCACTTTGATTGAGCTTGTCTTTGACTTCAGTCCACAGCGCTGCCTTACTCAAGGCCCACTCCACACGGTCATCCATCTCGCTAGTTGACAAGTTTTCGTACAGCTTCACGCCAAAAGCGATGTTGTCATAAATGGACATCGGGAACGGCGTCGGTTTCTGGAAGACCATACCGATACGTGCACGTAGCAGGTTGATGTCCTGCTTGGGGTCCAGGATGTTTTGGCCGTAGAAATTGATGCTGCCCTCGGCACGTTGGCCGGGATACAGGCTGTACATGCGGTTCAGGGTACGTAATAGGGTGGATTTGCCGCAGCCAGAAGGGCCGATGAAGGCAGTCACCTTCTTCTCTTCGATATCGAGATTGATGTTTTTCAGGCCGTGAAAGGTGCCGTAAAAAAAGTTGAGGTCGCGCAACTCAAGCGCATTTTTTGCGGGGGTGGCGGTGGAAGTCATATTTCGTATTTCCGTGAGGTAAGTTGTTTGATGGGCGTCGAGCACGATGAGCTCAGCCAGATGCCTTTTCACGCAAGAACACTCGTGCCACCACATTAAGCAAGAGCACGGACAAGGTAATCAACAGCGCACCGCCCCAAGCCAAACGGATCCAGTTCTCGTAGGGGCTCATGGCAAATTGGAAAATCACCACCGGCAAATTGGCCATGGGCTTGCTCATGTCGGTGCTGAAGAACTGATTGTTCAGTGCGGTAAACAACAGTGGTGCCGTCTCGCCACTGATGCGGGCCACAGCCAACAACAAGCCGGTCATGACGCCACTTTTGGCCGCCCGCAAAGTCACCATGGTGGCAACTTTCCAACGCGGGGCGCCCAGAGCAAAGGCCGCTTCACGCAGGCTTCCAGGAACCAGGCGCAGCATGTTTTCAGTGGTGCGCACCACCACTGGCACTGCGATCAAGGACAAAGCCAAGCTACCGGCCCAACCAGAAAAAGTACCCACCGTTGCCACGGCAATGGCGTAAACAAACAAGCCCAACACGATGGAGGGCGCAGACAGCATGATGTCGGTCACAAAGCGGGTCAGCTCGGCGGTTTTGCTCTGGTCTCCATACTCGGCAAGGTAGACGCCCGCCAGTATGCCCACAGGCGTGGAAACCAGAACAGAGAAACCCACCATCAGCAAGCTACCCACAATGGCATTGGCCAGCCCGCCGCCCTCTGTTCCCGGCGCGGGGGTGGATTGCGTGAACATGTTCAGGTCCAGCGCGGCCAGACCGTTGCTGAACAACACAATCAGGATCCACAGCAAAACGACCAAGCCCAAGACCATAGATCCCATCGACAACGTGAGACCAACCGTGTTGGCAAGGCGCCTGCTGCGGTACAAACTTTGATTGAATTCCATAATTTATTGCCTTGCGTTAGTACTTACAGGCCTTTGGCTTTTTCTGCCCGAACCAGCATCCACTTGGCCAAGCCCAACACGATGAAGGTGATCACAAACAGCAGAAAACCCAGCGCAAACAGCGCCGAAATGTGAAAGTCGGCCGCCTCGCCAAACTCGTTGGCCAGGGTGGAGGCAATCGAGGTTCCAGGTGAAAACAAAGAGGTGGGCATGCGATTGGCATTGCCAATCACAAAGGTGACGGCCATGGTCTCACCCAGCGCACGCCCCAGGCCCAGCATGATGCCGCCGATGACACCCTTTTGGGTATACGGGAGCACCACCTTGCGCACCACCTCCCAAGTTGTGCACCCCAGGCCATATGCAGATTCACGCAGGATGGGCGGGACAATTTCAAAAACGTCGCGCATCACGGCTGCGACAAAGGGAAGCACCATGAAGGCCAGCACGATGCCCGCGGCCAAAATACCAAAGCCGTTGGTGCTGCCACCAAACAAGAAGCCAATCAGAGGCATGCCACCCAGCAACTGTTTGAGGGGCACCTGGATGTAATCTGCAAACAGAGGAGCAAAGACAAACAGACCAAACATGCCATAGATGATGGAAGGCACCGCCGCAAGCAACTCAATAGAGGTGCCCAAAGGCCGACGCAGCCAGGCGGGGCAGGTTTCGGTCAGAAACAGGGCAATGCCAAAGGCCAGGGGCACAGAGATCAACAAGGCAATGGTGGCACTGGCCAGTGTGCCCACAATGGCCATGGCAGCACCGAACTCTTCGTTGATGATGTCCCACTCCACCCGCCAAATGAAATTAAGACCGAACTTCTGAAAAGCCGGCCAAGCATTCACAAACAGGGAAATGATGATGCCCAACAGAGCAATCAACACCACCAATGAGAAGGCCTGCGTGACACGGTGAAAAAAATAGTCTTGGAGTCGTTGCTTTTTGGCAATCGACACCATGGTCGGGTTGACCGTTTCAGCAGTCACTGGTTGCTGGCTCATGGTGATTTCCACGCTCATGTTGACTTTCCTGGGGCCTAGCAGGCCCACCGTTGACCAACATTTACTGGCCATCAGATGGCCAGTAAATGTCAACACATCACATTATTTCTGGATTTGTGACCAGACTTTGGTACGAATTTGGCTGGTCAGGCTGTCGGGCAAGGGCACATAGTCGAGGTCTGCAGCCATTTGCTTGCCGCTTTTGAATGCCCAGTCAAAAAACTTGACCGCCTCGGCCGAGGCGGCCTTGTCTGCTGGTTCCTTGTACATCAGGATGAACGATGCAGTGCTGATAGGCCAGCTCGATGCACCTTTGGCATTGACCATCGACACGCCCATGCCTGGCACGCTGAACCAGTCTGCGCCCGCGGCAGCGGCTGCAAAGGTCAGGTCATCAGGGCTCACGTACTTGCCGTCTGCGTTTTGCAGCTGCATGAAATTCATGTTGTTTTTCTTCACGTAAGCGTACTCAACATAACCCAGCGCACCCTTGACGCGGTTGACGTTAGCAGCAACGCCTTCGTTGCCCTTGCCGCCCACAGACGAGGCAGCAGGCCACTTGACAGCAGCACCCTTGCCCACTTTGTCAGCCCACTCTTTGCTCACAGCAGACAGATAGTCGGTGAAGTTAAAGCTGGTGCCCGAGCCATCTGCACGGTGAACAATGGTGATGGCTTGGTCTGGCAATTTTTTGCCAGGATTCAGGGCCGCCAACTTGGCGTCGTTCCAGTTGCTGATGTTGCCCAGGTACATGTCAGCAAGCACCGCACCGGTCACACGCAACTCACCGGGCTTGAAACCTTCCAGATTCACCACGGGCACCGTACCGCCGATGATGGCGGGAAACTGCACCATGCCGTCCTTGTCGAGATCAGCACCAGACACAGGAGCATCGCTTGCACCAAAGGTCACGGTTTTGGCGCGAATCTGCTTCAAGCCACCCGAAGAACCGATGGATTGGTAATTAAGACCAGTACCCGTTTCCTTTTTGTAGGCTTCAGCCCACTTGGCGTAGATCGGGAAAGGGAAGGTAGCACCGGCACCGGTGATGTCAGCGGCCATGGCAGCACCGTTGAATGCGACGGTTGCCAAGACTGCGGCAGCAATAGATTTCAGGAAATGACGCTTCATCAGAGACCTCTTTGGTTGGTTAGAGCCGGGCCAGTTTATGTTTTATTTATGACATTCACGTGACATTTGATGCATTTGCAACATCTCCAACAATCATACGTTTTGACGATGCCCCGGTGTTATCCTGACGCAAATTTGTAACTTGGCACGGCATGCAAAACGGCACTTTATTAGCAGCTTTGGACCTGGGCTCCAACAGCTTCAGACTGGAAATTGGACGATTTGAGAATGGCCATATTCGCCGCACCGAGTACCTCAAGGAAACGGTGCGGCAAGGCAACGGCCTGGACAGTGAGCGCAATCTGACACCTGAAGCGTTGAAACGTGGCTGGGACTGCTTGGCGCGCTTTGCCGAGCGCCTGTCAGGCTTTGAACGACACCAGGTGCGTGCAGTTGCAACGCAAACCCTGCGCGAGGCGCGCAACCGGGATGTGTTTTTGGCGCGTGCGCATGAAATTCTTGGCTTTCCGATCGACGTGATTCCCGGACGAGAGGAAGCGCGTCTGATTTACCAGGGTGTTGCCCATTTGTTACCTCAATCTGATGAGCGGCGCTTGGTGGTGGACATCGGCGGGCGCTCCACTGAGCTGATCCTTGGCCAGGGTTACCAAGCCCAGATCATGGGCTCCTATCGACTGGGTAGCGTGGCTTGGTCGATGGCGTATTTCCCTCAAGGTCAGTTCACGGCAGATGCCTTTCGTGTTGCTGGCATTGCCGCGCGTGCTGTGCTGGACGAGGCCATGCATACCTATCGACGTGACGCCTGGGATGTGGCTTACGGCTCGTCTGGCACGGTAGGCGCAGTTGCGGATGTACTGACGGCCGCAGGATGGCCTGAAGGGCTGATCACCCGCGAAGGCCTGGACTGGCTCATGGACAAGCTGTTGAAGGCACAGCATGTCGACAGGCTGCGTCTGGATGGCATGAAAGACGACCGCAAGCTGGTGATCGGCGGCGGTATCAGCGTGTTGCGTGCCGTGTTTGATTTGCTGGGTATCGACCAAATGCAAGCCGCCGACGGCGCCTTGCGACATGGCGTGCTGTACGACCTGGTTCAGCGTGATCACACGGACACCGACCTGAGGTCTGCATCGGTACAGCAGCTCGCGGGCAAGTTCTGCGTCGACCCACAGCAGGCGCAACGTGTTCATGCGATTTCTTCCATCATTTTTAAGCAGTTTCGACAAAATGCGACCGTCTCTGCCACAGAGGAGTCGCGACATCAGCGCAAATTGGGTTGGGCGGCACAACTTCATGAGTTGGGCTGCCATATTTCCGAGAGCAGCCACCACCGACACGGCGCCTACATCCTGGACAACGTGGATGCACCAGGCTTTGCCCTTCCTGAGCTGCATCGCCTCAGCCAGCTGGTGCTGGGGCAACGCGGCAAACTAAAAAAATTGGATATCGACTTCTCTGATCTTGTCATGGTGCAGCAGCTCGTGGCTCTGCGCCTGGCCGTGCTGCTCTGCCATGCCCGACGTGATCCGGTGGTGACGGGCCTGGAATTTTGTTTCCCGACCAACAGCCCCCAAACCATACAGATCAAGTACAAAACCGAGTGGGCCAGCACTTATCCACAGTCTGCCTATTTGCTGCGCGAAGAAGCTCTGGCCTGGCAGAAATCGCCGTGGGGATTGGTTCTGGAAGAAATCTGAACGCCACAAAGGCTTTGATCTGATACTGGCGTACTTGATGCCTGTTCGGCATCGATATAAACTGTATATCTCGTTTATTCAAGGAGATACGCAGTGAGCACTTCCAAGTCCCCAGCGAACGTGACAGAAAAGGTCGCCCCTACCCAAGCGGTGGAAACGCAGACAGCGGCGCCCGCAGCCATTGCCACACCGCCTGTCAAGGTTGTGGCAAAGCGCAAGGTGGCTGTCAAAACAAGCGCCAAAACGAGCGCAGTGGTGGCGAAAGTTGCAGCCAAACCATCAGCAAAAGCCATGGCAGCGGTCGCGACAGAAACAGGCAAAAAACCGGCGAGCACCACAGCTGCCGCTGCTGCCAAGGTCAAGGCAGATAAGGCCGCCAAGGAAAAAAAGCCCAAGCTGGTGCGCGACAGTTTCACCATCCCTAAGCTGGAGTACAACGTTATCGATGATTTGAAGCAGCGCTCTGGGAAATTGGGCCATGCTGTCAAAAAGAGTGAAATTCTGCGCGCGGGCATCAAGGCATTGGCACGTATGACCGATGCCGGCTTGTTGGCCGCATTGAAAGACGTACCAGCCATCAAGACAGGCCGTCCTGCCAAGGACTAAGGCACCTTCCCCGTTGCCTGGGTTGGCGGTGGGCTACAGCATGTCCGGGGATTGCACCGAAAGCAGCAGGGTTTGGAGTTGTCCGTCGCGCTCGCGTTGACGCAACCACCAGACTGCACCGCGCTTGATGGTGCATTCTGTCTCCCGCAGGCCCAGCAAATGAGCAACCGTCCTGCCCAAAGTGGGTTGATGCCCCACAAGCAGCACGGTCCTGTTGCCGGCAGGCCAACGCGCAGCCTGCAGCAGCTCATCCACGGTGCGGTCAGGTGCCAGCTCTGGCGCCAAACGATAAGGTCGAGCCAAGGCCGCTGCGGTTTGCACGGTTCGTGCAGCGGGGCTCACCAGCACGCGCGCGCCCTGGGGCAGTTGACGGTCTAGCCACTCTGCCATGCGCTCGGCCTGTTTCTCACCCTTCGCCGTCAAGGTGCGCGCCAAGTCATCGCAACCGGGGCTGGCATCCACCGCCTGGGCATGCCGCCAAAGCACCAAATCCATCTTTTATTTCCTGTTTGACTGTTCGTTCGCAGCGTAACGCACCATCAAAGCATTTTGCGCACCCGCCGGGTTGTGAGCTTCTTCGCGGTACAAGCGGGTGTAAGTGCCATTGGCCTGCAGGCACCAGGCGTCTTTGGCGTCGTGCAGATAGGCCACCAGACATTCGTCCACAATGCGTTGGCGCTGCACAGGGTCCCGCACAGGCCATGCCAGCTCAACACGACGCATCATGTTGCGGTTCATCCAGTCGGCACTGGACAGGTACAACTCTTCGTCATCACCGCAACCAAAATAAAACACGCGGGTGTGCTCCAGAAACCGCCCGATCACTGAGCGTACTTTGATGTTGTCGGTCACACCAGGCACCTGGGCGGGCAGGATGCAGGCGCCACGAACGATCAGGTCTATGCGCACGCCTTGCCGGCCTGCGGCAACCAGAGCCTGCACCAGCATTTCATCTGTGAGCGCGTTCATTTTGGCCACGATGCGGGCGTATTTACCTTGCGAGGCCGCTTTGCCGAGTGCCTCTATTTTGGAGATCAGTTTGCGGTGCAGTGAAAAGGGTGCCAGCAACATGCGGCTCAGACGCGGCAAGCGACTTTGGCTGGCCAGATGCACAAACACATGCTCCATGTCCAGCGTCAAGGCGGTGTCTGAGGTCAGGTGGCTGATGTCGGTATACAGCCTGGCCGTACGGGGGTTGTAGTTACCCGTCGACAAATGCCCATAACGGCGCAACTTGCGGCCTTCGCGCCGCGTGATGAGCATCATCTTGGCATGGGTCTTGAGCCCGACCACGCCATAGACCACTTGCGCACCGATGGACTCCAGGCTCTCCGCCCAGTTGATATTGGCTTCCTCGTCAAACCGGGCCTTCAGTTCCACCACCACGGTCACTTCTTTGCCTCGGCGCACGGCTTCGCGCAGCAGATCCATCAAGGCCGAATCAGATCCCGTGCGATAGATGGTTTGCTTGATGGCCAGCACATTCGGGTCATTGACCGCCTCGCGCAAGAAGGCCAACACACCGTCAAAGCTCTCAAAAGGCTGGTGGATGAAAACATCGCCCTGCTGGAGCTGCTGAAAGATGGATAGCCCGACCTTGAGCTGCGATGGGTAGCTGGCCTTGTAAGGCGCAAACGTGAGCGCCTTGTAACGGGGGGCATCGAGCAAATCGATCAACTGAGTGAGCCTGGCCAGATTGACCGGACCATGTACCCGATAAAGGGCCATGGATGGCAGACCAAATTCTTTTAACAAAAACTGCGCCAGATAGTCTGAGCAGCCCGCAGACACCTCCAAGCGTACTGCCTCGCCATAGTGGCGATGCGCCAGTCCATGCCGAAGGGCGGTGCGCAAATCTTCTACCTCATCCTCATCCACCGCCAGATCGGAATGGCGGGTGACCCGAAACTGCGAAAACTGCCCCACCTCGCGCCCCACAAACAGCTCGGACAGGTGGGCCCGAATCACGCTGGAGAGCGACACGAACAGACGCTTGGCGCCAGACACCTTGGCGGGCATGGCGATGATGCGTGGCAGTACGCGCGGCACCTTGACGATGGCAATGTCGTTCTCGCGCCCAAACGCGTCACGACCACCCAAACGCACAATGAAGTTCAGAGACTTGTTGGCTACCTGCGGAAAGGGATGAGATGGGTCCAGCCCGACAGGAATCAGCAAGGGCCGAACTTCGCGCTCGAAATACTGGCGAACCCAGGCACGCTGAGCGCCATTTCGCTCGCCATGAGAAATGATCTTGACGTCGTGTGTCTCAAAGGCTGGCAACAAGCCTTCGTTGTACAAAGAGTATTGCCGGGCCACCAGGACATGCGCTGCCTGGGCCAAACGCTCAAACGATTCGACCGAAAAGGTTCCCTTGTGATCCCGGTTGCGATTGGCCTCCAGGTGGGGCGCTACCCGAACCTCAAAAAACTCATCAAGGTTCGATGACACGATGCAGAGGTAGCGCAAACGCTCCAACAGGGGTACATCAGGGCGCAGTGCCCAATCCAGCACCCTCTCATTGAATGCCAGGATGCTGTGATCCCGATCCAGCAATGCCACGGTCGTCATGTCTGCGGATGACGATGGCTTACGACGAGAACTGACCATAGTGAGCTTGTCCGTTGATGACGTCTGTTGACGGCGTCTATTTGTGACGCATGAGTGACAGATTGTGGAAATGATTTGTGTCACTTCCGTGACAGGCACTCACTTCCACCAATCAGCCCCAGCGCACCGGGCAAGCTTCATTTGCCAAAGAAATGCTTTTTATAGCGCGTCGGAAGGTCGTTGATCCGCATCATCATAGGCAAATCGGCGGTATTGAAATCGGGGTCCCACGCAGGTGCGCCCAGCACGCGGGCTCCTAGGCGCAAGTAACCCTTGATCAAGGCGGGCGGTTCCACTTGCAAGCTGCTGTCCAGCTGCTCGATAGGCAGTGGCAAGCGCGGGCGCACATGGAACTCCACGCCGGCCATATGTGTTTGCTTGACCTGCTGCCAGATGCTGGCCGCGACATCGCCAGAAATAACGCCGTTGTGCAACATGGGAATACTGGCGCAGCCGATCATGGTGTCGAGCTGGTTGCGCACCATGAACTCGGCAAGGGCACCCCACAAGGCCATGATGACGCCGCCATGTCGGTAGTCGGCGTGCACGCAGCTACGCCCCAACTCCACCATGGTGGGGCGCAAGGCGCGCAGACGGACCAGGTCAAATTCAGTGTCGCTGTAAGTGCTGCCCACCCGACGCGCCTGCGCTGGCGGCAACACGCGGTAGGTACCAACGACTTCGCGGGTTTCTTGGTCACGCACCAGCAGGTGCTCGCAGTAGTCATCAAACAGATCCACGTCGTGGCTGGGAACGCTGGTGTCCAGGCGCGCCCCCATCTCTTTGGCAAATACGTTGTACCTCAATCGTTGCGCCGCACGGACTTCATCGTAATGACGTGCCCACGAGACTTCGATGCCACCCGATAGACCCGCCTGACGTTCGTCTGCGCCCGGTTGACCCATGCGATGAAGTGCCCCCCTGGGCAACGAAATGGAAGATACGGGGAACGTAGGGTTAGGTAGTTCTTTCATGATTTGCTCCTTTGATGACGTTTTCCGGACTCGCATACCAAACCATCCAACCAGGGCCGTGAACCTTCCTTGAAGCGCAATCCACCCGGACTGTTGGCCATGGCATGCGCTGTGCATCGCAGGATGCGCATGCGTTGCGCTGCGACATCTACGGTCGTTGGAAAGGTCAATGGATTGCGCTTCAACTGAGGCAGCAAGCCTTGTGTCATCTGGTTTTCGATGGTGTTCATATGTCTCTGTTTTCTGATTGCCTGCGAGAATTTTGGTGAAAGGACATGACGCGTGCGTGTCTTTCGCGTGTCACTTCCATGACAGGCGTCGGTGGCTTTTGTCATCAAACTGCCATATGCGGCCTCTAAGCTGAGAGCCATTCAGATTGACAGGAGAGACCCGTGAGCAGCAGTGACGACGAATTGATGAGACGTATCCACCGTGACTTGGTGGACAGCTACGACGAAGAGTTGGAGCTGGAGCTCGAAGACCGCACCTTGGCGCAGCTCACTGGGGACGAGTCATCTGATTTCACACAACAGGACCGCATCGCCCGCCAGAGTTATTTTCGGGAGCTGTTTCGCCTGCAAGGTGAGCTGGTCAAGCTGCAAGACTGGGTGGTGGCCACGGGTCAAAAAGTCGTGATCATTTTTGAAGGTCGAGATGCTGCCGGCAAGGGCGGTGTGATCAAGCGGATCACCCAGCGTTTGAACCCTCGGGTGTGCAGGGTGTCTGCACTGCCAGCGCCCAACGACCGGGAACGCACACAGTGGTACTTCCAGCGTTACGTGTCACATCTGCCGGCCGCCGGTGAAATGGTGCTGTTTGATCGATCCTGGTACAACCGTGCCGGCGTGGAGCGGGTCATGGGATTTTGCAGTGATGATCAATACGAGGAGTTCTTCAGAACCGTGCCTGAATTCGAGAAGATGCTGGCGCGCTCAGGTATCAAACTCATCAAGTACTGGTTCTCGATCTCGGATGATGAGCAGAACTTGCGCTTTCTGGGGCGGATTCACGATCCGCTCAAGCAATGGAAGCTCAGTCCCATGGATCTGGAGTCCCGCAGGCGCTGGGAAGACTACACCAAGGCCAAGGAAATCATGCTGGAGCGCACCCACATTGAAGAGGCGCCATGGTGGGTTGTGCCTGCAGATGACAAAAAGAAAGCGCGCCTGAATTGCATCCACCACCTGTTGCAGCAAATGCCTTATCAGGAAGTGCCGCATCCCAGCATCAGCCTACCCGAGCGGGTTCGCCACGATGACTACGTGCGCCAGCCGGTTCCGAACGAAATATTGGTTCCGCTGGTTTACTGAAGCCACTTTTGCAGAAACTGGGCGTGGCCCATGGCGGGGTCGAGCTGATAAGCCTCAAAGCCCACACGCTGGTATAGGCGTGCGGCTGGGGCATTGCCCGAGAGGACTTCCAGCGTGAGCTTGCAGGCACCACGCGCCCGGGCTAGTTGTTCGACCAACGCAAGCATCTGCTCGCCCACGCCCCGCCCGCGAAATGCTGGCAGCACGGCCACGTCGTGCACATTGACCAAGGGACGACAGGCAAAGGTCGAGAAACCTTCGATGCAATTGACCAGGCCCACGGCCGTGTCTCCCACAAAAGCCAGCACACTGAAGGCTTGCGGACGAGCCGCCAGTGCAGCCACCAAGTGAGTTTTGGCGAACTCACTCAGCGGTTCACCACCACCGGCAGGATCAGCGGCATAGCTGTCCAGCAAATGAACCAGGGCGCTTGCGTGGATGGGGTCGTGATAGTCCGCCAACACTACACGTATCCCAGGTAAACCGGCATTCAAGGCAGTCATTCGGGCTTGGGTATCTGGCATCTCAGAGCAATCTCAGGGCCGCAAGGTGTTGGCAATGCGCTGAGCACATGCCTTGGCCTGCTCAGCGCTTCGAGCCTCAACCATGACCCGAACCAAGGGCTCGGTGCCACTGGCCCGAATCAGCACCCTGCCCGTGTCGCCCAACTCGGCCTGCACCGCCTGGGTTTCAGCCTCCAATTGGGGCGCAGATCGCCAATCTTGCCCGGCTTGCAGGCGCACATTGATCAGGGTTTGGGGGAAGAGAGTGACCTCCGCCAGCAACTGTGCCGTGGTCTTGCCGCTGCGCTGGACGGCCTGCATGATCTGCAGCGCAGAAATGAGACCGTCACCGGTGGTGTGTTTGTCCAAGGCCAGCAAATGCCCCGAGCCCTCGCCACCCAAAATCCACTGGTGTCGCTCCAGCTCCTCCAGCACGTAACGGTCGCCCACCTTGGCTCTGACGAAGGCTATGCCTTGGGCCTTGAGCGCAAGCTCCACAGCCAGATTGGTCATGAGCGTGCCGACCACACCAGGGACAGCTTCACCTCGGGCCAAACGATCCATAGCCATGAGGTAGAGCAACTCGTCCCCGTTGAACAAGCGCCCCTGTGCATCAACCCATTGCAGTCGATCGGCATCACCATCCAGCGCCACGCCAAGGTCAGCACCGTGGGCCAGGACGGCATCGACCAAGGCCTGGGGATGCGTCGCGCCAACCTGGTGATTGATGTTGAGGCCATCCGGCGCACAGCCGATGGCGATGACCTCTGCCCCCAGCTCGTGGAACACCTTGGGAGCGATGTGATACGCAGCACCGTGGGCTGCATCGACCACGATTTTTTTACCGTGCAAGCTCAAATCGTTGGCAAAGGTGCTCTTGCAAAACTCAATGTATCTGCCAGCAGCATCATCAAGACGACGAGTTTTGCCCAAAGCGGCAGAGTCGGCCCACACCGGTGCTTCCAGCAGCGCAGCCTCCACGTCAGCCTCCCAGGCATCGGGTAGCTTGGTGCCCTGTGCACTGAAAAACTTGATGCCGTTGTCAGCAAAGGGGTTGTGACTGGCGCTGATCACCACGCCCAGCGAAGCACGCTGCGCTCGGGTGAGGTACGCCACACCTGGGGTGGGCAGTGGGCCCAGCAGAACAACATCGACACCAGCGGAATTGAAGCCGCTCTCAAGCGCGCTCTCCAGCATGTAGCCGGAGATACGGGTGTCCTTGCCGATCAGCACCGTAGGACGCAGCTCGGTACGCTTAAGCACTCGCCCCACAGCGTGTGCCAGACGCAAGACGAAATCGGGCGTAATGGGCGCCTGCCCCACGGTGCCCCGTATGCCGTCTGTACCGAAATAGGTTCTGCTCATGTTTTTAATTCCCTTGGCGTTGCTTATTTTGTTTTTAAACGGCAAATATTGTCGCTGCATTCATGGCTTGCAAAACTTGCAGTGCCTGCACGGTCTGCAAGACGTCATGCACCCGAACAACGCTGGCGCCACGCTCCACGGCAAGCGTGGCGGCAACCACGCTGGGCACCATCCTGGTCTGTATGTCCAGGGTTGCGACATCGGACAAGGTCTTGACCGCAACAGCCGCCAGCGACGACTTGCGCGACCACCCCGCCAACAAGGGGTAGCCCAGATCCAGCAACGAAGCCTGATGCGCCAGTAGTGAGAAATTTTGTTGCACGGTCTTTCCGAAGCCTATGCCCGGATCCAAGGCAATCCGACTGGGATCCACGCCCTTGCAACGCAACCCATTTGCGGCCTGTCCCAGAAAAGTGGCAACTTCAGGCAATACATTGCCCTGTAAGGGCCGAATCTGCATGGTGGTGGGTTCGCCCTGCATGTGCATCAGGACCACCCCACAACGGGGGTGAGCGCAGATGACGTCTAAGGCCGTAGTTGGACTCGGCGCATCAGACGCTTGCCAACGCAAGGCCCAGATATCATTGATGATGTCCACCCCCAGATCCAGCGCCGCCTGCATGACTTGAGGCTTGTAGGTATCGACGGAGATCGGAACGCCCAGCTTGACGGCTTCGGTCAATACTGGAAGCAAACGGGACAGCTCCATGTCTAGCGGCACCGGCAAAGCGCCGGGACGAGTGGACTCCGCGCCGATGTCCAGAATGGCGGCACCGTCCTTCAGCAGCCGCTCACAATGCACCAGCGCAGCGCGCGTGCCAGCATGCTGCCCCCCATCCGAAAAGGAGTCCGGGGTGACATTGACGATACCCATCACGCGGGGTGTGGAGAGATCGATTTGATAACGACTGGTTTGCCAGATGGACGAGGTCATGGAAACGGTCTCCGGATGCACAGGCAGGCACTGCCAAATAAAAACGGGGCACCAGGCCCCGTTTGAAAGTTGAACGTTAACCTCAGGCGGCGCTAGGTGCAGCCTCTGGTTTGACGGGGGCGGAGCCACTACCGCCATCGTTGCCTGAAGAAGGCGTACGAGGCGTCCAGTCCTTGTGGGGGCGCGGTTCACGCCCGGCCATGATGTCGTCCAGCTGCTCGCTGTCGATGGTTTCCCAATCCAGCAGCGCCTTGGCCATGGCATGCATCTTGTCGCTGTTGTCTTCAATCAGCTTGCGAGCCAAAGCATATTGCTGGTCGATGATGCTACGCACCTCAGCATCCACCTTTTGCATGGTCTGCTCACTCATGTTGGTGGTCTTGGTCACCGAGCGGCCCAAAAACACTTCACCCTCGTTTTCTGAATACACCATGGGGCCCAGCGCCTCGGTCATGCCATAACGCATGACCATGTCACGCGCAATCTGAGTGGCACGCTCGAAGTCATTAGAGGCGCCGGTGGTCATCTGGTTCATGAACACTTCTTCGGCAATACGACCACCGAACAGCATGCTGATCTGATTCAGCATGAATTCCTTGTCGTAGCTGTAGCGGTCTTGAGCAGGCAAGCTCATGGTCACACCCAGCGCACGGCCGCGCGGAATGATCGTCACCTTGTGAACCGGATCACATTTGGGCAGGAGTTTGCCGATCAAAGCATGCCCGGACTCGTGATAAGCGGTGTTTTTGCGCTCGGTTTCGGGCATCACCATGCTCTTGCGCTCGGGGCCCATCAAAATTTTGTCTTTGGCCTTCTCGAAGTCCTGCATCTCGACCACACGGGCATTTCGGCGCGCGGCCATCAAGGCAGCCTCATTGCACAGGTTTGCCAAGTCAGCGCCCGACATGCCAGGGGTACCGCGGGCAATGATGGCGGGGTTGACATCAGGCCCGGCCGGGACCTTGCGCATGTGCACAGCCAGAATCTGCTCGCGACCCCGAATGTCAGGAAGGGTTACGTACACCTGGCGGTCAAAACGACCTGGGCGCAAC
>JBJOIT010000028.1:0-39332 GCA_046046915.1 Pseudomonadota bacterium
TCCATGTTGCCCACGCGCATATTGGCCACCATTTGCGGCGGCGGCACGGTGATCAGTTTGGCGCCCGACAAGGGGTTGATGCCCGCTGCGGCCAGCCAGTAGTGCATCCACATGGCGTGGGTGCCTGTGGGAAATGTGCCCGCAAAGGTGTATTCCCGCTTGTCAGCCGCCATGAGTTTGGCCAACGAGGGGCCGTCCACCGCGCCTTTGTCTGCCAAGGCTTTGGACAATGTAATGGCTTGGCCGTTGTTGTTCAGGTTCATCAGCACGGCCATGTCCTTTTTGGGGCCGCCCAATCCGAGGTGCACGCCGTAGACCAGGCCGTACAGCACGTGGGCAAAGTCCAATTCGCCGTTCACCAACTTGTCGCGCACGCCGGCCCAGCTGGATTCCTTGGTGGGGATGATCTTGACCCCGTATTTCTGGTCAAACCCGAGTACCGATGCCATCACCACACTGGCGCAGTCTGTCAGAGGGATGAAGCCGATCTTGACTTCTTTTTTCTCCGGTGCGTCCGAGCCCTGGGCATACACCGCTGCCCGCAGGGCGGGGCTGACACCGATGGCACCGACGGTGGCGGTTTGCAGAACGGCGCGACGGCTGAGGCTGGCTTTGAGAAGGTCAGTCATGTTGGTACTCCATCAAAAAAACAAACAAAAAAGGCGTCCTCATGTCGTTCGCGCCTGCAGTGCAGGGCGCGAACGCATGGGGACGCCTTTGTCCGGTGTGCTGGACGTCACCCGCCATTGGGTGGTGTCCGGCTGAGACCTTCGTTGGTCTCATGGTGATTTAAGCAAGCCGCATGCCAGTTTCGTCTGGGTGTATTTCAGAAGGGCTTGCCTGTGGCGAGCCTTGCCCAGAGTCCTGAAAGGACAGTCCTCACAAGCCAGGGGCGGCACTGATTTTGTGCATTGCACCAATTTAAGGAGCCGCTTGCAGCAACTGCGGCGCAGGGCCTCAAGCCAGCAAGTCAGCTACATCCAGCATGCGCTGAGCGACTTCAGCCAGCTTCAGCCCTTTTTCCATGGCGGTGTGCCGCAGCTTGTCGTAAGCTGCTTGCTCGCTGATGTTGAGTCTTTGCATCAGCAGGCCTTTGGCTCTGTCCACGATTTTTCGATCGTGCAGCGCGCTGCGGGCGTCTGCCAGCTCGGCCCGCAGCGCTTGTTCGTGTTGAAAGCGCGCCATGGCCACGTCCAGTATGGGTCGGATCCGCTCACTGGACAGGCCTGCCACGATGTAGGCACACACCCCGGCTGCCACTGCATCCCTGACGTGGGTGGTGTCGTCGTCGTTGGTAAACATCACGATGGGGCGGCGCTCATCGCGGGTGGCCATCACCACGTGCTCCAGCGCGTCCCGTGCGTCGCTTTCGGCATCCACAATGATCAGGTCGGGCTGGAGTTGGGTTAGCCGCTCGTGCAAGAAAACATCTGCTGGCAAACTGGCTATCAGGTTGAAGCCGGTCTGCAACAGACCAATACGCAAACTGCGGGATCGCTCAGCCTGTGCCATGGCGTGCTCGTCTTGCGCATCGCCGATGTCCAGCTCGGCGGCCACAACCACGATTTTCAAAGGCTGATTCATGTCACCAGACATGCAAGAACCGCACCCGGTGCGGGTCTCGCGCAGGGTGTCCCCTACACTTCCAAACATGACAAAGAGCCTCTTGGTATTGGGAATCGAATCTTCTTGTGATGAGACAGGGGTGGCTTTGGTGCGTGCTGATGCGGCGTCGCTGCCTCGTTTGGTATCGCATGCCTTGTACAGCCAGATCGAGATGCATCAGGCCTATGGCGGTGTGGTGCCGGAACTAGCCAGCCGTGACCACATCCGGCGTGTCCTGCCCTTGGCTCGGCAGGTGCTCGAGCAGTCTGCTTGCCACCTTTCGGAGGTGGATGTGTTGGCTTACACGCGCGGGCCAGGGCTGGCCGGCGCCCTGCTGGTGGGGTCGGGTGTGGCGTGTGCGCTGGGTGCGGCCTTGGGCAAGCCGGTTCTGGGTGTGCACCATTTGGAGGGGCATTTGCTGTCGCCGTTCCTGAGTGCCGATCCGCCAGTGTTTCCGTTTGTGGCGCTGCTGGTGTCGGGTGGGCATACCCAGCTGATGCAGGTGGACGGCGTGGGGTGTTACACCCTCTTGGGCGAAACCATTGACGACGCAGCTGGGGAGGCGTTCGACAAGTCAGCCAAATTGCTGGGCTTGGGTTATCCGGGCGGCCCAGCCTTGTCCCGCATGGCCGAAAAAGGGGACCCTGCCGCCTTCAAACTGCCCCGGCCTCTGCTGCACAGTGGTAATCTGGATTTTTCGTTTGCCGGGCTGAAGACGGCGGTGATGGTGCAGGCCAACAAGCTGCTGGCTCTGCAGGAGCCTGTCACAGGCAACAACGCCACTTTGACGTCTGCCGCCGGACTGCCCGAGGCGCTGGTGGCAGATTTAGCTGCCTCGACCGAGGCCGCCATCGTGGAGGTTCTGCTTAAAAAATCAATGGCCGCCCTTAAGCAAACCGGTCTGCGTCGCCTGGTGGTTGCCGGAGGGGTTGGAGCCAACCGCTTGTTGCGCGCTCAGCTCAATGAGGCCTGCGTGCGCTCCGGGGTGCAGGTGCATTACCCGGAGCTGCATCTGTGCACCGACAACGGTGCCATGATCGCCATGGCAGCCGCCATGCGTTTGCAGGCCGGCCAGCAAAACGCGCATGAGGTGTATGCCTTTGACGTCAAGCCACGCTGGCCTCTCGACAGTTTGCAGCGGGCGTGAGTACCGCTTTCAGTATGTATCGCTTGTAAACTGCGCCGCCCGCGGCAAGCCCCAAGGTGGCGTCGCCGTTGACTGACCTGAAGCAAACCCCAAGGATGTCCATGTTCACGTTTTTCTCGCGCCGGCTCTGTGGCGCCATGTTTGCCCTGCTGATCTTGGTTGTACCTTCTGTTTTCGGACAAACAGCAAAGCCTGGTGCGCCTGTTCGGCTGGCGATGATCGAGGGTCTTAGCGGACCTTTTGGGAACACGGGGGAGGCCGTGTTTCGTAACCTGATCTGGGCCGTAGAGCGTGTCAATGCCCGCGGGGGTGTCAAGTTGGCAGGTGAATCTGCACCTCGCCCCTTGAGCCTTCAGCGATACGACAGCAAGGGTCAAAACGAGGAAGCTCTTTCGGTGCTTCGCGCGGCACTGGATGATGGCGCACAGTTTGTGCTGCAGGGCAATTCATCCGCGATCGCGTCTGTTTTGATCGACGCCATCAACCGCCATAACGAACGCGAGCCCTCCAAACGAGTGGTGTTCTTGAACTACGCCGCGGTGGATCCAGCCCTGACCAACGAGAAATGCAGTTTCTGGCATTTCCGTTTCGATGCCCACGCCGATATGCGCATGGCCGCCCTCATGGACGTGGTGAAGGCAGACAAGGCCATCAAGAGCGCTTACATCATTGGGCAGGACTACAGTTTCGGCCAGGCCGTGGCACGGGAGGCTAAACGTCAGCTGTCCCTGCAGCGCCCCGATATCCAATTGGTGGGCGATGAATTGCACGCCATGGGTCGGGTCAAAGACTTCCTGCCTTACGCCACCAAAATCAAGGCCAGCGGCGCGCAGGCGGTCATTACCGGTAACTTTGGCAATGACTTGACCCTCTTGGTGAAAGCGGCACGTGAAGTCGGCTTTGAAGGCAAGTTCTATACCTTCTACGGCAATGCGCTGGGTGCGCCCGCAGCCTTGGGTGACGCGGGGATAGGCAAGGTTGTGGCGGTGGCTGACTGGCTGCCCAATGTGGCAGGAGCACCAAGTGAATCCTTCTATCAGTCGTTCCGGCAACGGTTTCCCAAGCCAGCCGATGACTATGTCCACATGCGCATGCAATTGATGGTGGAAGCCTTGGTGCAGGCGATTGAGCGTGCCGGCACCACTGAAGCGCGCGCTGTGGCCAGCCAGCTGGAGCGGGCTCAAGTCAGTATGTCAGGGCAGGGTGGTTCCATGCGCGCATCTGACCACCAATTCCAGCAGCCCTTGGTGGTGGGCATCATGGATCGCGTAGGCACGCCGGGAGTCAAGTTTGACGTCGAGGGCTCGGGATATGGTTTTCGGGTGATTCGGTCGCTTACCGCGCCGGAGGCAGAAATGCCGACGACATGCGCCATGCAGCGCCCGTCCAATTAACTGAACTCTGCCGCAACTTGGGCATGGCCCAAGAGGCCTGTGGCTATAATCCAAAGGCTTTGCGTCGTGCAAGGCGCACGTCTGGCGGTGTTTCCATGGCCAGGCGCAAGTTGTAACCCTTGGTCGGCATTTGAGTCCAGACCAAACATCTAGGAAAAATCATGATTGCATCCAGCATCAAGGCTGAAGTTGTCAAGGCGAACGCTCGCCAAGCCGGTGATACCGGTAGCCCCGAAGTGCAAGTGGCCCTGTTGACCGCTCGCATCAACGAATTGACCCCCCACTTCAAGACCCACGCCAAGGATCACCACGGCCGTCGCGGCCTGCTGCGTATGGTGAGCCGCCGTCGCAAGCTGCTCGACTACCTCAAGGGCAAGGACGCTGACCGTTACACGGCACTCATTGCCAAGCTGAACCTGCGTAAATAATCGCAGCTTTGAACAGTAAGACGCCTGAGTTAGGAGGCTAGCTCAGGCGTTTTTTACTTCGGACGCAGCAATAGCAGAGCGAAGCTGTGTCATTCCAGATGCGTTTCACGCCAGTCAGGGTGCTGGCGATACAAGTGAATCTGGAATGGCATCGTGTTCTGTGAGGCTGGATCCGCACCTGGGGTAGGCGCTGTTTGCCTAGCCCTGTTACCTACTTAAACCGGAGTACACCGATGACCATTTTTAACAAAGTAAGCAAGACCTTCCAATGGGGTCGGCACACCGTCACCCTGGAAACAGGCGAAATCGCACGTCAGTCCACTGGCGCCGTGCTGCTCGACATGGACGGCACCGTGGTGCTGGCCACCGTGGTGGGCAAGACCGAAGGCAAGCCCGGCCAAGACTTTTTCCCCTTGACGGTGGATTACCTCGAAAAGTCTTATGCCGCAGGCAAGATTCCTGGTAGCTTTTTTAAGCGTGAAGGCCGTCCCAGCGAGTTCGAGACACTGACCAGCCGCCTGATCGATCGTCCCATCCGCCCGCTTTTCCCTGAAGGCTTCTTCAATGAAGTGCATGTGGTGGTTCATACCGTTTCTTTGAACCCCGAAGTGGATGCTGACATCGCCGCCATGATTGCCGTGAGCGCGGCCTTGTCCATCAGCGGTATTCCCTTCAATGGCCCGATTGGCGCTGCCCGTGTGGGTTACATCAATGGCGAATACGTCCTGAACCCCGGTCAAACCCAGCGCAAGGATTCCATCATGGATCTGGTGGTGGCTGGTACCGAAGCTGCTGTGTTGATGGTTGAGTCCGAAGCACAGCAACTCTCTGAAGAAATCATGCTCGGCGCTGTGGTGTTTGGTCACGAGCAGGGCAACATTGCCATCAACGCGATTCACGAATTGGTGCGTGACGCCGGCAAGCCGGTGTGGGACTGGAAGGCGCCTGCCAAGGACGAAGCCCTGATCGCCAAGATCGACGGCTTGGCCAAAGACAAGCTGGTTGCTGCATATCAAATTCGTAACAAGCAGGCCCGTACGCAGGCTTGCCGTGCCGCTTACGCTGATGTCATGTCGGCTCTGAAGGCGGAAGGCGTTGCATTTGACAGCGTGGCGGTCGAAGGCTTGCTGTTCGAGATCGAAGCCAAGATCGTGCGCGGTCAGATTCTGGCGGGCGAGCCCCGTATCGACGGCCGCGACACCCGCACGGTGCGTGCCATCGAGATTCGCAACAGTGTGCTGCCCCGCACCCACGGCTCTGCCTTGTTCACTCGCGGTGAAACCCAGGCTCTGGTGGTCACCACCTTGGGCACTGAGCGCGATGCGCAGCGCATCGATGCCTTGAGCGGCGACTATGAAGACCGCTTCATGCTGCACTACAACATGCCTCCGTTCGCCACAGGTGAAACCGGCCGTGTGGGCACGCCCAAGCGCCGTGAAATTGGTCACGGTCGCCTGGCCAAGCGCGCACTGGTCGCCGTGTTGCCAAACAAGGAAGACTTCCCCTACACCATGCGTGTGGTGTCGGAAATCACCGAATCCAACGGTTCGTCCAGCATGGCCTCGGTCTGTGGTGGCTGTTTGTCTTTGATGGATGCTGGCGTACCCATGAAGGCGCACGTGGCGGGTATCGCCATGGGTCTGATCAAGGAAGACAACCGCTTTGCAGTTTTGACCGACATCCTGGGTGATGAAGATCACCTCGGTGACATGGACTTCAAAGTGGCTGGTACGACCAACGGCATCACCGCCTTGCAGATGGATATCAAGATCCAGGGCATCACCAAGGAAATCATGCAAGTGGCACTGGCGCAGGCCAAGGAAGCCCGCATGCACATCTTGGGCAAGATGCAAGAAGCCATGGCTGAAGCCAAGACCGAAGTGTCGAACTTCGCACCACGCCTGTTCACCATGAAGATCAACCCCGAAAAGATCCGTGATGTGATTGGCAAGGGCGGCGCCGTCATCCGTGCACTGACCGAAGAGACCGGCACCCAGATCAACATCGAAGAAGACGGCACCATCACTATTGCGTCCAGCGATCCGGCCAAGGCTGAAGAAGCCAAGCGTCGCATCGAGCAGATCACCGCTGAAGTTGAAATTGGCAAGGTCTATGAAGGTCCGATCACCAAGATTCTGGACTTTGGCGCTTTGGTGAATCTGCTGCCTGGCAAGGATGGCCTGCTGCACATCAGCCAGATCGCTCATGAGCGCGTTGAAAAAGTGACCGATTACCTGTCCGAAGGTCAGATTGTCAAGGTCAAGGTTATGGAAACCGACGAAAAGGGCCGTATCAAGCTGTCGATGAAGGCTTTGCTGGAGCGTCCTGAGCAAGCCTGAACCACTTTGACGCGGCGACCTGGGGCAGGCGCGGCGTCAATGCAGACCGTATCACCATGAAAGCAATCGAAATCAGCACCTTTGGCGGACCTGAGGTTCTGCGTCTGTGTGAGCGCCCGATACCGGTCGCTGGCCCAGGTGAGGTGCTGATACGCGTCAGCGCAAGCGGTGTGAATCGACCCGATGTGCTGCAACGTGCCGGTCACTACGCGCCGCCTCCCGGGGCGTCTGATCTGCCTGGCCTTGAAGTGGCTGGGCGGATTGTGAGTGGTGATCTGGCCGCCTTGGCTGAGTCGGGGATGCAAATCGGTGACCGGGTCTGTGCCCTGGTCGCCGGTGGTGGATATGCCCAGTGGTGCGTCGCACCGGTGGCGCAGTGCTTGCCGATGCCCGTGGGTTGGAGCGATGTCGAGGCGGCTGGTTTGCCGGAGACTTTTTTCACGGTCTGGAGCAACGTCTTTGATCGTGGTCGTCTGCAGGCGGGCGAGGCGCTTCTGATTCAAGGTGGTGCCAGCGGGATCGGTGTCACGGCCATCCAGATGGCTAAGGCCTTGGGGGCGACTGTCATCGTCACAGCAGGCACCGATGACAAATGTGCAGCTTGCGTCGCATTGGGTGCGGATCACGCGATCAATTACAAAACGCAAGACTTCGTTGAAGAAGTGCGCCGTCTGACGTCTGGCCGCGGGGTAGATGTGATTCTGGACATGGTGGCTGGTAGCTACGTGGTTCGGGAGTTGGAGTGTCTGGCAGACGATGGTCGCTTGGTCATCATTGCCGTGCAAGGCGGTGTCCAGAGCGAAATCAATTCGGGTCTGGTTCTGCGTCGCAGGCTGACCGTGACTGGCTCAACATTGCGTCCAAGGCCGGTAGCGTTCAAGGGGGCAATTGCAAAGGCTTTGCGCCAACACGTTTGGCCGCTGTTGGAAGATGAGCGTATCAAGCCGGTGATCGATAGCGTTTATCGTGCGGACCAGGCCGCTGAAGCCCATCGGGTGATGGAGTCTGGTCGAAACATTGGAAAATTGATGCTGACTTGGGAAAACGTGGAGTGAGGATATGAAACGCAAACTCATTGCAGGTAATTGGAAGATGAACGGTAGCCTCGCTGCCAACGAGGCGCTGATGTCTGCCTTGTTGAATGGCTTAGGTCAATCCTCATGCCATGTTGCTTTGTGTGCGCCAGCCGTTTACCAGTCTCAACTGCATTCCCGCTTGGCGGGTACCCCCATCGCCTGGGGAGCTCAAGATGTGTCTGCGCATGAATCTGGCGCATACACCGGCGAGGTGTCGGCCACCATGTTGAAGGATTTTCAGACTCGCTACGTCTTGGTGGGGCACTCTGAGCGCCGCCAGTACCATTTAGAGTCTGACGCCCTGGTCGCTACCAAGGCCCAGCGCGCACTCGCGGCAGGCATCACACCTATCGTCTGCGTGGGTGAGACGCTAGCCGAACGTGAGGCAGGTGCAACAGTGGATGTCGTGAAGCGGCAGCTGGCGTCTGTGATCCATGCCAACGGACATTGCATCAGTGAAATCGTGGTGGCCTATGAGCCGGTTTGGGCAATAGGCACGGGTAAAACCGCCACGGCGGATCAGGCTCAAGAGGTTCACGCGGTGTTGCGTGGGCAGTTGAAAGCTGCAACAGAGCATGCGCAACGTGTACCCATTCTTTACGGTGGCAGCATGAATGCGAGCAATGCAGCGCAACTTCTGAAGCAAGCAGACATAGATGGTGGGTTGGTCGGTGGTGCGTCTCTCAAGGCGGCTGACTTTCTTGCCATCATTGCAGCGGCAAATGAAGCCTAAAACGAAAACATATACACATCTCAAGGATAGAAAAGAATGAACATACTGTTAACTGTCATCTTGGCGATTCAAATGATTGCCGCTCTGGGCATGATCGGCCTCATCCTCGTTCAGCACGGAAAGGGTGCTGACATGGGCGCTGCTTTTGGCAGCGGTGGCTCCGGCAGCCTGTTTGGTGCCAGTGGTAGCGCCAACTTTTTGTCGCGAACCACCGCCGTCTTGGCGACAGTGTTTTTTGTCGCCACCTTGCTGCTGGCCTATTTTGGAAATATTCGGCCCGAAAGTGGCGGTAGTGTTCTCGAAAAAACGGCGATCACAGCGCCTGCTGAAGTACCTGCAGCACCCACCGGGGCGGTTCCACCAAGCACAGGCGCCGCACAGATTCCGGCCAAGTAAACCCGTTACAAAACGTACCTGATTTGAAAGTTTCAAGTATGTTTTCGGAGTAAAATCTAAGTCTGTCTGGGAAGCAAACAGCCGTCAAGGCACCTCAAGCAACCCAGGCATGACAGGGCCAGCCGTCGTGGTGAAATTGGTAGACACGCTATCTTGAGGGGGTAGTGGCGAAAGCTGTGCGAGTTCGAGTCTCGCCGACGGCACCATATGCAAAGCGTCTGCATGAAGCACCTTCATGCAGACTCAAACACTGATCAGATTCCCAAGATGAGCTTAGATCAATACCTCCCAGTCCTTCTTTTCATCTTGGTCGGTATTGCGGTCGGCGTGATCCCTCAGGTTATCGGTTACTTTTTGGGGCCGAACCGACCTGATGCGGCGAAAAATTCCCCTTACGAGTGCGGTTTTGAGGCGTTTGAAGATGCTCGAATGAAGTTCGACGTCAGGTATTACCTCGTTGCAATTTTGTTTATTCTTTTTGATCTGGAGATTGCTTTCCTGTTTCCTTGGGCGGTGGCTCTGAAGGAGGTGGGTTTGCCGGGTCTGGTGGCTGTAGGTGTGTTTCTTGCCATTCTTGTGGTCGGTTTTGCCTATGAGTGGAAAAAAGGTGCCCTGGATTGGGAATGACGGCAGGCTTGAACAAGGATATTCAGCATGATTGAAGGCGTGATGAAAGAAGGCTTTGTCACCACCAGCTACGACACGGTGGTGAATTGGGCCAAGACGGGTTCGCTTTGGCCCATGACCTTTGGTTTGGCTTGTTGTGCCGTTGAGATGATGCATGCCGCAGCCGCTCGATACGATCTGGGTCGCTTTGGTGCTGAGGTCTTTCGTGCCAGTCCGCGGCAGAGCGATCTAATGATTGTGGCGGGTACGCTGTGCAACAAGATGGCGCCCGCCTTGCGCAAGGTGTATGACCAAATGAGTGAGCCTCGTTGGGTCATTTCCATGGGTTCATGTGCAAACGGTGGTGGCTACTATCACTACAGCTACTCGGTGGTTCGAGGCTGTGATCGCATTGTTCCTGTGGACGTATATGTTCCCGGCTGTCCTCCTACTGCAGAGGCATTGATTTACGGGATTATTCAGTTGCAGCAAAAAATCCGCCGTACCCACACGATCGCTCGTGTTTGAGGCCTCACGATATGACAGATTTTGCGATTCGGCCCGAGGGCTTGCAGGCGGTGATTGCCGGAGTCTTGGGTGCTATGGCTCAAAGCGTCAATGTCGCTTTGGGGGAGGTCACCGTTGAGGTGAGGGCGACTGACTACCTTGAAGCGATGCGCACTTTACGCGATGCGCCCGGTTGTGAATTTGACCAACTGGTTGATTTGTGTGGCTTGGATTACGTCAGTTACCGCGATGTCGGACGCGATGGTGCGCGCTACGCAGTGGTATCTCATCTTCTGTCGGTGGCTCGCAATCAGCGCGTGCGAGTACGTGTTTTTTGCGACGACGACCAGATGCCCTGTGTTGCCTCTGTTTCTGAATTGTGGAACTCGGCGAACTGGTACGAGCGTGAAGCTTTTGACTTGTTTGGCATCGTGTTTGAGGGGCACAACGACCTGCGTCGAATCTTGACGGACTATGGCTTCATAGGTCATCCCTTCCGCAAGGATTTCCCCACGACAGGTCATGTGGAGATGCGCTATGACGCTGAGCAACGTCGTGTTGTTTACCAGCCTGTCAGTATTGAACCCCGCGAAATCACGCCTCGCGTCATCCGTGAAGACAACTACGGGGGGCTGAACTGAGGCGCCTTGCCTCCGGTAAAGAACCATGGCTGAAATAAAAAACTACACCCTGAATTTCGGGCCACAGCATCCGGCCGCGCACGGTGTGCTGCGCTTGGTGTTGGAGCTCGATGGTGAGGTCGTCCAGCGCGCTGATCCACACATCGGCTTGTTGCATCGCGCGACAGAAAAGCTCGCTGAGAGCAAGACCTACATCCAGTCCTTGCCGTACATGGATCGGCTTGACTATGTGTCGATGATGTGCAACGAGCACGCTTACTGTTTGGCGATCGAAAAGCTCCTCCAGCTGGAAGTGCCGGTACGCGCCCAGTACATCCGAGTAATGTTCTCGGAAATCACCCGTCTGCTGAATCACCTCATGTGGCTGGGCTCGCACGGCAATGACTGTGGTAGTTCCACGATTCTGATCTATACCTTCCGGGAGCGTGAGGATCTGTTTGACATGTATGAGGCCGTGTCTGGTGCTCGTATGCATGCGGCGTACTTTCGTCCTGGTGGTGTTTATCGTGATCTGCCTGACACCATGCCTCAATATCAGGCGAGCAAGGTCAGAAACGCCCGCTCCATGGCGGTCATGAACCAAAATCGCCAGGGGTCCCTGCTGGACTTCATAGACGATTTCACTCGCCGCTTCCCCAAGTGTGTGGACGAGTACGAGACCCTGCTCACAGATAACCGTATCTGGAAGCAGCGTACGGTGGGTATTGGCGTCGTGTCCCCAGAGCGTGCCTTGAATCTAGGCATGACGGGGCCGATGTTGCGTGGTTCAGGCGTTGCCTGGGATCTGCGCAAGAAGCAGCCCTACGATGTCTACGACCAACTCGATTTTGATGTTCCTGTTGGCGTGACCGGTGACAGCTACGACCGTTATCTGGTTCGCGTACAGGAAATGCGCGAGTCCAATCGCATCATCCAGCAGTGCGTCGCTTGGTTGCGTGCGAACCCGGGTCCGGTCATAACTGACAACCACAAGGTGGCAGCGCCTGCCCGTGAGGCGATGAAAGCCAACATGGAAGAGCTGATCCATCACTTCAAGCTTTTCACTGAAGGTTTCCGTGTGCCGGAAGGCGAGGCCTATGCGGCAGTGGAGCATCCCAAAGGGGAGTTTGGTATCTACATGGTGAGTGACGGTGCCAACAAGCCTTACCGTCTGAAAATTCGCGCGCCAGGTTTTGCACACCTGGCGACCCTCGACGAAATGGCCCGTGGTCATATGTTGGCCGACGCCGTAGCCATCATAGGCACGATGGACATCGTGTTTGGAGAGATTGACCGATGATCTCTGTATCTACCAAGGCGCGTTTCGCACGCGAAGTCGCCAAGTATCCCGAAACCCAGAAGCAATCGGCGGTCATGGCCTGTTTGTCGATTGTTCAACAGGAGTTGGGTTACGTTAGCGCCCAGAGCGAACAAGTGATTGCGGATTACCTCGGCATGCCCGTGATGGCTGTGCATGAGGTGACCACCTTCTACAACATGTACAACCAGCGTCCGGTTGGAAAGTTCAAGCTCAACGTTTGTACCAATCTTCCCTGCCAGCTGCGTGATGGCCAGAAGGCATTGCACCACCTGGAACACAAGCTGGGTATCGGCATGGGTGAAACCACGCCTGATGGTTTGTTTACCCTACAACAGAGCGAGTGCCTTGGTGCCTGCGCCGACTCACCGGTGATGTTGGTCAACGATCGGCACATGTGCAGCTTCATGAGCAATGCCAAGCTGGACCAACTTGTAGACGAATTGCGGGGTTCCGCGTCCGTTGTGGCTGGAGAGGCGTCATGAAAGCTGTAGAAAATATTCTGAGCCAGTTCCGAGCGCAAGGTGTGGAGACCTGTTTTCACGACCGGCACATCACGCCTCAAATTTATGCGGGGTTGAACGGTTCTAATTGGCGTCTGAGCGACTACCTCGAGCGAGGTGGCTACCAGGCCCTGCGCAAGATTCTGGGCAAAGACGGCGGTGACGGGACTGGCTTGACGCAGGACCAGGTGATTGCCACCGTCAAAGAATCTGGTTTGCGTGGTCGTGGAGGGGCTGGTTTTCCTACTGGTTTGAAGTGGAGCTTCATGCCTCGCCAGTTCCCTGGCCAGAAATATTTGGTCTGCAATTCTGACGAAGGGGAGCCTGGTACCTGCAAAGACCGTGACATCCTGCACTTCAATCCGCATATCGTGATTGAGGGGATGATCATCGCCGCTTACGCCATGGGCATATCCGTTGGATACAACTACATCCACGGCGAAATATTCTCCACGTACGAGCGTTTCGAGGAGGCACTGGAAGAGGCCCGGGCGGCAGGTCTGCTCGGTGACAACATTCTGGGTTCCAGCTTCAGTTTTCAGTTGCATGCCGCTCACGGCTTTGGTGCTTACATTTGTGGTGAGGAAACGGCTCTGTTGGAGTCGCTTGAAGGCAAAAAGGGACAGCCTCGGTTCAAGCCACCATTTCCGGCCAGTTTTGGCCTGTACGGCAAGCCCACCACGATCAACAACACCGAAACGTTTGCAGCGGTTCCCTGGATCATCCGTAACGGTGGTCAGGCCTATCTCGAATGCGGTAAACCCAACAACGGCGGCACCAAGATTTTCTCGGTGAGTGGTGATGTTGAGCGGCCGGGTAATTACGAAATTCCGCTCGGAACACCCTTCGCGACCCTGCTTGAAATGGCGGGTGGTGTGCGCAAGGGGCGTCAGCTGAAGGCCGTGATTCCTGGTGGATCGTCGTCCCCGGTGCTGCCGGCCGCCATCATGATGGAACTGACGATGGATTATGACTCGATCGCCAAGGCGGGTTCGATGTTGGGGTCGGGTGCTGTGATTGTGCTGGATGACAGCCGTTGCATGGTGAAGTCTCTCAAGCGTTTGAGTTACTTTTACATGCACGAGTCCTGTGGACAGTGCACGCCTTGCCGCGAGGGCACGGGCTGGTTGTCTCGTGTCGTCGATCGCATTGAAACCGGTCACGGTCGTCCTTCTGACATGGACCTACTCAACTCTGTGGCTGACAACATTCAGGGGCGCACCATCTGCGCACTAGGTGATGCAGCTGCCATGCCGGTGAGAGCGATGATCAAGCACTTCCGGCATGAATTTGAACACCACGTGACGCACAAGACCTGCATGGTCGACGCCGTCATCTGACCGAGCACAGAACATGGTTGAAATCGAACTCGACGGCAAGAAAGTCGACATTGTCGAAGGCAGCATGATCATGCATGCTGCCGACAAGGCCGGCACCTACATTCCTCATTTCTGCTACCACAAGAAGCTCAGCATTGCGGCCAATTGCCGTATGTGCCTAGTGGATGTTGAAAAGATGCCCAAGCCCATGCCTGCATGCGCCACACCCGTGACGCAAGGCATGATCGTTCGTACCAAGAGCGATAAGGCAGTGAAAGCCCAGCAGTCCGTGATGGAGTTCCTGCTCATCAACCACCCGCTGGATTGCCCGATTTGCGACCAGGGTGGCGAGTGTCAGCTGCAGGATTTGGCCGTGGGTTATGGCGGAACATCTTCGCGTTACGAGGAAGAAAAACGCGTCGTTCCGGTCAAGGACGTGGGGCCTTTGATTTCCATGCAGGAAATGAGTCGTTGCATTCACTGCACCCGCTGCGTCCGTTTTGGTCAAGAGGTCGCTGGCGTCATGGAGCTGGGTATGTCCCACCGTGGCGAGCACTCCGAAATCGAAACCTTTGTGGGCAACACAGTGGATTCCGAGTTGTCCGGCAACATGATCGATATTTGCCCGGTGGGAGCCTTGACCAGCAAGCCTTTCCGCTACAGCGCCCGGACCTGGGAGCTGTCTAGACGCAAATCGGTCAGCCCGCATGATTCCACGGGTTCCAATTTGATTGTGCAGGTCAAGAACAATCAGGTGATGCGTGTCGTTCCCCTGGAGAACGAAGACGTCAATGAGTGCTGGATCGCAGACCGGGACCGCTTCTCCTACGAAGCCCTGTCAAGTGCTGACCGATTGACTTCGCCCATGATCAAGCAAGGTGGCGAATGGAAAACGGTGGACTGGCAAACCGCGCTCGAGTACGTCGCAAATGGTCTGCAGCAAATCAAGACCCAGCATGGCGCCAGCAGCATTGGAACCTTGGCGAGTCCGCACGCCACCCTTGAGGAGTTGTTCCTCGCAGCTGAGTTCACTCGGGCCTTGGGTAGCGACAACATTGACCATCGTCTGCGCCACGCTCAATACGCTGCTTCGGAAGGTGTACGCTGGTTGGGGCGCTCGGTTTCTTCATTGAGCCAATTGCAACGTGTTCTGGTGGTCGGCTCGCATTTGCGCAAGGATCATCCCCTGTTTGCGCAGCGCATTCGTCAAGCCGTCCGTTTGGGGGCGCAGCTGAATGTGGTCAATGCAGAGGCTCCAGATTGGGCCATGCCCGTCGCGAACGCCGTGTTGGCGCCGGCACCTCAGTGGTCACAGGCTCTGGCCAACATTGCGGCTGCGATTGCCTCCGAAAAGGGGATTGCTGCACCTGCAACAGGTGTGCCTTCAGCGTCAGATTTGGCTGTCGCTCGCTCGCTGCTGAGCGGAGACAGCAAAGCTGTGTTGCTGGGCAATGCTGCCGCACATCACGCGGGTGCGGCTTCCTTGCTGGCCTTGGCGCAATGGATCGCAACCGAAGCCGGTGCCACAGTGGGTTACCTGACGGAGGCCGCCAACACGGTAGGTGCTCAAGTTGCCAAAGTCCAGCCTCAGGCCCAAGGTTTGAATGCTGCGCAGATGCTGTCTGGTAGCTTGAAGGGTGTTTTTCTACTGAATGTGGAGCCTGAATTCGACTGTGCGGCTGGTGCGCAGGCAGTTGCCGGATTGAGTAAGGCGGACATGGTCGTGACCCTCAGCCCGTTCAAGACCAACCTGGCATTCAGTGATGTGCTGCTACCAGTGGCGCCATTTACGGAGACTTCTGGCACTTTTGTGAATGCCGAAGCACGTATCCAAAGTTTCCATGCAGTGGTCAAACCTTTGGGTGAGACCCGTCCCGCATGGAAAGTAATCCGTGTATTGGCGAACCTCCTGGGTCTACCAGGTTTTAGTGACGATTCATCCCAGGTTGTGCTGGCTCGTGCCCTAGCAGGCGTTAACGATTCTGGATTTGTCTCTGCGTCAGTGTTGAGCAACCGCACGAGTGCTGCTATCGATGTTGCTGCCGTGGGCGCATTGCCGGCTGTGGCATCCATTTATCAGCTCGATGCTTTGGTGCGTCGTGCTGGCTCCTTGCAGCTCACCGCAGATGCACGACGAGCTGCTGCAGCACCTTCCGTTGAAGAGGTCACGGCATGATCGATGCAATTTATAACGGCGGCATGGGCTTGCTGGCTGCCGAATGGTGGAGCGCCATGGTTTGGCCTGTGCTCTGGATTTTGATCAAGATCGTGGCCATATTGGCGCCGCTCATGGGTGCCGTCGCTTATTTGACGCTTTGGGAGCGTAAGCTGCTGGGCTTCATGCAAGTCCGCTATGGCCCCAATCGTGTGGGACCCATGGGGCTGTTGCAGCCCATTGCGGACGCTCTGAAGTTGCTCACCAAAGAGCTGATCAATCCTACGGCAGCTAGCAAGGGTTTGTTTCGCTTGGGCCCCATCATGGCCATCATGCCTGCACTGGCAGCGTGGGTTGCGATTCCCTTTGGGCCTGAGGTCGCGTTGACCAATCTCAACGCTGGACTTCTGCTAGTCATGGCCATTACCTCGATCGAGGTCTATGGCGTGATCATCGCCGGCTGGGCGTCGAATTCCAAGTACGCATTTCTGGGGGCCTTACGTGCTTCCGCGCAAATGGTCAGCTATGAAATCGCCATGGGTTTTTGCTTCTTGGTGGTGCTGATGGTTTCGGGCAGTATGAACCTCACGGACATCGTTCTTGGCCAGGCCAAAGGCATGGGCGCAACGATGGGGCTCAGTTTCCTGTCCTGGAACTGGTTGCCTCTGCTGCCTATCTTCATGGTCTACCTTATTTCGGGTGTTGCAGAAACCAACCGCCACCCCTTCGACGTGGTGGAAGGTGAGGCGGAAATCGTGGCCGGCCACATGGTCGAATACTCGGGCATGGGCTTTGCCATCTTCTTTCTGGCGGAGTACGCCAGCATGTGGCTGGTATCCATTCTGGCCGTCCTGATGTTCCTGGGTGGGTGGTTGTCCCCCATCGATCACGCCTTGTTCAATGCGATCCCTGGCTGGATTTGGTTGGGTCTCAAGACCTTCCTGGTTGTCTCCATGTTTATTTGGATCCGTGCGACCTTCCCACGTTTCCGCTATGACCAGATCATGCGTCTGGGCTGGAAGATCTTCATCCCCGTGACGTTGGTATGGCTCATCGTCGTGGGCATCTGGATGCAGACGTCATGGAACATCTGGAACTAAGGCTGAGCTGTTATGTCTGTTGTTGTTTCATCTCAAAATAGTGCTGGTCGTGCCGCCAGTGGTTTTTCGCTGCGTGACTTCCTGTCCAGCTTCATGCTTTTGGAGTTGTTCAAAGGCATGGCGCTCACGGGCCGCTACCTTTTCAGCCGCAAGATTACCGTTCAGTTCCCCGAGGAAAAGACGCCATTGAGCCCCCGCTTCCGGGGCTTGCATGCTCTGCGCCGCTACGAAAACGGTGAAGAGCGTTGCATTGCGTGCAAACTTTGCGAGGCTGTGTGCCCAGCGATGGCGATCACGATCGAGTCTGAAGTGCGCGCCGACGGCTCACGTCGTACCAACCGCTACGACATCGACCTCACAAAATGCATTTTTTGTGGTTTTTGCGAGGAGAGCTGTCCTGTCGACTCCATCGTCGAAACGCACATCCTGGAGTACCACGGCGAAAAACGGGGCGACCTTTATTTCACCAAGGACATGCTGCTTGCCGTGGGTGACCAGTACGAAACCCAAATCGCTGCCAACAAGGCGGCCGACGCCAAGTACCGCTGAGGCGATCAGTCGTTTCAAGCAATCAACCAAGAGTTACCCATGGACGTCAAGACGGGCTTCTTTTATTTGTTTTCGCTAGTGCTGCTGTTTGCAGCCTTTAGGGTGGTGACGGCGCGCAATCCTGTGCATGCTGTGCTCTACCTGATGCTGGCCTTTTCACAGGCATCAGCGGTGTGGCTGCTATTGCAGGCAGAGTTTTTGGCCATCGTGCTTGTCCTGGTTTACCTGGGTGCAGTGATGGTTTTGTTCCTGTTCGTGGTGATGATGTTGGACATCAACATTGATGCCATGCGAGTGGGCTTCTGGCGAGCGTTTCCGCTCGCCGCCACACTGGGTGGCTTGGTTGCCTTTGAAATGGTGGCTGTGTTGGTGAGTGGGTTTCAGATCGGCCAGGCACCGGTGGCAGCGGCGAATGCCCTGCCCAACAGCAAGGCACTGGGTATCTTGCTCTACACCGAGTATCTGATGCCAATTCAGATTGCGGCTGCGATTTTGTTGGTGGCCATGGTGGCTGCCATTGCCTTGACCCTGCGCCAGCGCAAAGACAGCAAGGCGATCAATCCGGCCATCCAGGTTCGCGTTCGGGCCAAAGACCGTATGAAAGTACTGCAAATCGATCCCACACGCATGTCAGCGCCTGCTGAGGCCGTTGCCACAGAGGAGACCAAATAATGACGTTGACTCTGGGTCATTACCTTACGCTGGGGGGGCTGCTGTTCGCGCTGGCCGTGATTGGCATTTTCCTCAACCGCAAAAATCTGATTGTTCTGCTGATGGCGATCGAGCTGATGTTGCTTGCCGTCAACATGAATTTCGTGGCGTTTTCACACTTTCTGGGTGATATGCACGGTCAGGTTTTCGTTTTCTTCATCCTGACCGTTGCCGCTGCTGAGTCTGCGATTGGTCTTGCCATTCTGGTGCAACTGTTCCGTAACAAGTCGAGCATCAACGTGGACGAACTCAATACTTTGAAGGGTTGAAGCATGAGTCAGACCCTTTCACTTTCCAGTCTGGTTGCGGTGCCCTTGGCACCTTTGGCCGGCTCTCTACTTGCCGGCGTACTGGGCACGGCATTTGGTGGCAACCTGATTGGTCGTCGCCTCAGTCACACCTTCACCATTTTGGGTGTATTTGTCGCTTTTGTGCTCTCTGCTTTGACCTTGCAGAGTGTCATCGTCGATGGTGCCAGGTTCAATGAAACCCTCTACACCTGGATGGTGGTGGGCGATCTGAAAATGGAGGTTGGCTTTCTCGTCGATGGCCTGACCGCCATGATGATGTGTGTGGTGACCTTTGTTTCTTTGATGGTTCACCTTTACACCATCGGCTACATGCATGAAGACGAGGGCTACAACCGGTTTTTTGCCTACATCTCCTTGTTCACGTTTGCGATGTTGATGCTGGTGATGAGCAACAACATGCTGCAGCTGTTTTTTGGCTGGGAGGCCGTGGGCTTGGTGTCCTACCTGCTGATTGGCTTCTGGTTCAACAAGCCCACAGCCATTTTTGCCAATATGAAGGCCTTCCTGGTCAATCGCGTGGGCGACTTTGGATTCATTTTGGGCATCGGCCTGATTGCTGCCTTCGCCGGGACGCTGAACTACACGGAAGCTTTTGGCAAGGCAGGTGAGTTGGCTAAGCTCAATTTCCCAGGCACCGAGTGGATGTTGGTCACGGTGATCTGTATCTGTCTGTTCATCGGCGCCATGGGTAAGTCTGCCCAATTTCCTCTGCATGTCTGGTTGCCAGACTCCATGGAAGGCCCGACCCCCATCTCGGCCTTGATTCACGCAGCCACCATGGTGACGGCGGGCATCTTTATGGTGGCTCGTATGTCGCCTTTGTTCGAATTGTCGGACACGGCACTGAACTTCATCATGGTGATAGGCGCGATCACAGCGCTGTTCATGGGCTTCTTGGGCATCATTCAGAACGACATCAAGCGTGTGGTGGCTTATTCCACCTTGTCACAGCTGGGCTATATGACTGTAGCCTTGGGCGCATCGGCCTACTCTGTCGCCGTATTCCACTTGATGACGCACGCATTCTTCAAGGCCTTGCTGTTCCTTGGCGCTGGCTCCGTCATCATGGGCATGCATCACAACCAGGACATCCGTTGGATGGGGGGCGTGCGCAAGTACATGCCCATTACCTGGATCACCTCCTTGCTGGGATCCCTCGCGCTGATTGGAACGCCATTTTTCTCGGGCTTTTACTCAAAGGACAGCATCATCGAGGCAGTTGCAGAGAGCCACTTGCCGGGTGCTGGTTTTGCATACTTTGCGGTGATTGCCGGCGTGTTCGTGACGGCGTTCTATTCCTTCAGAATGTACTTTCTGGTGTTTCACGGCAAAGAGCGTTTCGACCAGAACCCCGATGCCCATCACCATGACGATCATGGCCATCACGACGCGCATGGCGACCATGCCCCACATGAGTCGCCCTGGGTGGTCACGGTGCCACTGATCTTGCTCGCCATTCCATCGGTGTTCATTGGCTACCTGACGATCAATGGCATGCTGTACGGCGACTTTTTCAAAGATGCGATCTTTGTGAACGCCGACAAGCACCATGCATTAACTGAGATGGCAGAAGCCTTCCATGGACCTGTTGCCATGGCGCTGCACGGCCTGAGTACCTTGCCCTTCTGGCTGGCGTTGGCAGGTGTGGTTGTTGCTTATTACATGTACATGATCAATCCGGCTGTGCCTGCCGCGATCAAGCGCTCGGTGGGCCCTGTCTATCGCTTGCTGGAGAACAAGTATTACCTGGATTGGATCAACGAGAACATCCTGGCTCGTGGCGCGCGTGCGCTCGGCACCGGGCTCTGGAAGGGTGGAGATCAGGCCTTGATTGATGGGGTGGTGGTCAACGGCTCCTGGAAGGTCGTGGGTTGGCTGTCTGGTGTGGTCCGTCGCGTTCAAAGCGGCTTCCTGTACCACTACGCTTTGACCATGATTCTGGGCATATTCGTGCTGATGACGTACTTCGTCTGGCTCAAGTAGGAGAACAACAAGATGGGTTTGCTGAGCCTGGCGATTTGGACGCCAATCTTTTTCGGTGCGGTATTGTTGGCCTTGGGACGGGATGATCAGGCCAAGGCCGTACGTTGGGTCGCCTTGATCGGTGCTGTCGTCAGTTTGCTGGTGACGGTGCCTCTGTATGACGGCTTTCAACTTGGCACAGCTGCCATGCAGTTTGTTGAAAAAGCCATCTGGATCGAGCGTTTCAACGTTCACTATCACCTGGGGCTTGACGGCATCTCTTTCTGGTTTGTCCCTCTCACGGCATTCATGACCGTTGTGGTGGTCATCGCCGGTTGGGAGGTCATCACGGTGCGTGTAAACCAGTACATGGGTGCCTTCTTGATCCTCAGTGGCCTCATGATCGGTGTTTTCACGGCATTGGATGGTCTGCTTTTCTACGTGTTCTTTGAAGCAACATTGATTCCGATGTATCTGATCATCGGTATTTGGGGCGGTCCCAATAAGATTTACGCTGCTTTCAAGTTCTTCTTGTATACCTTGCTGGGTTCCTTGCTGATGCTGGTGGCCCTGATTTATCTGTATCTCAAGTCGGGTGGCAGTTTCGATCTGGCGAACTGGCACGCCTTGCCTTTGGGGGCTTCTGCCCAGACCTTGCTGTTTTTTGCCTTCTTTGCGGCCTTTGCCGTCAAGGTGCCGATGTGGCCGGTTCACACCTGGTTGCCGGACGTGCACGTTGAAGCGCCCACGGGTGGTTCTGCGGTGTTGGCAGCCATCATGCTGAAGCTGGGTGCTTATGGCTTTTTGAGGTTCTCTTTGCCGATTGCCCCAGATGCTGCACATGAGTGGGCGGGTTTCATGATTACTCTGTCTTTGATCGCCGTGGTGTACGTTGGTTTGGTCGCCATGGTCCAGCAGGACATGAAGAAACTGGTGGCTTATTCATCAGTGGCGCACATGGGCTTCGTGACCTTGGGCTTTTTCATCTTCAACGATCTTGGCGTGTCCGGCGGACTGGTGCAGATGATTGCGCACGGTTTTGTCTCGGCAGCCATGTTCCTTTCAATTGGTGTTTTGTACGACCGTGTGCATTCCCGTCAAATTGCCAGTTACGGTGGCGTGGTGAATACCATGCCCAAGTTTGCGGCATTTGCCCTGTTGTTCTCGATGGCCAATTGCGGTTTGCCGGCGACGGCAGGCTTTGTGGGCGAATGGATGGTGATACTGGGTGCCATCAAGGCTAATTTTTGGGTCGGCATGATCGCGGCCAGTGCCCTGATTTTTGGTGCTGCCTACACGCTGTGGATGTTCAAGCGTGTGTACCTTGGCCCGGTCACCAATGATCACGTCAAGGAGCTCACCGACATCAACGCTCGTGAATTCCTGATGCTGGCTTTGCTTGCTGCCGCCGTTTTGTACATGGGTATCTTCCCTCATCCGTTCACGCAAATCATGGACAGTTCAGTGGCCGAGTTGTTGAAACACGTCGCACAGTCCAAGTTGAACTGAGTCAACACCACCGACAGAACTGAATCGAGAGAGATAGGCAATGATAGATAAACTGAGCTGGATCACGGTGTACCCCGAAATCATCCTGCTGACCATGGCATGCGTGATTTCATTGGTTGATTTGCGTGTGACCGATGCACGTCGTCAACTGACCTATGTGCTGACCCTGATCAGTTTGGGCGTGGTTGCTGTGGTGCAGGCCATGTATGCGAGCAGCGGCGGTGAAGCCCATGGTTTTGGCAACATGCTGGTCAGCGATGTGATGGGCAACTGGCTGAAGTGCTTTGCGACCCTTGCAGTGATGATCACACTGGTGTATGCCCGTCCGTATGCGGCAGAGCGCGACATGATGCGTGGTGGCGAAATGTTCAGTCTGAGCATGTTTGCGCTGCTGGGCATGTTCATCATGATTTCGGGCAACAACTTTTTGGTCATCTACATGGGCCTTGAGTTGTTGACCTTGTCCAGCTATGCACTGGTTGCATTGCGTCGTGATGACGCCACGGCAACAGAGGCCGCCATGAAGTACTTCGTCTTGGGCGCACTGGCCTCGGGTTTTTTGTTGTACGGCTTGTCCATGATGTATGGTGCGACGGGCACTCTGGATATCAACCTGGTTGCCAAGGCTATCGCCTCCGGGCAGGTCAATCACCAGGTCTTGGTCTTTGGTCTGGTGTTTGTGGTCGCCGGTTTGGCATTCAAGCTGGGTGCCGTGCCGTTTCACATGTGGATCCCAGACGTCTACCAAGGTGCGCCTACAGCCGTGACTTTGATGATAGGCGGTGCACCCAAGCTGGCCGCCTTTGCGATCGTGATGCGCTTGCTGGTAGAAGGTATGTTGCCCTTGGCCATGGACTGGCAGCAGATGTTGATGGTTCTGGCAGTTGGATCACTGCTGGTTGGAAACATCGCAGCTGTGGCACAAAGCAACCTTAAGCGTATGTTGGCTTTTTCAACCATCTCGCAAATGGGCTTTGTATTGCTCGGCCTGATGTCCGGTGTCTTGCAGGGCAACACCTTGTCTTCGGCAGATGCTTATGGTTCAGCCATGTTTTATGTGGTGACCTATGTGCTGACCACATTGGCGTCTTTTGGAGTGATCATTCTGTTGTCTCGTCGGGGTTTTGAAAGTGAAGAAATTTCGGATCTGGCGGGCCTGAATCAACGTAGCCCCTTGTACGCAGCGGTGATGGCCATTTGCATGTTCTCTCTGGGGGGTGTTCCCCCCATGGTGGGTTTCTATGCCAAGCTGTCGGTGCTGCAGGCCCTGGTGGCCTCTGGTGAAAGCCTGCATATGGGTCTTGCAGTGTTTGCGGTCATGATGTCGCTGATTGGCGCTTTCTATTACTTACGTGTTGTCAAAGTGATGTACTTTGATGCACCTACCCAGACCGAAGCCATCTCCGCGCCCGCCGATGTGCGTGTGGTACTGTCATTGAACGGTGCCATGGTCATGTTGCTTGGTTTGGTGCCCGGTGGTTTGATGGCGCTGTGCGGCAGTGCTGTGGCCCAGTTCACCGGCGGCTGAGCGGTACCAGTGATCTCTTTGCCTCTCTCTAGCCGAGTACAACATTGACACAGACGCTTGCTTCGTGGTGGGTCTTGCTTTTGAGTCTCGTCCTTGCAAATCTGCCCTTCCTGACACAAAAGTGCTTGGGTCTGGTACCCCTCAAGCAAGGTAAGTCATTTATTATTCGTTTGCTTGAGCTGGTCTTCCTGTACTTTGTGGCAGGAGCCATGGGTCTCTTGCTTGAGCAAAATGCCGGTCAGCGCGCACCGCAGGGCTGGGAGTTTTATGCCATCACAGGCACCTTGTTCCTGACTTTCGCCTTTCCTGGTTTCACCTATAGGTATTTGCTGCGACATCGCCAGCAATGAGCCACATATGGCAGAGGAAAACCTGGTCGAACGCCGGCTGACTACGCAGCAGGTTTACAGCGGCCATTTTTTGCAGGTTTTTCAGGATACGGTTGAACTACCCGATGGCGACACGGCCACTCGGGAATATGTGGCCCACCCGGGCGCTGTGATGGTCATACCCCTGGTCCAGGGCACCGAGGGTGAATGGAGGGTGGTGTTGGAGCGCCAATACCGCTACCCCGTGGCCCGCGTCATGATTGAGTTTCCCGCCGGAAAACTTGACCCAGGTGAAGATGTGCTTGCCTGCGCCCAACGTGAACTGCGAGAAGAAACCGGCTATTCGGCGGCTAGCTGGGCAAGGGCGGGGCAGATGCACCCCGTGATCGCATATTCCACCGAATTTATAGATATCTGGTTTGCAAAAGACCTTCAGCCAGGTCAGCAGGATCTTGACCGTGGCGAGTTTCTGGAGGTCTTTACCGCATCCCTGCCTGAACTATTGGATTGGTGCCGCACCGGTCGTGTGACAGACGCCAAGACCCTGGCTGGCGCTCTGTGGCTTCAAAACCTGGCATCCGGTGCCTGGGCACTGGATTGGCTGCCCGCTGATTCTGTCAGTCGAATCCGATCAGGGCCTACTGGATAGTTCATGAAAGTGCTTGATCTGCAGTGCGAAGAGGGACATGTCTTCGAGGGCTGGTTTGGCTCTGAGCAGGACTTTGCGTCTCAGTTGGAAAGTCATCTCATCAGCTGCCCGGTGTGTAGCAGCACCGACATTCACAAGCGCCTCAGTGCACCGAGACTCAACTTCGGACGAGGCAAGCCGGAGCAGTCATCTGGCGTTGTGGCCGCTCAGGCCCATCCAATCGCCGCAATCCCACCTGAAGTGGCGGGTGAGGCTGGAGTTTCACAGTTGCAGGCAGCATGGCTATCGGCAGCTCGCAGGCTCATGGCCTCGTCCGAGGACGTGGGCGGGCAGTTCGCGCAAGAGGCTCGCAAGATGCACTATGGGGATGTGCCTGAACGCGCCATACGCGGCCAGGCCACTTTGCATGAAGCGGCGGAGTTGCTGGACGAAGGGATCGCTGTGATCCCGCTACCACTGCCAGACGCGCTCAAGTCCAGCCTGCATTAGTGTGTTGTTAGCAGGCGGGCTTCAAGCTGTCACGTTCAACACCCGGCCGGTGCCAACGTTGTTGGTGTAGCCGTTCACGCCGCGAGGGACGGCCGATGTGACCTTCGTTAGTAGGTCCTTTGAACCTTGATCCTCCAGACTTGCGACCTTTGAACGTTGGCTGTCGGCATCGCGTTGCGCTTGCACAGCTTCGTCTCTCAGTTTTCGCGCTCTGGCCTCAGCTGCATCTGCACTTTGTCTGGCCTGGGCAAGTTCACTGGCACTGACGGTCGGTCGTGGTGTGGTTTCAAACCTGAGTGAGCTCATCGCGCCTGAGGTGCTGACGCCGCTGATCATGTTCGGGCTGTCTCAGGTTGGGGTGAAACAACGTGATGCCAAGGCGACTCGATTAAGCCTTGACGTTCAACAGCCGGCCCGTGGTCTGGCCCTGAGTATTGATCACTGGCCTGGCGGGCGCTTCTTTTGCGGCTTGCTTGTCAGCTTCCATCTTGGCCAACTCCTGGGTTTTTGAAGCGGTAACGGCTTCTGAACGTTGCGCTGGGGCAGGGCGCTGAACGTTGCCAAGTGCCGTGGCGGATGAGGTGCTGGTCGACATGCTGACTCCTTTGTTGCCTCAAATCTTAGGCTCGATTGCCGGGCATTTCAAGATGGCTGACGGCCGAGCACGTCGCGTATCGAGTCCGATAACTCGTGTGCGTCGAACTTGGCGATGTAAGCGTCTGCCCCCACGCTCTTGACGTGACCTTCATTGGTCGTACCGGTCAGAGACGAATGGATGATGACGGGGATATCGCTCATACGACGATCCTGCTTGATGTTGCGGGTCAGGGTGAAACCGTCCATCTCAGGCATCTCCAGGTCAGTCAGCATGAGGGCGACTTTGTCTCGCAGTGTCTTGCCTTCAGCGGCTGCCTGAACCGCGAGCGCATTGAGTTTGTCCCACGCTTCCCGCCCGGTCTTGGTCATGATGTAGGGCAGGCCCATTGCGCTCAAGCCTTTTTCGATGAGCATGCGGGCCATAGCCGAATCATCCGCTGCCATGATGACGGCACCGGGTGCCAGGTGGATGGCAGCGCCCAGCGAGCCCGCCTTCATGTCCGGCTCGTTGCCAGGCATGACATCACGCAAAATTTGCTCGACGTCCAAAACCTGTGCCAGACGGGTGTTTTCAACATTGCCGTCCAGTCGGGCGATGCTGGTAACCAGGCCGCCGCCATTGCCCTCTGCCGATAACACCTGATTCCATTCGAGGCGGACGATTTCATCGACCTCTTCCACCGCAAAAGCCTGGGTGGTGCGGGCGAACTCGGTCACCAAGAGGATCGTGTGCCCATTCTTGGGCGTGCAGCCCACCACGGCGGGCAGATTGATGACGGGAATGATCTGCCCACGTATGTTGGCCACGCCCATGACGTGTGCTGGCGAATTGGCCATGGCCGTGATGGGCGGCATGACCATGATTTCCCGCACCTTGAACACGTTGATGCCAAACAGCTCCCGGCGGTTCGATCCGGTGGCCTCTCCCAACCTGAAGAGCAACAACTCAAATCGGTTGTTGCTGGTGAGTTTGGTCCGTTCGTCGATCTCTTGCATCGATGATGTCATCTGCGCATCTCCAAAGTAGCTTTGGCGCCCATGATACGGTGCAACCGGTGGTATGGACCTTGGTCGTCAACGCGAAGGCTGCGACGGGTGGGGCATTTATGCCGTTGATTGCAGCGCTGCCAGGCGTGCATAGATGTCACCGCGAGCCAGTGCAATAATGGACGCGTCAAATTTTGACTAGTCAATTAAATTTGCTATCAGCATCAACTGCTGGCCATGACCGACCCATCCACACCCTCTGAGTCAGACTTGTGCCTCGACAAAACGGCAGGTTTGCCCTTTTACGACCCCGAGCACTACTGCCGGGAGGACAGTCTGGCTTACCTGATGCACCGCATTCTGGGGCTGATGGGCGCGGAGGTGGATGCTGCCTTGCGCGACAAAGACCTGACGAATGCGCAGTGGGTGCCTTTGCTGAAACTGCACCTGGGTTCGGCATCGACCGTTGCAGAGCTGGCCAGGGAGTGCGACCTGGACGCCGGCGGCATGACGCGACTGCTGGACCGCATCGAGGCCAAGGGCCTGTGTCGCAGGATCCGATCCAGCCAGGACCGCCGGGTTGTCAACGTCGAATTGACCGACACCGGACGCGCCTTGGCGCAAGAGATCCCCTCTCTCCTGTGTCGGACACACAACGCCTATCTCGACGGGTTTACTCCCCAGGAGTGGGGCACCTTAAAGCATTTACTGGCGCGCATGTTTGACAACGCGCGTACCGCAGAACAGGCGCGCAAAGGCCAGCTGGCCTGATCGACATCTCACCAAATGACAGACATGACCTCGTCCATGAACAAAGCTAACGACCTCGTTACGAACCCAATATCCCCCACCCAGAACGCTGTCAAGCCGTCGGGCGCACGCAAGCGCGCCTTGGGGGCGGTTGCCGCCGTTGTCGTGTTGAGCGGCCTGGTCTGGGGGGTATATGAATGGCGGGTGCTCAGCAAGGTTGAGACCACAGACAACGCTTATGTGCAGGGGCACGTGGTTCAGGTGACGCCCCTGATCAATGGCACCGTGCAGGCGGTCTTGGCAGACGACACCGATTTTGTAAAGGCCGGGCAGACCCTGGTGCGACTGGACGGTGCGGACGCCTTGGTGGCCCTGGATGCCGCCAAGGCGCAATTGGCCCAGGCCGTGCGACAGGTGCAGGCCTTGTATGCCAACGATCAAACCTTTGGTGCCCAGGTCGCCGTGCGCGAAGCGGAGTGGGTGCGGGCCCAAACCGAAGTCGCCCGGACGCAAGAGTCCTACCAGCGGCGCCAGCCATTGGCAGGGCAGGGGGTGGTGTCTGGCGAGGATGTGGCCCAGTCCCGAAGCGCCTTCAGCGGCGCACAAAATGCCCTGGAGGTGGTTCGGGCTGGCGTTGTGGCGGCCAGGGAGCAGCTGTCTGCCAGCCAGCGCCTGACTCAGGGTGTGGGCCCCTATCAGCACCCCACCGTGCAACTGGCTGCAGCCAAAGTGCGTGAGGCTTACATGAACTTGCAGCGCACGCATTTGAAGTCTCCCCTCGATGGCCATGTGGCACGGCGCACGGTGCAGTTGGGGCAACGCGTGGCGCCGGGTGCGCCCTTGATTTCTGTGATTGCGCTGCAGGACGTCTGGGTCGAGGCCAACTTCAAGGAAGTGCAGCTGCGTCACATCCGTATCGGGCAGCCCGTCACGCTGGCCTCGGACCTCTATGGCCGTCAGGTCCAGTACCGTGGCCGTGTTACCGGTTTGGGCGTGGGCACGGGTGCCGCCTTTGCGCTGCTACCGGCCCAAAACGCCACGGGTAACTGGATCAAGGTGATCCAGCGGGTGCCCGTGCGGGTATCGCTCGACCGCGAGCAGGTCGCAGCCCATCCCTTGCGTGTGGGTTTGTCCATGACGGCGAGCGTGGACGTGCAGGACACATCGGGCAAGGCGCTGGCCGATACGCCCGTTGCAGCGGCTTCTGGCACACCCGAGCAAGACGCCGACCCTGAAGTCGAGAAACTCATTCGGGGCGTCATCGCTGCACATATGGTGCGGCCGGGATCGAAAAAAGCGCTGCGCTGAGCCAGTCCGTGAGCAGTTCCCCTTCGGCCCCGGGCCAGTTTTCGCCCTTGCAAGGCTCCGCGCGGGTCTGGGGCACCATCGCCCTGTCGTCAGCGACCTTCATGAACGTGCTGGACAGCTCGATTGCCAATGTGTCACTCACGGCCATAGCGGGCGATCTGGGCGTCAGCCCCAGTCAGGGCACCTGGGTGGTCACCAGCTTTGGTGTGGCCAATGCGATTGCCTTGCCGTTGACGGGCTGGCTGTCCCAACGCTTTGGGCAGGTTCGCCTCTTCATGGCCAGCATTCTCCTGTTTGTGCTGACCTCATGGCTGTGTGGCCTGGCGCCCAATATGGAGCTGCTGATCGCCTTTCGTGCGATGCAGGGCTTTGTGGCGGGGCCCATGATTCCCTTGTCTCAGGCCCTGCTGCTGGCCAGTTACCCGCGCGTCATGGCTGGCCTGGCCATGGCCCTGTGGTCCATGACCATCCTGGTGGCGCCCGTGGTGGGACCGGTGCTCGGTGGCTGGCTGACTGAAAACATCCACTGGGGCTGGATTTTTTACATCAATATTCCGGTGGGGCTGGTGTCGGCCGTGATGGTGTGGTCGGTTTACCGCAAGCGCGAAAGCAAGGTCCGCAAGTTGCCCATCGATGCCGTGGGCCTGGCCTTGCTGGTGGTCTGGGTCGGCGCGTTGCAAATCATGCTGGACAAGGGCAAGGAACTGGACTGGTTCCAATCCAACGAGGTGGTGGCCCTGGGTGTTGTGGCTGCCATCGCGCTGGCTTTTTTTCTGGTCTGGGAACTGACCGATGAACACCCCGTGGTGGACTTGCGGCTGTTTGCCAATCGCAACTTCTGGGCGGGGTCTCTGGCCACGGCTGTGGGTTACGGCGTGTTTTTTGGCAACCTGGTGCTTTTGCCGATGTGGCTGCAACAGTACATGGGCTACACCGCCACCCAATCGGGTGAATTGCTGGCACCCGTCGGCATTTTTGCGATTTTGCTGTCGCCCATCGTAGGCAAAAACACGCATCGGCTAGACCCGCGCAAACTGGCCACCTTTGCCTTTGTGGTGTTTGCCATCGTGCTGTACCTGCGCTCACGGTTCAACACCCAAGCCGATTTCGGCACCATCATGATTCCCACCATCGTGCAGGGCATCGCACTGGCCTTTTTCTTTATCCCGCTGGGCACCCTCACCTTGTCTTCGGTGTCGCCAGACAAGATGGCGGCAGCAGCGGGTTTGTCTAACTTTGCGCGCATCACTGCAGGCTCGTTTGGTACCTCGATTGCTTCCACACTTTGGCACGACCGTGCTGCCTTGCACCACGCTCAGCTGTCCGAGGCCGTCACCTTGGGGCGTCCGGCAGCAGATGCCGCCCTGCAGGGCCTGAGCAGCGCGGGTCTGGAGTCTCAGCAGGCGCTGGCGGTGGTGAACCGACTGGTTGACCAGCAGGCCTATATGTTGGCCGCCAGCGACATCTTTTGGGCCTCGGCCTTGGTGTTTCTGGCGCTGATTCCCTTGGTGTGGTTGGCGCAACCCAAGCGTGCCAGCGCCACAGGGGGCGATGCCGGCGGCGCACACTGAAGCCCGCTGGCCTGAATATCCCCAAGGTCGAGCGACCCATACCAGCTGGGGGTATCCCTCGTTATGATCGCAATCAACGGAGGATACATAAGATGTCGTATTTCAAATTTTTGAATTTGTTGGAGGCGGTCCGACAGTTGCCCAGTTTCCCGTCGCTGGATGCGGCGGAGGAGCGATTGCTCAACACCTTCGCGACCCGCTGGCATGCGGGGCAGCGCATCAGCGTGGTGGAAGCCATGAACCTGCTGCCTGAAATTTCTCCTAGCACCGCGCACCGACGTTTGAAGACTTTGCGTCAGAAAGGTCTCATCGACCTGACCTCAGATCAAGCCGACAACCGCATCAAGTACGTTGTCGCCACGACGATCACCGAGCAATATTTCGGTACCTTAGATGATTGCTTGAGCCGGGCCCAGGTGTGACCGCCTCTCAGCGTGTCGCTGCCGTCTTAGGCACGGCACTGGCTTACTTTTTGTTGTTCGAACTCAACACGCTGCTGTTCTCTCTTTTCGAGTTTTCCAACGGCGTGAGCTGGATCTTTTTGCCTAGTGGTCTGCGCCTGGTGTTCATTCTGGTCCTGGGTGTTTGGGGCGCGATGGGCATTGTTCTGTCGTCGGTTGTGGTCAGCGCCCTTCATCATTTTGACGGCTTCACACTCACCGCCCTGGGGGCGGGACTTGTATCCGGTCTGTCGCCCCTGCTTGCCCGGCGTCTATGCGTTGATTTTTTCAAGCTGAACGTGAATCTGGTAGGGCTGACGGCTGCAACGCTCATAAAGCTCGCCTTGATTTTTGCTCTGGTGAGTGCCACCTTGCACCAGATCTGGTTCGGCCTGCAGGGCTTGACCGAGAACTTTCTGTCCGGTGTCATGGTTATGGCCACCGGTGACCTGTTGGGCACCATCCTGGTTCTTTATGCGGCGAAGTTTCTTTTTCGGGCATGGCCTGGTTCTGACCAGCGCTGACACCCCTGTTTTCAGAGCGTCGGGCGCCGGCGCTGGCGCCATGTGCCGAGCGGCTTACAGCTTGAGCGCCTGCGCGTAGCCGGTCATCTCCAGGTAGCCCATGCCGATAGACTGCCCCTGGCCGCCTTGAAGCTGGCTTAAGCCTTCCCAGTAGATGGCGCCGGTGGTGTTCCTGCTGTCGAGTTCTTGGTCAACTATGGCCGCGACCACGGTGTAAAGGCCCGCCGGCGTTTGGATGCGCCACTCCACCGGGTAAGTCGCGCCGCTATGGGGGCTCTTCCAGTGCCTCAGGGGGGTAAAACTGACCTCCTCGGGCTTGAAGATTTGCGCCGCCTTGCCCGGAGCGCGAAATGAGCCGCCGGCCCACAAGGCATGACCGCTGGCGGTTCGAAGCTGAAAGGTGGTGAGGGCGCCCCCGTCTGTCAGGTTCATGCCGATCCAGTCCCAGCCCACGGCTGATGGGTGCAACAGCGACTCGCTCCACTCGTGGTCCAACCATGCACGACCCTGAACGTTGCCCCTGAAGTCGCCGGCCCTGAGCAGGCCCTCTACCCTGAGCTGCGGCTGGCTGTAATAAAAGCTGGCCTGACTTGCATCAGGGCCTTTGCGAGACAGTCCCTGCTGGCCCTGCAGCAGCACGGGCTGGGTGGGGTTCAGCGTGAGGGTCAGTTCAAAGTCGGATGCAGCAATCTTGGCCTCATACGGCGCCATATCGTCGCCCGCGCGGCGTTTGAGCGTCCAGCCCCGCAAGTTCAGTCGGGTGTCCCCCGTATCGGCATACGCAAGCCCAAAGCCCTCGCGCGCCACACGCTGGTCGTGCACAAAGCGCTGGCCCTGGAGGTCCGTGACCGCTGCATGGGCAAACAGCAGCTGCTTGGCCGCAAAGGCAGATTGCATGGCCTGCGTCGGGTCCACCCGGGTTCGAAAAAAAGTCACCTGAAAGCCGAAGTCCCGTCCTTGGGCCTGTAACTGCCCCGTGATGTACCACCACTCGGTGAGCAGGTCAGGGTGGCTCCCGAAGTCGCGCGGAAACTGCAATGCGCGGGCATTCAGTGCCTGCGTATCGAACGCCGCTCCCGCCATGGTGGGTGCCAGCGTTCTCTGCAGAAGCTGGCGACGGGTCAGGGCGGGCAGGGGGCTCAGGAGGGACATGTGTCAGTGATCATAAGCTTGGGGCCTACCCTTAGCCGCCCCCTGCAAACTGCGGGTTCGGCGGACGAAACCCATAAACTCAAAGCATGCCTGAAACAGACAACATCCTGCCCGACCATCGATTGCCCCTCACTGGCCTGCGGGTCGTGGAGTTCACCCACATGGTGATGGGCCCCACCTGCGGCATGGTGCTGGCAGATCTGGGCGCCGAAGTCATCAAGGTAGAGCCCACCGAGGGGGACCGCACCCGCCATTTGCTGGGCGCGGGAGCGGGGTTTTTCCCGATGTTTAACCGCAACAAGAAAAGCATCGCCATCAACCTGCACTCGCCAGAAGGTGCCGAGGTGGCGCGCAAGCTTGCTGCCAGTGCAGACGTGGTGGCCGAGAACTTCAAGCCCGGCACCATGAAGAAGTACGGCCTGGATTACGCATCCTTGTCCCGGGCCAACGAGCGCCTGATTTATGTGAGCCACAAGGGTTTTCTGCCCGGCCCCTACGACCATCGGACCGCATTGGATGAGGTTGTGCAGATGATGGGCGGCCTGGCTTACATGACGGGGCGCCCTGGAGACCCCTTGCGTGCTGGCACCAGTGTGAACGACATCATGGGCGGCATGTTTGGTGCCATTGGGGTGCTGGGTGCGCTCATCCAGCGAGGCATCACCGGCAAGGGGCAGGAGGTGCAAAGCGCACTGTATGAGAACAATGTGTTCCTGGTGGGCCAGCACATGATGCAGTACGCCATCACCGGCAAGGCCGCGTCCCCCATGCCAGAGCGCATCTCTGCGTGGGCGGTGTATGACGTGTTTACCGTGAAAGATGGCGAACAAATCTTTCTGGCGGCCGTCAGCGATGCCCAATGGGCTATCTTTTGCGATGCGCTGGGCTTTGCCGACCTGAAGGCCGATCCCCGCTACGCCAGCAACAACCAGCGGGTGTCCCTGCGCCACGAGATGATGCCTGTGTTGCGCGAGCGTCTGGCATCGCACCGGGCCTCTGAGTTGGCAGCCCTGTTCGAACGCGTGGGCCTGCCTTTCGCCCCGATCCGCAAACCCGAAGAATTGTTTGAGGACGAGCACCTGCTGGCCACCGGTGGCTTGGCAGACATCACCTTGCCAGACGGTGAGCGGGCGGGCCAGACGGCTCAGACGACGCTGTTTCCCTTCACCATGGACGGCCAGCGTCTGGGGGTTCGGCTGCAACCGCCGACCAAGGGCCAAAACACCCAGGAGCTTGTGGCTGGCCTGGGCTATGACGAGACTGAGATCAAGGGTTTGATCGCAAGGGGTGTGTTGGGGACGCCTGCATCGCCATGAAGTCTTCGAACGCGGCCACGCTCAGCGGGCGTGAGAACAGGTAGCCTTGGCCGTAGTCGCAGCCGTAGTCCAGCAGCAGCTCGCGTTGCTCTGAGGTTTCCACACCCTCGGCCACCACCTTCATGCCCAGTTCATGTGCCATGGTGATGATGGCCCGGCACAAGGCCAGATCGCGCGAACCGGCCGTGAGGTTGCGCACGAAGCTTTGGTCGATCTTGATGAGGTCGATAGCGAATTTTTGCAGGTAGGTGAGCGATGAATAACCCGTGCCAAAGTCGTCCAGGGACACGGCGACGCCGGCATTGCGCAGGGACAACAGGTGGTCCGTGACCCCTTGGCTGGTTTCCAGCAGCAGGCCCTCGGTGATCTCGATGGCCATGCACTCGCCCGGCAAGCCCTGCTCGGCCAGAAAGTCGGTCCATAGGGTGTGATTGCGGTTTTCTGCGTGAAACTGGGCGGGCGATTTGTTCACACTGACCTGAAAATCCGGGTGGTAGGCCTGACGCCAGCGGGCTACCTGGAGTGCTGCCTGGCGAAAGACCCAATCACCTATGTCGATGATCATGCCGGTGGTTTCGGCAATGCCGATGAACTGTGCCGGGCTGACGGTGCCGCGCTGCGGATGGTGCCAGCGCAGTAGGGCTTCTGCTTTATGTATCTGGCCGGTGGCCATGTTCACGATGGGCTGGTACACCACCTCAAACTGGTTTTGTGCCAATCCTCGGCGCAAGTCTGCCGCCAGCCTGGCCCGGTTTTGGGCCTCTTGCTGTAATTGCGGTTTGAAAAAGCTGTAGCGGTTGCGTCCGCCGCCTTTGGCCACGTAGAGCGCCTGGTCTGCATGCTTGAGCAAGTCTTCGGCCACCCGTGCATCTTGCGGGTACAGGGCCGCACCGATGCTGGCGGAGATAAAGACCTGTTCGCCACCCAGTGAAAAAACCTGTGAGAGCGTGTCCAGCAAGACCTGGAGCTGGTGAGGCAGCATCGAAGGCCGGACATCGTTCATGACCACCGTGAATTCATCACCGCCCATGCGGGCCACGGTGTCAGATGGGCCCAAGCAGGCCTGTATGCGTTGCGCCACCTGTAGCAACAGCAAGTCGCCATGGTCGTGGCCCAGCGTGTCGTTGATTTCCTTGAAGTGATCCAGGTCGATGAACAACAGGGCGGTGACCTGTCCCGTCGCCTTGGCTTGCTGCAGGGACTCCTCGAGCCGCTGGCGCATCATGCGCCGGTTGGGCAGGTTGGTAAGCGGGTCAAAGTGCGCTTGCTGCCAGATCAGGTCTTCTGCGTGTTTGCGCTCGGTGATGTCGGTGTGTGTACCTATCATGCGCAGCGGCTTGCCGGCAGCATCGCGGCTGATGACCATGCCTCTGCTCAGCACCCACTTCCAGTCGCCATTGGCCATGCGCACCCGGTGTTCATTGCGATAGCTTTGGGTCTGGCCTTGGAAGTGGGCGGCGCGGTCTGCATGCATGCGCTCGCGGTCATCGGGGTGTGTCAGTTCGTCAAGGATGTCGGCGTGGTTGACTGTGGCTTCATCACCCAAGCCATACATTTGCCGGAAGCGCTCAGAAAAATACTCCAGGCCTGTTTCCACGTGCCAGTCCCAGAGGCCGTCGCCGGTGCTTTCCAGGGCCAGCTTCCACCGTTCTTCCTGGGTTTTGAGTTCTGCTTCTGCCAACTTGCGGGTGGTGATGTCCAGCATCACACCCACACGGGTGTAGCCCTCGTCCGACGTGGTGGCCTGAGACGACGACATGAAGATCCATTTGAGTGTGCCGTCTCCCAGAAGCACCCGGTACTCAATGCTCAATGGCGTTCCCGATTGAATCGACTGCACCACTTCACGCATGATCCATTCCCGGTCCTCCGGGTGACGCAGTTTGCGCAGGATGGAAGCATCTGCCAGCACCTCTTGCGGCGACACATGAAACAGGTCCATGACACCGTCACTGACAAAGGTGTAGTTGCCAATCCCGTCAGGACCAAAGGTGATGCGGTACACCATGCCTGGAACGCGCGACGTGATTTGACGGAGCAACGCCTCGTTGCCCTCCAGCGCTGCATCGGCCGGTCGCATCTGTCCACCCGGGCTGGAGCGGTAGGCCCCGATGGGCAACAACTCGAACATGCTCGATAAAGGCTGGGGTTCCATGGGACAGAGAGGCAGATATTTCGGCGCGGAGTATCGCAGTTTCGAGTCATTTGCTTACCAGTCTTCCCTGACGGACATGACTGAATCCTTGCTCGCGGCGGCGGCCCCGGCCAGCCGGGCCGTGAGGGTTCCGGTCAACACCAGAACCAGGCACATGCTCGCCAAGCGTAGCCAGGGCACCATCAGGTCCATGCTCCAGTGAAAGCTCTGCGGGTTGACCACATGCACCAGCACCACCGCCACCGCCAAACCCAGCGCCACCCCGGCCATGGCGCCAACGGCCGTCCAGGCCAAGCCCTCGACCGCGACCACCGCCAGCACCTGTTGCCTTGTCAGGCCCAGATGAGCCAGCAGCCCGAATTCCTTGCGTCTGGCCAGCACCTGCGCGCTGAACGAGGCGGCTACGCCGAAGAGCCCAATCGCCATGGCCACGGCCTGCAGCCAATAGGTCACTGCAAAGCTGCGGTCGAATATGCGCAGGGTGGTAGCGCGGATCTGGCTCGCAGACGCCACCTCAAGCAAGGCACCGGCACCCGGGTTGTTATGGTCTGCAGTGTCGCGAACGGCCTGCACCAGGCTTATCGCGTCGGCGCCTGCCTCAAGCCATAGCGCCATATCACTGACCTGCTGCTGCCCGGTGAGCCGTACATCATCCTCCCGGGCTAAGGCGACTGTTCCGAACTGGCGGGCATAGTCTCGCCACACGCCGGCAACAAAAAAGGTGGTGTTGGGTGTCTGCCCGTCTGATGGCCATGCCGCAGACAAGGCCGGCACCGGGCCACCCAGCCGTGCGCCGTAGAGGTCGACCATGGCTTCGCTCACGTAGACCGCAACCAGGCCGGGTGGCGCAGGCAAGGGGCCGGCGACCAGGGGTAAATTGGTCTCTGGTGGGTTCAGTTCCCTCGCAACGAGGGCCACTGGCGGCCGGTTGGGGGCGAGCTGTATGTCCCGAATACGACTTGTGCTCAGTCGAGCGATACCTGGCAAGCTTGCCACAGCCCGCACCGTTTCGGGCGCGATGTAGGCGCTATCTGACGCACTGGCCTGGCGCGCACTACGCACAAACAGGTCTGCTGGCAGCACCACGTCCAGCCACTGGTTCACAGAGTGGCGAAAGCTGGCCACCATCACGGTGAGTGCCACTGCCAGGCTGAGCGAGGCCACCACACCGCTCACGGCCACTGAGGCGCTTGCCCGTACCCGGCGCGCCCGCTCGACAGCCAGCATGGGAAGCAGACGGTGGCGTAACCGGGGGGCCACACCGTCGTACATCAGCCCCACCAACGCGGGCAGGGCCGTGATGCCGCCCAGCAGCAACACCGCCACGGCCAGGTAAGCGGCCAATGCCAGCCCTCCGATAGGGGGTAACAGGGCCAAGCCCCAAGCTGCAGCCATCAGGGCCAGGCTCACCCAGGGAATTCCAGGTGCTTGGGTTTGTGCGCCCAGGCCCTTGAGGGTTTGGGCCGGCGGCAGCCTTTGGGCGGTTCGGGCCGGCCACCAGCCTCCCAGCAAGGCGGCCATCACACCCAGTGCGGCGTAGGCCAGCGCAGCGACGGGGTCTTGTTGCAACGTCGGGGCGGCCCCTGAAAAATATCCTCCACCCAGATCGCCGCCCAAGACCTGCAGTGCAAAGGCTGCCAGGCCTGTACCGAGGGCCACGCCCAAGGCGCTGCCCAAAACGCCAAGTGCCAGAGATTCCCACAGCACCAGTGCCAAGCGCTCACGTCCAGTGAGCCCGAGCACCCCGAGCAAGGCGAATTGCTGCCCGCGCTTGGTAACACTCAGCGACAGCACCGAAAACACCAGAAAGGCACCGGTGAACAAGGCCACCAGGGCCAGCACAGTCAGATTGACGCGGTAGGCACTCGAGAGCTGGTTCACCCGTTCGGTTTGATCGCCAGGGCTCAGGGCCGTGACCGTCTTACCCAGCGCCAGGTCTGCCAGCAAGGTGTCATCTTGGGTGCCTGCCTGCAGTTTCAGGTCGATGCGGCTGAGCTGCCCGATCTTGCCAAACAGGTCTTGCGCCGCGCCCAAATCCATGACCGCCAATGCAGCTCCACTCGCGGCGACTGTGCCCGCTATGTGGGCGCTTACCCATCCGGCACCTGATTGCACCTTCAGCCCGGTGTCAACGGCCTGAGTGGGGGTGCCAGCCAAAAGGGCCATGGCGGCTGGGTTCAGAAACGCTTGCTCTGGCGCAAAAAGGGCCCACCGGTCTGCTTTACCGCTGGCACTGCCGTGAGGCCGCGGGAACAGCTCAGGCGATATCCCGGCCACCACCAGGGCGTCGATACCCAAGATGCGCAGAGGCAGGCGCGGCTGGCCGTCTCGCACAGCATAGGTGTTGATTTCCAGCACCGGCGAGGCCAGTGTGACGGAGGGATGGGCTGCGACCCGGGCGTACACCGACTCATCCAGCGCGCCAGTGCTTGAGTGCAGCGACAGATCGGGTTCGCCGTTGACCGAACGTACCGCACTGGAGAACTCATCCAGCGCCGATGCATTGATCAAGTGCACCGACAGCGCCAAAGCCACACCGAGCATCACCGCCACGATGGCGGCGGCATTGCGCCAGGGATGGTGGCGAAATTCTTGCCAGGAGTAGGTTCGTAACAGGTCGAGCATGTGACTTTCTAAAATTCTGATGCCCGCGCTAGTCTGTAAGCAGACTCCATAGAAGTCCGCATTAACATCGCGCGTTGTCGATTATTCACCCCATAGACCTACGTAAGAGGACCCCATGACTGCTGAAAAGTCCAAAATCATTTACACCGTGACCGACGAAGCGCCCTATTTGGCGACGGCTTCATTCCTCCCGATTGTTCGCGCCTTTGCTGCGCCTGCCGGCATTGAAGTGGCCGAGAGCGATATCTCTGTGGCTGCCCGTATCCTGGGTGAGTTTTCGGACTTGTTGCCTCCAGAGCAGCGCGTCACCAACAACCTGGCCGATCTGGGCAAGCTCACGCTCAAGCCCGAAGCCAACATCATCAAGTTGCCCAACATCAGCGCTTCCGTGGGTCAGTTGACCGCGGCCATCAAGGAGCTGCAGTCCAAGGGCTACGCCCTGCCTGACTACCCCGAGAATCCCAAGAACGACGAAGAAAAGGCCCTCAAGGCCCGCTACGCCAAGTGCACCGGTTCGGCGGTGAACCCCGTGCTGCGTGAAGGCAACTCGGATCGCCGCGCGCCCCGCGCCGTCAAGGAATTTGCCCGCAAGAACCCCCATAGCATGGCCGAGTGGAGCCAGGC
>JBJOIT010000029.1:0-36257 GCA_046046915.1 Pseudomonadota bacterium
GTGGGGCACGAAACCGATTTCACCATTGCCGACTTTGTGGCGGATGTTCGGGCACCCACGCCCACGGCGGCGGCCGAGCTCGTGTCGCAACCCCGCGCTGCCCTGCTGGCCGAGGCCACCCAAACTGAAAATCGCTTGCAGCGTGCCTTGCTTCGCCAGCTCGACCAGGCCGCCCAGCGTACCGACCGTGCCGCCGCCCGCCTGGGCCGGCCCTCCGAGCGCATCATGCAAAGCCGTGGTCGGCTCCAAACCCTGGCTCAGGGTCTCGCCATGGCCAGCCACCGCGCCCAGGAACAGCGCCAACGCCGCCTGCTCTTGTTGGAAAACCGGCTGTCGGCTTGCCTTACTCAGATGCTGCCGCGCCGCAGCGACCGCCTGGAGCAACTCGCCGTGCGCCTTGAGTTACTCAACCCTCGCCATGTGCTCGAACGCGGCTTTGTGATGCTCACCAATGCCCAAGGTCTACCAGTCACCAGCGTGCATCAAACCCAACCTGGCCAACATTTGCGCGCCGCCCTTGCCGACGGTGAGGTTGATGTGACGGTTGTCTAGCAAGCGCTGCCTTTGTTTCTACAATTGGCAAGCGGGTAGCGCTCGGCGTCTATCCCTGTCCCTTCAACACCCGATTCAAGAGGAAATTCATGGAACACACCCTGCCAGCACTGCCGTTCGCCATTGACGCATTGGCACCCCATTACTCCAAGGAAACCCTGGAGTTTCACCACGGCAAGCACCACAACGCCTACGTTGTGAACCTGAACAACCTGCAAAAGGGCACCGAATTCGAATCGATGACCCTTGAAGAGATCATCAAGAAGTCCAGCGGTGGCGTGTACAACAACTCGGCCCAAATCTGGAACCACACCTTTTTCTGGAACTGCATGAAGCCCAACGGCGGCGGCGAGCCCACCGGCGCCCTGGCTGACGCGATCAACGCCAAGTGGGGCAGCTACGCCGCTTTCCGTGAGGCCTTTGTCAAGTCTGCAGTCGGCAACTTTGGCTCTGGCTGGACCTGGCTGGTGAAGAAGGCAGACGGCTCTGTCGACATCGTCAACATGGGCGCTGCTGGCACCCCCCTGACCACCGCCGACAAGGCCTTGCTGACCGTTGACGTGTGGGAACACGCCTACTACATCGACTACCGCAACCTGCGCCAGAAGTTCGTCGAGACCTTCCTCGACAAGCTGGTTAACTGGGAATTCGTTCAGGCCAACTTCGCCTGATCTGCGCACCCATTAAAAAAGCCGGCCCATTTGGCGCCGGCTTTTTTGTGTCCGCGATCTGCGGGGCAGGCGCTCACTGCCCGCCAGCAAAGATTTTTCCGCCCAGCTTGGATCCTGCCTTCAAGCCCTTCTTGGCAAACCAGCCCTGATTCATCTCCAGCACAAAACGCACTGGCTTGGTAGAGCAATGCGACTCGGTGGTTTGTGGCTTCATGTCTTCGATGTTGGTAATTTCGCCGTTGTCCAGCACAAAGGCCGCCGACAAGGGCAGGTCGGTGTTTTTCATCCAAAAGCACTGCTTTGAAGGCTGCTCGAACGCAAACAGCATGCCCTCGTGCTGCGGCATCTCTTGTCGAAACATCAGCCCAATCGCCCGCTGCTCTTGGGTCTGAGCCACTTGCGCCGTAATCTGATGCATGCCGGCGTTAATGGTCACGCGTGGCAGGTTCATTTGTGGAGAGCCCTCGGCAAAAGCCACAACATGACCGGCAAAAACAAGTAGGGCAGAGGTAATCAGGTGTTTCATGGCGGTCTTCTTCGGCGGGATAGAGCAAGTAGTCGGGCGGGTACAGGTATTTTCGAGCAAAAGCTACGGGGCATCGAATTGGCCAGCATTGCTCATCGCGCTGTTTAGCTTGATGACCCACTTTTGACGTTTGGTCAACGTCACCGGCACCCCAAACTCATCAAACATCCAGCTGGCCTTCGAGCCCAAATCAGACAACTTAGGCAAAAAATTGTTGACCTTTATCAACCACAAAGGCGGCAAGCTGGGCGCCTGTAACATGCCCTTGTAGGGCTCGTAAGGACCAGCCGGTGCCGGCGAAGGTTGAAAGTGCAGCGCCAGGGCCAGGAGACATTGAAACATCATGCAAAAGCCCCGATGGCTGATAGTTGTTGTGATTCTTCGCAGCATAGATTTGCGTCATCTCATGGTGTGAGCCTGGGTTGAGCTCCAAAAATTCAGCAAACCTGGTGTTTCGTCCAGTGGGGCCGGCTCGTGCCATGAGCCCCTAGGCTCGCACAATCTTTACAGCCCACCGTACGTTTTCTTGAAGGAGTCACCCTCATGGCTTTTTGGCAGCTGTTCAAACACTTCGCCGTTTCCAGCGATGGCGAAACCATCAACCGGGTTTCGGACCACATGAGCGTGTCGTCCAGCGGGGTGGTCTACACCCGGATGGGCAGCAACACCGTGGGCAGCGATGGGAGTTTTTTTACCCAAATGGGCAATGCGAGTTCTGATGGCAGTGTGCACCTGGGCAACACCGCCACGGGATTGGGCGCCGTGTTCAATGATCCCGATGCCTAGTTGCATTGATCAGGTGGACGAAGGTTTTCGACATTAGCTTGTCACGTCAAACGGAAACTGGTCGGTAAAATGCATGAAACGTCAATCAAAAAATAGTCATGTTTGCTGAAGCACTTCCCTCTGCCTCTTCGTTGAGAGGCGCTGCTGCGCAGCTCGCCGATGGCTTGCAAGCTGGGCGTGTTTACCGACGAGAAGAACTGGTGGGGTTGTCCACGTCCGTGGATCGGCATTTACGTGAGCTAGTGGCAACCGGCAGGCTCAAAAAGCTTGCCCAGGGGCTTTACCATGCGCCCAAGCAGTCCAGCTTCGGCCCGTTGCCACCGGCCGATGATCAGGTGGTGAGCGGTTTCCTGCGCGACAAGGCCTTTCTCGTCTTTTCTCCATCCGCTTACAACGCCGTTGGCTTGGGAACGACTCAGCTCTACAACACCACGGTGGTCTACAACCACAAGCGTCATGGTGTTTTTAAGCTGGGGAATCGGCAGTTTGATTTCCGGGTAAAGCCGCGGTTTCCAAAGAAACTGACGCCGGAGTTTCTCTATGTAGACCTGCTGAACAATTTGGATGAACTTGCGGAGGACCGTGATTTGGTCTTACGCCAGGCACGTCAAAAGATGAACAGCTTCGAGCCCGCCCGCCTGCAGCGTGCGGCTGACAGCTTTGGCAACCTCGCCACGCGCAAACACCTGCGGGAGTGGTCGGGTGGCTGATTTCCTGCACGAACGTCGGGACTTTGATCAGTTGCTTGCCATCGTGGCTGATGAGCGCAGCCTCGACCCCATGCTGGTCGAAAAGGACTACTGGATCATGCATTGCCTCTGGGGCTTACAGCACCAAGGCTTCCAATTCGAGTTGAAAGGCGGCACCTCCTTGTCCAAGGGGTTCGGCGTCATTCATCGTTTTTCCGAAGACATCGACATTCGTATCGAGCCGCCTGATGGCATGAACGTGAAGATCGGACGTAATCAGGACAAGCCGGCACACGTTGAATCACGGCGTGCGTACTACGGGGAACTGGCTACTCGTATCTCTATCCCGGGCATCGGTCATGTCGAGCGCGACACGCAGTTCGACGACGACAAAATGCGCAGTGCAGGCATACGTCTTCTTTACGCACCGCGTACGACGGCGCTCGTAGGCGTCAAGGACGGTATCCTGCTGGAGTTGGGGTTTGATGACACGGCTCCAAATCGCCCCGTCACGATTTCATCCTGGGCGCTTGATGCCGCCATGTCGCGTGGAGTAAAGGTCTTCGATAACCGGGCGATGGCGGTGCCCTGCTATGCGCCTACGCATACCTTTGTGGAAAAACTTCAGACCATATCCACCAAGTACCGCCGTTTGGGTGATACACAAGCATTTCCGGCCAACTTCTTGCGCCATTACTACGACCTGTATTGCCTGCTGGGCCTCCAGGAAGTACAGGATTTCATGCGGGAGCCTGCTTATCAGCAGCGCAAGGCTGAGCGGTTTCGCACTGGGGATGAACAGACCATTTCAAAAAATCCCGCATTCATCCTTGGGGATGTTGCCGAGCGTCAGCGATTTGCTCTGGCTTACCGCAAGACTGCGGCGCTGTACTACCAGGGCCAGCCAGATTTCGACGAGTTGATAAGCAGGATTCACCTGAACATCGCAGCGATGTGATGCGGGCCTGCACGCCACTGCTGGACAAACGATCAGCCCCCGTGGCTCACGGCATGAGCCTGGCGCTCGACAAAATTGTGATCGTGCCGACTTGGCACAAATGACACAAATGCTGTCGCACGATGCAGGGGGAAGCTCCCCGGGGGACAAGCAAAGGCAAGTTCAATAATGCCGGCGCCCGGGGAGCCCGTATTTGTCGCTGTCATCGCATAAGATGCCAGCAAAAGATTCAGAAATCGACATCAAGGGGAGATGGCATGAGTGAGGTTTTGCGGCTTTACAAATATAAATGCCTCCTCAGCGCCCGGCGCGCCACCTCGGCCGAAGACCTGATGGCCGCCCTGGAGGTGTCTCGGGCAACCCTCAAGCGCGACATCGCCAAGCTGCGCGACCAGCTCCATGTGCCCATCGAATACAACCGCGACCTGGGCGGCTACACCCTGGACCGGGGCCACACCGACACCGAACTGCCCGGTCTGTGGTTCAGCCAGGACGAAATCCTGGCGCTCGTCACCATTCAGCACCTGCTGGAACAACTCGAGCCCGGCCTGCTGGGCGCCAAGCTCAAGCCGCTCAAAGAACGGCTGGCCCAGCTCATGGAAAAACACGGCCTTGCCGGCCAGGATGTGGCCAAGCGCATCCGCATCGTGAGCGCTGGCAAACGTATGGTGGCCGCCAAGTCGTTTGAGGCAGAGGCTGCTGCCACCCTGGCACGCAAGCGCCACAACATCAGCCACTTCAGCCGGCAAAACGGGGAAACCACCGAGCGCCACATCTCGCCCCAGCGCCTGGTGCACTACCGCGGCAACTTTTGGCGAAGTTCACACCATGTCCAAAATCGCGACTCCCATCCTGCAGTTGGAAGAAATTCTCCAGTACATCCGGGGGAATATCGAGGTTTCTCGGGAAGACCTTGTCCTTAGATTCCAGCTAACAGAGTCTGACTACACCAGGCTCCAGCGAAACCTTTCTACTAATAAGGAGTTTGAAGCGAGGGGCGGGCGCGCCGGGGGTGGTTTTCGGTGCCTCACTTCAGGCCCGATTGGGGCTGACACCGACGCTCGTGCCACTGTGTCCACGCTCTTGTCCGATGAACAGGAGCAAGAAGCCGCGTTGCGAATTGCAGAAATGTTCAATGCGACTCAACTGCGAAATATCCTCAAGCCTCGCTTGGTGAACGCGTTGCGGAGTTACAAACGCCATACCCTCGGGCGGGATACAAATCCAACAAAGGTGGAAGTCGCTGCTGCACTGATCATCGAAAACGGGACGGAGTTGTTTCGCAACAAGGAAATTCGCGACGCAATCGCAAAGCATCTTCGGATCAAGCCTATTGACAGGTGGCATGCAGGCCACAGAAGCTCCGTCCACTTTGTTGAACAGGCCGGGTTCCCATCTGTGTTTTCGGGCGCCATAAATGGTGAGCGGCCAAAGATGATTACTTTTTTGAAGGAAAAACGTAAGACCCCTGCATTGGAGGCCTTTCAACGTAATGCAAAGAATAGATTACTTGGGGTTGCTCAGGATCAAGGGAAAAGAGTTCTTCTTCAACTCCCAACAGGGTCAGGTAAGACCAGGATTGCTGTCGACACCCTTAGAGAGTTCTTGACGGGGGACTTTCGTGACGAAGAACGTCGGGGGTATGCCGTCATCTGGTGCGCACATCAGGATGAATTGTGCGATCAGGCAGCGCAAACGATCGAAGACACCTGGGTCAATTCGGATGAATCATGCCCACTAAACCTTATCCGGTACTATGGCTACACACCCGACGACGCGCTTGAAAAAGCGGAGGAAGATGAGCAGATCGGAACGCCTTCGATCTTGGTTACGACGCCAGCAAAGGCACTTCGCCTTCTAACGATGGATTCGACGTCGAACGAGTTCGTCGCTTCCCTTCAGACCAACACCAGATTGGTAGTAATTGACGAGGCTCATCGGGCTGGTGCACCAACTTATTTAGAAATCCTTTCGAAGTTGCCTCCGATAACCACCGTGATCGGACTCACTGCAACCCCATATCGGCAAACATGGCTTGGATCGAACGGCACAGATGAGCTTCTCCGCCTCTTTAACGACCACGTCATAAAGCCTGAATCACTGTTTGAGGACTTTTCAGCGGCCAGCGATATGAACGCCAAACAATTCCTTCTCCAAAAGAGGATTTTGGCGAAACCAATCGTTTCCCAGATAAGGACAGGTAAAAGATTAAGTGACTCGAGCCTCACCCACGACACCGGGGACTATGAGGCAGATGCAATGGCTGTCGATTCAGCCATCGTACGGGATATCGCTGCTGATCAAGATCGAACAAGGGCTATCTACCGTGCTGTTTTGCCAGTCTTCAAGACGGAGGGGGCGTCGATCATGTACTTTGCTCCAACCATCCAGGATGCCTTGACTATGACTTTTCTGTTGAGAGTGGAGGGTATTGCTGCGGAGTGTGTCCATGCCGAGACACCAGATGGACTACGTCGCAAATACATCCGGCAGTTCAAGGATGGGCGGCTAAGGGTACTTTGCAATGTTGAAGTGCTCACTACCGGCTTTGATGCGCCACGTGTGACGCATGTCGTCGTTGCAAGACCGACAGTGTCTCGGGTGCTCTACGAGCAAATCGTAGGACGTGGCTTACGCGGACCGAGGTTCGGTGGAACAGAGGAATGCCAAATCATCGACTGTTTGGATACCGTTCCGAACAATCGGATGCAGTTTGGCTACCAGGCATTCCGCGAGGAGTGGGGTATCAGCGATGTCTCTGAATTGCGTTCTTAATGCCCGTCGGTACCTGATGCGCAGGTGATATCCAGCAGAACTTAGTTGCAGACGGGACTAATTTAGAAGGGGATGCAGCCTTTGTATAGGGGTAGCTGTTTGTACTTTTGTAGCTTGGCAGATTTACGTTTTGCCCAATCAAAAGATACAGGTCCTGTTGTGGACCTCGTGCAAGCACGTCGGGTTTGCAGACCATCGTTATGCCAATCGTTGATTTACCAGACGGTCTAATGGCATTTAGGCAACCGTCGTCGATTCATTCGGCCTGTCCGGCACCCACATCACCGGAGCAAAGCCACCGCCTTCGGTGCGGAAGTTGGTGGTTTGGCCGCTGTAGGTGCGGGCGGCCAGCAGCTGCACACGTCCGGCATAGGCGTAGGCGCGCAGGTCAAACTTGAGTTCTGAAGGCGTACCGTCAATTTGTATGGCGCGCAGCGGTGGGGGCACCAGCTTTTGGGCGATGTAGTCGCTGTGCAGAATCTGCTCCCACACCTTGGTGGTGAGTTTGTCGCCCCGGTAGACCGCACGCGCGCCGTATCCCGCCAGGGGTTTGAAAAACAGCTGTTTGCGTTGGTCCCACAGCGCCGCTGCGTTGTGGGCGCAGACGCGCTCGCAGGCAGGTACCGTTGCCAACTGCGTGGCTTGGTCGGCCAGCGAGACCCCCAGAGCCGCCAGGTCTGTGGCTTGGCCCAGCGTCACCAGGTGCTCCTTGCTTGCGCGCAAGGCATGGGCGCGGGGGTGGGGCGTTACGGCCGCCACGCCCATCTGGTAAGCCTGCGCCAGCGTTGCGTGGGCGGGGTCCGAGAGGTCAAAGTCGGTCAGGCGGTTGTAGACCATGTCCAGCGCCAGTCCACCGCTGTAAAGCACACCATCCTGCAGTTGCAGGCCAGCGGCATCGGTCACCGTTGCCGCGATGCCGTGGCGCCGGAACAACTCGGCAAACAGGGCGAACTCGGGCGCCAGGTATTGGCTTTGCGGTTCATGGTCAACGATGGCAATGCTGCGCAAAGGGCGGGGCGCCTGACCACGGCTTTGGTTAAACAGCTGCCACTCGGCCCGGAACATCTCGACAAAGTCGTCTTCCAGCGTGGCCATATCGCGGTAGGCGTTGCGCGTGAGGTGGTTCAGGCCGCAGCACGCCGGCTGCGCGCGCAGCAAAACGGCATTGAGCATGGCACCGCCGGCGTTGGTGTTGATCTCGATGAGCTGCGGGCCTTGCGGCGTGATATGGAAGTCCAGGCCCATGAACACCCCGATGGGGCCATGGTCTACCTGCGCAATGGGGCCGGCCCCGGGCAACACGCGCTGCGCCCAGGCTGGCAGAGCCAAGGTGCGTTCGATGGCGGCAACTGCCGCTTGAATGGCGCGCACGGTGGCTTGCGACACAAAAACAGCCGTGTTTGCAAACAGGTGCGGATGTGTTTCGGCCAAATGGCTGGCCACCTCGCGCAGGCCCGCGTCGCGGCCCAAAGCCTCGCGGAGTTGGTCGGCATCCAAGGTCTGACAGCGGCAGCCATGGTTCAAGGTGTCGGCTAGTTCGGGGGTGTCTTGGGTGCTGTGGGACATATTCTTGAGTAGATCAGGTGCGATGGCTGATGGCGTTGTCTTATGCCTCGTCATGAACCGGGCCAATGAGCCAAAGTGCTGCAAAGGCCAGACTGCCCAGGCCCACCGCCAGCCATAGTGCACTGGCGCCCCATTGGGCCATGCACAAGCCAAAGAGCCAGGGCGCAAGGGCCTGCGCCATGCGAGCGGGTGCCATCAGCAAGCCTTGTCTTTCGCCGTAACCTTGCGGCCCAAACAAAACGAGTGGCAGAGTTCCTTTTGCAATGGTCAGCACCCCGTTGCCCGCACCATGCAGCAATGCAAAAACGATGGCAGCAGGGGCACCAAATAAAGCCAGGGCGGTGGCGCCAAGAGGGTGCAAGGCGGCTGCCAACCGAGCGCTGAGCAAAGGGTGCACATGCCGCAGCACACCAAACTCCAGCAACCGACCGGCCACTTGCGCGGGGCCTATCAAGGCACCGGCCGTCATCGCCAGGCCCAGGCTCACACCGCTCGCAGTCAGCATCGTGGGCAGATGGGCTGCCATCGCGGTGCTGATGAACCAGGTCACCGCAAACACGAAGGCGAGCAGCACAGCCGTACGAGTGGGCACCGGCCTTTGCGGGTGGTCTGCTGCCTTTGAGGCATCGGGCCTGGTCGGGGCAGAATTTTCAGCCGCGTGGTTGGGCAGCCAGAGGTTCAGCGGAAGCGCCACAAGCAGATGCAGACTTGCCCACACAAAACAGGTGCCGCGCCAGCCGATCCAGGCTTCTAGTGCCGTCGACAAAGGCCAGCCTACCGTGCTGGCAAAGCCTGCAAGCAGGGTGATGCCGGTGATCATGCCGCGAGAATCTTTGCCGTAAATGCGCACCAGCGTCGCAAATGCCGCTTCGTAAAGCCCCCCAGACATGCCCACGCCTATCACCACCCAGGCGGCAAACAAAGCTGGCAGGCTCTGCGCAAGTCCCAGCAGCACCAGGCCTGCGGCAAAGAGCAGGTTGCTCACTGCAAGCACGGGCTTGCCCCCAAGGGTGTCGATGGCTCGACCCGCTCGGGGCCCGAGCACGCCAGAAATCACAAGCCCGACGGAGAAAGCGGCAAACACGGTTGCGGTGCCCACGCCCAGGTCGCGCGCCATGGGAGCCGCCAAGATGGCGGGCAGGTAATAGGTAGAGGCCCAGGCCAGTGTTTGGGCCGAGCCCAGCTTCAGGACTGTGGCGGTAGGGGTCATCCCTGCCGGCGCAGCTGCACGGCCTTGGCGAGTGCGTCCAGGACGGGCACGGTTTGTTCAAAGCTGATGCAGGCATCGGTCACAGACACGCCGTACTGCAAGGCTTGGCCCACTTTCAGGTCTTGCCGGCCTTCATGCAAGTGGCTTTCGATCATCAGGCCCATGATGCGTTTGTCGCCGCCGGCAATTTGCGAGGCCACATCATGAGACACATCGATTTGTCGCTGGTGCTGCTTGCTGCTGTTGGCGTGCGAGACATCCACCATCACCAGCGGCGCCAGGCCGGAGGCCTGCAGCACCTTGCAAGCGGCGTCCACGTCCTGGGCCGAGTAGTTGGGCTGCTTGCCGCCGCGCAAGATGATGTGCACATCCTGGTTGCCGCGGGTTTCAAAAATGGCGGCCTGGCCCATTTTGGTCATGCCCATGAAGGCGTGCGGCGACTGCGACGCCACCACCGCATCTGCCGCCACCTTGACGCCGCCATCGGTGCCGTTTTTAAAACCAACCGGGCAAGACAGGCCGCTGGCCAGTTGTCGGTGGCTCTGGCTCTCGGTGGTGCGCGCGCCGATGGCGCCCCAGGTCACCAGGTCGCTGATGAACTGCGGGCTTAGCAGGTCCAAAAACTCGGTGGCCACCGGCAGGCCCAGGTCAAGCACATCCAGCAGCAGCTTTCGCGCCATGGTCAGCCCCTGGTTCATGGCAAAGCTGCCGTCCAGGTGGGGGTCGTTGATGTAGCCCTTCCAGCCCACGGTGGTGCGGGGTTTTTCAAAGTACACGCGCATCACCACCAACAAGTCTTGGGCGTGCTTGTCGGCCTCTTGCTTGAGCAGCTTGGCGTAGGCAATGGCCTGGTCGTGGTCGTGTATGGAGCAGGGGCCCACCACCACCACGAGCCTATCGTCCTGCCCCTGCAGCACGGCAGAAATGGCCTGGCGGGATTGCTCCACCAGCGCCAGGTGATGGGGCGAGGCGGGCAGCTGTTCTTCCAGCAGGGCGGGGGTGAGCAGTGGGCGTACCGATGCAATGCGGGTGTCGTCGATGCGGGTTTTGTCTTGGGTGGAGAGCATGGGGGCAGAAATCTAAAATTAAAAAGAGGGTGCAGCCTATCAAACCGACACTGGTTCAGGCATGGCTGCAGCTTGCATCGCGGCAGCGGCAATGTCGAGCGAGCGCAGGCGCAAAGCGGGGTCAAACACGTCGCTGACGAGCATGAATTCGTCTGCTTGGGTGGCCTGCGCCAAGTGCTGTAGGCCAGCCTGCACCGTGTCGGGCCCGCCGATGACGGCTGCTGCCAAAAAGTCGCCAATGGCGGCGCGCTCTTGCGGATGCAGCCCCTGGGCATAGCCAGCCACCGGAGGTTGCAGGCTTTTGCGTTGGCCGGTCAGGATGCCCAGCACTCGCTGGTAGGTGCTGCTGGCCAGAAAATCAGCTTCCTCATCGCTAGGGGCTGCAATCAAGGGCACACCCACCACCACATAAGGTTTGCTCAGGCTGGCCGATGGTTTGAACAGGCTGCGGTACAGGTCCAGGGCTTGCAGCAGCATGCGGGGCGCAAAGTGCGAGGCAAACGCAAAGGGCAGACCCCGTTCGGCTGCCAGCTGGGCAGAAAACATGCTGGAGCCCAACAGCCAGATGGGCACCTGGGTGCCGGCGCCCGGCATGGCCACAATGCGCTGGCCGGGCTGGGCGGGGGCCAACAGTTGCTGCAGCTCGGTCACGGCTTTGGGAAAGTCTTCTTCCGTCTCGACTCGGTCACGTCGCAAGGCGCGCATGGTGGCCGCGTCCGTGCCGGGGGCACGGCCCAGGCCCAGGTCAATGCGGCCCGGGTACAGCTCGGCCAGGGTGCCAAAGGCCTCTGCCACCACCAGCGGGGCATGGTTAGGCAGCATGATGCCGCCAGAGCCCACGCGGATGTGTTGCGTGCCGCCTGCAATGTGGCCCACCAGCACGGCGGTGGCCGAGCTGGCAATGCCGGGCATGTTGTGGTGCTCGGCCAGCCAGTAGCGCTTGAAACCCAGCGACTCGGCATGTTGTGCCGTGCGCAGGGCAATGGTCAGTGCGTCGGCCACGGTGCCGCCCTGGCGCACGGCCACGAGGTCGAGCATGGAAAGGGCGATGTCCTTGAGCTGCTTCATAGCGATTTGTCTTGCAAAACTGCCGTGCTTAGCGGCTCACGGTGGCGGCGGTTTGCCCAAACAGCACCTGGCGCGACTGGGCGTCTACCGTGGGTGCGGCGTTGATTTCTTTGGCGCGGGCATAGGCACGCACCGTGGCTGGCCGATTGGCGATGCGGTCAAACCACTGTGCCAGGGCGGGAAAATCCTGCAGGTTTTGGCGCTGGCGCTCGTGCGGTACCACCCAGGGGTAGCAGGCCATGTCGGCAATCGAGTAGTCGCCGCAGATGTAAGGCCGGCCGTCACTCAGCTGTTTGTTCAGCACGCCATACAAGCGCGAGGTTTCTTTCACATAGCGGTCGATGGCATAGGGCAGTTGCTCGGGGGCGTATTGCACAAAGTGGTGGTTCTGCCCGGCCATGGGCCCCAGGCCGCCCATTTGCCAAAACAGCCACTGCAGGCACTGGTTGCGGCCGCGCAGGTCTTGCGGCACGAATTGCCCGGTTTTGTCGGCCAGGTACAGCAGGATGGCGCCCGACTCAAAGATGCTGATCGGCTCACCGCCGTCAGTTGGGTTCAAGTCGACGATGGCTGGAATACGGTTATTGGGGGCAATGCGCAAAAACTCGGGCGCAAACTGCTCGCCCTTGCCGATGTGGATGGGCTTGATGGCGTAGTCCAGCCCGGTTTCCTCCAGAAACAGGGTGACTTTGTGGCCGTTGGGGGTGGTCCAGTAATACAGATCGATCATGGGGGCCTTGTGTGTAGGGTTTGATTGTCAACCCGGATAGGCCTGCAGGGCTTGCCTCAGCGCATTTTTGACGCGGGCCTGTAGCTCGGGCGGGGCCAGCACCGTGCAATCGGCGCCATGCTTGAGGATGTCGCCCACCAGCTCTCGATCATCGCTGTAAGGCACCTCCAGCACGTAGCTGCCATCGTCTAGCCAAGTGCTAATTTGCTTGGGGTGCCAGATCTCGCCTTGCACCCAGCGTGCGCGGCCCGGGCTAAAGCGCAGCCTGGCCCAGGCTTTGGCGGCCCCGCTGAAGATGCCATAGCCAGCCTGGGTGGCGGCCTTCAGTGCCTCAGGCGCCATGTCGATGGCTTCTTCGGATGCCAGCACCTCGCCGCGTTCAATGGCGTCTACGGCAAAGCTTCTGAAGCCCTCACGCAGGTGGCACCAGGCGTCCAGATACCAGTTGTCGCGGTAGTGCACTAGCTGTTGGGGCGACACAGTGCGCTCGATGGTTTCGTTTTTTTCCCGGTTGTGGTGGCGCAGCAGCAATTTGCGCCGGGCCAGCGTGGCCGAGGCCACGGTCTCAAAGGCGGCCGGCGGCACAGTGCGCTGGCCGGCATGCACCAGGCGAATGCGGGTGGCCAGATACAAGCTGTCCAGGTCGATGTCGTGCAGCAGGTGGGCCAGCCGGTCTTTCAGTGGCGAGAGTTTTTCTGCCAGCAAACCCGGGGCAAAGTCGGCCAGCAGGTGCTGAAGGGTGGCCAGCGCCACCAGCTCCTGCGACGACAGCCACAGCCCGGGCAGCTCTTTCTTGCCGTGGCCAGCCTCCAGCCGGTAGCCGGCTTGCAGGCGGTCGTACACCACGGGTATCTGCAGTTTTTCGCGCAGCTTGCTCATGTCACGCTTGAGCGTGGCCACCGAGATGTCCATGGCCTCCAGCAGCTCTTGTGTGGGCACGGCGTGCCGGCTGAGCAACAGGCTTTTGTAGCGGTACAGGCGGTCAATTTCTCGCATATAGGGGTGGGGTCGTGCTTTGTTTGTGACGCAAACACGGCGCGTTAAAAATTAATTCAGATCGTATTTTTGCGTATCACCAAATGAGACGGTGGACTTTTATCGTTCTTTCATGGCCCGCCGAGGGGTGGTCCAGCCATCGATCAAGTACACATCATGAAGCACTTCAACACCTTTGCCAGTCGCCTTCGCAAGCTGGCCGGCCTGAACCCACTGCGCGTGAACGCCGAACCCACTCTGCACCCCGCCGCCGAGCCCATGTGGGTGACGCCGGCTTATCTGCGCCGCAAGACATCGGGCACTGTTCAGCGGCTGTACTGAGCAGCGTTGCTTTGGCGTCGATAGGCGGTGGGGCCGGCGATACTTCTGGCATGTCGCCTCAAACCATCACCCCCGGCCTTTTGGCCCTGCACGGTAACCGCTCCGAAGAGCTGGCCGAGGTGGTGGTGCAGTGGCTGCTGAGGCACCCGCTGGGGCCGCTGGAATCCGAAATCATTCTGGTGCAAAGCAATGGCATGGCCGAGTGGGTCAAGATGGAGCTGGCGCGACTGGGACAGGTGTGCGCCGCCACCCAGGTGGAGCTGCCCGCCCGCTTTTTGTGGCGCACCTTTCGGCAAGTGCTGGGGGCCGATGCGGTGCCTCCTGAGTCGGCGCTAGACAAACTGCCCATGACCTGGCGCCTGATGGCCCTGCTGCCTGGGCTGGTGTCTCAGGATGAGTTTTTGCCTGTTGCCGGCTTTTTGCAGCGCAAGGACGCGGGCGGCGGTGACTTGGGCGATTTTTCTGGCGACCGCTTATGGCAACTGGCTTCTCGCCTGGCCGATTTGTTTGACCAGTACCAGATTTACCGCGCTGATTGGCTGCACGCCTGGGAGCAGGGGCGCGACGTTCTGCTGGATGCGGCTGGCCGTAGCTTGCCGCTGGCGGCTGATCAGTTGTGGCAGCCTGCGTTGTGGCGCGCGGTGCTGGGCACCCTGCTGCCGCACGAGGCCCAGGCCACCCGACCCCGCCTGCAACAACGCATGCTGGCGCGCTTGCAGTCTGAGGACGCATTGCCGCCTGCGGTGGCCCGGCGGGTGGTGGTGTTTGGGATGAGCCACATGCCCTTGTCCACGCTGCAAACGCTGGCCGCCCTGAGCCAGCACCGGCAAGTGCTGCTGGCCTTGCCCAACCCATGCCGCTACCACTGGGGTGACATCATGGACGGCCGCGAGCTGCTGGCCAGCCTGCGCCGCCGCCAAGGCCAGCGGCCGGGCCCCGATTTGTCCACCATCGCTCTGCAAGACATGCATGCCCATGCCCATCCGCTGTTGGCGGCCTGGGGGAGGCAAGGGCGCGACTTCATTCGCCAGCTCGATGTGTTTGACGACGCCGAACAGGCGCAGGGCCGATTTGGCGCACCGCGCATGGACTTTTTTGACCAGCCCTGTGATGAAGCGGGTGATGTGGCCACGCTGCCACTGCTAGCGCAAGTGCAAGCCCACATACGTGATATGCGGCCGCTGGCCGAGCATCCGCCCTGCGAGTTGCCAGCACTTGACCGGTCCATCGTGTTTCACACGGCCCACAGCAAGGTGCGCGAGCTCGAGGTCTTGCACGACCAGCTCTTGCATGCGTTCGCGAACGCCCCCCTTGACCAGCCCCTGCAACCGCGCGATGTGGTCGTCATGGTGCCGGACATAGCACCGCTGGCCCCCGCCATACGGGCCGTGTTTGGCCAGTACAAGCGCGGTGATCGGCGCTACATTCCCTTTGACATTGCCGACCTCAGTGCCAAATCGGCCAGTCCCATCGTGGGGGCTGTCGACTGGCTCATGCAGCTGCCGCAACAGCGCTGCACCATGAGCGAGCTGGTGGCCCTGCTGGAAGTGCCTGCGCTGGCAGCCCGGTTTGGCATTGCGCCTGAGTCGCTCCCGCGCCTGACCCTCTGGATGGTGGCAGCCGGCATACGCTGGGGCTTGAACGATGCCCATCGTCAAGACCTGGGGCTCGGGGCCTGTGGCTCGCAGAACAGTGCCTGGTTTGGTTTGCAACGCATGCTGATGGGCTATGCCGCCGGCGTTGTGGCGCATGCCGACTTTGAGCGCCCCGGTCACATTGAACCCTTTGCCGACCTGGGTGGCCTAGAGGCCGAACTGGCAGGCTGCCTGGCCCATCTGCTGCAGAGCTTGTTGGCCTGGTGGGATCTGGCGCGTGTGCCAGCCCAGGCAGAGGACTGGGCGGCTCGGTGCACCAGCCTGATGCAGGGATTTTTCAAACCAGTTGACGATGCAGACCGCGCCACCCTGTTGGCGCTGGCCGATGCCAGCCAGGCTTGGCGCGCCGCTTGCGACGGGGTGTACGACCACACGCCTGTGCCCCTGTCTGTGGCGCGGTCGGCCTGGATGGACGCGCTGGAGGTGCCGGCCTTGAACCAGCGCTTCAGGGCAGGCGGCGTGACCTTTTGCACCTTGATGCCCATGCGCGCCATTCCCTTTGAGGTGGTGTGCCTCTTGGGCATGAACGATGGCGACTATCCCCGGGCCAGCCTGCGCAGCGATTTTGATTTGATGGGGCAGGCCGGCCAAGCACGCCCGGGCGACCGCTCGCGCCGGCAGGACGACCGCCAGCTCATGCTGGAGGCCTTGTTGTCAGCGCGGCGCTTGCTTTACGTGAGCTGGTGTGGCCGCAGCGTGCGCGACAACAGCGAGCAGCCGCCTTCGGTGCTGGTGTCGCAGTTGCGCGATTACCTGGCCCAGGGCTGGGGCCAGGCTGCCGTGCACGCGCGCACCACGCATCACCCACTGCAGCCATTCAGCCGCCTGTATTTTGAAGAGGGCAGTGGCCTGAGCACGTTTGCCCGGGAGTGGCGTGCAGCGCATAGCGCCCATTCGTCAAATGCAGTTGCGGCCACTGCGACGACGGAGCCACCTCAGGTCATCGACGCCAACGACGCCACCCCGCTGACCTTGGCGCGCCTGATTCAGTTTTTGCGCAATCCGGTCAAGGCCTACTTTCGGCATCAGCTGGGTGTGGTCTTTGACGACCTGAGCGCCGAGCAGGCGGATGACGAGTGTTTTGAGCTTGCCGGTCTGGACAACTATCAGCTCATGCAAGAGTTGCTGGAACCCTGGTCTGGACCTGGGGCCCAGGCGGCGTCAGCGCAACACCTGGCGCAGGCCTTGCAACGCCAGCAGGCCGCAGGGCGTTTGCCACTGGCGGGTATGGGTGTGCTGGAGCGCGACCGTCTGGCCACGCAATTGGGCACCATGTTGGCGGCCTGGCAGCGTCAGACCGAGCGCTTTGCGCAGCCTGCTGACCGCCTGCCGGTGCAGCACAGCCATCAGGCGGTTTTGTTGCAGGACTGGCTGGAGCCGTTGCGCAGGGCCAATAATTCCGATACCAGCGCCGCCGACCCCGCCCTTCCCATGCTGGCCAGACTGACGCTAGAGCCGGGCAGGCTGCTGCAAACGGGCAGCAAGCCAGCGGCGCGGCCGGAAAAACTGGTGTCGGCCTGGGTCTACAGCCTGGCCTCAGCTGTCAGTGGGCAGGCCTGCCTCAGTGTGCTGGTGGGGCGTGATGGCACCGTCATGGCCAGCCCGATGGAAGAATCTGAGGCACGGCTGCAGCTGGACCAACTGCTAGATCTGTGGCGGCAGGGGCAAGCGGCGCCCTTGCCCTTACCCCTCAAAACCGCGCTGGCCCAGGCCCTGGGCAAAGATGCTGCCGAAGAATACGAAGGCGATGGGGAAAACGCGGGCGAGGGCGCCGAGGCCTGCCTGGCCCGGCTGTACCCCGACTTTGATGCACTGACCCTGGACGGCCGTTTTGACGCGCTGACCGCCCAGATTTATGCGCCTTTTTTGGGCTGGATGCGCGATCACGTCAGTGCCGAGTTTCACGCGGCCCCCATGGACGACGAGGCATGAGCACACCACTCCTTGACGACGCCCCCCTGGCGCTGGATGCGGCGGGTTTTCCGCTGTGGGGCAGCCGCCTGATCGAGGCCAGCGCTGGCACAGGCAAAACCTGGACGATTGCCGCCCTGTATGTGCGGCTGGTGCTGGGCCATGGCGGCCCAAATGCGTTTTCCCAGCCGCTGACACCTGCAGACATATTGGTGATGACCTTTACCCGTGCGGCTACACGCGAGTTGTCTGACCGCATACGTGAGCGCCTGCTTGAGGCCGCGGGCATGTTCAGGGGCGAGGTGTTGCCCCCGGCCAACGACACCCTGATGCGCACGCTGCTGGCGGACTACCCCGAAGGTGAGGCGCGCCAGAGCGCTGCGTGGCGCTTGGCCAACGCAGCCGAGAGCATGGACGATGCAGCGGTGCTCACCATCGACGCCTGGTGCCAACGCATGCTGCGCGAGCACGCGTTTGACAGCGGCAACCTGTTTGACGAAACCTTGCTGGCCGACGAGACCCTGCTGCAAACCCAGGCAGCCCTCGATTACTGGCGTCTGGCGTGTTATCCCCTGGCGCCAGTCGAGCTGAGGGCCGTGTTGCGCGTCTGGAAAAACGCCTCTGAACTGGTGGCGGACATGCGCGACCTGAGCCACAAAGTTCTGGATGTGGTGCCGGCAGGATGGACGATGCAGCAGCAGCTGGCCCACGTCACACAGTTACGCAGCCAAGCTCTGGCGCAGCTCAAGGCGGGCTGGGGCGACAAGGCCTTGGCCATGCAGCAGTGGCTGGATGAACAACTGGCGCGCAAGGACAAGGGCTGGATCGGCACCAAACTGCAGGCCCACCGGTACACCCCTTGGCTGAAAACCCTGCACGCGTGGGCCAGCGGCGAAGTCACCGACGACATTCCGGACTTGAAAACCGGCTGGCAAAGGCTCACGCCCGATGGCCTGGCAGACGCCCGCAAGCCAGATGCTGCGCCAGTCGACTATCCAGACATGTTTTCAGAGCTGGAAGCACTCAAACCGGCGCTGGACGAGCTGCCCTCAGTGGGGGCTGCGCTGCGTAGCCATGCAGCCGCCAGCGTGTCGCAGCGCCTGCAGCTACTCAAACGCCGCTCGGCCAGTTTTGGATTTGCCGACATGTTGCTGCGCCTGAACACAGCACTGGCGGGCGAGCACGGTCAGCGTTTGCGCGAGCGCATACGGCGTCAGTACCCGGTGGTGATGATTGACGAGTTTCAGGACACGTCGCCGGTGCAGCTTCAGGTCTTCGACCAGATTTATGGGCTGGCCGACAACACGCCACAAACGGCGCTGATGCTCATTGGCGACCCCAAGCAGTCGATTTACGGCTTTCGGGGCGCGGACATTGATAGCTACCTCCTGGCTCGGCGCCAGACGGCCGGACGCCACTACGTGCTGGGCACCAATTACCGATCCACCCAGGCTCTCGTCCACGCCGTCAACCATGTGCTGACGCGCGCCGAAAACACCTGGGAAAACGGCGCTTTCCTGTACAAGAGCGACGCCGGGCAGCCCTTGCCTTTTTTGCCCGTGGCCGCGCAGGGTAGGGACGAGGTCTTGCAGCGGGGCGCCGCCCCCATGGCAGCGCTGACGCTGGTGCACGATGGCGACATCAGCAAGGTGGGCTTGATGCGTCGGCGCAGTGCGGCCCGTTGTGCCGAGCAGATTGTGGGTTGGCTGAACGACCCGCAAACCCGCTTTGTGAGGGCTGATCAGGCCGATCAACGCTTGCAGCCCGCCGACATTGCCGTGCTGGTGCGCACCGGCAAGGAGGCCTCGCTGGTAAGACTAGCCTTGAGCCGACGTGGCGTGGCCTCGGTGTATCTGTCAGACAAGGATTCGGTGTTTCAGGGCGAGGAGGCCGCCGACCTTTTGCACTGGTTGCGGGGTGTTGCACAGCCGCAAGACCTGCGGCTGGTACGCGCCGCACTGGCCACCCGAACCCTGGGCCTGAGCCTGCCGACGCTCAAGCAACTGGCCACCGACGATGCCCTGCTGGACCAATATGCAAGCCGTTTGGTGGAACTGCGCCAGGTCTGGCAGGCGCAGGGGGTGCTGGCCATGCTGCGCCACACGCTGCACGTATGGGAGCTGCCCTCTCGTTGGCTGGCCGAACCCCTGGGTGAACGCCGGCTCACCAACGTCTTGCATCTGGCCGAGCTGCTGCAGTCAGCCAGCAACACGCTGGAGGGCGAGCAGGCCCTGATTCGCTGGCTGGCGGCGCAGTTGCAAAACCCGCAAGGGCAGGGCGACGAGCACATCTTGCGACTCGAAAGTGATGCAGGGCTGGTGAAAGTCGTCACCATCCACAAGAGCAAAGGCCTTGAATACGCTGTGGTGTGCCTGCCCTTTGCCACCGGTTTCAGAGCCATGGTTCGGGGTAAGACCCCTTATGTGGCCTTGAGCGACGAGCACGGGCAACGTCGAACCCTGCTGAACTACAGCGACGACGAACTGGCCCAGGCCGATCGCAACCGCCTGCGCGAGGACATTCGCCTTTTGTATGTGGCTCTGACCCGCGCCAGGCACGCCCTGTGGGTGGTGTTTGCGGCTCAAAAGAACGGCAGCAGTGACAAGTGCGCCACCCATCTGGGCGCGGCCGGCTACTTGGTGGGCGGCCCCGAGGCGCGCGAGGTGGGCGCATGGTGGGAGCAGCTGCAGGCGCTGGTGGCCGGGCAGGACGGCATGGTGCTGGAAGCGTCCGGCACCATCGCTTGCACTCAGCTGAATCGGCCCGAAGCGGCGCGCGCCCTGCAGCCCGAGCGTGCTTATACCCACCGGCTGGATCAGACTTGGACGATAGCCAGCTTTTCCAAGCTGAGCAAAGGGGTGTCGGATCGGGCTGTGCCGCACCCTGTGGGCACCCACCGACCCGCAGACGATGAAATCCTGACCAACCAAACCGATGGCCAGGCCCAGATGAGCGCGCCCGGGCTCAGCAGCGCGGCTGTCATCGCCATCTGGCACACCATGGCGCGAGGCCCTGCAGCGGGCAACTTTTTACACGATCAGCTGGAGTGGCTGGCTGCCGAGCGCTTTGCGCTGGCTGGCAATGCCGGGCTGGCAGACCGCTTGCGCCGACGTGCCAGTCGCAGCGCCCCGCACATGGACGCCGATGGCGTGGTGCAGTGGTTGCAGGCGGTGGTCAGTACCCGGCTGCCGGGCGTGAACGCGGCCCTGTGCGAGTTGGGCACGGTCTTGCCGGAAATGGAATTCTGGTTGCCTGCGCACACGCTAGACACCCCGGCCATCGATGCGCTGTGCACGCGCCATGTGCTGCCGGGCTTGGCCAGACCCGCTTTGCCTGCCTCGCAGTTGCATGGCATGTTGATGGGGTTTGCCGACCTGGTGTTTGAGCACCAGGGCCGCTATTGGGTGCTGGATTACAAGTCCAACCACCTGGGCCCGGACGATGCGGCCTACCACGCAGATGCGCTGGAAACGGCCATGCTGGAACACCGTTACGACGTGCAGGCCGCCCTGTACATGCTGGCCCTGCACCGCCTGCTGCGCAGCCGCCTGGGCAGCCACTACCAGGCCGAGCAGCATCTGGGCGGCGCCATTTATCTGTTTTTGCGGGGCATTCAGGGGCCCTGCGCCGGGGTCTGCCATTTGCCGGCCAGCCTGCCCATGCTGGAGGCGCTGGACCAAATGCTGCTGCAAGAGGAGGTGGCACCTTGAGCACGAACATAAGCATGACCGCACAACCCGTCAGCACCACGACGGGAGAAGTGGCAACCCTGCTGAAGTTGCCTGAGCCCCTGCGCACCTTGCAAGTCTGCAGCGAACACGGCTGGCTGCGGCGCCTGGACAGTGCCATGGCCTGTTTTGTGGCCGAGCAAGACCCGGCAGCACATCCTGCGCTGTTGGTGGCGGTGGCCCTGGTGGCCCACCTGGAGGGTCGTGGTCACACCTGCCTGCCTTTGGCGCCCATCCTGTCCAACCCCGCATGGCTGGCCTGGCCCAACGTGGCACAGCCCACGCTGGCCGTGCTGATGCGAGAACTGCCTGCCGATTTGCCATCGCTGCTGGCGTGTTTGCGGGCCAGCTCGTTGGTGCGCTGTGCCAACGCAGGCTTGAGCGAAGGCCAGGCACTGGCACCCGACCAGGGACAGCCCCTGGTGCTGGACGGGGAAGTGGGTAACCCGCGCCTTTATTTGCGGCGCTATTGGGTTTACGAGCAACAGGTCATGCTAGACCTGCAGGTGCGCATGGCGGTGCAGCGCACCGTCGACCCTCAACAAGCCAGGGCTGGCCTGGATCAGCTGTTTGATCGGAATCAGACCAGAGCCCCCGCACAGCCCGATTGGCAAAAAATGGCCTGTGCGCTGGCCCTGGGCAGCCATTTTTCTGTGATCACGGGCGGGCCGGGCACGGGCAAAACCTACACGGCGGCGCGGTTGTTGGCGCTGATCTGGTCGCTGGAACCCGCCCCCGAGCGCTTGCGCGTGGCCTTGGCAGCACCCACCGGTAAGGCGGCTGCCCGGCTGCGCGCGTCGATAGACACAGCCCTTCAGGAGCTGGACGCGCGCGTGGGCGAGGGGGTGGACTTGCCCGCGCTGGCGGCACGCATGGGGCCGGCCCGCACCCTGCACGCCTTGCTGGGCGCACGGCCCGACACACGCAGCTTTGCCTTTCATGCCGGTCGGCCGCTGGATGTGGACGTGCTGATCGTTGACGAGGCGTCCATGGTTCACCTGGAGATGATGGCCGCACTGTTGCAAGCACTGCCTGCAAGCACCCGCCTCATCTTGCTGGGCGACAAGGACCAGCTGGCCTCCGTCGAAGCGGGGGCTGTGCTGGGGGATGTGTGTCGCCACGCAGCGCAAGGCCGTTACAGCCCCGAAACGCGGGACTATCTGCGAGCCACCACAGGCGAAGAAGTGCCTACCAACATGGTGGAGGAGGGCGCGACCCCGGCCTTGGCCCAGCACACCGTGATGCTGCGGGAAAGCCGACGTTTTGGCGGCCCCATCGGCCAGCTGGCCCTGGCGGTAAACCGTGGGCAATCGGACGAAACCTTGCAGCTGCTAAGCCATGACGCGAGTGCTGTGTTGATGCATATCGCTCCTGCTGGCGCCGCCCAGGTGGTGGCGCTGGCCGTGCGCAACGACGCTCAGCAGGCCCAAGCCAGCTATGCCGATTACCTGCGAGTGGTGAGATCAGGCGCACCGCGCCCCGATGCGAGCATCTCGCCGGTACAGGCTCACACGGCCTGGGTGCTTGAGGTCTTGCAGCAATTTGAGCGCTTTCGCATCTTGTGCGCCGTGCACGACGGCGATTGGGGTACCCGGGCACTGAACCAGGGTGTGGCCCGGGCCTTGGCTCATGAGGGCTTGCTCACCATCAGTGGTGACTGGTATGCCGGTCGCCCGGTGATGGTGACGCGCAATGATGCCGCGCTGGGCGTTTTCAATGGCGACATCGGCGTGGTTTTGCCATCGGCAGAACCCGGCGCTGGGCTCAAGGTCTATTTTCTGGATGGGGAGCAGGTTCGCGGTGTGGGCGTGGGCCGTATGGCTGCCGTGGAGACGGCCTTTGCCATGACCGTGCACAAGAGTCAGGGATCTGAATTTGCGCACACCGTGGTGGTCTTGCCACCGGGCAGTGCGGACCTGTTGACCCGCGAGCTGGCCTATACCGCCATCACCCGCGCCCGCCAACACTTGACCGTGTGTGAAGGCGCATCGGGCCTCTTGCAGGCGGCGCTGGGGCGCCCCACACAGCGCTCTAGCGGTTTGAATCTGGACGGAATATCCACATTCGGTCATAAAAGTTGAACCGAATCAGCTTTTTTCATCAATTAAGTTGAATGAAGGCATCAAGTTTTTTGATGTCCTGTCCACAGGTGCCCACCTAAACTTCGCAGCCACAAGCGGTCTTGAGACTGTTGAATGCGAGGAGTTTTTATTGTGAGCCAGCGGCCAAACCAAAGTGATTACCACCTGTTGTCCATCGTTTTGCACTGGGTGCTGGGCCTGAGCCTGGTGGCAACTTTTGTTTTGGGCGTTTACATGCACGAGCTGCCTTTTTCACCCACTCGTCTCAAACTTTACAACTGGCACAAGTGGGCGGGTGTGTCGATTTTGATGTTGTCGGTGCTGCGCCTGGTCTGGCGCATGACGCATCCACCAGCGCCACTGCCCGCCGCTGTTCAGAAAAATATGCCCGGCTGGCAGATGCGTGCCTACCGCGCCACCCATGGCTTGTTTTATGTGCTTTTTTTAGTGGTGCCTTTGATCGGATGGGCCTACAGCTCAGCTGCAGGCTTCCCGGTGGTGTTGTTCGGTGTGCTGCCCTTGCCTGATCTGCTGGCGGCCGACAAGGAGCTGGCAGAGCTCATCAAACCGCTGCACAAGGCGTCTGCCCTGATGCTGGCTGCCCTGGTGCTGGTCCATGTGGGTGCCGCCATCAAGCATCATTTTGTGGATCGTGACGGGCTGATGGCGCGCATGGTGCCCTGGCTACGTTGAACCCACCGGACTCCTTTTTTACAGTTATCAGGACAAGCTAAAACCATGACTCTGCACACCACACCCTTATTGCGTGCGTCGCTGGCAGGACTGCTGATCGGAGCGTCACTGTTTGCCCAGGCCGAAACCAAGTTGCTGCCAGCTCAGAGCGAGATCAGCTTCACCGTCAAGCAAATGGGCGTTCCGCTCGATGGACGTTTCCGCAAGTTTAACGCGCAGATGAACTTTGACGTCGCCAAGCCCGAGACCAGCAAGATCGCATTCACCGTGGACATGGGCAGCGTAACCATGGGGTCGGCAGAAACCGACGGCGAACTACCCAAGGCGCCCTGGTTCAACACCCCGAAATTTCCACAGGCCACCTTTCAGTCCAACGCTGTCAAAGCTATGGGTGCAGGCAAGTTCGAGGTGAGCGGCAAGCTCAACATCAAAGGCAATGTGCGCGACGTGGTGGTGCCCGTCACCCTGGTTGCCAGCGGTGCCAGCACCACGGCACAGGGCGCGTTTGCCATCAAGCGTTTGGCTTTCAAGGTAGGTGAGGGCGATTGGGCCGACACCTCCATGGTGGCCGACGAGGTGCAAATCAAGTTCAAGCTCGCGCTCAGCGGCGTGGGCAAGTTTTAAGTTTTCTTTTCCTTTTCCCTTACCCCAACCAACCAACCAACTGGAGATTTTTATGCGTCAACACCTGATCGCTTTTGCAGCTGCAGCAACCTTGCTCGGCGCCGCCACGTCTGCGATGGCAGCCCCCGAGACCTTCAACCTGGACGGCAGCCACACCTACCCACGTTTCTCGTACAGCCACTTTGGCATGTCCACGCAGCTGAGCCGCTTCAACAAGACCACCGGCACCATCACGCTGGACAAGGCCGCAAAGACGGGCGCTGTGGACGTGGTCATCGACATGAAGTCGGTCGACACGGGTTTTGCAGTGTTCAACGGCCACATCCAGGGTGAGGAGTTTCTGGATACCGCCAAGTTCCCCACGGCCACCTTCAAGTCGACCAAAGTGGTGTTTGATGGCGACAAGCCCGCCAGCATCGACGGCAACCTGACCATCAAGGGCGTGACCAAGGCCGTCACCCTGAAGGTGAACAACTACGTCAACATGGAACACCCCATGCTGAAGAAGGAAGCCATTGGTGCTGATGCCAGCGTGGTGATCAAGCGCAGCGAATTCAACGCTGGCAAGTACGCGCCTTACGTGGGCGACGATGTGACCATCACCATCGCTGTTGAAGCGATCAAGAACTGATCAGGAACTGATCAAACAGAGGGCCTTCGGGCCCTTTTTTAATGCATGTTTCTGGAGCGGGCGGCATCGAACAGATCCACCTGTGCCAAATCTCCAGGCACTTCGCCAATCATGCGAGCAAAGTGGGCCAAGCGTTCATCTTGTATGAAGCTGGCAGATGAGTCCACCACCAGCATGCGATCGGGCGATTGCGACCGAGCAATGGCAAACCCCTGCACATAGTCCACGCCGATTTCAGACAAAGTTTGCACGGTGGCCATGTCTTCGGCCCACTCCGCAATCACCTTCATCCCCAGGTTGCCCGCAAGGTTGACGATCGCCTCAACGATGGCGATGTTGGCCGGGTGGCTGTTCATATTGACGATGAAGCTGCCGTCAATTTTGAGCAGGTCAGCCGTGATGCTCTTGAGATAAGAGAAGGATGTATAGCCGGCGCCAAAGTCATCCAGCGCCACTTTGGCCCCAAGGCTGCGCACCCGGTCCACAAACATCTGGGTGGTGCTGAGGTCGTTCAGCGACACGCTTTCGGTGATTTCCACGCACAAACGGTTGGCCACCTGTACGTTTTGCGCCAGCATCTGGTAGACGTCCTGCATGAACTTTTCGTCGTTGAGCGAGGCGCCACTCAGGTTCATGCACACAAAGCCCAGGTTGGGCAGTTGGTTTGCGTGGCTGGGTGCTTGAGAGCACCCAACGGTCGATCACACTCATGCGACCACTGCTTTCGCCGGCCTTGATCAAGCGCTCGGTCGGCACCGGCCGGCCTTCGGTGTCGCGCATACGCAGCAACACTTCAAAATTGAGTGATCCATGCGGTGCCACCAGCGACATGATGGGCTGCATTTCGATGTACATGCCCTGGGTGGCCGCGTCGGTTGAGAGGTGCTCGACCAGCCGCAATTCCGCCTCGTGGGCCAAAAATGCGGCGGCATTGTGCTCGTACACCACCAGGCTGTCGCCCTTGCCGGTCTTGGCCTCGCGACAGGCGCGGTCGGTGGTGGACAGGACGTCCTTGAAGCCTGAGTCAGGGCTGACCTCGATCAGGCCCACACAGCAACGTACATGAAAGGCCTTGTCGCCCACCCGGAAGCTTTCCGAGCCGATGCTGTCGACCAGGCCCCGGCCGATCAGAGCCGCCAATGGGATTTTGGTGTCTGGCATGAGGATCAAAAACTCATCGCCCCCCACGCGACCCACCGACATGCCCTTGGTCAACATGCTGCTGATGCGTTCGCAGACCTGCTGCAAAACCTCGTCACCGGCGGCGTGGCCAAACAGGTCGTTGATCAGTTTGAAACGGTCCAGATCCAGGTAGGCCACCGACAGGGGCGAGCCCTCGCGCAAGTCTTTCATGGCCAAGCCAAAGGCTTCTTCCAGGCCCCGCCGGTTGAGCACCCGGGTGAGGGGATCGTTGCAGGCCATGAACAGCAGGTCTTCCTCAGCGCGGGACTTGTCTGTCACGTCTTGAAGTGAGCCCTCAATTTTTTCGCGGGCCAGCGCAGCTTTCACCAAAAAGCGCTTGGCACCCAGCCGGGGCTTGCGCACGCCCTTGATCTCAAGCTCTCCGCCCTCGGCACTGTTCACCAGCTTTTGTAACTTGGGCCAGGCGCCTTCAATGAAGTAGCTTTCCCAAGCGTTGGACCCCGGCTCCAGCACATCGGGACTCAACATGTTCATGAGGGCGGGGTTGGCGCTCAGGAAGCGCCCTTGAAGATCGAGCGTGAACATGCCCACGGGCATCGCTTCGAAGGTGTGCTCCATCTCGGCCTTGGCGTCGAGCCACTGCAAGTGCTGCTGACGCATTTGCTCGGCAATCGCCAGGGAGGCCAACAGGCTCGACGACAGTGCTGCACTCACACTGTTGACGGAACCGATGATGCCCTTGAAGCCCAACGCTGCCGCAAAGACTTCGTACATGCTGGAAAACAGCGTGATCGCCATGGAGGCGCCGTACCAGATCGCCACGGACGACCGGGTCTTCATCAAAATGCGGACCAGATAAAAAATCAAGGTGACACTGTTGATGGCAGACGACACCCAAATCACTGGCAAGAAATGACGGTAGGGCAGCACCAGCGCCAGCACGAGCATAGGTATGCAGCTCATTTGCGCAAAACGCATGGGCCAGGGATAGCGGACCTCCTTGATCTCGTCCTGGAACAAGGACTTGAATAGCGTGATGGTGATGACGTAATAGAACGCCAACGTCCACGGCCGGATGACACCTAGCAATTCTGGTTTGATGACATAACCCAGCCACTGGGTATCCCAGCCGGCCGACAAGGCAGCCATGCGCAGGTTAACGAGTAGCCAAACTGAGAACAATAGATATGTTTTTTGCCGGTTGATCAGTGCCGTGATCAGTATGAACACCGACAAAACAATCAAGCCCCCATCCAGAAGACCGGCGTTGCGATGGAACTCCTCATGCGAGGCGTGGAAGTCCTCACTGTTCCAAAGCGAGATCGTGAGCCTTGCCGGGCCAACAAAACGTGCCTTGCACAACACCGGTACTGTGGCTGGGTTGGCCATGCTCAGGACAAAGCCAGACTTGGCCTGCTGAATCGCGCCGGTACCGTTGCGAAGGGAGGCCTGTCCGAGTGCCTTCAGGTCGTCCGCATTCCAGCACGCCACTTCGGTGGCATGACGGGACGGGAATTCGTAGATCTCGGATGCCTGGGAATTGACCCCAGTGGCGCTGAATAAAAACCAGAAGGGGGCTTCCGACAGCTGGTTGTTGCTTTTGTCTACCAGCGGTTGTACCTGAAGTTGCTTAAGTGCCAGGTCTGGCGACAGCTTGGCACTTGAGTCCTCCAGAACCCGGAACTCGATCGTTCGGATCGGAGCAACAGAAAACTCGGCACGCCCGAAGAGGAAGGTGAGCACGGTCACCAGGCAGATGCCAAGGGGCAAGACGAAAACTGAAAGATTCAGTAACCAACGATCAAGCCTGCCGAGAGGTCGGTCTTTAAGAGCTGCCGCAATAGTTGTGGGCATGAGTCCCGTAGCCCTAAAGAGCATTTACTACACCGCCCTGATGTATCTATCGTTATGTGTTGTTCCTATTATGTATGCAGAAATGGCGATCCCTTTGCCGTCCTGGCGTCAGGCGCTTATGAAATCCGATGTCTGGCTCACTTGTGCACGAACCCGACTTGGGTGGCTCACATCGGACACCGGACGACCGTTAAGCTGGATATCGGGGTGTGAGGTGGTGAAGACAAAATTGAACAGGGGATGCCTTGCCGCCTCCCAACGTTCCCGCGCCGTGCCGACCTCAAACGACATCACGCGGTGGGGCAGGTTGTTGACGTGCGCCATGGGCACGTAGCCCATGCCGGGATAGACATCGTCGAACATCAGACGGTCGTACTGGCGGTCGATGGGGTTGCGGGCAGTGATGACCATCCAATCGATGTCCTGCTGCTGGCAATACATAAAAAAGGCCTTGAAGAGTGCTGTCTTGACGACGCGACTGGTGGACTCATTGGACACCGCCAGCCGGGTGGCTTCGGCCAGTTTGCTGGAATGCAGCCATTGGGGAAGCGCCAGCGATTTTTCAAGGGTCAGCGGCTTGAAGCGGTTGGTTTGAATGCGCATCGTGCCAAGTGGGGAGCCGTCCAGTTTTGATTCGGCCAGCAGGACTGCCACGCCGTTTTCGAAGTCGGTCGCCTCAGGCATCTTGAGTGCTTCGGCAAAATCGGGCACGTGGCGTGCATAAGCGGCATGGCGTACCCGAACGGCCTTGCTTAGGGCACTTTCATCGCCCACCAAACGGACGGTGAAGGGCAAATGCTCTTCTCTTATGCCCTCGGCAGCTTGCTCGGCTGCATCTGCTCGCAATTCGGACAAGGCGAATTCCTTCAGGATCTGAAGGCTGGGTGCGGTGGCGCTGGCTGTCACGGAAACCGTAGGCATGGAAACGTCCTTAACAAGGTCATGGCGGGAGGTTCTTAGGAGGTGACCTTGATCACCGAACCCACGCTTTCACTGTATTTGTAAAGACGCTTTTCCTAAGTCGGCGTTCGACTAGAAAGCTTGTAGGAGAAATTCCTACATGTGCAAATCCCGGAGGCCGAGACTCACGGCACGGGCGCTACTTGAGGCTGTTGGACAAAAACTGGGCGAGACGCTCGCTCTTGGGTGCTGCCAGAACCTGGGCGGGCACACCTTCTTCCTCTATTCGCCCCTGATGCAGAAAGATGAGGTGACTGGCAACCTCACGCGCAAATCCGATTTCGTGGGTGACCACCACCATGGTGCGGCCCTGTTGGGCAAGCGTTTTCATGACGCGCAGGACCTCGGACACCAGTTCAGGGTCGAGTGCGCTGGTGGGCTCGTCAAACAGCATGACCTCAGGCTCCATGGCCAGGGCCCGTGCAATGGCCACCCGCTGTTGCTGCCCGCCGCTCATGTGGGCCGGGTAGCGGTCTTCCATGCCGACCAGATCGACCAGGGCTAGCATTTCGCGGGCTTTCTCAATCGCCCGGTCACGTGGCACCCCCATGACATGCACAGGTGCCTCGATGATGTTTTGCAGCACGGTGAGGTGAGCCCACAAATTGAAATGCTGAAAGACCATGGCCAGCCGGGTGCGCATGCGCTGTAGCTGTTTGGGGTCGCGCGCTTGCAACACGCCCTGGCGGTCTGGGGCCAACGCAAGCTCTTCTCCTGCCACAGTGATGCGGCCCTGATTGGGACGCTCCAGCAGGTTGATACAGCGCAAAAAAGTGCTTTTGCCGGAGCCGGAGCTGCCTATGATGCTGATCACGTCGCCAGCCCGAGCCTGAAGAGACACCCCCTTGAGCACCTCGTTGGCGCCAAAACGCTTGTGGATGTTTTCAACCTGAAGTTTGAAATTGGCTGTGCTCATGTCGGGATGCAATGTTGGGTGTCAGGCGCCCAGCAAGTCGCCGGTCCGATAGGGAATATGGCCGGCAATCTTGCCGATTTCGGCGCCAGTGGTGACGTAGCGGTCGCGGATATGGGCGTACAAAACACCGGCCACGCCGGCACACACCGTATGAACCTGGCCCGAGATCGGATCCACAATGTCCGCTACCGGGTCGCCCACCGTCATGGTTTGCCCCACGGTGGCCAGCAAGACCAGAATGCCCGGTCGGTCTGCGGTCAGGGTTTGGGAACCGGCCAGAGGTGTGGCTTCGCACGGCAATTCAGGTAGTCGGGCCGCGCCGGACACCGCGCCTTGATGGCGCAAGTAATCCATCAGGGCCGCAGCATCCACCTTGGCATATGCGTGACCGACATCGGCTTCGCCGCGCAGTTCAACCGTGGTGCTGGCGCAGGCCTGGGGGATGGGCACGTCCAGACCTTCGCCCCGGGCAAGTTCAGCAAGTTGCCACCACAGGCCAGACAGGGATTCGTCAAACGCAGCGCCGCCTGAGTTGTGCGCGAGCAGTACCGTCTGGCATTGCAGCAGCCGGGCCAGGGGCTCGATGTCGGCCCAGCACACGTCTTCACTGTAAAGATGTAGAACGGCTTCGCAATCGCAGTGCAGGTCTAGCACCCGGTCCGCGTCCACAGACAGGCTCAGCAGGGTTTTGCGCAGACTTTGCAGTTCGGTGTCGGGTGACCATGCGGCCAGGTAGGCCAGTGCTTCGGCGCGAACCAAGTCGCGGTTGGTGTCAGCGTTCGGGCCGAGCTTGCTTTTCAGGTTCGGCCAGATGGCTTGCGCTAGGGCTGGGTAATGACGGTTGAAGTTTTCTGAGCTGCCCAGCTCAAATCGGCCCATGGGTTTGTGGTCCAGACGCTGGGCCAGGCCGATGGGGTTGGCCACTGGCACCAACACCACCTCTCCGATCAATCGACCTGCATCTTCTTCAGCCTGCAGCAAATTGCGAAGATGGTGCGCCACCAGCATGCCTGGCAGCTCTTCTGCGTGCAGACTGGCCTGGATGTAGACCTTGGGCCGGGCACCGATCGCTCCAAAGTGCAGGCTGGTCAGGGTTCGGCTACTGCCTAGGCTGGCAGTCAAGAGGGGGTGGTCAATTCGACGCATGGGGCGATTGGGGGCGTGCTCAGGGCCTCAGCGGCGAGGCGCCATGTAGGCCAGAAAACGCCGCTCGGCCAGCTTGAACAGGCCGACCAGCGCAAAGGTGATGCACAGGTACAAGCCAGCGGCAAAGGTGTAGGCCTCAAAAGGCAGGTAAAAGTCTGAGTAGACCCGGCTGGCTGCCGCCGTGATGTCCAGCATGGCGGGCACCGCACTGGCAATACTGGTGCTTTGTAGCAGCATCACCACCTCGTTGCTGTAGGCGGGCAAGGAGCGGCGCAGGGCACTGGGTAGTACGATGTGGCGCAGCATTTGCCAGCGGCTCATGCCCACAGCCTGCGCGGCTTCGATTTCGCCTGCCGGGGTTTCGCGTATGGCACCGGCGATGATTTCTGCCGTGTAGCCTGCCGTGTTCAAGGTAAAGGCCAGCCAGGCGCAAAAGAAGGGCTCTTTGAAATGCGTCCAGGGCCATACTTCGTCCCACCGGGCCTGGATCCACTCGAGTTGACCGAGCCCGTAGTAAATCAGATACACCTGAATCAGCAAGGGCGTGCCGCGGATCACGTAGGTGTATGCCCAGATAGGCTTGGTCAGCCAAGCTGAACGATGCGTCAAGCCCAGGGCCATCAAGATGGCCAGCACGGCGCCAGCGGCCAAGGATGACAGCAACAAATACAGTGTGGTGACCACGCCTTCGCCATACAAGGCCAGGTTGGCGGGATCAAAAATAACGTCCCAGTTCATCAGTGCGCCACCTGTCGGGTGCCCAGGCTGTAGCGTTGGCTCATGCGCCGCAAGACCCACAGCGAGGCCGAGGTGTAAACCAGAAACAAGGCGGCCGTGAACAGGAAAAACACAAACGGTGAGCGGGTGGCCGAGCTGGCTTGCTTGGCGATGTAAGTCATCTCTTGCAGGCCGATCAAGCTGACCAGAGCGGTGGTCTTGATCAGCACCAACCAGTTGTTGGTAAAGCCAGGCAGGGCGTATCGCACCATCTGCGGCAGGGTGATGCGAAAAAAGGTTTGCACCCGGCCCATGCCAAAGGCCCAGGCGGCCTCCATCTGGCCAGGGGGAATCGACAAAATCGCGCCTCGAAAGGTCTCGGTCATGTAGGCGCCATAGATAAAGCCGATGGTCAACACGCCTGCCACAAAGGGATTGATATCAACGGATGCCTCGCTGCCCAGGGCTTCCATGATGGCGTTCAAGCCGATGGTTCCGCCATAAAAGACCAGCAGCATTACCACCAGATCCGGGATGCCACGAATGAGGGTGGTGTAGGCGGTAGCCGCCCACACCAGAGGGCGCCTGCCAGACAGTTTGGCAGTGGCGCCGAGCAAGCCCAGAGCAATGGAGACCAGCAAAGAGGCCAGCGAGACCGCGATGGTCAGGCCAGCGCCTTGCAGGATGGAGAGGTAGTAACCACTCATTCAAGATCTCTGGGCTAGCACGAGGCCGGGCTTAGTTGCCCCACACGTCCATCTTGAAGTACTTGTCGTTCAGTTTTTTGTAGGTGCCGTCGGCGCGGATGGCTTTGATGGCGCTGTTGACGCTGGCCTTCAGCTCTTTTTGACCCTTGCGCATGGCCACGCCCGCGCCAGAACCAAAGTACTTGGGTATGAACAAGGGCTCTCCCACGGTGGTGTAGTCCTTGCCCTCGGGCTTGCTCAGGAAACCACCGCCCACTTCAAGAATGTCCGCCACGGTGCCGTCCAGACGACCTGATTTGATGTCCAAGTACACCTGATCTTGTGCTTCGTAAGGGACGATGTTCACGCCTGCGGGCTTGAGTTCACCCATGGCGTATTTCTCTTGGGTGCTGCCTTTGAGCACGCCGATCTTCTTGCCTTTGATGGAGGCTGGGCCGCTGAACTTGACGTCGTTCTTCAACACAATCTTGCTGGGCGTGTTGTAGTACTTGTCGGAAAAATCCACGACCTTCAGGCGGTCTTCCGTGATCGACATGGAGCTGATGATCACGTCGTATTTCTTGGCTTGCAGGCCGGGAATCATGCTGTCCCACACCTGCTCGACAAACACGCACTTGCGCTTCATTTTTTCGCACAGGGCGTTGGCGATGTCCACGTCAAAGCCGGTGGGCTTACCATCGGCCGTCTTGAAAGTGAATGGCTCGTAGGTCGGATCGATGGCGACCTTGAGGTCGGCTTGTGAGAATGCCGAAGCTGCCGATGCAATCAGTGCAAGGGTCAAAGCGCTGTGTTTGATACCAAATTTCATGCCGATTTCCTATGAAAATGAATGAAAGATCATTCTAGGGGCTGCAAGTTGGAGCGCCCCGCGCTCAGGCCCAACATCAGGATTGCGACAGACTATGAAAACCCTTATTGACAACAACGCATCACCCATCAACGTGGCCGTGGTTGGCTACGGCATGGCAGGCAAAGTGTTTCATGCGCCTCTGATTAACGGGGTGCCTGGTTTGAAGCTGCACACCATCGTCAGCAGCAAACCCACGACGGTGTTGTCCGACTGGCCCGAAGTGGTGGTGCGTCCAACGTTGGAGGATGCACTGGCTGACCCCAATATCCATCTGGTGGTCATCGCCACCAGCAACACCAGCCATCATCCGCTGGCCAAGGCGGCGCTGCTGGCAGGCAAGCATGTGGTGGTGGACAAGCCCTGCACCGTGACTTTGGCCGAAACCGAAGACCTGCTGGCGCTTGCCCAGCACACGGGCCGCATGCTGACGGTTTTTCAGAACCGGCGCTGGGATGCTGACTTCTTGACGCTGAAAGAGGTTCTGGCGAGCGGCCAGCTCGGGCGCATTGTTCACTTGGAGTCTCATTTCGACCGCTTTCGGCCAGAGGTCCCTAACCGCTGGCGCGACCAGGACTTGCCGGGCTCCGGCTTGTGGCACGACCTGGGTGCACATGTGGTGGACCAAGCGGTGCAGCTCTTTGGCGTGCCCGATGATCTGCTGGTCGACCTGGCCTGCCAGCGCGATAGTGCAGTAGTGCATGATTATTTTCATGCCGTGCTGCGGTATGTGACCACTTATCCGGGCCTGCGGGTAGTCCTGCACGCTGGCGCCTTGGTCGGTCGGCCTGCCCATCGATTTGCCGTGCACGGGACCAAGGGTAGCTTTCTTAAATCGGGACTGGACGTGCAGGAGGATGCCCTCAAAGCTGGCGCTCGTCCGCAGTTGGATAACTTGGGTAACTGGGGACAAGACCCCAGAGTGGGCGTGCTGGTGCTGCCGCCTGCGGCGGGCCAGCAGGGCAGCGTTGCGGCCGATGTACCTGCTCCCGATGTGCCCGGTAATTACCTGCAGTTGTATGCGCAGGTACGCGACCACCTCCGGGGCGCGGGCCCCGCACCGGTCACGCCTGCCCAGATACACCAGGTGATGGCTCTGCTGGAACGTGGCATCCAAAGCGCCAAGCAGGGCGAGTTTGTTGCCACAGCCGACTTGCGCAACGCATAAGCTGGGTGGGGCCTGAGCGCCCCGGATGGGCCTTGGCAGCGTGGGGGCAGGGCCGCAAAATTACAATCCGCGCTCACCTAAGGCCTCCATGAACGCTCCCGTCGATGTTTCTTTTTTTGCGCGTGCTGCCAAGCCGCTGACCAGTTACCGCAAGTACTGGGCGGCCCGTTTTGGCACGGCCAAGTTTTTGCCCATGAGCCGCAAGGAAATGGACGCGCTGGGCTGGGACAGTTGCGACATCATTCTGGTGACGGGCGATGCCTATGTGGATCACCCCAGTTTTGGCATGGCAGTGATCGGCCGCATGCTGGAGGCGCAAGGCTACAGGGTGGGCATCATTGCCCAGCCCGACTGGCAGAGTGCCGAGCCTTTCAAGGTGCTGGGCAAACCCAATCTGTTTTGGGGCGTGACCGCCGGCAATATGGACAGCATGATCAACCGCTACACGGCTGATCACAAAATCCGCACGGACGATGCCTACACCCCCGGCGATGTGGGCGGTAAACGGCCTGACCGCGCGGCCATCGTGTACAGCCAGCGCTGCCGCGAGGCCTACAAAGACGTACCCATCATCCTGGGCGGGATTGAGGGTAGCCTGCGCCGCATTGCACATTACGACTACTGGAGCGATAAGGTGCGCCGCTCCATCGTGGTCGATGCCAAGTGCGATCTGCTGCTGTATGGCAACGCCGAGCGCGCATTGGTCGAGGTGGCACATCGGCTGGCGGCCCGAGAGCCCGTGACTGCCATCACCGACGTTCGTGGCACGGCCTTTGTGCGCCGGGCCGATGACGAAACTGGCAAAGGCTGGTTTGAGATCACTTCCACCACGGTCGACGAGCCAGGTCGGGTCGAAGCCCACGTCAACCCCTACATGACCACCAGCGAGCAAGCCCAAGCGCAAGGCGCCACTTGCAGCAAAGAAGATGAGGCCCATGCCCGTGCCGAGCAGGACCAGGCAAACGCCAACGCCAACGCCAAGTCACAGACACCGCTTTTCCAGCCGGTTCAGTTTGTACCCAACCCCGCGCTGCAGGGCAAAGGCAAGCTCAAGGTGCCGCCGCGTGAGCGTAGTGTGATCCGCCTGCCCAGCTTTGAGCAGGTCAAGGCCGACCCGGTGTTGTATGCCCATGCCAACCGCGTGCTGCACCTGGAAACCAATCCGGGCAATGCCCGTGCGCTGGTGCAGGCCCATGGTGATGGCAGCGCCGCGCGGGATGTGTGGATCAATCCACCGCCCATACCCCTGACTACGGCCGAGATGGATTTTGTGTTCGATCTGCCGTACGCACGCAGTCCTCACCCGGCCTATGCCGACGAAAACGGAAGCCACGACGGCGCGACCAAGATTCCAGCCTGGGAGATGATTCGCTTCAGCGTGAACATCATGCGTGGCTGCTTTGGTGGTTGCACTTTTTGCTCGATCACCGAGCACGAGGGGCGCATCATCCAGAGCCGCAGCGAAGATTCTGTCATCCGCGAGGTGGAGGACATCCGCGACAAGGTGAGTGGTTTTACCGGCGTCATCTCCGACCTGGGCGGCCCGACAGCCAATATGTAC
>JBJOIT010000030.1:0-33796 GCA_046046915.1 Pseudomonadota bacterium
AGTTGCGACGATTGATTGAAACAGAGTGGAGAATCAACGCCGCAAACGACCAACGATATTAAAAGCATAGGGAGAGGTAGATGGCTAAGAAGAAAAGAAGTCCTCTTGAGGACATGATGGATTTCATCGCGTTGCTTCCTTGGTGGGGCGGCGTGGCGATTGCAATCGTCAGTTATCTGGTGCTTCACCGCTTGGCTGTGCCAGTCAAGGTCGGACCGGTACAGCCGGGACAAGTGGGCAAGTTGATGATTTCATCCGTCATTACTGCAGCGGCAACCGTTGGTCAGTACCTCCTGCCGCTGGTTTGTCTGGTGGGGGCGGCCATGTCATTTATCCGGCGCAAGCAGCGCACAGCATTGATCACCAGTGTCGCTCAGTCAAAAAGTGCCAATGCGCTCGATGGCATGTCATGGCGTGAATTTGAAATGCTGGTGGGCGAAGCGTACGCCCTGCAAGGCTACCGCGTGACGGAAAAAGGTGGTGGCGGTGCGGATGGCGGCATCGATCTGGTACTGGCAAAGAGCGGCGAGAAGTTTCTTGTCCAGTGCAAACAGTGGAAAGCCTACAAAGTCGGCGTGGACGTCGTACGAGAACTGTATGGCGTGATGGCCGCTAAGGGTGCTACTGGGGGGTTCGTTGTGACATCCGGTCGGTTCACTGATGACGCCAAAGCATTCGCAGACGGACGCAATGTGCAACTTGTGGATGGCACCAGGCTTTTTGCCATGATTAAACAGGTCAAGCAGTCGCAGGCCACAAATCAACCGGCAAGCACCGAGCCAGTCGTAGCCAAAGAGCCGGTTAATACTGAACCGAATTGCCCACAGTGTGGCTCAAGCATGCTCAAGCGAACAGCACGCAAAGGTGCCAATGCTGGTGGCGAGTTTTGGGGGTGCTCGAAATTTCCAGCATGCCGTGGGGTGCGGCCCGTCGGATGAGTGGGATATTTTGAAAGCAACCACTGTTACATGCGGATGAGGTACTTGAAGAGTAGTTTGCTGCATGGGTGAGTCCTAGAAATAACTGTTAAAGCCCAATATGCCATGACTCTCGACTTCGCAGCACTAAATTGCGCCTTGACAGAAGCCTCCTCGACGCTTGCGGAATCGCGAAAGTACATTCAGGCAACGCCACCCGAAGTTCTGTTCCACTACACGAGTTCGGCCGGCATGCGAGGCATTCTTGAATCATCTCGCCTATGGGCGACGAACTACCGATTCCTTAATGATGCGACAGAGGTGGCCTACGGAAATGCTCTGTTTGAGTCGATAGTTCAAGGCCGCCTCGCAAGCTCGTCAAACGACGTAGTATCTGAGTTTTTGGGCAGAACGCTGCATACGGCGAATGCCTTCGATGGAATGTTCGACTGCTACATAGCCTGTTTCTGTGAGCGAGAGGACTTACTAAATCAATGGCGAGTTTATGCAGGGGCCGGGGGCGGTTACGCGCTTGGATTTGAAGCCAAAGAGATAGGTCGACGGTGGGGCGAACTACATCCGACCCAGGACTTCGTACTCCGAAAGGTTGTCTACGACGCCGACGTTCAGAAAAGGCTGATATCTGAGGTTTTAGAGCTCGCAGAGCGGATCCTCAGTGAGGAAACGCAATCCACCTCGGTCGCTGACGCGAACACCCTGATTGGCAGATGCTGCCATTTCGTTCGAAGCGAGGTTGCTGACTACCTCTTTAACTTCAAGCATCCTGCATTCAAAGTTGAGGAAGAGTGGCGGCTATGTCACATCGTTTCGCCGGGTGAGGAAGACCATGTGCAATTCCGAGATGGCACTTATGGCCTTACTCCATACGTTTGCCTCGATCCAACCCCTAAGGCAGGCGTAAATCACAACAAGCTACCTCTCGCCCGAATTACTCACGGTCCAGTTCCCAATCCCTCAAATGTCCGATTCGCACTGAACAAACTGCTGCGAGCGAAGGGCTATGCCTTTGTTGAAATTGCTGGTTCTGTTCTGCCTTTGCGAGTAGGGCTTTGAGCCTTCAATCTTGAGTACGCTACCTGATGAGTTTGGTGTCACTATCCATATCAAATATTCCAGCGTGTCCGCTTTCCTAACCAGCTAGTTCCGCTATTGGTCGCCTACTGCCGTTCATCTTGTTCTCGCACAAGGCCCTACACAGGATTTGATGATCATTTGCCACAAAGCAAGCAGATCTGGTCCGGCATCGTTAGGAATTGCATACATATGCAACGATTGACAGTCAAATCAACACACATATCCACTCTGATGAATGGTGTGGTTGACTACGAATCGACAGTCACCTCAACAACTGGCAAAACACATGTTGGCAGGCGTATCTATGCAACGGCACCCTGATTACATCTGAAACTTCTATGTGCTGGGTAAATTGAACGTCCATCTGCCGCACATGGAAGAAGTCTGCACCGTACCATCAGCCGAGAACTCAGTCGTGGTCGTGGCCAGCGTGGCTATCGCGCCGAGCAAGCCTGCACCAAGGCTGCTGAACGAGCCCAGCGCAGCCGCAATGCCCGCTGCGTGGATCCCAAGGTCTGGGCTGATGTGGCTTTCTTCCTTGGGATTCAATGTAGCCCCGAGCAAATTGCCAACAAGGTGGCGGTCAGCCACGAGTGCATTTACTTGCATGTCTATGCGAACAAGGCCTCTGGCGGTCATTTGCACAAGAACCTGCGCAGCCAAAAGTCTCGGCGCAAACGCCACCTGTGCGGGCGTGACAGGCGCGGCCAAATTCCCAACCGCCGCCCGAACAGCAAGCGCCCAAGCCACATAGAGGATCGCAAGCAAGTGGGGCACTGGGAAGGCGATACTGTTATTGGTGCTGGGCGCAAACAAGCCATCGTCACATTGGTGGAGCGCAAAAGCGTCTTTGCTGTATTGGCAAAGGTCTCCAACAAGTCTGCTGATTTGGTGGGGCGGGCTATAGAAGCCAAGCTTAAGCCACTGAGCTCACGGGTGAAGACTTTGACGGTAGACAACGGCAAAGAGTTTGCGCACCACCAGGCCATCGATCATGTGATGGGCATCCAGACCTACTTTGCCTATCCGTATTGCAGCTGGCAGCGCGGCAGCAACGAAAACTTTAACGGGTTGCTGCGCCAATACATTCCAAAGAAACGGCGAATGGAAACTGTCACCGATGGAGAGTTGAATATGATCGAAAACAGATTGAATCACCGGCCCAGAAAGAGGCTCGGATTCAAGACACCCCACGAGGTGTTACACCCCTCGAGGTGTTTCACGCCTCGTTAAACGGTGTTGCATCTCGTACTTGAATCCCCCGAGTCTTTAGCAAACCAAAGCTTGAGGGGCGCCCTCAGCTGCTTGAGTGATCGTATTCAATTTAAAGATTGTTTTAATTGAATGTCGCATACAGTGCGTGTGTCAAACACTGCAGAAAAGTAGCTTAGAATCAGCCTTCATTTATAAGAAGGGAGTTTTATGGACATTATGGGAATTTGTAACCATCACATCGACGGCCTTGTCAGCAAGATCAGGTCAATGATGACCACTGGGCTATTTGAAAAAATTGAAGAGGGAGTTGTTAACTTAGCCAAAGTTTCGACTCCCGTAGCGGCTATCGCTGGGGCTCTCATTGCGTTCGTCATTGCCATTAAAGGCGACTCGCTGGCGATGTTTTTTGGTGGTTTTATGTGGATAGTGTTTGTTGTCTTGATGTACTACACCGGATGCAAACTTCAGAAAACATGTCAAAACACGATCAACAGCAATCCATTTTCAATTGCCAGTCAAGAGCTTCTAGATGTGGCAATTGTTGTTTACGCATTACTGGCGGTTTTTGCAATTTTTTCTGGAATTTATATTTCCATCAAAATTAGTGAGATAGACCCGATGCTATATGGTTTGTCGGGTGGGGGTGTAATGATATATGTTGTTTGGATTTTGTTAAATCCAAATTTGGTAACAACGTCGGTTGAGCCATCGTCTTCTGCTGGTATGGATGCGATAGCAGTTTTTAGTTTAGGAAACAAAATATTTTTGCGAACCAATAAACTGCTGTTCGGAATTCTGCCAACACTAGCGGCTCTGCTCCTTTTAAATAGCTTGATCGAAGCCTTCGGCGATCCTTTTCAAATCATGGACGGTGGAATCAAGGGCGCAATTGGTTTCGTGCTGCTAACCGTAGGACTCTTGTCGCCCCTGCTGGCATACACAATCTTTCTTGTTGGCTACATGTTCCTTGACGTGATGCGCGCAATTCTTGTCATGGGTGCAAAAGAGGGCGCTGTTACGCGCATCGCACCCGTCCAAGTCGAGGCGTCGCCGCACTCCGTTCGGGAGTCCGTGCCTTCGTTCGACTGGAATCCAGGCATTGTCAAGAAAATAGTAATAGGAGTTCTCGTACTTATTATTGGTGCAGTGGTTTACATTAAGGGTAATGAATTTTACACTGACTATAAATTACGCGCCGATATTGAACGCGCTGCTGACGAACGCAAACAAGCGCAGGAAGCTGCAAGACTTGCCCAAGAAGAAGCAATGCGCGCCAAAGAATCTGCTGAAAAAGATCGTATTAATGCTTTTGTAGCAAATGCACGAGAGTTCGTTGGAAAGCCAGCCATTGATTTGGTGTTAAGCAAGGAAATTAACAAAAAATTCCGCGATATATTTCGTGATAAATTATCTGATTTTGAGAATTATTTCAGTGATTCGGGGCAAGTTGTAGAAGGCGATGGCCTAATCGTAGGACAAGGGTGCATCAAAAGTCTTTGTGATAGTAACAAAGCGCTTGCTGTCGTTGACTTGAAAACAGCTTCCGTTTACACAGTAGTAGTAATGGGTAATTCAGTTCGTTATTTTGGAATAATCGAAGATAACTTGCCAGCAGACATTAAAAAGTGGGTGCTCGCAAATAAGCCATGATTGTAGGAAAATGCAAATTATCGATCATTCTAAGTCTGATCGTACAGGCGGTTCTGCTCGTTTCCGCCCAGGCGTGGGCGTTAGATATTCCCTCGCCGGGCGCTTCGAGGGCTAAAGCCGAGGCAGAAATGCATGCTAAGGCTGAACTTGAAGCAAAGATGAAAACCAAACTCGAGGCGGATGCAAAAGCTAGGGCAGAGGCTGAGATTAAGGCCAAGTCGGAAGCATCATCTTTGGCCAAGACGGCCGATACTGGGGCCAAGAGCCGTGCTGAAGTCCAAACGAAAGGTGGTCTCGCTCTTGGTGCCGGGACCCGTTCCGAGATGCATGCTAAACCGGCTGGCGACGCCCAGTTGTCCGATAAAGTTAAGCCGAATATCAAGATAGATGGGGCCAAGATCTACGACGGTGCGTGGCGGATGGTTATGATTTGTGGTATCAATCTGCAAAGCAGTCGCCCGGGTTATACGTTCAAAAAGGAAGTGCAGATTGCCAATCACAGTTTTTACGATGAGGTCACGAACAAGAACCAATTAGGCGTCGCTCATGAAAAATGGACAGGCCATATCACCGGTAACACACTGACCATTAGTGTCGTTGGTAGTCGCGACAACGGTGACCAGTGGGACGTTAGGTTCAGTGGACGTGCGACGAGTTCCGCGCGGATTGACGCATCAGGTGTTATGACATCCAAGCTTGTTGGAAAAATCCGAGACTGCAAACTTGAGTTGACTCGAGCTTGAGACTTTTGGGCTTCCGTCTATTCGGTCACAGGTAATGAGGGAGCTGTTGTCATCGGTCACAGTGAGTCATTTGATGTGCAATTACATTAAGCCCAGCCTGGAATTAGGTCGCTTACAAAGTCCATGCGTCAGGTCTTGGTTCGTGGGTACAAGTTGCAGATTGCATTCTGTGAAGAGCTAGTGCCGGGATGTCTGATCGCTCAGGCCGCTTGTGCAAAGCAAATAGATCGTCCAATCCAGAAGTGGCTCCGTAATTTTGAACAGCCGAGATAAAGGCAGACTCCGGGCATATTACTTGGCCGACAAAGGTCAGGCGGAAGGAGTTTGTGATGAACAAGAAGTCATCTGGTCGGCGGTCCCGCCGCTCGCATAGTCCAGCATTCAAAGCCAAGGTTGCCTTGGCGGCGCTGTGCCAGGACAAGACCATGGCCGAGCTTTGCAAGGAATTTGAGCTGCGCCCCACGCAGATCAACGACTGGAAGCGCCAGTTGCTGGAGGAGGGCCGACGTGTTCGGATCCGCTGCCCGCCAAGCGCCCGTTGACCTGGCCCCGTTGCACGCCAAGATTGGGCAACTGGTGCTGGAGAATGATTTTTTAGAAAGCGCGCTCACCAAGGCGGGATTGCTGAGCGCAAAGAGATAATTGACCGTGAACACCCATTGAGTGTGACACGCCAAGTCCGTTTGCTGGATATCAGCCGTGGGGCGGTGTACTACCAGCCACATCCGACAGGTGAAATCGATCTGGCGCTCATGCGTCGCATCGACGAACTGCATCTGGAGTATCCATTCATGGGTGCTTGCATGATGCGACGCCAACTGCGACAACAATGCATTTACGTTGGACGGCGCCACTCGGGCACGTTGATGGATCGCATGGGCATCCAGGCCGTGTGTCCACAGACCGGCACCAGCAAACGTCACCCGCAGCCCAAGATCTATCCGTACCTGCTATGCAAGGTGGCCATACGCCGGGCCGATCAGGTCTGGGCGCTGGACACGCCCTACATTCCGATGGCGCGGGACTTCGTGTACCTGACTGCCGTGATGGATGTGGCCAGCCGCATGGTTCTGGCACACAAAGTGGCGATTACGCTGGAGGCCCGCCACGCCAAGGATGTTATTGAGCAGGCGTTCGAACGTTATGGATTACCGGAAATCGTGAGTACCGACCAGGGCAGTCAGTTCACCGCCGAGGACTTCACCGACGCGGTCCTGAGCCGTGGATGCAAGTTGTCCATGGACGGCAAAGGCGCATGGCGGGACAACGTATTCGTTGAACGCCTGTGGCGATCAGTCAAATACGAGCGGTTATACCTGCGGGCCTACCAGACGGTCAGCGAGGCCAAGGCAGACGTCTCCAACTATATTGACTGGTACAACCGCGAACGGATTCACTCCAGCATTGAAGAACGACCACCAGAGCAAGCCTATTGGTAGTTACTGCCCAAGATGGCCCAGGCTGCATAAAATGAAAATCCCTGATGCGCCCCGAGTTGCCCACCGTTGTCGCCGTGGACAACTCTGCATCAATTCAAGCAGCCTGCAGTCTCTTTATCTCTTGGGGTAAAACTGTTCAGACAAGCGGAGCCACTTCTGCGCGGAGCGTCCTAACTAGTGGAGAGAAATTGTGCGCAAGCGGCGCCTTTTTGGCGCATTTTGCGGCATTTCTGCTTTGCAGTTACGGCGCCCCCGGGTTCAATACTGAGTGTCTGCTTTCATTGTTTTCGACCGACTGCTTTGGGTCGTCCGCTGCCGTTGATCATTTTCTCGCATAAGGCCCTTCACAGATTTTGATTGTCGTTTGTCACTAGGCCAGCAGACCTGGTCTGGCATCGTTAAGAGTTGCAGTCACATGCAAAGATTGACAGTCACATCAACACACAAATCCACTTCGATGATTGATGTAGTCGACATACGAATCGACAGTCACCCCAACAACAGGCAAAACAAATGTTGACAGGCGTATCAATGCAACGGCAGCCTGACTACATTTGAAACTTCTATGTGCAGGGTAAGGGCCTTGTGCCCACGTTTTTGCAAGAGCAATAAACTTGGCAGTGGCCCCCTGCTCAGGGCGTTGCCCCGAGACCCCAACAATTGACAGCGTCGCGCTTTGCTTGACTAAGAAGTCGAATGGCTTGTGCTGATGTGCGCATATTTGATTGCCACCGCCACTGCCTGCATATGCCGGCTCAGAACAGCCGGCCACTGAACTTGCTGTTCTCATTCATCATCTCGGCTGTGCAGCTCTGAAAAGGGTAACGCTACTGGCGGTGTGTACCAAAAATTGGTACTATTGACGCATCCTCATCAAGAGAGTGCACATGAGTCGAAACACATCCGTATCCCTTGGGACGCACTTCACTAGCTTCATCGATGACCAGGTACAAGGCGGGCGCTATGGGACGGCAAGCGATGTGGTTCGGGCTGGTTTGCGCCTACTGGAAGAGCACGAAGCCAAGGTGAAGGCGCTGCAGGATGCCCTACGCACAGGCCTTGAATCCGGTGAACCGCGACCGTTCGACTTCGAGTCTTTCAAGGCGCGTAAGCGTGCAGGGCTCCAGCCGCAATGAAGCCCATTGCGTTCTCACCAGCAGCAGAGGCCGACATAGGCGAAATTTGGGACTACAGCGCAGACAAGTGGGGACCAGACCAAGCCGACAGCTACACCGATGCAATCCGGGATGCGTGCTATGCGTTAGCACGAGGAACAAAGCACGGAACCCCTGCTGAGGTGTTGCTAGACTTCCAAAAGTACCTGTGCGGCTCACACGTGGTTTATTTCCTGGACAACCCCCGCCAGCTAGACGTGATTCGCATCCTTCATCAACGGCAGGATGCTGAGCGGCACCTTTAGCACACGCACTCGGTTTGCAACACACGGTCCAGTGTTGAACGGAGTTTCTCCGACTATCTGACATTGACGACCAACTGGTCAGGTTTGTACCGAAGCAATTGGCGGTTTTGAATTGGACCGAGTGACTGTATTCAGTGGAATACGCAACTGCCACTACCCCATCTTCTCAGCAAGTTTCTCAGCTTGCAAATGAGTGTACTTTTTCAACATTTGAAGTGTTTTGTGGCCCGAAATAGAAGCTAGTTCAAGAACCGAAAATTCATTTTTTTCACTTAAACGACTCATGGCCTCGTGCCGCAAGTCATGCCAAGTGAAGTCTTGGATTTTTGCCCTCTGACATGCATAGCGGAAGGCACTCAAGAGACATGTTCGATCAATAGGGAAGGGGTGATCGTCAGGATTGAATTTGCCTGAGGGCTTCGGCTTTGGGAGTGAATTCAACACGTCGATTGCCTTTGAAGACAGTGGTGCGGCTCGAACCTCTCCGTTTTTGGTTTCTTTCATCAACGCAAACTTTCGCACCAAATTCACGTTCTCCCATGTCAAGGAAAGTACCTCGTTTTGACGCGCAGCGGTTTCGATCGCAAATTGGAACGCCGGGTAGAGGTATTTGTTGCGCGACTTCATGATCTCGACCTCCAAGTCTGCGAACTCGACTTTTGTTAGCCGTCGCTCGCGCCCCTTTCCTTCTGAGGGCTTTCGGACGTTTGCTACGGGGTTACCACGTGGCAACAAGATGCCGCATTCAATTTGTGCGAACTTCAAGAGCTTGGAGAGCATGAAAATTTCTTTGCGCACCGTTGAGCTACTGACAGCGGCCATCTGACTATTGCCAGAGAGTCGCAGATCTCGGAATACACCAACAATTTTTGGGTCAATCGCAGCGAGAGAGTACTTTCCAAGCAGGGAGTCGAGCCTGGCTACCTGAAAGCGCCAAGCTTCCTTTTCGTCGGCGCGTTTCCGGTAGTGAAATGGCGCGTACTCCCTCTTGAAGCGATCAATGAGATCCGAAAGGGTGGTCTTTTCCGCTTCAGACACACTTTGAAAAATTCCGCGATCGATGTCGGCTTCAATCTTTCGGGACCAGATCTCCGCATCAACTTTTCTCTCAAAAGTTTTCGATTGCGACGGATAGCCGGTCACCCGCACTGTCGCTTGCCATAGGCCGGATTCACGCTTGCGAAAGTTCGCCATCTACGCCCCACTCATGAAATTGATGGAGAGAAGTCTATCTTTTGGTGTGCCCGTTTTGTGCCGGAAATCAATTTATTTTTGTTAAAAATATTGTAAGCTGTTGATATATAAAGTATTTATTAAAATAAGTCACTCGCCTGGAAAGCGTGCGTGGGGTAAAACCCACCGCGGGTTCGAATCCCGCCTTCTCCGCCACTAAGTATGAAAAAATCCCTTGTGAATTAATGATTCACAAGGGATTTTTTTCGTCTCAACCGACCTCAACCAAACTCAAATGACGTGACACCGTAGATCCGTTGAACATCTACCTTGGGCACGGGGCCGTAGTACATACGGGCACAACTGAAGACGGGTTTGAGGCCTAAGGACTCTGCTAGTGCCAGGCCGGAAGCGTTGGGTTCGGGGACATCGAGTTGCACATTTTGCCCCGGTGCCTTGGACATCAGATGGCAAATGACTCGTCGTGCAAGGTCCGGTGATTCAGCCAGTACCGGGCCGAATTTGTATCCCTCCAGGGCAGGGCGCATGGCCGCTAGAGCCACGATCCTTTGAGACTCCGAGCGCAGAACGACTGCTTGTACACCGGGCGCATTGATCCAGGCACTGAGAAATTCAGGGCGTGCAGCCCCAAAGAGACACGTGTCAAGCGCGACGATCGCCGGAAAATCCTCAGTGGTAGGTGCACGAACTTCGGGATCGGCATCTCCCCAAGCTGCACCCTGAAAGCGCAGGTCACGGTGCGCCAGTCGAAATCCGCCTTCCGTGTAAAACGGCACCATGTCCAAAACGCCGTCCATGCCGATGCTTGCACCTGGCTGTAGTCTCTCAAGCAAATGGTCGCGCCGGTAATGCCACAGGACGCGTCCCAGACCTGCGCCGCGACGGTCGGAGCGGACGATAAACAAGCCCATGAAGCCGAAAAAAGGTGAAATACGAAACACGGTGCCGCCACCGATGAGCTCATCACCATCACGCAGCGCGATGAAGGCTTCGGGATCCAGGCGACGGGCGATACTGAGGTCAGAGCAACCTGGATTCCAGCCCTCAGCTTTGGCCCATTCGGCAAGCCTAAGAATTTCGTCGGGACGCATAGGCGAAAGGGTGTGGCCAACGGGGAATCCTGCCAGGCTTGTCTTGTTAATTTGCATAGTTGAATCGTGCCCAATTTGAGCAGGGTAGGTTGCCGCTAGTTTATTTTGGACAACGGTTCCACGGGAACTGACCACACGGCTACCCTACCCAGCGATTCAATTAAGATTAAACCCACTTGCGCCAAGCTTGGTCGGTGTACCTGTCCACCCCCACATAAAAATCAGACCTAGCCCAGACATATGGGTTTGTTACATTTCCCGTCTTTCACGAATCATGAAGCTCTTCAACCTCTCCCAATTCCGCCGCTCGCTACTGGCTTCGATCGCTTTATCCTTAGTTTTTCTGAGCAGCGCTGTACATGCGCAGAACCAGGCCTTGAAGGTGCTAGTGGGATTTCCGCCAGGTGGTGGATCGGATGCGATCGCCAGATTTCTGGCAGAAAAACTCAAAGAGCCACTGGGCGTGCCAGTGATTGTGGAAAACAAGGCAGGTGCAGGCGGCCAGATCGCCGCGCAGGCCCTGAAAGCTGCGCCACAAGATGGCAACACCGTGTTTTTGACCCATGACCACACCATATCGATATTGCCTCAGGTGGTCAAAAATCCAGGTTTCGATCCGGTCCGAGACTTTGTGGCGGTTGGAGGGTTTGCCACCTTTGTGAATGCGTTTGCCGTGTCTGGTGGCGCTCCAGTCAAAACTATGAATGACTACGTGACGTGGTTGAAGAAAGAAAGCAGGAGGCAAAGTACCGTTGGCGTCCCGGCACCGGCGTCGGTGCCTGAATTTTTGGTCAAGTTGCTTGGCCAGAAGTACGGCTTGGACCTGCAAGCTGCGCCCTACCGGGGCAGCGCGCCCATGATGGCCGACATGCTAGGTAACCAGATTCATGCCGGTATCGCATCTGTGCCGGATTTCATCGAAAACCATAAAGCGGGCAAAATCCATGTGGTTGCAGTGTTGGGTGGATCGCGGCAGGCCGTGATGCCGGATGTCCCCACGTTGACTGAATTGGGCGTGCCGGGCTTTGAGGATGTGCCTTACTACGGTTTTTTTGCGCCCGCAGGCACGCCTCAGGCTAGTATTGACCGCTTCTCTGGCGCACTGGCAAAAGTCGTGGCCATGCCAGAAGTTCGGGATCAGCTGACGGCAATGGGCTTAACCGTCGGCTACATGACGCCAGCTCAACTTGCCGCTCGTGAACAGGCTTATCGCCAGAGCTGGTCCAAGATCATTCGAAGCAGTGGCTTCCAACCTCAGTAAGGCGATATTTTGAATAACCAACGCAAACCTGACGTTTGCTTGCCCACTGGCACGGCCGAACTGCCGATGCTGGACATCTACATGCCGATGATGAAGACCTCGGCCATTGTCTCAGCCGCGAGGTTGGGCTTGTTTGAAGCACTCGCAGGTGGTGGGTTGACATTCAGTGATCTGGCTGCCAAGTTGGCATCTAGCGAACAGGGTGTGAGCGCTCTCGCAGACTTTTTGACATCGATCGGTTATCTCGAGAAATCGGCAAATGGCTATTGCAATAGCCCCAGTACGCAGCGTTGGTTGACGTCCGCGGGTGACATCAACTACACGACCGGCGCTTTGTGGATGAACGAGGCCTGGTCCATGATGAGCGATTTGCCTGAAGCTGTCAGACTGGGCGCGCCCCAAAAGACGCTCTGGCAAAAGATGTCCGACGAGCCACGGTTAGGGCCTCTGTTTTCTCGATTCATGCACACATTTGCGCAGGACTTGGGTCCAGATCTGCTGGAGCGTGTGCCGGTTGGCCAGCAGCACCAGCGAATGTTGGATCTGGGGGGCTCCCATGGCTTGCATTCCATGCGCTTTTGCCGTCAGTACCCACAGTTGAAGTCTGTGATCGTGGACCTCCCCAGCGCATTGACTGACACGGCAACCGCGCTGCAGGCCGCCGGTCTGTCGGATCGTATTTCGCTAGAACCGGGGAACCTCCTGGATCTGACCTGGGTCAAAAATCAACATTACGACCTGGTTTTTTATTTGTCAGTGGGGCATAACCAGGCGAACGAGGACAATGAACGCGTGTTGGCTGAGGTCTATCGTTCCCTGCGGCCTGGCGGACTGCTGGTGATTCACGACTACCTGGCCGATGAGTCGCTGAACGCGTGGACTACTGCATTCCGATTAACGCTTTTGCTGGAAACAGGAACACGAACCTACAGCCATGACGAGTATTTGCGATGGCTAGGCCGTGCTGGGTTTGACGATGTCGTTCGCATGGATCTCAACCCCTTGGAAAAAGGCTCGCTAATCATCGCTAGGCGCGCTGACGAGCCTCATGTCTGACACTCTGGCCGCCGAACACTGGATGCGACTTGCCTTGTCGCAAGCCCGGGAGGCTGCTCAGCATGGCGAGGTTCCTGTTGGCGCGGTTTTGGTCAAAAACGGCCAGCTCATCGCATCGGCACGAAACGCTCCCATTTCATCTCACGACCCTTCGGCCCACGCCGAAATTCAGGCTTTGCGTGCTGCAGCCCAGGTGCTGGGCAATTACCGGCTGGAGGGGTGCGAGCTCTACGTCACATTGGAGCCGTGTCCGATGTGTGCTGGTGCGATCTTGCATGCGCGCCTGGACCGGGTGGTCTTTGGCGCCCCTGACCCCAAGACAGGGGCGGCGGGTTCAGTCATCAACGTATTTGAGGTTGCAGCACTGAATCACCAAACCCAGGCGAGGGGAGGGGTGCTCGCTCAGGAAGCGGCAAGCTTATTGCGTGACTTTTTCCGCCCACTGCGCATCAACAGCATGCCGCTGCGGCAGGATGCCTTACGGACACCGGCCTCGCGTTTTGCAGATCTGTGCCTACCTTTGAGCCTAAGCTGCTACACCACTGATCTGACCAGCTTACAGGGGCTGAGATTGCACTGGTTAGATGGTCGAAAAACAAAGTCAGAGTGCCCACAGACTGCAAACGACGTGCTCTCGATTGCTCTGCATGCCGTTGATGACTGGAGCGCACGATACCTGCCGGAGTTGCGTTCGGGCGCACCTTGGATAGCCGTCGATCTGCCCGGATTCGGCTTGAGTGACAAGCCCAAAAAACAGTCCGTACACACCTTGGAATGGCATGCGACGGTGCTTTCTGAGTGGATCGATGCGCTGGATTTAGACCTCGACCTGAAGGGGCAGGCTCTGGTCGTCGTGGCTCCGCGGCAGATGCTCGCTCTGGTGCATGAGTTAAAAAGGCTGACTCGTACGCCGCTGAATGTGACATGGGACAACCGGCCTTCCTTGCCTGCGTTAGCAGCGACTGCTCCCTATCCTGACGCAGGCCATCTGGCGGGCCCAAGAGCCTTGGCCGCCTTGTTGGACAATTAAGTATGGCCCATATCTATATTTATTCTCCCAGTGGCGCGGTGCGTGACAAGGCCGCTTTTCGACGTGGGGTCAAGCGTTTGAAAGCCCTGGGGCACGAGCTCGAGGTGGACGTTGATGCCCTGAGCAGCTTTCAACGCTTTGCGGGTGATGACGAGGTGCGCTTGGCCGCCTTGAACAGGGCTGCTGCGAGTGGTGCGGATATTGCGCTCATCACCCGTGGTGGTTACGGGCTCACCCGCATCCTCGACCGGATTGACTACACAGTGCTGGCAAAGGCCGTCGAAAGTGGAACTCAATTTGTTGGCATGAGCGATTTCACGGCGTTGCAGTGCGCAATGCTCGCCAAGACAGGTGCTCACAGTTGGTCCGGCCCGGCGCTTTGCGAAGGTTTCGGTCCGGTCGATGAGCCCGACGAGATCATGCAGGCCTGCTTTGAGGATTTGTTGAGCGGCCAAGGGGAGGGGGCAGGGTGGCGCCAGAGGGCACACAACTCCGCTTCAGGCCAACAAGCCATTACCACCATTGAAGATGCTCTGGTCTGGGGCGGTAATCTCACCATACTGACGTCATTGTTGGGAACACCCTATTTCCCAAATATAGACGGCGGTATTTTGTTTGTGGAGGACGTAGGGGAGCACCCCTACCGCATCGAGCGCATGTTGACGCAGCTGATGTTGGCCGGAGTCCTACAGCGCCAAAAGGCGCTTTTGCTAGGCCAGTTCACAGAGTACAAGGTCGTTCCGCATGACAAAGGCTTCAAGCTCCAAACAGTGGTGGATCGCCTGCGCCTGGCGCTAAGCATTCCGGTGGTGAGTAACTTGCCTTGTGGTCATGTGGCGACCAAAGTCTTGTTGCCTGTGGGTGTCAAGGCTGACCTGGTGATCGAAGGCCGTGACGCATTGCTCTTTTGGGGCCACGCGGTTTAACCCGCAGCGCATGCCCTAAACTCGCAACTCACTCAAGACTTTCCTGCCAACATGAGCGTAAAAACCACCGTGATATTCACCGATCTGATCGGTAGCACGGGTGTTTTTGAGTCAGTTGGCAACTCCCGCGCCACTGAGGCGGTGTTACAACTTACGCAGTGGATCAGCCAGGTGTGCTCAGATCATGGTGGGCAAGTTGTCAAAACCCTGGGTGATGGCGTTTTGGCATTGTTTCCTACGGGACAATTGGCCGTTGATGCAGTGGTGCAGATGCAGCGTTTGCATCAGAGCAATATTGCTGGAATGGCACCGGAGTTGCGCATGCCTATCCGTATTGGTGTCGCCAGCGGTGAGGTTGAAATGGTGGGTGGCGACTGTTTCGGCGACGCTGTCAACGTGGCCGCGCGCTTGAGTGATCTTTCTGGCCCTCATGAAATTTGGGCAAACGACCTTGCGTTGTCCACAGCGGTGGAGCGTGCTGGCGTTCGGTTTCGCTCGCTGGGAACCGTTCAGATTCGAGGACGTTCAGAGTTGTGCTCGGCGTATCAGCTTGAATGGCACACTGATCTCAACACGGCTTTTTTGACCCGACAGGCAGATCTAGATACCGATTTGGATTCAGTCGATGTTTTGGGAGGCGAAATTAGGCTGGCTTGGGATGAACAGGTGCGTACCTGTCGTTCCTTTGATTTGCCTTTGAACCTGGGCCGTGGGACGGGTATGGATGTGGTGCTGAACGACCCGAGAGTTTCACGCCAACATGCCCGTATTGAATGGCGAAACGGCAGCATCGTCTTGGTGGATGTGAGCAGCTTTGGCAGCTGGGTTCGTTTTGCGGGTGGTGGTGCAGACGTCTTGCTCCGTCGTAAGGACTGCGTGCTGCATGGTGAAGGTGTAATTTGTCTAGGTGCGCCACCTGGTGATGGTCCTGTGCCAGCCGTTAGGTTCAGCGTTTCCTGAGAAAGCCTACTTCTCAATCAGTTGCCCTCAAGGTGGTTCTTTCTGCCATTTGACAAATCCTTTAGTAAGCAACTTTACATAATATACATCGTATGAAGTAAACGAAAAGAACAGAGCAGACAGATCAGTCCCTGGTTGCTTGTGAAGCGCGGCCACGTACAAACGCATCAATGATGTTGGCAGACTCCTGTTTCTTCCCGCTGAGTGCGAAATCCATCGCCGTCATGCCGGCACCGTTTCGCAGCGTTGGGTCCGCACCAGCCTCCAACAGAGTCTTGACCGCTGACGGCGTTCCGTACAGGGCTGCCATCATCAAGGGCGTGCTTTCATTGGGCGAGCTTGCGTCTAGGTAAGCGTTGTTCTCAAGTAACAAATTGATCAAGGGAACATGCCCATACGTTGATGCATAGTGCAATGGTGTCCAACCGGGCTTGTTGACGTCCGCACCCTTGTCTATAAGTATTTGAGCCAGCTCGGTTTGCCCCTTGAGGACGGCGATCATCAAGGCGCTCTCATCCTTGGCGTTGCGGGCCTCCAGGTCAATTTTGGGAGCATCTGTCAGCACCAATGCCACGTCCATAGCGCCGCTTTTGATGGCTAAAAACAGGCCGTGATCACCGGCCTCATTGCGGGTGTTGGGATCAAAGCCCCGCTGCAGCAAAGATTTGACTACCTTGACATCTCCTCGCTTAACGGCTGAAAAGTAGTCGTCAAAAGAACCAGCTTGGCACCAAGAAAAACTATATAAAACAAAAGCTAATAAGAAATATCTCATGTATTGAGTGAGGTTTAAATGGGCGCGTGACTCGTCAGTTTGAAGAGTTTTTCGAAGTTCTGTGAAGTGACGCGACCCACTTCTTCCGGACTGATCCCCTTGATTTGCCCGATCTGCCTCGCGACGTGTTGTACAAACGCAGGCTGATTGGTTTTACCCCTGAACGGCACAGGCGCAAGGTAGGGGCTGTCGGTTTCAATCAGCATCCGCTCGAGTGGCACAAACGCCGCCACATCCCGAATATCCTGAGCCGACTTGAATGTCAGGATGCCTGAAAAAGAAATGTAAAACCCAAGGTCCAGTGCAGCTCTGGCCACCTGCTCCGTCTCGGTGAAGCAGTGGAACACCCCGCCTGCAGAGCCCTTCGAGCCATCTTCACCCTCTTCGATCAGGATGGCCAGGGTGTCACTTGAGGCGCTACGGGTATGAATGATCAGGGGCTTTTGCAGATCGCGAGCTGCGCGGATGTGGATGCGAAAACGGTCGCGCTGCCAGGCCATGTCGGATACTGATCGATCGCCCAGCCGGTAATAGTCCAGACCAGTCTCACCGATGCCGATCACACGGTCCATGGCGCCTCGGCTCAACAGATCTGCCAGTGATGGCTCGGTCACACCTTCATTGTCGGGGTGAACACCGACCGTCGCCCAGAGATTGTCGTGTGCCAAGGCCAAGGCGTGAACAGACTCAAACTCCTCCAACGTCGTGCAAATGCACAGGGCCCGGTCTACTTGTGCTTCTGCCATGGCGGCCTGCAGTGCCGGGATTTGTCCTATGAGTTCTGGAAAAACAAGATGGCAGTGTGAATCAACGTACATGAAAGATGAAAAAGTTGGCCTGCTTGATCAGCAGGCGTAGCGTAGGCGGTCACTGGCAGGGGCTGTGCCTAGCATGTCTTCGATGCGGGTACGGATCTGTGTCGATTTCTCATCATTCGAAAATCTGAAACCGATGCCTTGAGGCCTGCCGTTAACCGCTCGTGCGGGTGTGACCCAGGCCACCGTACCGGCGACCGGGTAACTCTGCTTTTCCTGCGGCAAGGACAAGAGCACATACACATCGTCACCCAGACGGTACTCGCGGGGTGTCGGGATGAACAGCCCGCCATTTGTGAACAGCGGTATGAAAGACACGTGAAGTTCTGCCAAATCTTTGACAGCCAGTCGAATCACGCTAGGCCGCAGGGCTGCTGGGGTACTCATTTACTTTGTCCTGAAAGTGAATTCATGGTGCCTTGTGCCTGGGCCATCAGGGCCTCGGTCATCAATCCTGCCGAATAGGGGTGCTCAACCGTGCGCATTTCTTGGATCAGCGACCTTCCCCAAGCCGCGAGTTTCTCAAATGATGGCGCAGATGGCAGATCGTGGACATCAAAAAACCGGGGCTGGCCACCGACACTGCGCACCATCAGGTCATGACAGACTTTTTGTAGAGCGTCGACCAGCAGCACTGCCGGCCAATCCTTGACCGCTGACGTCTGTCCTTGCGCCAGTGCTTTGGGTAGTGCTGACCACATACGTGCATCCAGCCCGGTGTTCGCGTGGCGCAATGCATCTTCAGGCCGGCTGCCCGCAGCACGCAACAAGGTTTTGGCAGCATCACCCGGTACACCCTGGAGATTCAGCCAAATAAGCGACTCTTGCTCCGGTAGCCACGTCATGGCATGAACCTGGCAGCGACTGCGTATGGTGGGCAAGAGCTGATGGGCCGCCTCGGACGCCAATACAAAGCGAACATCGCCAGCGGGCTCTTCTAGCGTTTTGAGCAAAGCATTGGCCGTGATGTGATTCATGCGCTCGGCTGGAAAAATCAGCACGACTTTGCCGCGTCCACGGGCGCTGGTGCGCTGAGCAAACTCCACCGCGTCGCGCATGGCGTCTACCCTGATTTCTTTGCTGGGCTTGCGTTTCTTGTCGTCGATGTCCGACTGGGCTTTTTCAGGCAAGGGCCAGCCTAAATCCAGCATCACGGTTTCAGGCATCAGCACACACAAGTCGGCGTGCGTGCGCACATCAATAGCGTGGCAGCTGGTGCAGTGTCCGCAAGCGCCATCAGCATGTGCTTGGTCACATAGCCAGGCGCGCGCCAGCGCCAAAGCCAATGAATACTGCCCCAGGCCCGAGGGTCCCGACAGCAGCCTGGCGTGGCCACGCTGCAGCAGCAGGGTCGATAACTGCTGTTGCAACCAAGGCGCGAGTGTCTCTGGCGCTGCTGTGGGTAGGTTCATGCTCGTCGTGTCCGCTATGCAGACCTAAGCCGGACCACCGTTGGCTGCCACCATGATGGCAAGCCAGCCTTTACGCACCATGGTGCTGGTGATTTGTTGCCAAACCTTGTGCCGCTCCTGCGCGGCATCGATACGCACAAAGCGCTGCGGGGCTTGTGCCGCTCGCGCGGCGTAGGCTGCGGCAACACGCGTGAAAAATGCGGTGTCTTGTGCCTCAAAACGATCGGGCGTGCGGGCCTCGCTCAGGCGCTGTGCGGCCACCTCGGGTGCCAGGTCAAACCAGATCGTCAAGTCGGGTTGACGCGGGGCAGAAGCGCCGTTCACGCACTGAACGGTCTGTTCCAGGTAGCGCAGGATGTCGCTGTCCAGGCCGCGGCCACCCCCCTGATAGGCAAACGTGGCATCGGTGTAGCGGTCACACAGCACCACTTCATTGCGAGCCAGGGCCGGCTCTATGCATTGCTGCAAATGATCACGCCGGCCGGCAAAGGCCAACAGAGCCTCGGTCATGGGGTCCATGGCGTCCTTGAGCAGTAGTTCCCGAAGCTTTTCTGCCAAGGGTGTGCCACCGGGCTCGCGGGTGACAGTCACCACCCTGCCCTGCGCGCGAAAAAGTTTGGCCACACCATCGATATGGCTAGATTTGCCGGCACCGTCGATGCCTTCGAAACTGATGAAGAGTCCGCTCATGTCAAGGTTTTTCACTGCTTGCGCTGATATTTGTTCACTGCCTGATTGTGCTCTTCCAGGGAGACGCTGAACTGGCTGGTGCCGTCGCCCCGGGCCACGAAATAAAGCGCCCGTGTATCGGCTGGTTTGACTGCGGCCAGCAACGACGCCTTGCCGGGCATGGCGATAGGCGTGGGGGGCAATCCGGCGCGGGTGTAGGTGTTCCAGGGTGTGTCGGTCTGCAGGTCCTTGCGCCGCAAATTCCCATCAAAACGTTCGCCTAAGCCGTAAATCACCGAAGGATCGGTTTGCAACATCATGCCTAAGCGCAGTCGGTTGGTGAAAACCCCGGCGATCAGAGGCCTATCTGAGGCACGTCCCGTTTCTTTTTCGACAATGCTGGCGAGGGTGAGCACTTCTTCGGGTGATTTGAGGGGTGAATTTGCCGGTCGCTGGGCCCACGCTTCGGCCAGATGCCGGTCCTGCGCCTGGAGCGCCCGTCTGAGCACGCCAAGGTCACTGCTGCCACGGGCATAGGTATAGGTGTCTGGGAAAAAGCGCCCTTCTGCTGCCACGCCCTCGCGCCCGAGCTTTTGCATGATCTGCTCGGCTCCAAGCCCCTGGGTATCGGGCTTCAGGGCGTCCGCTTTGGCCAGCGCCGCCATCACCTGCCGAAAATTCCAGCCCTCGACCAGCGTGATCGCGCGCAGTGATTCTTCACCTTGCACCAGCTTGCGGGTCAATGTCCAAGGAGAGTCTTGCCGGTCCAAAACATAGCTGCCTGCCCGCAGCTGGGTTGATTGGCCCGAAATCCGAAACCACGAATACAAGAGCGTGGGCTGCACCTGGACACCCGCCTCCGCCATGGCCTGCGCCACGCCCCGTGGGGAAGTGCCGGTCTCTATGCTCACCTCCACCGTGTCGGCTGGCAAGCCCATCGGCGCGCGTAACCAGACAAGGCCCGCACCCACGATGCCTAGCAACACAATCACACTGATCCAGACAAATCGCACAACCCCGCCCGAGCAAGTTTTTAAGGGGCTTGATGATAATTGAGGGATGAATTTCGAACTCAATGGCGTTGCCGAACTTCCCCAGCTGGGCCTCTTGCGTGCGCAGGGCGAAGACGCTGCGCAGTTTTTACACGGACAGCTGACTCACGACTTTGCTCTGCTCGGAGCCGATCAAGCCCGCCTGGCCGGCTATTGCTCACCAAAGGGACGCCTATTGGCCAGCTTCGTGGGCTTTAAGCGCAGCCCAACAGATATTTTGTTGGTGGTCAGCCGAGATGTGCTATCTGCCACACTCAAGCGTTTGTCGTTGTTTGTGATGCGCGCCAAAGTCAAACTAAGCGATGCAAGTGCTGACTTTCATCTGCGTGGCATTTCGGGCAGCGCACTTGTAGAGATGACTGCGGGCGACGCGCTCGCGCCGTGGGCCCGTCGTGAGCTCGACCAGGCCAACCTGGTGGGACTTTTTCCCGCTCAGGGTGTGCAACGTGCGCTTTGGGTGGCGCCGGCAGACGTTCCCTTGCCACAAGGCCCTGCCATGAACCCGGATCTTTGGGCTTGGAGCGAGGTCTGCAGCGGCGTGGCAACCGTCACAGCCCCAGTTGCAGAGGCTTTTGTGCCGCAAATGCTGAATTACGAATCAGTTGGAGGGGTGAGCTTCAAGAAAGGCTGCTACCCCGGCCAGGAGGTGGTGGCGCGCAGCCAATTTCGGGGCACGCTCAAGCGCCGTGCGGTGCTCATGCACAGCGCCCTTCCCATGGCCTCTGGAGACGAAGTGTTCGATCTCCAAGATCCTGAGCAGAGCTGTGGCACCGTCGTGCAGGCGGCCCCTGCGCCAACTGGCGGCTTTGATGCCATCGTGTCGGGACAGTGGGAGGCCCTGCAAACCAAGAGCATCCATCTCCAGAGCGCCCAGGGACCCCTGCTCGCCCTGATGTCCCTGCCCTATCCCTTGCTAGACGACATCTGACCCGGGCCTCGCCCGCTCATACCCAGAGCTACAAGGCGCGCGCCATTTCGATGTGCTCAATGCCGGCGTCCATGAAGGTGGCGCCTCGCGACTCAAAGCCCAAGCTGGCGTAAAAACCCACGGCACTGCATTGGGCGTCCAGAACAACGGTGGTGTCGCCTCTCTCGCGGGCAACCGTCATGAGACGCTGAACCATGTCCTTGGCCAGACCGGTACCCCGCATCAGTTTGTGCACGGCCAGTCGACCCACGCGTGCCGTACCTGGGGTGGGTGATAACAGGCGGCCAGTAGCCAAGGGCAAGCCCAGACGATTGGTGGTGAGTGCGTGCAAGGCCGTGTGATCCGCTTCGTCCCATTCCTCAGCTTCTGGTATGCCCTGTTCTTGTACAAAAACGGCCATGCGCAGCTTTTTCAGCCCTTCAGACAAGGTCTCCCAAGACCCCATGTCGGTTTGCACCATGGATTCGCCGCGCTCGTAGGCTTCGAGCACACCCCGCAATGCGTCTGGCACCGGCCGCGAGGTTTGGGTGGCCGGGTCGGCATATACATAGATCAGCTCGGCGGTGATCAGCAGCTCCTGGCCCCGAAAGATGGCCCCTTCAAACAACATCGACGATTTGCCGATGCGGGCGCATCTCAGTGCCACATCAATCTGGTCGTCCCAATGTGCCGAGGCATGAAACTCGATGCTCGCTTTTTTGACAAACAAGTCACCGCCCAGCTGGTGCATGGTGTCTGCATAAGGCAAGGCCAAAGCACGCCAGTAGTCACCAAAAGCGGTGTCCACGTACATGAGGTAATGCGCATTGAAGACGATTTTTTGCATATCGACCTCAGCCCAGCGGACCCGCAGTCGATGAAAAAAACGAAAACCTTGGCGCGTCGGTGCGGTCGTATCGGTCATGGGCTGCTCCTAGGTGGCGTGGGCGAATGCCTCATGCAGGGCGCGGGCGGCGTCGTGATGGGCGACTTTGGCCTGAGGAATGGCGCGCCCCATCTTGATGAAGTCATGGACCATGCCTCGATAAATTTCAAGGTCCACCCGCACACGGTTCATGCGCAGCAGGTCGGCATATTGCACACCCTCATCGATGAGGGGGTCGCATTCGGCTACGCACAGCCAGGCTGGGGCCACGCCTTCCAGGTCTGGCGCATTCAGCGGCGCAAAACGCCAGTCATCACGGTCGGCCGGGTCGATGTAGTGGTCAAAAAACCAGCTGATCACGGGCGCATCAAGCAAAAATCCGTGAGCAAAGGTCTTGTGCGATGGCGTGTCCTGGTGCGCTGCGCAGCCCGGGTAAATCAGGAGCTGCAACGCCAGGGGCAAGCCGGCGTCGCGGGCCAGAATGGCGCAAACCGCAGCCAGCGTGCCGCCTGCACTGTCGCCACCCACGGCGAGCCGGCTGCCGTCCAGCCCCCAGGACTTAGCCAACAGGGCGACCTGCTGCAGCGCGTCCCAAGCGTCGTTCACCGCAATCGGAAACCGGTGTTCGGGCGCCAATCGGTAGTTCACCGACACCACGGCGCACTGCGCATGGTGACTGAGCTCCCGACACAAGGTGTCGTGCGTGCGCGTGCTGCCGATGGTGAAACCACCTCCGTGCAAATAAACCAGCACCGGCAGCACCTCATCTGAGGGTGCATACAAGCGGGCAGTGAGCACATGGCCGTCCCGGGCCTGGAAGCTGACCTCTTCCACTCGCGCCAGCTGACGCTTGGGCACGTCCAGAATTTCTGCGGCGGCCTCGTAGCTGGCCCGCGCCTGTTGCGGTGACATGGCATTCATGGGCACATGCGCAGCACGGGCAATGCGTTCCAGCACACCACGCATCGCAGGTGTCAGCAATTGGCTTGGGTTTTGATGTCGGTTGCTCATGGGGCGCTCGCCCTGACGGCGGCTTCTGGCTCCACCACCCACAGATCTGCTCGCGCCCGGCTGGGCAGCACAAGTTCTGCATTGAGCCGGTCGTTCTCCGCCATGCGGGCCAGGGTTTGTTCGCGTGTTTGCCCTAAAGCGCGCATGTTGCGCTGCACCAGCCTTTCCATGGCCACATCCATGGGCACATCCAGAAACCATCTCTCGTCAAAACAAGCTGCGATATCCCAGCCGTGCTCGAGGTGCAAGAGATACAAGCCTTCCACCAGGATCAGCCGGGTGCCAGCACTGACCTGAACCGCATCGGGCACCGGGTCACCCACGTCGTGTTCAAAACCGGGCCAGGATACGGCTGGTGCGTCAGCGCCTTGCGCGCAAATCCGGGCGAGCTTGTGGGCCAGGCCGGCGGGGTCAAAGGTCCAGGGGGAACCACGACGCCTGAAGGCGGCAACCGGGTCGGGCATGGCAGAAAGCTGGGCTTTGGTGAGGTGAAAGCCATCCATGCTGAGGGCCACCATGCTGCCCTCACCTGCTGCTGCGTTGACTGCGTCGGTCCAACGCAACGCGGCGGTGCTCTTGCCCGAGCCCGGTAAACCAGCCAAGGCCAGCACATACCGACGCTCAGGCTGGCTCGCAAGCATTTCCAGCAGGCGCTGGACGGGCTGTTCCAGAGTGACGCTCACAGGTGCACCGGTTCAGGCATTTTTGCGCCGACGTGAAGGGTGCCGCGCTTGCGGGCCAGCTCCACCTGGCGTTGACGCTCTTGCAGACTGTGCCGGCGTTCCTCGGTGATGTGGTCGTGGCAATGGGGGCAACTGACGCCCACCTGGTACTGAGGCGAGGCACGCTCCGCATCGCCCACGGGGTAACGGCAGTTTCGGCACAGCTCGTAGGGGCCGGGTTGCAGTCCGTGGCCCACACTCACCCGCTCGTCAAACACAAAACACTCGCCTTCCCAGAGGCTTTGCTCCGGGGGCACTTCTTCCAGGTACTTGAGGATGCCGCCTTCCAGGTGGTAAACCTCGTCGTAGCCCTTCATCTTCATCAGCGCCGTCGACTTTTCGCAACGGATGCCGCCGGTGCAAAACATGGCCACCCTCGGCTTTTTGGCTGCGCTGCCCGAGCCGGCTGGTGCCTGCAGCTCAGGCTGAGCGTCTACCCACGCAGGCAGTTCGGTAAAGGTCTTGATGTCTGGATTCATCGCGCCCTTGAAAGTACCTATGGCAACTTCGTAGTCGTTGCGCGTGTCGACCAGTATCACGTCGGGCTGGCTGATCAGGGCATTCCAGTCTTGCGGGCTCACATACTGGCCCACCGTCTTGTTGGGGTCGAGCTCCGGAACGCGCAGGGTCACGATCTCTTTTTTCAGGCGCACCTTCATGCGCAAAAACGGCGGTTCCGCCGACCAGGACTCCTTGTGTTGCAGTGCCGCCAGGCGTGGATCGTCACGCAGCCAGGCCAGCACGGTGCGTATGCCGGCCTCAGGCCCGGCAATCGTGCCGTTGATGCCCTCACGCGCCAATAGCAAAGTGCCTTTGATGTGGTTCTCATCGCACACCGTCTGCAGCGGCTGCTTCAGTTCCACGTAGTCCGGCAGATCCACAAACTTGTACAAGGCGGCCGTCAGGTAGGTCTCGGGGGCAACATGAAGGAGTTCAGGCATGGCAAGGGGGTCCATCTCAAATACGAAAGTCAAAAATACAGGGCTTATTTGCGGCGGCGGTTCCAGTCAATCGGGTCTTGCTGCAACACCAGGTCGATGTCCAGTGTGAGGATTTCACCCACCGCGCCCGGAAAGCTCACCGCCATCTCCCGCTCCGACAGGTTGGCCTCGCGCGCCCTGGCGCGCCACACTGCCAGGTGAATGATGCCCGCCAGAGGTTCATAGACCCCATTGTCAAAGGGCTGAGCCTGCCCTGCCAGCGCATCAATCATGGTTTGTGGCAGCAGCCATTTGCCGGCCAGGCCTGCACTGACATGCGCGTAGTTCAGGTTCAGCACGCGCTGCTCGGCCCGCGCCCGCCTCAGGTCCAGCGGCGCTAACTCTGCATTCAGGGTGGCCATCTCGGCTGGCATGGCGACGTGCAGTGTGATTTCTCCTACTGCGTGCAAGAGGCCACAGGTGAAAGCCGCCTGCTGGTTTTGCCGGACGACACGCGCCAGCGCCCTGGCCACGCGGGCCACATTGAGGCTGTACACCCAGAACTGCTGCAGCTGGATGCCGGGCACGGCTTTCAAGGATGTCTCGGATGCGGCGGCCACCACCAGCGCACGCACATGGCTCAGACCCAGAATAGCCAGCGCCTCGGAGACGCTGTGGATCTGGCCTGAGAGCTTGAAGTAGCCCGAGTTGGCCAGCTGAAGCAAACGCGCCGTCAGGGCCGGGTCGGTGCTGATGAACTGGTTCAGCGCCCGCAAGTCCGGAGCAGGGCGATCAAACTCGCTGATCAGCCGCGCGATCACTTTGGGGATGCTGGGCAGTGCCATGGGCACTTTGAGCAGCTGATTCAGGTCCATGCCCGCAATTATCCCGCTTGATGAAGTAGCCGACGCGTCCCCGCCTGGCCTCAGCGCTTGAGTTTGGCAAAAGCAGACGCCATGGCAGTGCCTCCGCTGTGGCCTGAGGGCGTGGTGGCGGTGTTTGAGTGGCCTTGGCGCCCACGTTGCTGGCCAGCCGGCACATACCGGTTGTCTGCAACATCACCGCCCCTGCGACTGGGTGCCGCACCCAGCTTCATGGTCAGTGAAATGCGTTTGCGGGCCGCATCCACTTCAAGTACCTGCACCTTGACGATGTCGCCGGTTTTGACCACCTCGCGCGCGTCGGTCACAAACTTGTGGCTGAGCTGGCTGACGTGCACCAGGCCGTCCTGATGCACGCCTAAATCCACAAACGCGCCGAAAGCAGCCACGTTGCTGACCGTGCCCTCCAACACCATGCCCTCTTTCAGGTCCTTGATGTCATCCACGCCCTCGTTAAAGCGCGCCACCTTGAAGTCCGGGCGAGGATCGCGGCCCGGTTTTTCGAGCTCCCCCAAAATGTCCTTGACGGTGATTACGCCAAACTTTTCATTGGCAAACAACTCGGGGCGCAAGGTCTTGAGCATGTCGGCGCGGCCCATCAGCTCGGCCACCGGGCGCGCCGTGTGTTTCATGATGTCCTCCACCACCGCATAGGTTTCGGGGTGCACGCCTGTCATGTCCAGCGGGTTGTCGCCACCGCGTATGCGCAAAAAACCCGCGCTTTGCTCAAAGGTCTTGGCGCCCAGGCCGGTCACCTGCATCAGCTGCTGGCGGTTCTTGAAGGCGCCATTGGCCTCGCGCCAGCGCACCACAGATTTGGCCACGCTGCCACTGAGACCCGACACCCGCGAGAGCAGCGGAACACTGGCCGTATTGAGGTCCACGCCCACTGCGTTCACGCAGTCTTCCACCACCGTTTCCAGGCTGCGGGCCAGCTTACTCTGGTTCACGTCGTGCTGGTACTGGCCTACGCCTATGCTTTTGGGGTCGATCTTGACCAGCTCGGCCAGCGGGTCCTGCAGGCGCCGTGCAATGCTGGCAGCACCGCGCAGGCTCACGTCCACGTCGGGCATTTCCTGGGAGGCAAATTCACTGGCGCTGTAGACCGATGCGCCGGCCTCGCTCACCACCACCTTGTCGATCAGGCGGTCTCCCGCCTTGGACAGCAGTTTGATCAGGTCGGCCGCCAGCTTGTCGGTCTCTCGGCTGGCAGTACCGTTGCCGATGGCGATCAGTTTGACACCGTGCTTGTCACACAGTTTGCCCAGCGTGTGCAAGGACCCATCCCAGTCTTTGCGGGGCTCGTGAGGAAACACGGTGGCCGTGTCCACCAGCTTGCCGGTGCCATCCACCACCGCCACTTTCACGCCGGTGCGTATCCCGGGGTCCAGGCCCATCACCACGCGCGGGCCTGCGGGCGCGGCCAGCAGCAGGTCACGCAAGTTGTCGGCAAATACCTTGATGGCCACTTTTTCTGCGTCTTCACGCAAGCGGGCGAACAGGTCACGCTCGGTGGACAGGCTCAGCTTCACGCGCCAAGTCCAGGCTACGCACTTGCGCAACAGGTCGTCGCTGGCACGTCCCAGGTGCTTCCAGCCCACATGCGCGCCGATGCGGGCTTCGGCAAGCGTGACCACCGAGCCCGGCTTGGCCAACGACGTGCTGGGTGCGGGTGGCTCGGGCAGCACGAGGCGGGCGTCCAGAATATCCAGGCTACGCCCCCTGAACACGGCCAGGGCCCGGTGCGAGGGCACGCGGCCTATGGGTTCGTCAAAGTCAAAATAATCCCGAAACTTGGCGATGTCCGGGTGGTTCTCGTCCTTGCCTGCCATCAGCTTGGCACTCAGCAGCCCCTCTTGCCACAGCCAGGCACGCAGGTCTTGTACCAGTGTGGCGTCTTCGGCCCAGCGCTCACTCAGGATGTCGCGCACGCCGTCCAGCACGGCTTGCACGGTGGTGTAGTCGTCCCCCGCCTCGGTTTTTTCGGCTTTGACAAAGCCAAGCGCCTCCAGGTTGGGGTCGAGCGCCGGGTTGGCAAACAGACGGTCAGCCAACGGCTCCAGGCCTGCTTCACGGGCCATTTGCCCCTTGGTGCGCCGCTTTTGCTTGTAGGGCAGGTAGAGATCTTCGAGCTCCTGCTTGGTGCTGGCGCCCACCAAAGAGGCCATCAAAGCCGGCGTCATCTTGCCCTGCTCCTCGATGCTTTTGATGACGGCTGCCAGGCGATCCTGTAGTTCTCGCAAATAACTCAGGCGGGCTTCCAGCTCACGCAACTGGATGTCATCCAGGCCGCCGGTGACTTCTTTTCGATAGCGCGCAATGAAGGGCACGGTGGCGCCGCTATCCAGCAAGGCCACTGCTGCCTCGACCTGTTTGTCCTGAACCCGGATTTCTTGCGCGATCTGCGCGATGATGTTCTGCATGTGGATGGGCGCCCGGCATGTCACTCCCGCCGGGGCAAAAAAACGAAGGCCGCGAGTTTGCCACAGGCCCGCCGTCCAGCACGCAGGTGGCGGCCTGTTTCGTTCAGGGTCAGCGTAGCAAATGCCAGCTGGTATGAATCAGCCCGGCCATCGTGATGGTTCTCACGCCGCAAGGCAAGCCTACAGCGCCACGCGCGGCGGGCTCGAAAGTCTGTATGGACCCAGGCAACATGCGTGCCAAAGACAGTACGCTGCGTGACAACACCCAGTTCATGTGCCATTGCCACACTTGTGTGGCCAGAACCCACAACACACTGGCACTCAGCGCCGTAAACGCGAATTGCAGCGTGAGCCCAGGTCCTAACAGTCCGCCGATGGCCATCATCAGGCGCAGCTCACCGCGGCCCGTCCAACCCAGCCACTGCAAAGGCCTGAATAACAGCAGTGCCAATGCTACGCCCCATGCCGCCTGTAGCGAACCGGTCATTGGCACCCATGGCGTGGCTACCGGCAGTGACAAGGCGTAGTTGCCTACGCTATCCAGACCCAGTCGCGCCCGGGCCATGTGCAGCAAAGCACCCACCGCCAGAGCGCAAGCCACCCAGGCGGCGGGCAGCACTTGGCGGCGCAGATCCTGATGCCAGGCGGTGGCCACCAGCGTCAGCACCGCCAAAGCTGTACTTATCGGCAAGACGATCGGCCATAGGTTTTGAAGCATTCTTTTTCCTTGTCCTTGATGAAGACGCAATCTGGTTCTGATTCTCAAAAGACATGGCGCATGCCGGATTGACGGTGGTCAAGGCCAGCGCTTACCGGCGTCAGAACAGGCCTCTGTGCGTGGCCAGGCACACGGCCTGCGCTCGGGTTCTGACCTTGAGCTTGCGGTAGATGTTGCGCAGATGGGTGTTGACCGTGTGTCCGCTCAAATCCAGCTGGATGCCCACCTCGTGGCTGGTGTGCCCTGAGGCCACCATTTTCAAAATCTCCCGCTCCCGGACCGACAGCACGGTACCCTGTCCCGTTAAACGCAGTGCCACAGCGCCATGCCCCTGTGATTTCTCCAGCTTGCCCAGCAAGCGACGCGCCATACCCGGCGAGATGGATGCGCCGCCATTGGCCACCTGGAGCACCGCCTGAGAAAAATCCCCAAACCAGGCGTTTTTGACCAAAAAACCGGTGGCACCGAGTTCGAAGGCCAGCAGGGCATGCTCCTCGTCCTCGGTGGAGGAAATCACCACGGCTTCGGCCAGCGGGCGGGCGTGCTTCATGTGCCGGACCAGGTCAAAGCCCATGCCGTCGCCCAGGTTCAGATCCACTAGCAGCACGTCAAAGTCGTGGGTCGCCACCAGACGGCGCCCTTCCTTCAGGGTGTGCCCACGTGCGGCCAACTGCACACGGGGGTCGGCGTTCAGGTCCTGCGCGACCACATGGCCCATGTGCGGGTCTTCTACCACCAGCAACACACGAACCGGCCTGCTCGGCTGCCCTGTCATGAAGTCTGGCCATGCGCTAGGCGTGTCTTTCGCCATGGTTGGGTAATCCTGGATCAGTGATCCGATGTAAGCCCCTCGTGTTTGTACGGCGGGCGTGCTCTGCATGTAGTCGTTCATGAGTCCTCCTGTTGTGTGACGTCCTCTGGCACATGCTTCGGCGAGCGATGCAGTGACGCCAGAGATCCGTACGGTAGGGGGTCTACACACCCTGTTGTTTGGCTTACATCAAGAAACTACCCAGGAAAAAACGCCCCCGGACATCCGGCTTGACAGGTGTCTTGGTCGAGCCATTCATAGGGAGAAACGCTCGCCTTGCCTAGTGCCCTTGGCTGCTGATGCGGGAACAGGAAAACGTTATGGGCTACCGAAGAAGTGTGATTGGCCGACGAGACAAGGCGCCAGAAACTTGACTCCGACAGCAAACAAGCTTGACCACTCTGACAAGAGCGTTTCAGGCGAGTCGGCTGTTTGGTGATGGTGCCAGCCTTTTTCTTGATGGGCTGGTTTCATCTAAATGTCTGTCCAACTTCTTTAGGAAACCACGATGAAAAAGCTCGCAATTCTTTCCCTGGCCGTTCTGGCTACTTCTTCTTTCGCTTTCGGCGTGACCTCTAATGGCGGTGGCGGTGGCTCCTCGGTGGCACCTTCTAGCATCGCAATCAATGGCCAATCGGATCAACGCGTGTCGCTTGAGCGTAGCGGGGTATTCAACAAGGCCACCGGCGGCGGCGTGGCTGCCCAGAACCTAGCCAGCAACGCGGGCAATGTCACCATCGACGGTCAATCCGATCAGAGCGTCCAGGCGCGCGAAGCCGTCATCTTCAACATGGCAGACGGCAAAGACGCTTATGCCAGCCAGAACCTGGCTTCCAACGTGGGCAAGGTCACGATTGACGACCGCGCTCATTCTGAGCAGTCGGTGCATCTGCATGAGGCATTCGTGGCCAACATGGCCAATGCCGGCTCAACCGCCGTTCAGAACATCGCCTCCAACAACGCTTGCGTGACCTGTAACGAGTAATCGTCCTCTGGGACGATGAAGAGCCGTGGCGCCCCGTGCACAAGCATGGGGCGCCATGCCATGTCATGCCCCTCTCAGGGAGTTTTCATGTTGAAAAAGAGTTTGTTGTACCTGGGCACTCTGCTGGTGTTGTGGATCGGCATCCTGGTGGGTGCCTGGCCCTCCTTGGCCCAAACCGTTAGTTACACGCCTGGTGAGGATCCGGTGGTGCTGAGCGCACCTGTGAGGTACATCAGCCTGCCCGGCGGCGCGGCGCCCAGATCCAGTCAGATCGACCGAAGTCCCGAAATGCCAGCTTGGATGAAAGCCCGCATGGCGCGCTACGAGGCCAAGGCCTTTTCGGCCACAGCCGACGACGGCACCATCCTGACCGACAACGACGTGGTGACCACTGCCACCGTCCAGGGTCTGCGTAAGACCTGTGTGCAGGAAATCGGCAGCACCTCTGGCAACAACACCAGCAACGTCTTGAGCAACGCCCCTCAGGTTGTGGTGCTGCGCGGTGACTTGATCAATATCTGTCGTTAAGCATTAATCGTTATGCGTGGCGGGCCTAGAGGTCGGCCTACGCTTTGTTTGAATTCAACTGGAATGCACGATGACCCTGCCTGTCTGCAAGCCGGCGCCAACGCACTGTGCGCGCCGTTCCCGCCCTTCCCCACTGACGTACGCCTTGCTCGCAGCGGTGACCTCTCTACTGGCCGCCTGTGCCACCCCGGCTGATCCCCGTGCTGATGCGGAGTTCCGCACTTACGGCCATGCCACTGATCGGCCCGTTACCCGCCCGGTGCGCTCGGTCTCGAGCTTTTCTGATTCGCTGATGTGCATGGACCAGCTTTTTCGCGAGGCGGAGGTACCCACCACGTTGATCACCAGCAAGCAAATTCCAGACGTTTCCACCCGGGTACCCGTGGCCACCAAAGACATGGTGATCACCGCCTTGTCGCAAATGTCACGCCTGAGCAATGCCTTTCGCTACGTGGACTACGAAGTCGACATCGCCCGGCAAGACACGGTGCAGAACCTCACCACCATCCTGCTTAACAACAACCAGATCCAGCTTCAGCGACCGGCCTTGTATGTGTCTGGCGCTGTGGCCTTTGTGGACCAGAACGTCATCAACAACCGCTTTGATGTCGGCACCTCGGCCAGCCGCCTGGAAACGGGCTACAGCCAAAACCGCAACGCCACGATCATCGGCCTGGAGTTGCATCTGGGCGATTTCCGCACCCGAACCATTCTTCCGGGCCTGGATTCGGCCAACGAGATCATCATTGGATCCGGCGGCCAGGGGGCTGATCTGGCGGGTCGTATCGGCGACTACGGCTGGAAGTTCAACGTCGGGCGCGATTACGCACAAGGCTCGGGGGCTGCGATCCGCACGCTGGTGGAAGTGGCCATGATCGAGCTGGTGGGCAAATGGGCCCGCGTGCCCTACTGGCAGTGCTTGACGCTGGAACAAACCCACCCCGACATCCAGCGCCAATTGCGCGACTGGCACAACGAAGGCGACGCGGGTGTGCACCAGGGGCTGGTCCGCCGGTCCCTGATGAGCCAGGGTTACCTGGGTGCCGATGCCGCAACGCTAGCGGTCAACAGCCCCGAGTTTCGAGCCGCATTGGGGCGCTACCAGGCGGACAAGGGCATGGTGGTCAACGGTGTGGTGGACTTTGCGACCTACGAGCGAGCCTTGCGCCACTTTGTCGCCCTGGGGGAAAACGGCAAGTTGGTGCGCGTGGGCTGGCAAAGCACCAGCGCCGAGCCCCTGGCGGCCAGCGTGACCGATTTACTCCCACTGCAGCCGCCCGTGACCACGGGTACACAGAGCCTCCCGACTCGACTGGCCTACGGCAATACCGCAGCGCCCTTGCGCATCGACCTGCAAATCAAGAACCTGCAGCAAGACAAAACCGTGTTTGAGACGGGGCAGCAGGTCTTTCTGTCGGCCACCTTGTCCCGGGCAGCGCACCTGTATTGCTATTTGACCGAGGCCAGCGGCAACGTGATACGGCTGCTGCCCAATGCCGGCAACCCGTCCACCCTGGTGTCGGCCAACCAGAGCATCCGGATTCCGGACTGGATGAGTCCCAACCCGGGTTTCATCCTCGACGCGGGCCAGCCAGGCACCGAAAGCGTGGCCTGTCTGGCAACAGCCAAGGACATCACACCGCTGCTGCCCACAGGTCTGCAGGGCTCAGGTCTGCGGGTGATTGAAGGCTACAAAGGCATGGACAGCGTGCGCCAGGCCTATGTGGCTGCAGCCGGAGACCTGTCCGTCACGGAAAAGGCCTTGCAGTGGCAAGTCCTGGCCCGTCCTGCAACACCCCGCTAAGACCTGCTCAAGCATGACTGCAAAGCCGTCGATACCGACCCTGGCCCACCGTTCGCCCCTCATACCGGCCTTAACGAGTGTCGTTCTGTGGCTTGGCCTGGGTTGGGCATTGGCAGGCCAGGCGGCCTACGTTCCCATAACGCCCTGGCTTCAGGAGAGCGCACCACCTTTGATGGCCGTGCGGGCGGTGCCCGGCGCCACCACCCAAGATCTTTTGCCACAGGGCGCAGCCTCGCCAGAGCGGGTTCGGCGGGAGATTCAGCAACTGGAGGCTATTGCAGGTTCGACCGGTTCGGCCGGCCCAAACGGCGAGGCCCAGTTGCCACCCAGGCGCGCCGAGCCCGCGCCAGCCAAGAAAAGCAAACCAGGGCTCAAGAAAAGCCCCAAGGCGGACGTCGTCCAGACGCCACCACCCCGACAGACACGGCCACCCGCAGCTGGCCATACACCGAGCCCAACCCCGGGCGCAGCGTCCTGGCT
>JBJOIT010000031.1:0-31136 GCA_046046915.1 Pseudomonadota bacterium
GGTCAAGGGCGGTCTGACCGTTCTGGTCAATGGCATCCGCGCCTTCCTGCCAGGCTCGTTGGTTGACACCCGTCCTACCAAGGATCTGTCTCCGTACGAGAACAAGACCCTGGAATTCAAGGTCATCAAGCTCGACCGCAAGCGCAACAACGTGGTGCTGAGCCGCCGTGCTGTGGTGGAAGCCTCCATGGGCGAAGAGCGCGCCAAGCTGATGCAGACCCTGAAAGAAGGTGCTGTGGTCCAAGGCGTGGTCAAGAACATCACCGAGTACGGTGCATTTGTGGACCTGGGTGGTATCGACGGCCTGCTGCACATCACCGACATGGCATGGCGCCGTGTCCGTCACCCCTCTGAAGTGGTGCAAGCAGGTCAGGAAATCACTGCCAAGATCCTCAAGTTCGACACCGAAAAGAACCGTGTGTCTCTGGGCCTCAAGCAAATGGGCGACGATCCCTGGATGGGCGTCAACCGCCGCTACCCTGCCGGCACCCGCATGTTCGGCAAGATCACCAACATCGCTGACTACGGCGCGTTCGTGGAACTCGAACCCGGCATCGAAGGCCTGGTGCACGTTTCTGAAATGGACTGGACCAACAAGAACGTGGCCCCATCCAAGATCGTGTCTCTGGGTGACGAAGTCGAAGTCATGGTGCTCGAGATCGATGAAGACAAGCGCCGTATCAGCCTGGGCATGAAGCAGTGCAAGGCCAACCCATGGCAAGAATTTGCGCAGAACACCAAGCGCGGCGACCGCGTGAAGGGCCCGATCAAGTCCATCACCGACTTCGGCGTGTTTGTGGGTCTGGCTGCAGGTATCGACGGCCTGGTTCACCTGTCCGATCTGAGCTGGAACGAGTCCGGCGAAGTGGCTGTGCGTGAATACAAGAAGGGCCAGGAAGTTGAGGCTCTGGTGTTGGCTGTCGACGTCGACCGCGAACGCATCTCCTTGGGCATCAAGCAACTTGACTCCGATCCTTTCACCACCTTCACGTCGATCAACGACAAGGGCCAGACCGTGACCGGCAAGGTCAAGACGGTGGACGCTCGTGGCGCTGAAATCGATCTGGGTGAAGACGTTATCGGCTACCTGCGCGCCAGCGAAATCTCCCGCGACCGCGTGGAAGATGCTCGTAACGTGCTCAAGGAAGGCGACGAAGTCACCGCTGTGGTGGTCAATGTGGATCGCAAGACCCGCAACATCCAGTTGTCGATCAAGGCCAAGGACATGGCTGACCAACAAGAAGCCATGTCTAACCTCAGCCAGCAATCGGCACGCGAAAACGCAGGCACCACCAGCCTGGGCGCCCTGTTGCGCGCCAAGCTCGACAGCAACAACTAAGTTGCTGCGCCGGGTCTGACCCCATGACCGGCGCCCCTAGGCAACTAGGGCGCCGGTCTTTTTTTGACAGTTCATTTTTTCGCCATGACCCGCTCCGATCTTGTTGAAGAACTTGCCAACCGCTTCAGTCAGCTCACCCATCGGGATGCTGAGATTGCTGTGCGGGCGATTCTGGACGCCATGAGTGAGGCACTTGTAGCAGGCCATCGCATCGAGATTCGTGGCTTCGGGAGTTTTTCGATCAGTCACCGCGCCCCTCGTATGGGCCGAAATCCACGAAGTGGGGAAAGTGTTGCCATCCCCCAAAAGCGGGTGCCGCACTTCAAGCCAGGTAAAGCCTTGCGTGAAGCGGTGGATCAACGAACGGCAGAACTTGCCACATCTGCGCAATCTCACGCCACGCCTCATCCAACAAGCATGACACTCCCCACAGCGAGCCATCGCTAAAATCGGTTCGTCACCGAGGACCCGAATGAAACACCTGGTATGGGGCGTCAAGTGGCTGCTGAAAGCGGCCATTTTTTTTACCCTTTTTGCATTCGCGCTGAACAATCAGCACGATGCCACCGTGCATTTTTTCTTTGGTACCGTCTGGCGCGCACCGCTCGTATTGGTCGTGCTCGCAGCGTTCACTGCGGGCTTGGCAGCGGGTGCACTGGCCATGGTTCCTCGCTGGTGGCATCACCGCTCAGCAGCCAAACGTGCCCGAACAAGCGCTGCCACTCAAGCCACGACACAGGCACACACACCGGAAGTACCGCCGCACCATGGCCTTTGACATGAGCTGGGTCCTGCTGGGATTGCCCCTGGCATTTGTGCTGGGCTGGATGGCGTCGCGGCTGGATCTCAGGCAACTCCGCGTTGAAAACAGAGTGGCTCCCAAAGCCTATTTCAAAGGCCTGAACTTTCTGCTCAACGAACAGCAAGATCAGGCCATTGATGCCTTTATCGAGGCCGTCCAGAACGACCCGGACACTTCGGAGCTGCACTTTGCACTAGGCAACTTGTTTCGCCGCAGGGGTGAATTTGAGCGCGCCGTGCGGGTACATGAGCACCTGCTTTCACGCGGCGACCTGAGCCTTGCCGACCGGCACCGCGCTCAGCATGCCCTGGCGCTGGACTTTCTCAAGGCGGGTTTACTCGACAGAGCAGAAGACGCGCTCCTGAAGCTTGAAGGCACTACCTATCAGAATCAGGCGCGCCTGGCACTGCTTGCCAATTACGAGCGCTCACGCGACTGGCCTAACGCGGCATTGATGGCACACAAACTTAACGATGCTGACCAGGGGAGCTTCAGCGGCCGTTTGGCGCACTATCTTTGCGAACAGGCTGCAAGTTTGCGCGGATCTGGTGAAAGCGCCAGCGCCATGGCTGTGCTGAAGCAGGCCATAGACACCGCACCGTCCGCGCCCCGCGCCTTTCTGGCCATGGCCGAATTAAAAGCCCAGGCTGGGGACACAACGCAGGCCTGGTCATTACTGCGTGACGCGGCCGAGCAGTCCCCACAGGCGATTGCATTGATCGCGCCGCGCTTGGCGGCTATAGCAAACACGGCAGGCAAGAAGGCAGAAACCATAGCGCTGCTCACAAGCTCTTACGAATCATCCCCCTCCCTGGACGTTCTGGATGCCATCGTGGCTCTTGAAGCCAGCGGTGCTGATCCCGCCAACACGGCGCGCGACTGGTATGTCCGCCACCTCGAAAAAGAACCCTCTTTGGTGGCTGCGGCCAAGTGGATTGCCGGCGAGAAGCTGGAACACGAACAGTTCCACCCTCAAGTGCAGCGAGCGCTGGACCATGCCGTGAAGCCTCTTACACGCTACCGGTGCGCGGCATGTGGTTTTGAGGCCAAGCAACATTTCTGGCAATGCCCAGGCTGCCAGACTTGGGACAGTTATCCCGCCAAACGGGTAGAGGAGCTTTGAAGATGGGTGAGATGCCAGGAGTTCGATCATGACCCGCATCGTCGTGACTGGCGCGGCGGGCTTCATCGGCAGTAACCTCATCCGAGGCCTGAACGAACGGGGCATTGATGACATCATTGCCGTCGACAATCTCACCCGAGGTGAGAAGTTTCACAACCTTGCAGACCTGCGCATTGCTGACTATGTTGATGCTGGCGATTTTTACGAGGCCTTTGCTCAAGGCGCACATGGCCAGGTCGAGGCCATTTTTCATGAGGGTGCCTGCACCAACACCCTTGAAAGCAACGGTCAGCATCTCCTGAAGAACAACTACACCTTGTCAGTGGGTTTGTTTCATGCCTGCCAAAAGCGCGGCACCCGGCTACTCTACGCCTCCAGCGCCGCCGTGTACGGCTCCTCTGGCACGCTCCGGGAATCCCCCGAGTTCGAGCGCCCGCCCAACCTTCACGGCTACGCCAAGCTGCTGGTCGATCAACGGATGCGACGGGAATGCGGTGCTGAATTCGCACGCACGCTGTCTGGCCGAATTGCGCAGGTGGTGGGTTTGCGCTACTTCGATGTCTACGGGCCGCGCGAACAACACAAGACCCAGATGGCCAGCCTGGTATTCAAGCAATTTCAGCAGCTCCAGACAGCGGGCAAAATCAGTGTGCCAGTTGGTCAGGACGCATCTGACACGGGTCAGCACCTTCGGGACTACATCAGTGTGGAAGATGTGGTCGCTGTCAACCTGTGGTTCTTTGATCGCCCTGCACACTCAGGCATCTTCAATGTCGGCAGTGGTCAGGCCCACACCATGGCCGAGCTTGCCATCTGTGTGCTCAATGCCTCACGGCGCTTTCATGGGCAGTGTGAGCTGACCTTGGCACAAGCGGTCGATGCTGGCTTGATCGAGTATGCGACGTCAAATCTTGAGGCGGATCAGACCAAGTCCCCAAAAGTCTTGCAAGCAGACTTGAGCGCCCTGCGGGCCATCGGTTGCGACCACAGCTTCACAGATCTCGACAGTGGCATACAAAAGTACGTCCGAGCGTTGACGTCTTCCTTCTGAGTACCCTGACGACCCATTTTTAAAGGTTCACCTCCATGTTGAAAACCATCATCGCCCTTGCTTTGTCCATCAGCGCCTCCTGGGCCATTGCAGCCGTGGACCTGAACCGAGCCAGCGTGGCAGAACTCGACAGCATCAAGGGCGTGGGACCCGCCACCTCTGCTCGTATCCTCGAGGCGCGCAAGCAAGGCGCCTTCAAAAACTGGGCTGATTTCATCGAGCGGGTGCAGGGCGTGGGCGAAGGCAACGCAGCCAAGTTTTCCAAAAGTGGCGTCACCATCAATGGCCAGCCCTTCCAGCCCTCCAAACCAGGTTCATCGACCGGTAACGGACACGGCCCCAAAAAATAAACACAGACCGAGATGACCGCTGTGATGGCCATTTGCATCGGTGCCTGCCTGGGGGCACTGGCCCGTTGGGGCCTGGGACTCTGGCTCAATCCGGGTGGTCTGATCCCTTGGGGCACCCTGGCTGCCAATTTGATCGGCGGCTACTTGATTGGTGTGTCCGTGGGGGTTTTCAACGCCCTGCCCCAGCTCGACCCGGTGTGGCGGCTTGCGCTGGTCACCGGTTTTTTGGGGGCGCTGACCACTTTCTCGAGCTTCAGCGCCGAAGTGGTCAGCATGTTGATGCAGCAGCGCTACACCACCGCAATGGCCACAGCGGCCGTGCATCTGATGGGTTCACTCGTACTCACCGCAGCGGGCCTGTGGACTGCGCGGCAGTTCGTGACGACGAGCTAATAAACATTAGCCGCGAGACACCCCACACACCAGTACTCCAGGATCGTTATCGGCAATGGCCAGGTCGTTCTTGGCCTGCGCCACCCCCATGTCTCTCGGCAAAGTCACACCGTTTTTGACAGCCAGGATCTCGGCCATCACGCTCACAGCAATTTCAGATGGCATCTTGCTACCGATATAGATGCCGATCGGGCCGCGCAAACGCGCCAGCTGTTCTTCGGTCTGATCAAAGTGCTCTTTCATGCGCTGATGGCGAGCGACGTTGTTTCTGCGGCTGCCAATGGCACCAACATAGAAAGCATCGGTGTTCAAGGCCTCCAACAGCGCTAAGTCATCTAGCTTAGGGTCGTGTGTCAATGCCACCACGCAGCTGCGACGATCTGGTCTAAAGCTGCTCACCACGTCGTCGGGCATCTCGCTGGTGAGTGTCACGCCGGGCACTGACCACGCACCTCGGTATTCCTCGCGCGGGTCACACACGGTGACGGCGAAGCCACTGAACAAAGCCATCGTGGCCAGATACTCAGTGAGCTGACCAGCGCCGATCAGGAGCATGCGGTATTCAGGCCCGAAGGTGTTGACCAGCTCGGTAGCTGACACACTGAGCTCAGCTGGCGACGCTGTCACTTTCAACTCGCAATGGCCGTCTGAAAGCCGCACCGTTCGTTGCACCAGCTGTCCGGCACCTAATCGATCCACTAGGCTGCCTAAGGCCTCAGCATCGGGGTCGTACTCAAGTAGCAGCTCCAAGGTGCCGCCACAAGGCAAGCCAAAACGGTGGGCCTCGTCGGCGGTAATGCCGTATTTAACGAAGCCCGGAGCCCCGCTGGGTATCACCTGGGGGGCGGCATGGTCGGTGGCTAAAGACGAACCTTGGGCATAGGCCTGGGTGAACCGGTAAATCAGATCGTCTTCAATGCAGCCGCCCGACACCGATCCGACCACCGAGCCGTCCTCGCACAACGCCATGATGGAGCCCACGGGTCGTGGCGACGAACCCCAGGTGCGTACCACTGTGGCCAGCAGAGCGCGTTTGCCTGCCAGACGCCAGTCGCGCAAGGTGCGCAAGACCATCACATCCAAATTTTCCATGCCGACTCCGCGTGTACCGGTTTTGACTTAACCAAACGAGCGCATGATCCAGACGCCCACACCCAAAGTCACAGCGCCCGCCACCCACACCCAGACAGGTGTTTTTGCTGCCGGTACCGGCGCCGCAACACCGGACGAAGCCTGTGCTTCAGCGGCGGCCTGTACAGCTTCGGGGTACTGGCGCTGCATTTCCAGGTCAAAGCGCTTGAAGAAGTCTTCCGCCATGGACTTGGCCGCACCATCGATGAGGCGTTGCCCCAACTGAGCCACCTTGCCACCAACGGAAGCATGAACTGAATAGCTCAATTCGCAACCTTGTGCGTTAGGGGTGAGTTGAACCTTGGCAGTACCCTTACCAAATCCCGCAACACCACCCTGTCCATCAAAGCCAATGGTGTAGCTGGCAGGTGCCACGATCTCGGACAAAGTGATCTTGCCGGCAAACTTGGCCGAAACCGGGCCGATTTTGAGAGCCATGCCGATGGCATACTGGTTTTCGGCGGTGGCATCGACCTTGTCGCACCCAGGGATGCAGGTTTTAAGCACTGCGGGATCGTTGAGAGCGTCCCAGGCTTGTTGCTGGGTGATGGCCAATTGACGGCTGCCTTGCATTTCCATGATGTTTTCCTTTTGATAGAACGTTGAATTGAAATCAGAGTGGGATTACAGCGACGGCTCTTGGCGCTAACGGCGCATGAGTGCCGCCAGGCTGCTGGCCAGATCTTCCAGGCGGCTCACGTTGTGTACCGCCAGCATGCCATGGGCCTGGCGATGCAGGGCTGAGGCACCGCGCGCCAGTGGCTGGTAACCATCAAATCGAAGCAGCGGGTTAAGCCACAACAAGCGTCTGCATCGCCGGCGCAACCAAGCCAGTTCTTGCTCCAGAACCTGAGGCTCGCCAGTATCCAGCCCGTCAGTGATCATCAGCACCAGTGTGCGCCGACCAATTAGGCGGCGGCTGTGCAAATGACGCAAAGTCGTGAGGGAAGCGCCCAATTCGGTGCCCCCTGCGAAATCCTCGATGGCGCTGCTCGCAACAGCGAGCATCTCGTCGGTGTCCCCCAGGCGAAACGCAGGCGTTAAATCCGTGAGATGGGTGCCAAAGGCAAACACGTCCCTCCGGGCGCTGCCCATGGTCTGTCGGCGGGTCGCTGCATGTAAAAAAGCCAGCAATAGACGCGCGTATCGCTCCATGGACCCCGAGACATCCACCAACACCAGCAACGGCAAGGTCTGATCGCATCGGGCCAGTCGTGGCAGGCTCAGCATCTCGCCACAGTGGCGCGCGGCCTGCCGCATGACGCCTGACCAGTGCATCTGGCTGCCGCGACTACCAGGCCGGGTGCGACGAGACGGCACCTGGGGCAAGGGCAAGGGAATGTCCCTCGCCAGGCGCTCGACCAAGTGATATTCGGTGGCAGACAAGGCGTTGAAATCAGCATGCTTCAGGCGTTGCAGGCTGCTGGCCGTCATGGCGGCATCAAACTCTACCTTTTGGTCTTCCTGCTTGGGGCTGGCCTGATGGCCCAGGGCCTTGGGCGGCGACAGGGCCTCGCGTACACGAGGGCGACGTTTGCTGGGCTCGGCCTTGCCCTCGGCACTGGGTAGCAACTGCGACAGGAGCTTCTGAGCAACTTCTGGATTGCGAAAGTAGGTGTCGAACAGTTCCCGAAACACCAGACGATCTTGCTCGCGGCTGACCATCACCGCCTCCATGGCAGCACTCACGTCGGTCTTGCTGGCCAGGCCCACCGCCAAGGCAGCTTCGGTGGCAAGGGCAATGCGTGCGCTGTCTACCCGCACACCCGCGCGGCGCAAGGCGCGTCCAAATCCAGTGATGTTGTCGGCCAGCTTGCCGGTGCGGGCATCGCCGAGCAAACTGACCCCCACGGTCGGCACTGACGGGGCTTCTGTCACTGTTGCGCCTCTTCGGGCCTTAAGAGCTCTGCGGCCATGTCTCGGGTCAGGGCAGCCACGTCTTCGCGCTGTTTGAACAGGATGCCCGCTGTGTCCATCATCACTTCGGGGTCTATCGTCAAGGTGTCCAAGGCCACCAGGGCCTTGGCCCACTCCACACTCTCGGCAATACCAGGCGCCCGCTGGAAAGCATTGGCAAAAGGCTGGCTGCGCAACCTGCCCACCACCAGGGCTACCTGCTCAGACAGGGCACTAGACGCCTGGGGCACCTGGGCCTGCACGATGGCAAGCTCGCGCTCGCGATCCGGGTAATCCAGCCAGTGGTACAAACAACGACGCTTGACAGCATCGTTCAGGTCCCGTGTGCGATTGCTGGTCAGCAGGGTCACCGGGCTGACCAGTGCGCGCACGGTGCCCAATTCGGGAATGCTCACCTGGTACTCGCCCAGGTACTCCAGCAGAAAGGCCTCAAACGGTTCATCGGCACGGTCAACCTCGTCGACCAGCAGTACAGCGCCGGGCGCCGGGGTTTGCAAGGCCTGCAACAGGGGGCGACGAATGAGATAGCGGTCCTGATAAACCTCACGTTCCACCTCTCGTTCGAGGCGGCCCGCATCGGTCGGGGTTTCATGGCGCAGCTCTGCAGCACGCATATGCAAAAGCTGCGCGGCATAGTTCCATTCGTACAGCGCCTCGCGCTGCTCGAGGCCGTCGTAGCACTGCAAGCGCAGCAGCTCACGCGACAGCACCTTGGACAAGGCCTTGGCCAGCTCAGTTTTACCAACGCCAGGCTCACCCTCCAGCAGCAAGGGACGCTGCAACTTCAGGGCCAAAAACACCGCGGTCGCCAGCCGACGATCGGCGTAATAGCCCACAGATTTCAGGGCATCGGTCAAGGCGTCTATGGTGTTGAAGTTAAGCATCAGGCGTGGCGTCGAGATGGATTCATGAAAAAGGCCCCGGTTGCAACAACACGGGGCCCACAGGGGTCAACGAGACATCAAGCCAGCATGGCAGCGACCGCGCGCTGGGTTTGCACGCTGATCAGGTTGGCGCGATAGGCGGCAGATGCATGAATGTCAGCATTGAGGTCCGTCGCATCGATCTTGACCGATGCAGCAGAGGCCACGGAGAAGCTACCGTTGAGTGCTGCCTCCAAGCCAGCATGGCGGAACACGCCACTGCCTGCGCCTGTGACGGCAACCCGCACACCGCTGTCTGTCTGCGCCACATAGACGCCCACCAGCGCAAAGCGCGAGGCCGGCTGATTGAACTTCATGTAGACAGACTTCTTGGGGATGGGGAAGCTGATGGCCGTGATGAGCTCGCCTTCGTTCAGGGCAGTGGTAAACATGCCCAAAAAGAAGTCGTCCGCAGCAATCTTGCGCTGGGTGGTGTGCACGGTAGCACCCAAGGCCAACACTGCGCTGGGATAGCAGGCAGCGGGGTCGTTGTTGGCGACAGAACCGCCGATCGTACCCATGGCACGCACCTGCTTGTCGCCAATGTTCGCAGCCAATGCAGCCAAGCCAGGGATGGCAGCCTTGACTTCAGCACTGTTGGCGACGTCAATGTGTCGCGTCATGGCACCAATTACCAGGTTATTGCCTTCGCGGCAGATGCCTGCCAGCTCGGTGATACCACTCAAGTCAACCAGCTGACCGGGGTCGGACAAGCGCAGCTTCATGGAGGCAAGCATGGTCTGACCACCCGCCAGAGGCTTGGCACCACCAGTGGCCAAGCGAACTGCATCGGCCACCGAAGCCGGACGCTCTAATGTGAATGCGTACATGTTTGTTCCTTTATTTTGCGGCTTGGATCGCTTCCCACACACGGGCAGGAGAAGCAGGCATGTCAAACTCCGTGACACCCACAGACTTCAGGGCGTCGAGCACGGCATTGATCACGGCGGGTGGCGAACCGATGGCGCCTGCCTCGCCGCAGCCCTTGGTACCCAGAGGGTTGTGCGTGCAAGGAGTGCAGACATGGCCGAGCTTGAACTCAGGGAAGTCATCGGCGCGCGGCATGGCGTAGTCCATGAAGCTGCCGGTCAACAACTGGCCGGTGTCCTTGTCGTACACGCAGTTTTCCAGCAGTGCCTGGCCGATACCCTGCACCAGACCGCCATGCACCTGGCCTTCCACAATCATCGGATTGATGATGGTGCCGAAGTCATCCACAGCGCTGAACTTGTCAACACGGGTCTGGCCGGTGGCAGGATCAATTTCAACTTCGCAGATGTAGGTACCTGCGGGGAAGGTGAAGTTGGTCGGATCGTAGAACGCGGTTTCGTTCAGACCTGGCTCCAGCTTGTCCAGAGGGTAGTTGTGGGGCACATAGGCCGTCAACGCCACCTGGCCAAAGGTCACTTTCTTGTCGGTGCCCTTCACGGTGAACTCGCCGTTGGCGAATTCGACGTCAGCATCACTGGCCTCCATGAGGTGGGCCGCAATTTTCTTGGCCTTGGTCTCGATCTTGTCCAGCGCCTTCATGATGGCAGCGCCGCCCACCGAGATGGAACGCGAGCCATAGGTGCCCATACCGAACGGCACTCGACCGGTGTCGCCGTGCACCACATCCACCGCCTCGACCGCGATGCCCAAACGTGCTGCCACGACCTGTGCAAAGGTGGTTTCGTGACCCTGGCCGTGGCTGTGTGAGCCGGTGAACACAGTCACGCTACCAGTGGGATGCACGCGCACTTCGCCGCACTCGAACAGACCCGCCCGCGCACCCAAGGCACCAGCGATGTTGCTGGGCGCAATGCCGCATGCCTCGATGTAGCTGGAGTAACCGATGCCACGCAGCAGGCCTTTGGCAGCGCTGGCGGTTTTGCGCGCTTCAAAACCAGCGACGTCACCCAGCTCCTGAGCCTTGGTCATGCAAGCCAAGTAGTCGCCAATGTCGTATTGCAACGCCACTGGCGTCTGATAAGGCCAGCTGTTGATGAAATTACGCTTGCGAATTTCGTCTTGGCTCAGGCCCATGTCCCAACCGCAACGGGTCACCAGGCGCTCGAGCAGGTAAGTGGCCTCTGGACGGCCAGCACCGCGATAGGCGTCCACCGGGGCGGTATTGGTGAACCAGGCATCTACCTCGGCGTAAACCAGCGGCGTGGTGTACTGACCAGCCAACAGGGTGGCGTACAGAATGGTAGGCACCGCAGACGCAAAAGTAGACAGGTAAGCGCCCAGGTTGGCATTGGTATGCACCCGCATGGCCAGGAACTTGCCGTCCTTGTCCATGGCCATTTCAGCGTGGCTGACGTGGTCACGGCCGTGGGCATCGGTCAGGAAGGCCTCGCTGCGCTCGCAGGTCCACTTGATGCTGCGATTGATCTGCTTGGAAGCCCAGGTCAGGGCCACATCTTCTGCGTAAAGATAGATCTTGGAACCAAAACCGCCACCCACGTCAGGCGCAATCACGCGCACCTTGTGCTCGGGCAAGCCCAGCACAAACGCCGTCATGAGCAGACGCTCGACGTGTGGGTTTTGATTGGAAACGTGCAAGGTGTACTCGTCGTTGGCACGGCTGTAGCTGCCAATGGCAGCACGTGGCTCCATGGCATTGGGCACCAGGCGGTTGTTCACCAGGTCCAGCTTGGTGACATGAGCGGCGTTTTCAAACACCGCATCTACCGCGCTTTTGTCGCCGATCGCCCACTTAAAGCAATGGTTGTCTGGAGAGGCATCGTGCAAAGCAGGGCCCTTGGCAGCGTCTCGCACATCCACCACTGCATCCAGCACGTCGTAGTCCACATCGACCGCCTCGGCGGCATTCTTGGCTTCCACCAGGCTCTCGGCAATCACCATGGCCACCTGATCACCCACGTAACGAGCTTTACCAATCGCCAGGATGGGGTGAGGTGGCTCTTTCATGGGGGAGCCATCGGTGCTGGTGATCAGCCAACCGCAGGGCAGGCCACCCATCTTGCCGTCGATGTCCTTGCCAGTGAAGATTTCCACCACGCCCGGCATGGCCTTGGCGCGGTTGATATCGATGCTTTTGATGGCCGCATGTGCGTGCGGGCTGCGAACAAAGACCGCATAGGTCTGGTTCGCCATGGTGATGTCGTCGGTGTAGTTACCGGCGCCGGTCAGAAAACGATAGTCTTCCTTGCGGCGGATGGCGGCGCCAATGTGCGGCAGGTTTGCAAAATCAGATGCACCCATGATGTACTTCTCCTTAGGCTTGGGCCATGGCGGCCTGCCCTTGCTGGACGGCCTTGACGATGTTCTGGTAGCCCGTGCAGCGGCAGATGTTGCCTTCGAGCAGATGGCGAATCTCGGCGGCGTCGGCCTTAGGGTGATGCGTGCACAGATCGACAGCGCTCATGACCATGCCAGTGGTGCAGTAGCCGCACTGCAAACCGTGGCACTCCTTGAAAGCGGCCTGCATGGGGTGCATGGTGCCATCAGCCTGCGCCAATCCTTCGATGGTGGTGACATTGGCACCGTTGACCTGCGCGGCCAACACGTTGCACGACTTCAGGGAGCGACCGTTCACGATCACGGTGCAGGCACCACATTGCGCGGTGTCACAGCCGACGTGGGTGCCGGTGAGCTTGAGGTGCTCACGCAAAGCGTGGACCAACAGAGTGTTGGGAGGGACGTCAAGCTCAGAAGGCTTGCCATTGACCTTAAGTTGTACCTGCATGCGAGTTGTCTCCATGTGTGGACGTTGTAAAAAACCAATTCAGATTTTTGGCCCACAAGTTGGGCGCAGTACCTAGGCAAAACCCTAGGTTTGATGCTTTGCAGTCCAAAAATCTCAAAATGAAACACTTTTGGCGATACCCTTCCGCCTGATAAGAATTTTTCTGATTTCAGACCGACATGCTCAACACCCTCGTCTTTAACGCCGAGCAGCGCTTGCGCCAGATCGAGCAGGCTCGCCAGGCTGTTCTGCTAGATGGCAGGCCCATGCCGGTCACAAGGTCAGAGTCCTGGATTGAGCGGTCATGGCAGCGCTGTCTTAACAGCGGTCAAAGTCCTGACCAGCCGGTCGCGTTTGACGTTGTGCCGCGCCCTGCCCTCAAGCACATTGAGGAAGTCAACCACGCACTGCTCACCGCCGCACGCCCCGTGCTGGACAAATTAGGTCGGGCCATTGCCGACACACGGTACTTCGCCATCCTGACCAACGCAGACGGCATCGTGGTCGATGTCGGTGGCCCCATCGACCGCAGCGACCGACGCGCCGACCTGATCAGTCGCATAGGCGTAAACCTGTCCGAGCAGAGTGTGGGCACCACGGCCATCGGCGCTGCGCTGACCGAATTGCAGCCAGTCTGGCTCCACCGGGGGGAACATTTCCGATCTGACAACGCTGCTTTCAGCTGCGCGGGCGCGCCCTTGTTTGGGCCCGATGGCCATTGTGTCGGCATGCTGGACCTCACGGGCATCGATGTCGTCGAGCGACCAGAACTCAAACACCTGGTCTCGCAATCGGCCCGCAGCATCGAAAACGCCCTCACGCTTGAACGGGGTCACAGCTTGCTGGTTCGGCTGAACTGGCCGGGCCGCCATCTGGGTGACGACGGGGATGGATTGGTCTGTCTGGATGCCGATGGCTGGATCACAGGCGCCAACCAGGCCGCTCGTGAAATGATCTTGCAACTGATGCCGGTGCCGGGCGCAGCCGGCCCGCGCCTGCACAGCACCGATGTGTTCGCCCTGCCCTTTGAAATGCTTTTTGATGCGGCGCGTCAGCAAGCACACAGCCCGCAAGGCCCTTTGGAGGTGCCCTTGTGGTCGGGCTTGCGTTTGCACGCCCTCGCCCTCACCCCCGGGCAGTCTGCACGCCGACCGTCAAAGGCGGGGTCTGCAGTCACCAGCGATGCCAAGCCCTTGTGGGATGTGGAAACCGAGTTGATTCATCAAGCCGTGAGCGCCGCCCGCGGCAATGTGATGCAAGCCGCGCGTGAGCTCGGTATCAGCAGAGCCACCGTCTACCGCAAACTAGGGAAAAAGCCACCTAGCCGACCGTGATCGGCCCAACTCTCATGCAACGGCTGCCCATGTCTATCCAGGCACATCTCTTGACTCGGATCAAAGTCGACAAATTCAAAGCCAAGAAAATCCTCAACATGTGTTTTTCATCCATTCTTTGGTAGCCGAGGGGCAAATATGACCTGGCTCAAGAAGATTGCGCCCGTGCGACGGGCAAGCCCTGGTTTGGAGCGCCGCTTGTGGCGCAAGTTGCCACTGATATGGATCGCCGGCACAGCTGCTCCGTTGATCGTACTGGCCGTCTTGCATACTCTCAGCGGCCCTCAGGACGGCATGGACACCGTGCGCTGGCTCCAGAAGCTGGACTACATCGTCGGTGGAATCGTGCTGTTTCACTGGACCATGGTGCTGACTGTCGGCATAGGCTGTGTCATCGTCATGGTCATGAAGGGCCCAGGCTATGTGGCTGACGGCTACCCCGTATCGCACAGTGACCGGCCTCGGAAGAGTTCCGAATCCATACGCCAGACCCTCTCATGATGCCCAGCACCCGATCGCATGACTGATGAGTTGTGCTGGCGACAGGTGTCGGGGCGGGGTCAATCGCCTCATCCACGTCGGGCCAGCAGGGTCTCCATGTTCGACAACAAGGTCTTTAACTCTGGGGACTGAGCCAACTCAGGTGGCAACTGGCTGTCGAGCTGCTGCTCCACAAAACACACCGTCATGCGGGTGTAGGTGCTGTCCAGCGCCTTGCGCACGGCCGAAAACTGCTGGGCAATCTTCATACAGTCCTCGTTGGATTCGATCATGCGTTGAATGCCACGCAACTGCCCTTCGGCGCGCTTCAAGCGATTCAGCACATCGGCGCGCGCGCCCACATCTGTCAGGGCGTGGCTGGCACAGTCTGCCTGCTCTGCAGGCTCATTCATCACAGGTAAATCAGTCATGATTTCACTCCCTCGGTAGGTGCCGCTGGGGACACCAGGGCAATAGGTTCCGGGGCCAGCAAACTACCCTCACGCAAGCCCTTTAGCGTTGCCAGCACCAAGGCAGCGACCACCAGGCTGGCAAGCGCTAGGACCACCGCTGCAAGGCCTTGAAACCAGGCACCGGTCTGTTCCGACAAGCGCAAAGTCAGGGCCGCAAAGGCGGCCAGCGGAAAGGACATGCCCCAAAACGGAATCGCAAAAGGCTGCGAGATGCTGCGCTTGAACACTCGGAAAGACCAGAGCACAAAAAGCAAGGCCACACCCCAGAACACCCAGGCCAGCAACAAAGGGGCCCCCAGTTGTAAAGCAGCTAAACCGATCACCGCGGGTGGGGCGATGGTGATGAAGGTGGTGGGCAGAAGCCGCTCGGGCCAAAGGCCCGCCACGCCAATGCGCACCAGCAAGAGTGCCAGTACCACAGGCCACATCAATAGGCCCACGCCTGCCTGAGCGGCGGACCAGATCTCAAAACCCAAGGCAACACCCGCCAGCGGCGTCAGCACATTGCCCACCACCGGCATCAGCAAAGCCGGCGTGATGCCAGGCCAAAACGTGGCGCCGGGCTTTTGGGCGCCCACAGACGGATCGAGCCAACGTGCCAGCACACCGACCGTGACCCAGAACTGCCAGGCAGCTCCCAGCATCCAGATCCCTCGGGCCACCGGGGTGACGCCCATCAAGGCGGTGATCACCGCAGACAGCAGGATCAGGGAAATAGGCATGGCCGCCACAAACACATGACGTACCGGGTGATTCAAGTCCTCCACCCAGGCCTGTGGATAGCGTTGCCAGCGCAGCACCGAACTTAAGGCCAGCACCAGCGCGGAGGCACCTGCCAGCAAGCCGATCACCAAGGCCGCGCCAACGGCCGTCTCGCCCAACAAGGGACTTGCCCTGAACCAGGCCAGCGACAGCCCACTGAGGCCCATCACCACCGAGAACCAACCTGGGCCAAGAAATTTAAGGGGGGTGGAATGTTGAGCCATGCTGCGCAGATAAAAGTTCAATTCACCTGATCACCGTTGACATCCATGACCCGCGTCTTGATAGGTATGCCTTGTCCAACGCTTTGCGTCACCGTGCAAAAACTCTCGAACTGCGACACCACCCGATCCAGATGCTGCAGCGCATTGGCGGCCACACCCAGGGTCAAGGTCGCCTGCATGGACAGCACTCGCATGCGCCCCTCGGGGTTGCGCCCAACTTCGGCCTGTACGGTACAGGTGATGGGTTCAGGCGCCTGTTTGTACTTGCGAAGTGCAAACAGCAAGGAGTCGCTGAGGCAATTGCCGACAGCGGCACACAGAAGCTGCACCGGCGAAGGCCCTAGCCCCTGGCCCAGAGGAGCAGGCTCGTCACCCAGCAGCGTGGGCACACCCGCACCAAAGTCGATCGAGAACTGGTAATCGTGCTGCTGGGTCAGCACGACGGTGATGTTTCCTTGGCTCATGGTGATGTCCTTGTACTCAAGAAAGTCGTATCAGGTGCGTTTGCGCCTCAGCTGCAGCTGCCGCCCTTGGAGGCGGGCACACCCAACTTCTTGAGAATGACGCCCATGGGGCAGAAGTTGCTAAAACCGAACTGGAAAAGGTTCAAACCGACAAAGGCTGTGAAAGCCAGGGCCCACTTGCTCATAAACAGGGGGCTGCCTTCCACCCCAAGCGCCAGCGAGATGAGGATAAACAGGCCAGCAAAGATGCGGATGTAGCGTTCGATCGTCATGAAAAACTCCTTAAAAAATTAATGGTTGGAAGAAATGGAAAGATCTTCCTTCTGGTCGCCCGTCAGCGCTTCCTGACGTTTGCGATAGAAGGCGTAATACAGCACCGGAATGACCACCAGCGTGAGCAGTGTGGACACCAGAATGCCGAAGATCAGCGAGATGGCCAAGCCGTTGAAGATGGGGTCATCCAGAATAAAGAAGGCACCAATCATGGCGGCCAGGCCGGTCAGGGCAATGGGCTGCGCCCGCACCGCAGCAGAGCTCACCACGGCTTCCTTGAAAGCCATGCCCTGCTTCACCTGCAGCTCAATAAAGTCCACCAACAAGATGGAGTTACGCACAATGATGCCGGCCAAAGCGATCATGCCAATCATGCTGGTGGCCGTGAATTGCGCTCCCAGCAGAGCGTGGCCGGGCATCACCCCAATGATGGTTAGGGGGATGGGCGCCATGATCACCAGCGGTGTCAGATAACTGCGGAACTGTGCAACCACCAGCAAATAGATCAGGATCAAGCCCACACCATAGGCTGCCCCCATGTCGCGGAAGGTTTCATAGGTGATCTGCCACTCGCCGTCCCACTTGATGGCGTACTGGCGATAGGGGTCGGTCGGCTGGTGAATCCAGTACTCGCCCAGCTCACCTGTGTTGGGCAAGGTCGCATCTGCCAACTTGGAACGAATGGCAAACAGGCCGTACAAGGGTGAGTCCAGCTTGCCCACCATGTCGCCGAACACATAGCTCAGGGGCATCAGGTCTTTGGTGAACAAGGGCTTGTCGATCACGCCACGATCCACACGCACCAGTTCCGACAAAGGCACCATCTGGCCATTGGCCGCGCGCATGGGCAGTGCCAGCAGGGCATCCAGACCCACCTGCGATTCGCGCGGCAATTGCAAACGCACTGGTACCGGCAGTTTGCTCTGGCCATCGTGCAGATAGGCAGCATCAGCACCCGACAGGGCACCATGGACGGCCTGCGCAATGGCTGCAACCGGTATGCCCAAAGACTCGGCACGCTGACGTTGCACGGTCAGGTGCGCTCGGGGCGCGTCTTCTTTCAAGGTGGTGTCGATGCCCACGATGTCTGGTGTGCCACCAAAAGCCTGTGCCACACGCTGGGCCAGGGCTTGGCGACCAGCCTCCTCAGGGCCATACACCTCGGCCACCAAGGGGCTCATCACCGGTGGGCCGGGCGGAACTTCCACCACTTTGACCCGGGCGTTGTGACGCTCGCCGATCTTTTCCAACTCGGGGCGCAGACGCTGGGCAATCACATGGCTCTTGTCGTCACGATGTTTTTTGTCGACCAGATTGACCTGCAAATCGCCCTGCTCCGCATCCGCACGCAGGTAGTACTGGCGCACCAGACCATTGAAGGTGATGGGGCTGGCGGTGCCAGCGTAGGCCTGCAAATCGCGCACCTCGGGCTGCTGGGCCAAAAACGCTCCCAGGTCCTGCAATGCGGCGGCCGTGTTCTCCAGCGGCGTGCCAGCAGGCATGTCCACCACCACCTGAAACTCGCTCTTGTTGTCAAAAGGCAGCATCTTCAGCACCACCCATTGCACCAGCGTCAGGCCCACCGACAGCATCAGCGCGGCCAGAATGCCGCCTAGCAACAGCCAGCGCTTACGGGCGCTGTCCAAAAAAGGCGTCAGCAGGCGGGTAAACACACGTTGCAGCAGCGGGCCCAGCCCCTTGCCCGAGGTACTGTCTTGCTCAACATGATCACCCGCTGCATGGGCGCCGTGGCTTTTCATCAGCTTGAGCGACAGCCAGGGAGTGACGGTGAAGGCGATGGCCAAAGACAAGGCCATGCCCAGGCTCGAATTGATGGGGATGGGGCTCATGTAGGGGCCCATCAGGCCGCTGACAAAAGCCATGGGCAGCAGAGCGGCAATCACCGTCAAGGTCGCCAGAATCGTGGGGCCGCCGACTTCGTCCACCGCACCAGGAATGATTTCCGCCAGGGGTTTGCCAGGGAACAGTTGCTGATGACGGTGGATGTTTTCCACCACCACGATGGCGTCATCCACCAGGATACCGATCGAAAAAATCAGAGCAAACAAGCTCACGCGGTTGAGCGTGAAACCCCAGGCCCAGCTGGTGAACAAGGTGGCTGTCAGGGTCAGAATCACGGCGCCGCCCACAATCACGGCCTCGCGTCGGCCCAAGGCAAGGCCGACCAGCAAAATCACTGACCCAGTGGCAAATGCCAGTTTCTGAATCAGCTTGTTGGCTTTTTCTGCGGCGGTTTCACCATAGTCGCGGCTGACGGTGGTTTCGATGTTGGCGGGTATCACGGTGTTGCGCAGCGTGTCCAGGCGCGCACGGGCAGCACGGGCCACGTCAACAGCGTTTTCACCTGGCTTCTTGGTCACCGTCAGCGTCACCGCAGGGAAAGTCTGGCCGGCAGCCACCGCGGCGGCATCGGCGCTGTGCGCAGCATCTTGGCCCGTCATGGCGGCGCCGGGCGTGAACCACACATAGCGCTGCGGCAACTGTGCACCCGCTTCAATGCGTGCCACCTCCCGTAGGTACACCGGCTTGCCCTTGCTAACGCCCACCACCAAGGACCCAATGTCATCGGCAGAGGTCAAGAATTCGCCGGTTTCCACGCTCAGCATTTGAGGAGCCTTGCCATTGACCTCCAGCACCGCGCCTGAAGGCATGCCAAAGTTGGCGGCCGACAGCGTGTTTTTCAGGCCCAGCACATCGACACCGCGTTCACGCAGACGTACCGGGTCCAGCCAGACCTGCACCGCACGCCCCGGGCCACCAATCACCTGCACCTCGCGGGTGCCGGGCACACTTTTCAGCTCCAGTTCCAGCGAGCGCGCCACACGCTCCAGCTCACTGGCAGAGGTCCCATCGCGGCTCCACATCGTGACGGCAAGCACCGGCACGTCGTCAATGCCCTTGGGCTTGACGATGGGAGTCAGCGTGCCCAGGTCTCGGGGCAACCAGTCCTGATTGGCGTTGAGCACGTCGTACAAGCGAACCAGCGCATCGGTGCGAGGCACGCCCACTTTGAACTGCACGGTCAGCACAGCCACACCTGGCCGTGCCACAGAATAGGTGTGTTCAATGCCCGCAATCTGGCTGAGCACCTGCTCGGCAGGGCGAGCCACCATGTTCTGCACATCCGCACTGCTGGCCCCAGGGAAGGGAATCAGGACGTTGGCCATGGTGACGTTGATCTGAGGCTCTTCCTCGCGTGGTGTCACCATCACCGCAAATAGGCCCAACAACAAGGCGACCAGCGCCAGTAGTGGGGTAATGGCGTTGGATTGGAAGGCCGCAGCAATACGACCGGAGGCGCCCAGTCGGGGCGTGGAGGATTCGGTGGTCATGTTGTAAGCCTTACTGAGCTGCGCCAGCAGGACGCGCACCGGCCAAGCCAGCGCGAACCGGATCGGTCGCTACTTGGTCGCCGGCCTTCAGACCCGCCAGAATTTCGACACCGCTGGCACCGTGATCCGTACCCAGACGAACGGCCTTGAGCACAAAAGTACCTTGCGATGCCACGTAGACGCCGGTCAACTCACCTCGACGAACCACCGCTGACGACGGCAGCACCATGCGATCGGCACTGCCACCCACAAAACGCACACGAACCTGCTGACCAGGCACCAAACCCTGTGCGGCCACAGGCGTCAAGTCCAGCCGCCATTCAATGGTCTGAGACACTGGGTCCGCTGCGGGCAAAGCGCTGCGAGCGGCCGGAGCCAGCCACTGAGACGCGCCTTGAGCACCGGGCACTTGCACCTCGACACGGTTGGCACTGCGTGCCAGTTCGCCACGCGAGGCAGGAACCTGCACCACCGCACGCAAGGGCGTAGGTGCGTAGATCGTCAAAATGGGCTTGCCTGGCATGGCCAGGTCACCGGCTTCGCTGAGGGTCTCCAGTACCCAGCCATCAAAGGGTGCCGTCACACGGGTGTAACCCTGTGCCAGTGCAGACTGGCGCGCACCGGCTGTGGCCTGCTCGCGCCCAGCTTTTGCAGCGCTCAATTGGTTGTCGGCCATGTCAAGTGCCGCCTTGCTGACGAAGCCCTGCGTTTGCAGGTCACGGGTGCGCTGGGCATGGGCACTTGCGTTGCGCAACTCGGCATCTGCTTGGGCGACCTGGGCCGCACTTCGCTGCACGCCCGTTTGGGTTTCACGGTCATCGATTGTGGCCACCACCTGGCCGGCCCGTACCCGGTCGCCAGCCTTCACCAGCAAGGTGGCCAGACGACCCGCCGCCTGGGCAGACACCGTGCTTTGGCGTACCGGCTGCACCACACCATCGAGCTCAAACCCGGTCGGAACGGCCTGGGCACCCAGTTTGATCACCGCCACGTCGATGCCGGCAGCGGGAGCTGCTGCGTAGGTGCCATTGAAGGCCAGGCTCAATGACAGTGCCAAAGTTAAACGGACAAGTGATGACTGGTGTTTCATGCGGTGGACTCGAAGAGTGGTCATGGGATCTCCTTGGATACTCCCCCATAGTATATACCCCCCACAGTATTTATCAAGTGCACTCTTGCTGCCTTGCGCACCGTCAACACGGGTCACCCAGGGGTGTTATGGATTTGCCAGAAATGACGATAGGCAATGAAAAAGCCCCGCATGCGGGGCTTTTTAGCGCCAGGGGAATTCAGCGCATGAGCTGAATCGGGTTGAGCAGCGACACCGAGCGCTGAAGCACGCCCTCGCCCGGCCCAAGGTCAGGAACGGCGCAAAAACTCGATGTCGGGAGTAGCCACCTGCACATCAGCATTTTGTGCACGGTGACGCAAGGCGTGATCCATCAGAACCAGGGCCATCATGGCCTCGGCAATCGGCGTGGCACGAATGCCTACGCAGGGGTCGTGGCGGCCCTTGGTTACCACCTCGACCGATTGACCAGCGGTATCGATGGACTCGCGCGGCGTGATGATGGAGCTGGTGGGTTTGATGGCAATGCTCACCTCCAGATCCTGACCGGTGCTGATACCTCCCAGCACGCCGCCAGCATTGTTGGTGCTGAAGCCCTCAGGCGTCAGGGAATCGCCGTGGGTGGTGCCACGCTGGGCCACACTTGCAAAGCCAGCGCCAATCTCCACGCCCTTGACGGCGTTGATGCCCATCATGGCGTAAGCGATGTCGGCATCGAGCTTGTCGAACAGTGGCTCACCCAAGCCGACAGGTACGCCAGAGGCCGTCACACGGATGCGCGCACCGCAAGAATCACCCGACTTGCGCAGGGCATCCATGTAGTCTTCAAGCGCCTGCACATCCGCCACGGGTGCAAAAAACGGGTTGTGAGGCACATGCTCCCATGACTCAAACGGGATGGCGACGTCGCCAACCTGCGTCATGCAACCCTTGAAGGTGGTGCCGTACTTTTCAAACAACCACTTCTTGGCCACCGCACCGGCCGCCACCATGGGCGCCGTCAGGCGGGCAGATGATCGACCACCCCCACGGGGATCACGTATGCCGTACTTGTGCGTGTAGCTGTAATCGGCATGGCCGGGGCGAAAGCTCTGCAGGATGTTGCCGTAGTCCTTGCTGCGCTGGTCGGTGTTTTTAATCAGCAGGCAAATCGGCGTGCCAGTGGTCTTGCCTTCATACACGCCACTCAAAATTTCGACAGCATCGGGCTCGTTGCGCTGGGTAACGTGCCGGCTGGTGCCCGGACGGCGGCGATCCAGATCCCCCTGAATATCGGCCTCGCTTAAGGCCATGCCCGGAGGGCAACCATCAATCACGCAGCCAATGGCCGGGCCGTGTGATTCACCAAAGTTGGTGACGCAAAAAAGGTGTCCAAAAGTGTTTCCGCTCATGGCGGCGATTATCTCTGAGCTGTCCGGATGCGCCCTTCACAGACCAACATGGACAGGTCTGCTCATATCACCATGTTGGGTCACGTCTTGCCAGCGCTACAGCAATCGCTGAAAATCCGCCGCTCAGGGTGGTGATAAAAAATAACAATTCCAAAGGATTGAATATGAAGCAAAGAAAACTACCCTGGCTAATTTCCTTGGGCCTGATCGCCCTTACCTTGGGCGCAACGCCTGCCTTCGCCGCTGATCCTGCCGCCGCAATCAAGCGCGCCAACGGCCACATCAGCAACTTTCCTGGCAAGACCCTGCACGGTCGCGATCACAGCTATGAGGTGCGCGACGTCATCATCGACGCCGATGGCGCCGAGCACGTGCGCTTTGATCGGCGCTACAAGGGCTTGCCGGTGATTGGGGGCGACATGGTTGTGCACTCCAGCCGCAATGGCGCTTTCTCCAGCACCTCCCACACACTCAAACGCTGGATCGACATGCCCGTCAAGCCCACCGTGAACGCTGCGCGGGCACAACAAGCGGCGCTCGCCATGCACGCAGGCAGCACTGGCAACATCCCTGCACAGCAGGTGATTTACGCTCGCGCAGACTTGCCAGCTTTGGCGTGGGACATCAGAGTCTTTGGCGAACAAGCAGACGGAACGCCTAGCGAAAAGCACGTCATTGTCGATGCACACACCGGGCGGGTGCTCGAGGCTTGGGACGACATCCACACAGGCGCTGCAGCAGGTACGGGCAAAAGTTTTTTCAGCGGCAACGTCAGCCTGACCACCAATAGCCTCACCACCGGTGGCTTTGAGTTGCGGGACCCCAGCCGCGGCGGGCAGTACACGGTCAACATGGCGAACAAAACGTCTGGCAGTGGAGCCATCTTCAAAGACGCGGACAACACATGGGGGAACAACCTCTTGAGCGATCTCGCCACGGTGGGGGTGGACGCCCAATACGGCACGGCGGTGACCTGGGATTACTTCCAGACAATGCATGGGCGCACGGGTATCGATGGCATGGGCAAAGTTTCCTATAACCGCGTTCATTACGGGCGCAGGGTCAACAACGCCTTTTGGTCAGACAGTTGCTTTTGCATGACCTATGGTGACGGCGACGGCACGACCTTCAACCCCTTTGACTCACTGGATGTGGCCGGCCACGAAATGGCGCACGGCGTCACCAGCCGCACCGCCAAATTGATCTACTCGGGCGAGTCGGGCGGCCTCAACGAAAGCACCTCGGACATCTTTGGCACCATGGTCGAGTTCTATGCCGCCAACAGCAACGATGTAGGTGACTACCTCATCGGCGAAAAACTCTACAAGAGCTCGGGCAGATCACTACGGAACATGATCAACCCCAGTACGGATACTGTTTCTGCCGATTGTTGGTACAGCACACTTGGCAGCCTAGACGTCCATTACAGCTCGGGGGTGGCTAACCATTTCTTCTACCTCCTGGCAGAAGGAACCACAGCGGGCAGCCCCAGCAAGACGTGCACGAGTGGCAACACCCGAGTTGCCACCGGTACAGGCACCCTGCTAGGTATAGGAAAAGACAAGGCGGCAGCCATCTGGTACAAGGCCCTGACGACCTATATGACCTCCAGCACCAACTACGCCGGTGCTCGCACGGCCACCCTCAGTGCCGCCAATGATTTGTACGGTGCCGGCTCGGTCGAGGCCAACGCTGTCGCTGCCGCCTGGGCTGCCGTGCTGGTGAACTGATCCCAAGGCGAACCGTCGCTGACATCCTCGCGCGACGTCATCCCAAAGGCCCGCAGGCGTCAAACCTGCGGGCCTTTTTTGTTCCTGCTGAGCGGGTTAAAAGAAATGCTCAGACTTTTTCGCCAGCCTCAGCTTCTGGCCAATCGCGGATGTAGGCCTTGAGCATCTTGTTCTCAAAGTTCTGGCTGTCGACCACGGCCTTGGCCACGTCGTAGAAACTGATCACACCCATCAGCATGCGCTCGTCCATGACGGGCATGTAGCGTGCATGGCGCTCCAACATCATGCGGCGCACGTCGTCGAGCTCGGTTTCTGAGCTGCAGACCAGGGGATGACCGTCCATGGCGGCGCCCACGGTTTTGTCTCCGATACTGCCGCCGTTCTTGACCACCAGCTGTATCACCTCACGAAAGGTGAGCATGCCGGCCAGCTCGCCCTGGGCCATGACAACCAAGGAACCGATGTCTTTCTCGGCCATCAGGTCCAGCGCGCGGGACAGTGGCTCATCGGGGTGGGCTGTGTACAAGGTGTTGCCCTTGACGCGCAGAATATCGCTGACTTTCATGGTGTTCTCCTCTCGGCGGGGTTGAGACAAATCTTGAATGCAATATAGCCCACAATTGCCTTGGTTCACCCCCGTAAATGCCCGAGTACGGCCCCAACTTTTCGAGGAAAACATGCCCGGCTACTCCGATCCTGGTTTTGACACCCTGGCCCTGCATGCCGGCGCGCAGCCCGACCCCGCCACGGGCGCCCGCGCCGTGCCCATACACCTCACCACCTCCTTTGTTTTTGAGTCCAGCGAGCACGCGCAGTCGCTGTTCAATCTGGAGCGTGCCGGCCATGTGTACAGCCGCATCAGCAACCCGACCAACGCGGTACTAGAACAACGCGTGGCGGCACTTGAAGGCGGCATCGGTGCCATTGCCACCGCCAGCGGCCAGGCAGCCCTGCACCTGAGCATTGCCACGCTGATGGGGGCGGGCTCGCACATCGTCGCCAGCACAGCCTTGTATGGTGGCTCCCACAACCTGCTGCACTACACCCTGAGGCGCTTTGGCATCGACACCACTTTTGTCCAGCCCAACGACATCGACGGCTGGCGCGCGGCCATCCGCCCCAACACCCGGCTGCTGTTTGGTGAAACCGTGGGCAACCCGGGGCTGGACGTGCTGGACATCCCCACGCTTGCAACGCTGGCGCGTGAAACCCACCTGCCTTTGCTGGTGGACTCCACCCTCACATCACCCTGGCTGATGCAGCCCTTGTCCCTCGGGGCCGATCTGGTGTATCACTCGGCCACCAAATTTTTGAGCGGCCACGGCACGGTAGTAGGCGGCGTGGTGGTCGATGGGGGCAGTTTTGACTGGGCAGCAGCGCACGCCCACACCGGCCGGTTTGCCGAACTGGCCCAGCCCTACGAGGGTTTTAACAACATGGTGTTCAGCGAAGAAAGCACCGTAGGCGCCTTCTTGCTGCGCGCCCGGCGTGAAGGCCTGCGCGACTTTGGCGCCTGCATGAGCCCGCACACGGCTTGGCTGATCTTGCAGGGCATCGAGACGCTGGGGCTGCGCATGGCCAGGCACATGAGCAACACCGAGCATGTGGTTCAGTTTTTGGCGGCGCACCCCTTGGTCAGCCGCGTTGGCCACCCGCTGCTCGAAACCCACCCCAGCCACACTCTGGCAAAAAAGCTCTTGCCGCGCGGGGCTGGCTCGGTGTTCAGCTTCGATCTCAAGGGGAGCCGTGCCCAAGGCCAGCGCTTTGTGGAAAGTCTGCAAGTGTTCAGCCACCTGGCCAATGTGGGCGACTGCCGCAGCCTGGTCATCCACCCGGCCAGCACCACCCACTTTCGCATGAGCGACGAGGCACTGGCCGGCGCGGGCATCGGCCCCGGCACCATCCGCCTGTCCATCGGGCTGGAAGACCCGGATGACCTGCTGGATGACCTCAAGCGTGCGCTGCGCGCCGCCGAAAAAGCCGCCTGATACGCCCCGCACAGGAGTTTTCTCATGTATCTAACTGTCAACGGCGCCCCCATCTACTGCTACACCGGCGGCAAGACCATGCGCCCCGAGCAAGCCACGGTGGTGTTCATCCACGGCGTGCTCAACGACCACAGTGTGTGGATTCTGCAAAGCCGGTACCTGGCCCATCATGGCTGGAACGTGCTGGCCATCGATTTGCCCGGCCACGGCCGAAGTGGCGGCGATGCACCGACCAGTGTTGAGGAAGCGGCCGAGTGTGTGGCGCAGCTGCTGGACGCCGCGGGCGTGCACACCTCTGCGCTGGTTGGCCACAGCTGGGGCTCGCTGATTGCACTGGAGGCGGCGGCTCGCCTGCAAACACGCGTCAGCCACCTGATTCTGGTGGGCACGGCCTTTCCCATGCCGGTCTCGCCAGCGCTGCTGGACGCTTCTATGAACGATCCAGAAAAAGCGCTCAAACTGGTCAATGTGTACTCGCGCAGCACACTGGCTGCACCGCCCTCGGCCCTGGGGCCTGGCACCTGGGTGTACGGTGCCAGCCTGGCGCTGGGCCGGCGGGTGCTGGCCAGCAATGCCAGGGTCAACGTGTTTCACCGGGGCTTTGTGGCCTGCAACAGTTATGCCAACGGTGACGCGGCCATGGCGCAAGTCAGCTGTCCGGTGCTGTTCGCGCTGGGCGAGCAAGATCAGATGACACCGCCCCGGGCCGCCAAGTCGCTGATCGCCGCAGCGCGGGCCCGCCAAGTTTGCCCGGACGTTCAGGTCAAAAACCTGCCGGTAGGCCACCACCAAATGACCGAAGCCCCCGAAGAACTGCTGCAGGTCATCAAGGCTTTTCTGGCCTGACGGCGGCCCTTACCAAACACGCATCAGTCGCCCGTCCACCAGTCGAACACCCTGGCTGGCCATGGCACGGGCCTCGACCTCGTCGTGCGTCACCATCAAGGTCGCCATACCGGCATGCTTGATGTGCTGGCCAAATTCTTCACGCAGGCTGCTGCGCAGATCGGCGTCCAGCGCCGCGAAGGGCTCATCGAGCAACAAGACGCGAGGGGCAGTGACCAACGCACGGGCCAGGGCCACGCGTTGCTGCTCGCCGCCAGACAGCGTCCATACCTGTTGATGTGCCTGCGCTGCAAGCCCAAAGCGCGCCAGCATGGCCTGCGCCTGGGCCCTGGCATCGCGCTTTTTCAGGCCCTGCTCCACCAGCCCAAAGGCTACGTTGTCTTGCACATCGAGATGCGGGAACAAGGCGTAGTCCTGAAACATCAGGGCAAAGCGGCGGCGCTCGGGCGCCATGGCGGTGATGTCCTGGCCGTCCATCAGTATGGACCCTGAGTCCGATGCCTCCAGGCCAGCCACGATGCGTAGCAAGGTGCTTTTGCCACAGCCCGATGGCCCCAACAGCGCCACAACATGACCAGGGGCAAGCACCAGGCTCAGGTCGTCGAACAGCACACGCTGGCCCAGGGTCTTGCGCAGGTGTTTGAGCTCAAGCATGGTTCAACCCCGCATGAGCCTGAGCAAGCTGCTGGCCCGGCAGGCGCGCTCTTGCCGGCCACTCAATCAGCACAAAGGCCAGCAAGGCCAGGGCCATGAGCACACAGGACAGCACCCATGCCGCCTCCTGATGAGCCTGACCCGGGCGCCCCAGGTGTTGATAGATCAGGGTGGTGAGCGTGGCCCACTCTGGTCTGGACAAAAAGAGCGTCACGGCAAACTCCCCAAGGGAGGTGGCTGCGGCAAAGGCCATGCCACGGCGCAGAGCAGGCCGCAGCAGGGGCAAAGTCACCCGCCAGAAGACACGCCAGGGGGTGGCCCCTAGAGTGCGAGCGGCCATGCCCCATGATGCAGGCAGTCCGTCCAGCCCAGCCGCCACCGATTTGGCTACAAATGGATAAGCGAGCAAGGTGTAGGCTGCCAACAAAAGGGCCAGGCTGGCCGTAGCCTCGGGGTACAGGAGCAACAGGCCAAAGGCCACCGTCACAGGGGATGCGATCAGGGGCAAGAACGCCGCCGTGCGCCACCATAAGGAGCGCTGCGCCGCCAAGGCGTGGGCCAAACCCAGCAGCGTGCCCATCACCAAGGCTGCCGCCGAAAATCGCAGCGTATTGAAGAGAGCGTCCAAGGCTTCCGCTTCCAGCACCTGAGACCATGCGCCCCAACCAGCCTGGGCCGCTTTCCAAAATATAGCCAACAAGGGGGCGGCACAAATTACAAACAGGGCCGCCAAGGCAACCAGCACAGCTGCCCACTGGGTGAAGCGTCGGGGCCGCTGGCGGGGCACGGGATCTGGCCGTGCCGGGGCTGACAAACGCCGTTCGATAGCCGCATAGGCCAGCGCCACCGAGCCTGTCAGCATCAGCATCCACAAGCCCAGCACGCTGGCTTGCGCCAAGTTCAGCTCATGCGCCACCAGGGTGTAAATTTCTACCTCGATGGTGGCATAGCGCTGACCGCCCAGCACCAGAGCCAGCCCAAAACCCGAGAAACAATACAAAAACACCAGGCACAGGCTAGACGCCAGCCAGGGCAAGATGGCTGGCCATTCCACCCGCCAAAAAGCTCGCCAGGGCGTAGCCCCCAGGGTGCGGGCAGCATCCACCCGTTGGCGGCTCACCTGTGACAAGGCATCGACGCCGGCGCGTACCACCAGACACAGATTGAAAAACAAATTGCCGTAGAGCAGAAGCCAGGGGTTGTCATCTGACTCCCCTCCTCCGAGCGCTCCGATAGGCCCCCATAAGGCCAGGACGCCCATGGCCGCCACCAGGGTAGGCACCACAAAGGGCAGCATGAGCAAACGCAGCACCCAGGTGCGGCCGGCAAACTCGAACCGGGCCAACACCCAGGCCACGGGCAAACCCACTGCCAGTGCGGCCACACAGGTCAAGGCCGCCTGCATCACGGACCACAGCAAGCGCCAGCGCAGATATTCGTCTTGCCACAGCACCCACAGGTGGCTGGACGAGGCAGCTGACACATCGCCACCGGCCCAGCCCTCCCATGCCAGGCGCGTCATGGGCGCCAGCAGGAGCAATAACAAGGCAGCGGCCGGCCAAAAGGTCAGCAGCCAGCGCCCAGACAGCCTCATGGATTTACTTCAAGACCACCTTGGTCCAGCGGGCAATCCACTGGGCAGACTTTTCGGCGATCTGCTCGGCGGGCAGGCTTTCAAAGCTGGCGGGTTCCGGCGCATGGCGCATGACTTCGGCGCGAGGCGTGTTTGCCTGCACAGGGAACATCCACATGGTGGTTTGAAGCGCCTCCTGCACGGGCGCGCTGGTCATGAAGGCAACAAACTTTTGCGCAGCTTCAGGCTGCTTGCCTCCCGCCACCAGGCCGACACCCTCCATCTGACGGTAGACAGCGCCCTTCAGAAACAAATTGGCGGTCGGCGATTCCGTGAGCTTGTCCTTGCTGTAAAACACCTCGGCTGCCGGGCTGCTGGCGTAGCTGACCACCATCGGGTAAGCACCACCATTGCGGCTGAAGTGGGTGTAATAGGCTTCGGTCCAACCCTTGGAAACCTTCAGGCCATTGGCACGCATGCGAGCCCACCAGTCAAACGCTTGCTCTTCACCGAGCCCGGCAATGGTGGCCAGCAAGAAGGCAAAGCCTGGGCTAGATGTGGCCGGGTTCTCGACGACCAGCCACTTTTTGTACGCAGGCTGGGTCAGGTCTTGCAGGGACTGGGGCAAGGCGACGCCCTTCTTGGCCACGGCCGCCTTGTCAAGGTTCAGCGTCACGTAGCCATAGTCCACCGCTGTCAGCGCAGTTCCCAAAGGCCCCGCAGCGCCTTGCCCAGGCACAAGCACCGCGGCGGCAGTGGCCTTGGCGGACAAGGTGTTATCGATGCCGTAGACCACATCGGCCACAGGTTTAGCCTTGGTCAGGATCAGCTTGTTCAGCATTTCCCCTGCGTCACCCCCCTTGATGATGCTGAGCTTGACGCCCGCGTCCTTCTCAAACTGCGCCAGCAAAGGCTTAGGCAAATCAAATGAATCGTGCACCATCACACGTAGCACGGGCGCCGCAGCCCAGACGGCGGAATGAAAGAAAACCGAGGTGGAAATAAGAGTAGTGGCCGTGGCGGCGAAAGCCAGCCGGGACAAGGTACGACGATGCATGTTTGCCTTTCAATGCGCCAGCATCGAGCGCCTGAAGGCCCTGGCACCACCCCTCTTGGAAAAAAGGAAAGGCCAGGCATTCACGCTCCCTACGCTGGCATGACCCAGATCAGGTGAGTGGGGTATTTCTCAGTCCGCGATCAACGGACACCCCCGGTGAGGTGCGAATTCTAAGCTCTGCAAACAACAAGGCCTCCGAGAGCAGCTCTCGCTGCCCTCGGAGGCCCGGATCAAGCAGGACAGACTTAGGCCAGCGAGGCCTCCAGGGCTGCATTGAGGGTGGCGCTTGGACGCATCACTGCGCTAACCTTTTTGGGGTCGGGCAGGTAGTAGCCGCCGATGTCCACAGCCTGGCCCTGCACCGCGTTCAGTTCAGCCACGATGGTCTGCTCGTTGTCGGTCAAGGCTTGGGCCAGCGGCGCAAAGTGCGCTTGCAGTTCAGCATCCTCCGTCTGGGCGGCCAGTTCTTGGGCCCAGTACATGGCCAAGTAGAACTGGCTGCCACGGTTGTCGAGCTGTCCCGTCTTGGGCGATGGGTTCTTGTTGTTGTCCAGCAGCTTGCCGGTGGCCGCATCCAGGGTCTTGGCCAGCACCTTGGCCTTGCCATTGCCCTTTTTCAGGCCCAGATCTTCCAACGAGACGGCCAGGGCCAGGAATTCGCCCAGCGAGTCCCAGCGCAGGTGGTTTTCTTCCACCAGCTGCTGCACGTGCTTGGGTGCAGAGCCACCGGCACCGGTTACGT
>JBJOIT010000032.1:0-30630 GCA_046046915.1 Pseudomonadota bacterium
CACCAATCTGGTGGTGCGTCGCCGCTATGGCGAAGGCCGCACGGTGTTGCTGAACGCCCACGGAGACGTGGTGCCCCCCGGTGAGGGCTGGACCCACGACCCTTACGGTGGCGAAATCGAGAACGGCAAGATTTACGGGCGCGCCACAGCAGTGAGCAAATGCGACTTCGCGACCTACGCCTTTGCAGTGCGGGCGCTGGAAGCCGTTGCCAAGCCCAAGCAGGGCCAGATCAATTTGTTGTTCACCTACGACGAAGAGTTTGGTGGAGAGGTTGGCCCCGGCTGGATGCTCAAGCACAACATCGTCAAGCCTGACCTGATGGTGGCCGCCGGTTTCAGTTACCAGGTGGTCACCGCCCACAATGGCTGCCTGCAGATGGAGGTCACCGTGCACGGCAAGATGGCACACGCTGCCATCCCGGATTCGGGCGTGGACGCTCTCCAAGCGGCCAACGCCATACTCACCTCGCTGTACGCCCAAAACACGCTTTACAAGCAGATCACCTCCAAGGTGGAAGGCATTACCCACCCCTACCTGAACATAGGGACCATCGAAGGTGGCACCAATACCAACGTGATTCCCGGAAGGGTCAGCTTCAAGCTCGACCGCCGCATGATCCCCGAGGAAAACCCCTCCGAGGTTGAGGCCGGCCTGCGTCAGCTCATGGCCGACACCGCAGCCAAGTTGCCTGGCATCACGATAGACGTCAGACGCATCCTGCTGGCGCGCGCCCTGCAACCCTTGCCGGGCAATCAGCCGCTGGTGGCAGCCCTTCAGCGCCACGGCGAAACAGTGTTTGGCGAGCCCATTCCCGCTTTGGGCACGCCGCTGTACACCGATGTACGACTGTTCTGTGAAGCCGGCATACCGGGGGTGATTTATGGTGCGGGTCCACGCACCGTGCTGGAGTCGCATGCCAAGCGCGCAGACGAACGCCTCGACCTGGAAGACCTGCGCCGTGCCACGCAGGTGGTGGCGCGCACCTTGTTTGACCTGCTGAGCTAAAGCCTCACTGCTTGGCCCTCACGGCGGCCAGGCATTTCCCCGTTTCAAGCTGTACCTGCTTCGCAGACCTTGAAGCGGGGGCCAAACCCCAGGCAAATCGCCACCTGCATTCGGGTTTACACCAATCTCTATTTTTTGTTTTTTGTATACACTTTTCGTGTACGAATCAAAGAAAGTTAGGAGACTCTGATGACCCAAACCACCCACCCGGTTGACGAGCGGCTGCCCAATGGCAAGCTGGCCGCGCTGGGCCTGCAACACGTGTTGGTGATGTATGCCGGCGCTGTTGCGGTGCCGCTCATCGTGGGCCGGGCACTCAAGCTCAGCCCCGAACAGGTGGCCATGCTGATTTCAGCTGACCTGTTTTGCTGCGGCTTGGTGACCCTCATCCAATCGCTGGGAGCCACGCAGTGGTTTGGCATCAAGTTGCCGGTGATGATGGGCGTGACGTTTGCGTCAGTGGCCCCCATGGTGGCGATGGCCAACGCCAACCCCGGCGACGCCGGCGCCCAACTGATTTTTGGCGCCATCATGGGTGCAGGTGCCATCTCCATCCTGATCGCACCTTTGGTCAGCCGCATGCTGCGCTTCTTCCCGCCGGTGGTGACCGGCACCATCATTGCGGTGATCGGCATCAGCCTGATGCGCATCGGCATCAACTGGATCTTTGGCAACCCCTTTGGCCCCACCGCCCCCAGCGTGGTCAACCCCGAACATGCCAAATGGCTGGCAGATGCCACTGCCGCAGCGGGCGCCGCTGTGCCTGCGGCGCCCAAGGGGCTGGCCCTGGTGCCCACCGTGCCCAACCCCAAATACGCCGATCTGGGCGGCGTGGGCATTGCCGCACTGGTGCTCGCCTCGATCTTGCTGATTTCCAAGTTCGCCAAGGGTTTTGTCGCCAATATCTCGGTGCTGCTGGGCATCGTGATCGGTGGTGCAGTGGCCACAGCCGTTGGGCTGATGAATTTTGACAAGGTGGCTAAAGCGGCCTGGGTGGATGTGGTCCTGCCGCTGCAATTTGGTATGCCCGTGTTTGACCCTGTGCTCATCTTGACGATGACACTGGTCATGATCGTGGTGATGATTGAATCCACCGGCATGTTTCTGGCACTGGGCGACATGACTGGCACCAAGGTGGATCGCGCGGCGCTCACCCGTGGCCTGCGCACCGATGGCCTGGGCACCCTGATTGGCGGCCTGTTCAACACCTTCCCCTACACCAGCTTCTCGCAAAACGTGGGGCTGGTTGCCGTCACCGGCGTGAAGAGCCGCTTTGTCTGCGTGGCTGGCGGCATCATCCTGATCATTCTGGGCGTCTTGCCCAAGATGGCCGCCCTGATCGAGTCGCTGCCCACTGTGGTGCTGGGCGGCGCCGGTCTGGTGATGTTTGGCATGGTGGCCGCCACGGGCATCCGCATCCTGGGTGGTGTGGACTTCCGTACCAATCGCTTCAACGCCCTGATCGTCGCCATCTCGATCGGCGTCGGCATGATTCCGCTGATTGCCCCCAACTTCAAGCAATGGATGCCCCACGGCCTGCACCCACTGATCGAGTCGGGCATTTTGTTGGCGTCCATGAGTGCGCTGCTGTTGAATCTGTTCTTCAACGGCGCCAGCGGTGACGACAGCGCCGCCGTCGCAGCGGCCAAGCAAGCAGACGCCCACTGAAAAACGCACCAAACTGGGGTTATCCCGACTTGTGGCCCTCAGGTCTTACACCCAACAATCAGCACCTGCGCAGCAGGGCCGGGGTGTCGACCGAGAGGGTTAGGCACCTTTTTTGCTTTGCAGCATCATCAACGTCGATTAACTGGAGTCTTTATGAACAAACGAAATTTCCTGCAATCTGTGACTGCAACAGCCGCCTTGGTCATGATGGGCATGGCCCACGCGCAAAGCACGCCCATCAAGTTCCAGCTCGACTGGCGATTTGAGGGCCCGGCTGCCCTGTTTTTGACACCTGCCGCCAAAGGCTATTTCAAGGATGCCAAGCTTGACGTGACCATTGATGCTGGCAACGGCTCCGGCGGCACGGTGACTCGTGTTGCGTCTGGCGCCTACGACATGGGTTTTGCCGATCTGGCCGCACTGATGGAGTTTCACGCCAACAACCCGGACGCCCCGTCCAAGCCCGTGGCCGTGATGATGGTTTACAACGACACGCCAGCCTCCGTCATGGCCCTCAAGAAGTCCGGTATCAAAACCCCGGCAGACCTCAATGGCAAGAAGCTGGGTGCACCTGTGTTTGACGCCGGCCGCCGCGCTTTCCCCATCTTTGCCAAGGCCAACAGCATCCCCGGTGTGCAATGGACGGCCATGGACCCACCGCTGCGTGAAACCATGCTGGCCCGTGGCGATGTAGACGCCATCACTGGCTTCACCTTCACGTCGCTGCTCAACCTCGAAGCCCGTGGCGTGAAACTCGACGACGTGGTGGTGCTGCCTTATCCGCAATACGGCGTCAAGTTGTACGGCAATGCCATCATTGCCTCGCCCAAAATCCTGAAAGAAAACCCTGAGGCTGTCAAAGCCTTCCTGGCCGCTTTCGCCAAGGGCATGAAGGACGTGGTGGGTAACCCCGCAGCAGCTGTGGGCGACGTGAAAGCCCGCGACGGCATCATCAACGCCGAACTGGAAACCCGCCGCCTGAAACTGGCCATTGACACTGCCATCAACAGCCCCAACGCACGGGCAGAAGGCTTTGGTCAGGTCAACGGCCCACGTCTGTCGCTGATGGCATCGCAAGTATCCGACGCCTTCAACACCAAAACCCGGGTCAACCCCGACACGGTGTGGAACGGTTCCTTTCTGCCAGCCAAGGCTGCCCTGGACGTACTGCCTAAGAAATAAGCTGAGTTCGCAAACGTCCTGAAAGATCATCTGATGCAAAACGCCGCAGAATCCAGCTTCGTTGACTTCCAGGACGTCTGGCTGGCCTATAACGAAACCCTGCTCAAGCAGAACCACTACGCAGTGGAGGCCATCGACCTGAAGGTGCGGTCTGGCGAGTTCATCGCCATCGTCGGTCCTTCTGGTTGTGGTAAGTCCACTTTCATGAAGCTCACCACCGGCCTGAAGATGCCCTCCAAGGGCCGTATCCTGATCGACGGAGAACCGGTCACCGGGCCGCTCAAGATCTCGGGGATGGCGTTTCAGGCGCCATCGCTGCTGCCCTGGCGCACCACGGTGGACAACGTTTTGCTACCGCTCGAAATCGTGGAGCCCTTCCGAAGCCAGTTCAAGGCCAAGCGCAAGGAATACGAAGAACGCGCTCGCAAACTGCTGCAGAAGGTCGGCCTGGGGGGCTATGAAGACAAGTTCCCCTGGCAGTTGTCGGGCGGCATGCAGCAGCGGGCCAGCATTTGTCGTGCGCTGATCCACGAGCCCAAAATGCTGCTGCTGGACGAGCCCTTTGGCGCTCTCGATGCATTCACCCGAGAAGAGCTGTGGTGCATCTTGCGCGACCTCTGGACCGAGCAAAAATTCAATGTGATTTTGGTGACCCACGACCTGCGTGAATCGGTGTTTCTGGCTGACACGGTGTACGTGATGAGCAAGAGCCCGGGCCGCTTTGTGGTGAAAAAAGAGATCGAATTACCTCGCCCTCGAGATCTGGAGATCACCTATACCAAAGAGTTCACCGACATCGTGCACGAGCTGCGCGGGCACATCGGTGCCATGCGCAAGAGCGGCGCGGTCATCAACCAATAAGAGTGCCTCATGAACAAAAAGCAGATAGAAACCTGGGCACCCTGGGTCTTGCTGGTCAGTGTCATTTTGCTGTGGCAGGGGCTGTGCAGTGCCTTTAACGTCTCAGAATTTGTCTTCCCCAGCCCTTCTCGCATCTGGAGCCAGTTCTGGGAATTCAAGGAAATCATTGCCGGCCATGCCTGGCGCACCTTCTGGGTCACGATGGCGGGCTTTGGCATTGCCATCGTGGTGGGCGTGCTGCTGGGCTTTGTGATTGGCAGCTCGCGCCTGGCTTATGCGGCCGTGTACCCGCTGATGACAGCGTTCAACGCGCTCCCCAAAGCGGCGTTTGTGCCCATATTGGTGGTGTGGTTCGGCATCGGTGTCGGCCCGGCCATCCTGACGGCCTTTTTGATCAGCTTTTTCCCCATCATGGTGAACATCGCCACGGGCCTGGCCACGCTGGAGCCAGAATTGGAAGACGTGTTGCGCGTGCTGGGAGCCAAGCGCTGGGATGTGCTGGTAAAGGTGGGGCTGCCAAGGTCCATGCCTTACTTTTACGGCTCGCTCAAGGTCGCTATCACGCTGGCCTTTGTGGGTACTACGGTGTCGGAAATGACCGCTGCCAATGAAGGCATCGGCTACCTGCTGATTTCTGCTGGTTCGGCCATGCAGATGGGCCTTGCGTTTTCCGGGCTGGTGGTGGTCGGCGCCATGGCCATGGTGATGTACGAGCTCTTCAGCTACATCGAAAAGCACACCACCGGCTGGGCACACCGGGGCAGCCAAGGCGAGTAAGCGCGCCCTACAAGAAACGCTCCAGCAACTTGCGTGAGTGCCGGTCCAACTCGCCCATAGGCGGCACCTTGAAATGCACACCGTTGCTGGCGGTGATCAGCAAGCCGCCCTCAACCAGGCGGCGTATATCTTCCTCGGCATCGAGCACCAGGGTCGCATCGCCACGGTCGGTCTGGACCGACCAGGTGCTGGGGGTCGAAAACGTCGAGACCGACGCGATCTGGCGTATCACCGGTGTGAACTCACGCAGGCTCAACTCCTCTTGCAACAGCGCCAACACCGGTGGTGGCAACAAGGCCAGGCGCTCAACCCATACCAGCTCATGACCATCCGCCCCCACCAAAGACAGGCCCTCGTCCGGTGCGGCAATCGGGAAGGCCCGCACCGGCTGGACACCAACATGTTCGGTGCCGTCACGCAAGGTGAGCACCAGCTGCCTGAACGCATTACGAGACAAGTTAAAGCCAAGATCTGATGTTTGCATGGCGCTCATGGCGTGCCCCCGTGTTGTGCCACATGAATCACATGTGAGGTTGCCAGGGCCACACTGGTACCCACTGCGTCGGGGTTGATGGCATCCTCGGTGTCCACCTGTCGCGCCTGGGCCTGGTACAGACGCCAATAGGCGCCCTCTTGGGCCATCAGCTCATCGTGCGGACCGACCTCGACCACCTCGCCCCGATCCATGACCACCAGCCGGTCAGCCCGGCGCAACGTAGATAAACGGTGGGCAATCGCAATGGTGGTGCGGCCTTTCACCAGGTTATCCAGTGCTTTCTGGATTTCTTTCTCGGTCTCGGTGTCCACGCTGGAGGTGGCCTCGTCCAGGATCAGGATGCGAGGGTTGATCAGCAAGGCACGCGCAATCGAAATGCGCTGACGTTCCCCACCGCTCAAGCCCTGGCCGCGCTCTCCCACCAGCGAGTCATAGCCGTGGGGCAAGCGCAGGATGAACTCATGCGCATGGGCTGCGCGGGCTGCAGCCACGATCTCGGCTCGGGTGGCATCGGGCTTGCCATAAGCGATGTTCTCGGCAATCGTGCCAAAAAACAAAAAGGGCTCCTGCAGCACCAGCCCGATGTTGCGACGGTAATCGGCCACCGCAAAGCGTCGAATGTCGGTGCCGTCCACCACGATGGCGCCATCACTCACGTCGTAGAAACGGCAAATCAGGTTGACCAGCGTGCTCTTACCAGATCCGCTGTGGCCCACCAGGCCGATCATTTCGCCCGGCTCGATGGCCAGGCTCAAGCCCCGAATCACCGAGCGGCTGCCATACCGAAAGCCCAGATCACGCATTTCGATACGCCCCTGTAAGGGCTTGCTGACCGGCACGGGCTGCGCAGGATCGGGCACGTTGGACACATGGTCCAGGATGTCAAAAATGCGCTTGGCGCCGGCCGCCGCCTTTTGGGTGACCGACACGATGCGGCTCATGGAATCCAGCCGGGTGTAAAAGCGCCCGATGTAGGCAATGAAGGCAGTCAGCACCCCCACCGTGATCTGGCTCTTGGACACCAGCCAGATGCCGAAGGCCCAGACCACCAGCAAGCCCACTTCAGTGAGCAAGGACACGGTGGGCGAAAACAGCGACCACACCTTGTTGAGCCGGTCGTTGACGGCCAGGTTGTGCGCGTTGGCCTGCCGGAAACGCTGGGCCTCACGCCTTTCTTGTGCAAAGGCCTTGACCACCCGGATGCCGGGAATGGTGTCTGCCAGCACATTGGTGACCTCGCCCCACACACGATCAATCTTCTCAAAGCCGGTGCGCAAACGGTCACGCACCACATGGATCATCCAGGCAATAAAGGGCAGCGGCAGCAGTGTGACCAGTGCCAGCCACGGGTTGATGGAGAACAGAATCACTGCCGTCATCACGATCATCACCACGTCGGTGGCGAAATCGAGAGCGTGCAGAGACAAAAACACGCAGATGCGATCGGACTCGGAGCCGATGCGCGACATCAGGTCACCGGTGCGCTTGGCGCCAAAGTAGTCCAGGCTCAGGCCCAGGAGGTGATCAAAGGTAGCCGTGCGCAGGTCTGCTCCTATGCGCTCGGACACCAGTGCCAGCAGATACGTGCGCGCCCAGCCCAGGCCCCAGCCCACCAGGGCTGCGGCCAACAAGCCGCCCAACAAGGTCATCACCAGTGTGGGGTCGATGGTTTGCCCGTTCTGAAACGGAATCAAGACATCGTCCATCAAGGGTATGGTGAGGTAAGGGGGCACCAGACTGGCGCCCGTCGACAGCAGCGTCAGCAGCACGCCCAAGCCCAGCTCCTTGCGGTAGGGCCTGGCAAAACGCCCCAAACGCAGCAGCACCCAGGTGGACGGCGGAGCCTGCTGCTCAGGCTCACACACCGGGCATTCGTCGCTGTCGGGCGGCAAGGCGGCATGGCAACGCCCGCAGGTGGCCTCACCCACGGCGTAGGCGGCGGTCAGCGGCGTGCCCGCACGCAGACGTTCCATTTGCTGCTCAAACTGCCGCACCAACTTCAGAACTTGGGGCTGTAGTCCCAATGTGAATCGCCATGAGGCTAATCGTTGATGGCCATCTTGCAATGCAAGCGTCCCAACACCGGCGTGGTCAAAAAACTCCAGCGACAGGCCGACAGCCATCGGCCAGTGCCTCCAGTCCCCCTCGCCCTCAAGGGCGCTCAAACGGTGGGTCGTTAGCAGCAACTGACTGCTTACAAAGCGTAAATTGCCGTCCAGATCGATGTCTACAGCACCCAAAATTTCCTCATTTTGGTAACTGAAAGGAAACTGGGCGTGCTGAGCGTGTAAAGTTCCACCGGCGCCGACCGCTGAGCGAGGGTTTTGCATGTGTTTTTGTCTTACCTGAGCCACATCGGCGTGGCGTCCGAAACGAGAGAGCCATTGTGCTCCAGGCCTAAGCCGTTGCCAAAATGACCCAAAAAAATCAACTGGTGCTACTACGCGCCAATTATCTGCGTGGCCCAAACATCTGGACCTACCGCCCTGCGTTGGAAGTATGGCTTGACTTGGGCCCCCTGGAAGAAACCCCCTCCAACCAGATTCCTGGCTTCAATGAGCGTTTGATTGCCCTGCTGCCTTCCCTGATGGAGCATCACTGTGGTGTGGGTGAAGCTGGTGGCTTTTACCAGCGCCTTCTTGAGGGCACCTGGGCCGGCCATGTGCTGGAGCATGTGATCATCGAACTGCTCAACCTGGCGGGCATGCCCACCGGCTTTGGGCAAACCCGCAGCACCTCCAAGCATGGCGTTTACCGCATGGTTTTCAGGGCGCGCGATGAACAAGTCGCCCGTGCTGCCTTGGCCGAGGGGCACCAGCTGCTGCTGGCCCTGATCAACGATGAGCCCCGCTCCGCAGACGATTTGCGCGCCGCCGTCGCCCGCATCAAGGACGTGCTGGATGACTGCTACCTCGGCCCCAGCACCGTGTCCATCGTGTCGGCGGCCACCGATCGCGGCATTCCCCACATTCGTCTGAACGACGGCAACCTGGTGCAGCTGGGCATAGGTGCTGCGCAGCGGCGTATCTGGACGGCCGAGACCGAGCACACCAGTGCGATTGGCGAAGGCATTGCTCACGACAAGGATCTCACCAAAAGTCTGCTCAAGTCCTGCGGTGTGCCGGTGCCCGAGGGCCAGGTGGTGGACTCTCCGGCCGAAGCCTGGGAGGCAGCACAAGATATTGGGCTGCCCGTCGTGGTCAAGCCGTCCGATGCCAATCACGGGCGCGGTGTGTCACTGGAGTTGACGGAACAAGCAGACATCGAGCGCGCTTTTGGCATTGCCGACGCCGAGGGCAGCGAGGTCATCGTCGAGAGCTATATCCGTGGCAACGAGCACCGGGTCCTGGTGGTCGGTGGCAAGGTGGTTGCAGCCGCCCGGGGAGAAAGCCTTTGGATCACGGGCGACGGGCAATCCACCGTATCGCAATTGATCGACAGCCAGCTCAACACAGACCCACGGCGTGGCGAGGCAGAAGAATTTCCGCTGGAAACCATCATTCTGGAACGTGAGCCTGTCATACGCCAGCTGCTGGAGCGCCAAGGTCTGGGTCCAGACGCGATACCCAAAGATTCAAGGCGTGTGCTGATCCAGCGCAATGGCAATGTCGCCATCGACTGCACGGACCAAATGCACCCTGAGGTGAGCTACATGGCGGGTCTGGCTGCTCGTGTTGTGGGCTTGGACGTTGCAGGTATTGATCTGGTCGCGCAGGACATTTCTCGCCCCCTGCATGAGCAAGGTGGCGCCATCGTGGAGGTCAACGCCGGCCCTGGGCTGCTGATGCACCTCAAGCCCGCTCAGGGCTCGCCACGCCCTGTGGGACGCGCGATATGTGACCATTTGTTCCCGGAAGGCGCCACCGGCCGCATCCCGGTCGTCGGTGTGACGGGCTCGCAAGACACGCACATCGTGGCCCAACTGGTCGCCTGGATCCTGCAGCTCAGCGGTCGCATCACGGGCACAGCCTGCCAAAACGGCATGTTCCTGGACCGTAGGCGGGTGGAATCCGAACCCAGCGCGCACTTTGACGCGGGTCAGCGCCTGCTGATGAACCGATCGGTACAAGCCGTGGTGATAGAAAACGGGCCGCTGAGCATTCTGAAAGACGGCCTGGCCTACGACCGCTGCCAGGTCGGCGTCGTGACAGACTTTGAACGTCCCGCCGCACTGGCCGAATACGACGTGCATGACGACAAGCAGTTGTTCAAGGTGCTACGCACCCAGGTTGACGTGGTGCTGGCCAGCGGCACCGCCGTGCTGAACGCGGCCAATGACCAGGTAGCCAGCATGGCCGAGTTGTGCGACGGCGATTGCATTCTGTATGCCTGTGATGAAGGTCTGGAGGCTATCCGCCAGCAACGTGACCAGGGTGAGCGTGCCGTTTTTGCGCGTGGCCCCAATGTGGTGTTGGCACACGGCAAGCAAGAAACCGTCTTGACCGAGCCCACCTGCCCCTCCACACAAACACCACTGCCCTTGCCCGCCATGTTGGCCGGCGTGTCGGCTGCCTGGGCGCTGGGCATCGCGCCCGCACTGATCAGCGCTGGCATCCGAACTTTCGAGGCCCCAGGCGCACAAGGATTGAACTGACATGGAAGTCTCCCGCATACGCGCCCTGCGCGGACCTAATCTCTGGAGTCGCAACACCTCGGTAGAAGCCGTGGTGCGCTGCAGTGAACACACCCACTCGCTGGCCAGCCTGCCTGGGTTTGAAGACAGAATCCGTGGCCTGTTCCCCGCCATCGGATCCATACGCCATCGCGGCTTTCAAGGACCAGTCTCTTTGGCCCACGTACTGGAAGCTGCCACCCTGGCCCTGCAAGCCCAGGCGGGTTGCCCGGTCAGCTTCAGTCGCACCACAGAAACCGTGGAGCCCGGGGTTTATCAGGTGGTGGTGCAGTACACCGAAGAGGCGGTGGGACGCAAAGCCCTGGCCCTGGCACAAGAACTGATACAGGCCGCCCTCACCCAAGGCAGTTTTGACATCGCCCAAGCGCTGGCCGACCTGCAGGAGCTGGACGAAGACGAGCGCCTGGGTCCCAGCACCGGCTGCATTGTGGATGCGGCCGTGGCCCGCGACATTCCCTTCAGGCGCCTGACCAGCGGTAGCCTGGTGCAATTGGGTTGGGGGTCACGCCAGCGCCGCATTCAGGCAGCCGAGCTCGACGCCACCAGCGCCATTGCAGAAACCATCGCCCAGGACAAAGACCTGACCAAAAAGCTGCTGCGGGCGGCTGGGGTTCCTGTGCCGCACGGCATGCCCGTCAACGACACCGACTCTGCCTGGAAAGTGGCGCAGCAAATTGGCCTGCCTGTGGTGGTGAAGCCACTGGACGGCAATCAAGGCAAGGGGGTCACGGTCAATATCGTCAGCCGCGTGCACCTGGACATTGCCTTTCAGGCGGCCGCTGAATACGGTACGGTCATGGTCGAAAAATACCTGCCGGGCAACGATTTCCGCATGCTGGTGGTGGGTGGACGGCTGGTGGCGGCGTCGCGCCGCGATCCCCCCTACGTGATCGGCGATGGCGTGCACACGGTGCGCGAGCTGGTGGACATCGTCAACCAGGATCCCCGCCGTGGCTCGGGCCACGCCACGTCGTTGACCCGCATCCGTTTTGACAGCATCGCCGAGGCCCGCCTGCAGTTGCAGGGCATGACCCCAGAGTCTGTGCCCTCCTCTGGCCAGCGCGTGGTGCTGCGCAACAACGCCAATCTCTCCACCGGCGGCAGCGCCACCGACGTGACGGATGAGGTACACCCCGAATTGGCGGCCCGAGCCGTGGCCGCAGCACAAACCGTGGGCTTGCACATTTGCGGTGTGGATGTGGTCTGCGAAACCGTGCTGCGCCCACTGGAAGAACAAGGCGGCGGCGTGGTCGAGGTCAATGCCGCACCTGGCCTGCGCATGCACCTGACCCCGTCTTACGGCAAAGGGCGACCGGTAGGTACTGCGATCGTGGATGAACTGTTCGCCTCCGGGCAAGATGGTCGCGTTCCCGTGGTGGCCGTCACCGGCACCAATGGCAAGACCACCACCACACGCCTGATCGCACACCTGCTGACCTCCAGCGGCCTGCGAACCGGCATGACTAACACCGACGGCGTCTACATCAACGGCCGCCAGACCGACAGTGGTGACTGCAGTGGCCCCCGAAGCGCGCGCAACGTGCTTATGCACCCCGACGTGGACGCAGCCGTGTTTGAGGTGGCGCGCGGTGGCGTGCTACGCGAGGGACTGGGATTTGATCGTTGCCAGGTGGCCGTGGTGACCAACGTGGGTACAGGCGACCATCTGGGCCTGAACTACATCACCACCGTCGAAGACCTGGCGGTGCTCAAGCGCGTGATCGTGCAAAACGTGGCCACCAAGGGCTTTGCGGTGCTCAATGCCACCGACCCCATCGTCGCTGCCATGGCAGCGACTTGCCCTGGCCAAGTCATCTTTTTCAGCCAAAGCCCGCACCACCCGACGCTCTCGGCCCACCGCGCCCAGGGCAAGCGTGCGCTGTACCAGGAAGGCGATGACATCGTCGCGGTGGAAGGCGCATGGCGTGAGCGCATTTCCCTGCGTGATGTGCCGCTGACCCGGCGGGGCACCATTGGTTTTCAGGTCGAGAACGTGATGGCCGCAGTCGGTGCCGCATGGGCGACCGGACTAGACTGGGACACCGTGCGTAGCGGTCTGGCCAGCTTTGTGGGCGATGCCGACAACGCACCCGGTCGCTTCAACGTCATGGATTACCGCGGCGCTACCGTGATTGCCGACTATGGCCACAACACCGACGCCATGCGTGCCCTGGTCCAGGCCGTGGATGCCATGCCAGCACAAAAGCGCAGCGTTGTGATCAGCGGAGCCGGTGACCGCCGCGACCGCGATTTGCGTGACCAGACCGTGATACTGGGCGCCGCGTTTGACGAGGTCATCCTGTACCAAGACGCCGCCCAGCGTGGCCGTGCCGATGGCGAAGTCATGGGTCTGCTGCGTGAAGGTCTGGCAGGTGCACCTCGTACACGGGTGATAGACGAGATACGGGGTGAGTTTCTGGCCATCGACGCCGCATTGGCTCGCCTGCAACCGGGTGACCTGTGCCTGATTTTGGTCGACCAGGTGGTCGAGGCTTTGGAGCACCTGAACCAACGCATCACCGAAGCCCAAGCGACTGCAACACCTGACGCCGGCCACGCCTGACCCCGTTCATGGCCTGGTACGCAGAACTACAACTCGACTACCAAAGCGACGCCGCCGCTTCCCCAGGCCGCACCTGGGTGACGCACACCCACACTGGGCCGTTGCGAGTGCTGCAAAGCTTGTACCCCGAGGGCGAGGCGATCTGCCACAACGTGCTGGTGCATCCACCCGGCGGTCTGGTGGGGGGTGACACGCTGGACATTCAGGTCCGCGCGGCGGGCCGGGCCCACGGGCTGATCACCACCCCCGGGGCCACGCGCTTTTATCGCTCCAGCGGCGAACTGGCCTTTCAGCGCACGCGCATCACGCTACAAGACCAGGCCCGGCTGGAATGGCTGCCGCTGGAAGCCCTTTGCTACAACGACTGCAACGCAGAAAACCAGCTCCTGCTTGACCTTGCGCCCGGCGCCGAGTGCCTGGGCTGGGATATCACAGCTCTAGGTTTGCCTTTGGCCAAGCAACCTTTCGCCCAAGGTCGCCTGCATCAGCGCATTGAACTACAGGGCGTGTGGCTGGAGCAAGGCCAAATTGACGCCGCTGACCAACGACTGATGGACGGCCCCTTGGGCCTGGCCGGCCACCGCTGCATGGCCACCCTGTTTTTAGCTTCTGGCAGCAAACTCGATCGATCCCGCCGTGAAGCCGCCTTGGAAACGGCCCGCGCCCTGATCGAAACCCACAGCCTGCAAGCCACCGCCGGTGTGACCTGCCCCAACGACCAAGTCGTAGTCCTACGCGTGTTGGCCCCCGTGGTGGAACCAGCCATGGGCTTGTTGAAGCTGGTCTGGGCAGCGTGGCGTCAAAGTCTCTGGAACATACAGGGAGCGTCGCCGCGGATTTGGGCGATGTGAGTCTTGTTGTCCCTGCTCGGGGCCTGTGGCCGGGATGTCGCCCCGGCGGTGGTCTATTTGCTACTGCGTAGAGCGGAGGCCGGGATGTCGCCCCGGCGGGCGAGCTGCTTTCTTTTGCTCGCCAAAAGAAAGTAGCCAAAGAAAAGGCGACCCAAGCGTCTGCGACCCCGCTGCACAGCAGCGGGGCACCCTGCGGTGCTCGATCCAGCCGGGTGGCGCGCAAACTCGCTGTCGCTCAAACATGCGCGCCCCTTGATCCGGCTGGCTCTGCGCTCCTCGGCGCATTCGCAATGGGTTGGAGACCGTTGAATTCCTGACTTCGGTTGCCCCACCCCTTCTGGTTGCGCCGAGCAGGTTTCTGACACGGGGATCAGAAGAACGCATGTCTGAGCGACAGCGAGTTTGCGTTCTTCCCCCGTTTCAGGAAGCAGCGCAGGCTGCCCCGAAGCCCAAGGCTTCGGGGTCGCAAACAGCGGGGTCGCCTTTCTTTTGCTTACTTTTTCTTTGGCGAAGCAAAGAAAAGTGAGGCGCTGCCGGGCGCCCCCGGCCTCTGGCCCCGAGCAGGGACAACAACCTCTCCTCAGCCAGGCGCCACAGCCAACAAGGCCCCTAACCGTGGCAAAGCCTCCACCGCATTACGGGTCGTGGCTTCGATCAGTTCATCCACAGGCATACCCCGCAAATCAGCCACCACTTGAGCGATGCGCGGCAGCTCGGCGGGTTCGTTGCGTCCTTGGGGTTGGCCCAGTGCCCTGTCCTGGGCGGTGGTGTACAGCCAATGCGGCGGGATATCGGGTGCATCGGTCTCGAGCACGATGGCGCTCAAAGGCAAGGTGGCGGCCAGATGGCGCAGTTGCAGGGCGCGGTCAAAGGTAACCGCCCCACCAAAGCCCAGCTTGAACCCCAGATCAATGAAAGCCTGGGCCTGTTGCTCGCTGCCATTGAAGGCATGTGCGATGCCCGACCAGGCCCACCGCCCCGCGGTGCCACGGCCCGCCACCTCACGCAATCCCTTGAGCAACAGGTCTGCCGATCGGCGCACATGCAGGATCACCGGCAGTCCGTGACGCCGCGCCATGGCCAATTGCTGGCGGTAGACCTCGATTTGACGTCCCCGCATGGCCGGCTCGCACAGCGCCGGCACAAAAAAATCTAGTCCGATTTCACCCACCGCCACCAAACGGGAATCATCAGCCAGTTCCGTCAAGCGCTGATCAAGCAGGGCCAGATCCGCATCGCCCGTGCGGGGCACCCACAGGGGGTGTATGCCCAGGGCGTAGCTGTCACCGCCGGCGTGGGCCAAGGCGCGCACTGCATCAGCATCTGCCACACACACGGCGGGCAAGACGCAGTGCCTCACCCCGGCCAACCGAGCGCGCTGGCGAACGGCCGCAACGTCAATTGCGAACTCGGGAGCGTCCAGATGGCAGTGGGTGTCGATGAGCAGCGGCATGGGGTCAACAGGTGGATGGGCAGAGGCAGGGCCGAAAAGTACCACAGGCAGCATCGCAAGGCGTCGTAAATCCGGACCATTTGCGAGCCGTCAAACCGGGCAAGGGATGCCAGATGGACACTGAACTTGCGGATGGTGGTTTGAGCACACCACGCACAACACACGGAAGCACTATGCAGCCCTCACTCCAGACCCCTCTGCAAATCACCTTTCTCAATCTGGACCGCTCCGAAGCGGTCGAAGCCAAGATCCGCGAGCGGGTCGACCGGCTGGCGCGCTTTTTTAAGCCCATCATCAGTTGCAAGGTCGCAGTCGATTCGCGCCATCGGCATCACCAGCAGGGCAACCACTTTCAAGTGCGCATCGGCCTGGTCGTGCCGGATCAGGAGCTGATCGCCAACCGCGAGCCTGATGAACACGCCCCCTACACCGACATTTACGTGGCTCTGCGGGATGCTTTCGATGCCATGCAACGCCAGCTGGAAGATTACGTTCGTTTGCGCCAGCGCCTAGTCAAAACGCACCTGACCCCGCTGCACGGCAAGGTGAGCGAGCTGCATCCCGAGAAAGATTTCGGCTGGATCGAGACGCCGGATGCGCGGCGCATCTACTTTCACCGCGACAGCCTGGTCGAGCGCGACCTGGAACAGTTGAGCGTGGGGGCAGAGGTGCGCCTGACCGAAGAACTGGGCCAGGACGGCCCTCAGGCCAGCACGGTGCACCTCATCGGCAAGCACCACATCGTGGGTTAGTCGGCTAGGTGGCTTTAGACGGGCTCGGTCAACCGGCCGGCCACCAGCCTGAGCCGGCGCGAGCAACGCGCGGCCAAGCCCTCGTCATGGGTCACCAGCACAAAGGCCGTGCCTTGGGTACGGGCCAGACTCAACATCAGCTCGAACACGCCGTCTGCGGTGCTTCGGTCCAGATTACCGGTGGGTTCATCGGCCAGCACACAGGCGGGTTGGGTGACCAAGGCGCGTGCAATGGCCACCCGCTGGCGCTCGCCGCCCGACAGCTCGGCTGGCCGGTGATGCACACGGTCGGCCAGACCCACGGCCGCGAGCATGGCAGCCGCGGTGCGGGAGGCCTGCTCCCGGCTCTGGCGCCGTATCCATAGGGGCATGGCCACGTTGTCCAGCGCACTGAACTCGGGCAACAAATGATGAAACTGGTAGACAAAACCCAGATAGCGGTTGCGCAAGGCGCCCTGGGCAGCGGCACTGAGTTGCGTCCAGTCCTGGCCCTGTAGGGTGACCTGCCCGCTGGTGGGTGCATCCAGCCCGCCCAGCAAGTGCAGCAGCGTGCTCTTGCCTGAGCCAGAGGCTCCCACGATGGCCAGCGTCTCGCCTGCGCGCACCTGCAACTCCACGCCCTGCAACACCGTCACATCCAGCCGCCCCTCGGTAAAGCGCTTGCTCAGGCCTGTGGCCTGAAGCACAACATTAGCAAGGAGCGTGGGGGCCATGTCGAGCGCCGCTCGGCCGCCCGAAGGCGCGAGGGCCCCCTCGGGGGGCAGCGATCCTCGCGCAGCGGGGAGCGTGGGGGCCCTATCACTCATAACGCAATGCCTCCGCCGGGTTCACCTGGCTGGCGCGCCAGCTGGGATAGAGCGTGGCCAAAAACGCCAGTGCGAGCGAAATCAGGGTGATGGGCAGGATGTCTGACTGCTGCGGGTCGCTGGGCATCTGGCTGATCAGGTAAATGTCTTTGGGCAAAAAGCTGGCGCTCAGCAACCGCTCCAGCGCTGGCACGATCACGTCGATGTTGAACGCCACGCCCAAGCCTAGTAGCAGGCCGGCAAAGGTGCCGATCACCCCCACCAGAGCCCCTTGCACCACAAAAATGCCCATGATGCTTTTCGGGCTGGCGCCCAGGGTGCGCAGAATAGCGATGTCAGCGCGCTTGTCGGTCACCGTCATCACCAGGGTGCTGACCAGATTGAAGGCGGCCACCGCCACGATCAGGGTCAGGATGATGAACATCATGCGTTTTTCGAGCTGAACGGCGGCAAACCAGTTGCGGTTCTGGCGCGTCCAGTCGCGTATCAGCAGGTGATCGCTCAGTTGCGTGCTGAGGTCCAGCGCCACAGCGCGCGCCTGCTGCAAATCGCTCAGTTTCAGGCGCACACCGGTAGGGCCTTCGAGCCGAAAGATCCTGGCAGCGTCCTGCTCATGCACCATGACCAGGGCCGAGTCGTATTCAAAATGGCCCGAGTCAAAGGTGCCCACCACCGTCATCTGCTTGAGGCGCGGCACCACCCCCGCCGGAGTGACCTGGCCACTGGGCGCCACAAGTGTCACCTTGTCGCCTTCACGCACACCCAGGCTTCGCGCCAGCTCGCCGCCCAGCAGCACGCCAAACTCGCCAGGAATCAATCGCTTCAAAGCCGTGTTCTGCAAGGTGCCCGCCAGCTCGGTCACTTCGGGTTCCAGCGCGGGGTCGATGCCGCGCACCACGGTGCCTTTCATGTCCTCGCCCCGGGCCAGCAAGGCCTGGGCAGCAATGAAGGGCGCAGCGCCTATTACCTGCGGATGCTGGCGCACCTCCTTCAGGGTGCGGTTGACATCCGGCAGGGCCTGGCCGTCGGGCGTCAGGATTTCGATGTGAGACACCACGCCCAGCATGCGGTCGCGCACTTCTTTTTGAAACCCGTTCATCACGCTCAGCACAATGATGAGCGCCGCCACCCCCAACGAGATGCCCAGCATCGACACCCCAGAAATAAACGAGATAAATCCGTTGCGCCGCGTGGCCCGCCCCGCCCGCGTGTAGCGCCAGCCCAGGATGAGTTCGTAAGGGATTTGCATGCGCGTGTTCAGGTTTTAGGGCCAGCCGCATCGCGTTTCAACAGGGCTTGGCTGTACTGCAAAAAATCATCCAGGTGGGATTCGATGATGCTCACGGTGATAGGCAACTGCAGCGCCTGATAGTCATGCACGGCCACATTACGAAAACCCACCATGTGTTTCAGATTCAGGGCCAAGCCGGCGTCAATCCAGCCGGCGCGGGTCAACAACTCAAACACATCACGCGCGCTTTGTGGCACACCCAGGCGATCGCGGCGCACCAGATGTTGCCCCATGTCCAGAGCCGCCTCGCAAGCCCTTTGAATGTTCAGGATGGCGGCGTCCTGCCGGGTGAAATCGGTGGCGAAGGTGGCGGGGTTGAGGTGGTACTCCTCACGCGCACGGCTCACGCGGCGCTTTATCGTGGCGGCCATATTGATCAGCACGTCATCTGCCATAGACCGCCCATCCGTTTGTATGTCTGCCAGAAAACCCGCGCGGGCGGTGTCCAGTTCGGTTTTTTCGCTCAGCATCGCAGCTTCCCAAACACCCACCTGCGCATCTTTGGTCCACCACCGCTCGCCTGTGGTCAGCACCTGGTGTTGCATCACTGTGGAAGCCGCTCGCATGTCCAGCAAGTCCACCGGGCAGCCGACCAGATCAGTCAACTCCCCCGACAGGCGCCAAAGCGCCAGAGGATCGGCATAACCCGCCACCAACACAGCCAGATCCAGATCGCTGTCTGGGCCGCTGGTGCCTTGCACGCGGCTGCCAAAGGCGTACACCGCAAGCAAGTTGGGCATGTGTTTCTTCAATAAATCGACGACGGCGGCTTTCATGGGCTGGCAGATTGTCCCTCAGACGACGCCAAGGGAGCTTGCCGTTTCGCTTGTCATTTCAATTGACGGTTTGTTCGTCGTTTTGTTTGCAAAGCCTTACCAACACGGCCCCTGCGCAAGACCGCCCAAGACTCCGGGACAATAGTGCCTATGACCGAACCGCGACCGAGCACCACGCCGCCCATTACCACGCCAAGGACAACGCCCGCTACCACGTCAACTACCACCCACCTGATCGTGAATGCCGCTGGCCTCGCGGAGTTGAGCGACACCCAGGTGCGCCAATTTGCTGCCCTGATGCCAACTCTGCGCGAAATGATGGGCCACCTGGTGAGCGCAGGCAAGGTGCAGTGCGACGACGACAGCCCGGCCACGCCTTACGAGTTGGCACTGGCGAAGTCGCGTGGCCTGCATCAGGCGCCAGGCCTCATCCCCTGGGCCGCGTTTGACACCCGGACCTACCAGGTGCCCTGCGCCTGGATCACGCCCAGCCATTGCCAGGTCGGCGCCGATCAGGCCCTGCTGCGCGACCCGGCCGAGCTGGCGCTGGACGAGACCAGCTCACGCGCCTTGATGGCGGCCGCCGCGCCCTACTTTTTAGAAGATGGCATCACCCTGCACTACCACCGGCCCGACGCCTGGCTGGCCACGGGTGAGCTGTTTCGCGACCTGCCCACCCGTTCCTTGCAACAGGTGGTGCACCGGCGCATCACTACCGCTTTTTTTGATGGCAGCACCCCAGCTGCCGTGCGCTTGCGCCGCCTGCAAAACGAGATGCAAATGCTGTTTTACAGCCACCCGGCCTATGACGAGCGTCAGGCACGCGGGCAACTGGGCATCAACACCTTCTGGCCGCATGGCGCAGGCGAGCTGAACGCCGCCCCGGTGCCACTGCCGGATGTCAAGCTGGTCACGGCAACCTTGGCCGACATGGCCGCAACCAGGCAAGCGGAAACGGCCCCAGATGCCCTGGAGGCCTGGCAAACACTCGACGCCCAAACCCTGCGCCCCTTGCTGGCAGACGTGCAGCAGGGCCTGGCGCTGCACCTGACCCTGTGCGGCGAGCACCAGGCCCTGAGCTTTCGCACGGCCCCACGCTCGTGGCTGGCGCGGCTGCTACACACGCTGGGCCGACGCCCGGCGCTACCCCCCTTGCACCAACTATGAAGATCGTTCCCCGCGACATCCCCCCCCGCGCTGCTTGGGCACTGGAACAAAGCGGCGTGCACCCCTTGCTGGCCCGCCTGTACGCCGCGCGGGGCGTGACCTCCAAAACCGAGCTGGACGACGGCCTGACCCTGTTGCTGCCGCCTGCCAGCCTGAAGGGCGCGCAAGACGCTGCTGTGTTGTTGGCCGACGCCATGGCGCAACACAAGCGCCTGTGCATCGTGGCCGACTACGACTGCGACGGCGCCACCGCCTGTGCCGTGGGCGTGCGTGGCCTGCGTCTGCTGGGTGCCCAGCACGTCAGCTATCTGGTGCCCGACCGCGTGGTCGACGGCTACGGCCTAACGCCACCCATCGCCCAGCGCGTAAAAGACAGCGGCGCCGATGTGCTTATCACCGTGGACAACGGCATTGCCAGCCTGGAGGGTGTGGCCGCTGCCCGCGCCCTGGGCCTGCAGGTGCTGGTGACCGACCACCACCTGCCCGCCTCCATCGACGGCCAGATCGTGCTGCCAGAGGCCAATGTCATCGTCAACCCCAACCAGCCCGACTGCAGTTTTGAGAGCAAGTCCATCGCTGGTGTGGGCGTGATGTTTTATGTGCTGTTGGCCCTACGTGCCGAACTCCGCGCCCGGGGGGTGCTGGATGCCCAACACAGCCCCCGTATGGACCCCTTGCTGCCACTGGTGGCGCTAGGCACCGTGGCCGACGTGGTGCGGCTCGACGCCAATAACCGCCGGCTGGTGGCGCAAGGGCTCAAGCGCATCCGCGCGGGCACCCTGCCAGCGGGCCTGTCAGCGCTGTTCACGGCCGCCGGGCGACAGGTGCGCACCGCCACCACCTTCGACTTCGGCTTTGCGCTGGGCCCGCGCATCAACGCCGCTGGCCGGCTGGCCGACATGACGCTGGGCATTGAATGCCTGCTGACCGATGACGCTGGCCGCGCCACCGAGCTGGCCCAGGCACTGGACGGCATCAACCGCCAGCGCCGCGAGATCGAAGGCGACATGCGCGAGCAGGCCATGAACATCGTCGATGGCCTGTTTGACGAAGGCGACGAGCCGCCCCCCGCCGTGTGCGTGTTCGACCCCGACTTTCATGAGGGCGTGGTGGGCATCGTGGCCTCGCGCATCAAGGACAAACTGCACCGCCCCAGCTTCGTGTTTGCCGCCAGCAACGCGCCGGGCAAGGAGCACGAGCTCAAAGGCTCGGGGCGCTCCATCCCTGGGTTTCATCTGCGCGATGCCTTGGACCTGGTGGCCAAGCGCCACCCCGGCGTGTTGCTGCGTTTTGGCGGGCATGCCATGGCAGCCGGCTGCACGGTGGCAGAGGAGCACTTTGAGGTGTTCGAGCAGGCGCTGGCTCAGGTGGCCCAGGAATGGCTGGACGCCGCCACCCTGACGCGCCGGCTGGAGACCGACGGCCCCTTGGCGCCCGAGTACCGCCGCACCGATCTGGTGGAGACGCTGCACCGCGAGGTGTGGGGCCAGGGCTTTGCACCTCCCACCTTCAGCGAAGAAGTCGAGGTGGTGTCGCAACGACTGGTCGGCGAAAAACACCTGTCCCTCAAACTCAAGCACCAGGGCCAACCGGTAGACGGCATCTGGTTTGGTCACACCGAGCCCCTGCCCGCGCGCGTCACCCTGGCCTTCAGGTTGGATGCTGACGAGTGGCAGGGCGTGCGCCGGGTGAGGTTTTTGGTGGAAGGCGCTCAGTTGTAACCAGGCTCAGCCGCCAGACCAGCAGCACACCCAGTGCGCAGGCCAGCACATTGATCAGCCAAGTCAGGTGCCAGTCGCCCGTCGACTGGGCAAGCGCCGCTGCCAGAGGCGGCACCAAAAACTGGCCCATCATCGACATCTGGGTCGTCCAGCCCAGCGAGGTCGACACCGTGTGCTCGTTGGGTGCCACCCGCACGGCCAGCATGAACAGGCTGCCAGGTATCAAACCGCCCACCGCAGAAAACAGGCCCACAGCCAGCAAACGCCCACTCACGGGCACCACGTCTGCCAGCCCAAAGGTCACCCAGGCACCCAGGGCCATCACGCCAAAAGCAGCACTCAGCACCCGGCGCGGCGGCACGCCACGGTGCAGCAGGCGACCCGCCATCACATTGCCCACCACATTCAACAACGATGTCACGGCGGTCGCCACACCCGCCCCAAAAGGGCTGACTCCGGCCGCCTGCAGCAGCGTGGGCATGAAACCAATCACCATCATCCACTGGCTGGAATAGGCACCAAAGGCCAGGGCCACCCACCAGGTGCCCGGGTTGCGCCAGGTCGCCCACAAGCGGGCATGCCAACTCGGGCCAGACGCCTGGGCTTGTGTAATAGCGTGCGTTTGGGCAGGCTCAGGGGCACCGGGCGGCCGCACGCCGCGCCACAAGGCAGCCGCCATCAGCAGGGACACCGCCGACAGGCTTGCCCACCAGCCCGACCAGTGCAGCTGCGCCATCACCAATGGCCCCAACAACAAGGCCGTCGCCGTCCCCACCGGCATAAAGGTGCTCCACCACCCCATCAGCAAGGGCAATTGCCCCGGCACCACCAGGCGGCGTATCAGGGCCGGGGCTGGCACCACCACCAGCAAAAAGGCCACGCCTTCCAGCGCTCGCAGCACCAGCAGAGTGGGCACCGTGCGTGCAAAAGCGCCCGCCGCACTGGCCAAGGCCATCAGCACCAGCCCCGTCAACAAGCTGCGCCGCAAGCCCCAAGCATCGGCAAACAGCCCAATGAACACCGCTACCAGCATGCCCGCCATTTGAGACATCGACAACAGCCAGCCCGCCTCGACCAGCTGCATACCAAGGGCCTCGCGCAGCACCGGTATGGCGGGCGGCACCTTGCCCACGTGCATGGCCGCCGTCACTCCGGCCAGGATGACGAGGTGGGCGGGGTGGAGGGAGGGCATCAGTTTCTTTAACGACCTAAAAGACATAAAAAATCTACAGCCCATTGACTTCTATAAAGGTAAGCGCAGCCCTTGAACGCCACGACGCTTGTCTAAACCATTCATCACAGAATATTTAGACATCAATAAAAACAATGACTTAGAAGAAAAAAATGGAATTTTCTTAGCTAAAGCTCATCTCTCCTACTCCAGTTTTAGACAAGAACCAAACGGCCGATGTGCGCGGACCAACAGGCTGCATCAGACCCGATCTCCGCATGCTCTGGAGCAGGTTTCCGACCTTGTTGGCTTTTTGCTCAGGCTTCAGGAGACTAGGTAATTTGGTGATCAAAAGTTCATCAAGCTCAGAACGGGTGAACTCGATGGTCGAACGCTCACGCGCTTGCGCCAGCAGGTCATGGAGTACCGCGAGCTTGGATACGTCATTCATGAGCAAAGCCTTTCACTATCGCGCGCCCAGACACGAGAAATAAGCCCCGACTGGGCCAGCAAGTCCAGCCTGCAGCTGGCGTAGGTGTGCACCTCGCGGCCAATGATCAGCCAGTCGTTGGACAGGATGCGCGGGTCTTGAATGATCATCTCCCGCAGCTGCTCTTCGGCGGCGAGTTGGGTGGCTTGCAGCGGCGCGGGCTTTTCGCCGACTTGCCTGATGGCATGGTGGATGGGCATGGGGCCGCCTTTAGAGCGTTTCAGATAACAAAGACTCTGGCAACCTGTTGATTTGAAACAACATTTATCCAAAACCCGCGTTGTTATCCGGCGCCACAGAAAACAATTTCAAAGGTTTTTGATGGGGCGATTGGCGCGAACCCGGTTTAGCAAGCTAAACTCCGCGCAACACGGCCCCCTTCGGTAAAGCGCTTCGGCGCCAAGCTGCTTGGGGGTTTTTCTTTGGGCGCTCACCATGGCCGCGCCTCCCAGCCTTCGTCCACCCCCATGCCTTGCAGGGTCAAGCCCACATGCTGCAGATCGGGGAAGCCTTCGCACAGCAGCGCCTTGAGGCGCTGGCCCCATGTGGATGAGGGGTTGATCACCGTCATCAAATGTTGGCAAATGCAAAGCAACACAAATGGGCGGGCACGCAAACTGGCGTTCGGGTTGCCCTGAAAACCATCCAGTGCTGGCACCTCGCCCACGGCAGGTAATTTGGGCTGATCCACCACGTTGCGGTTCCATAAGCGGCTGTGGTGCGCACACACATTGCGCAAATAGTTCAAGCTGCGCAGCCAACTGGCAAACACCCGACCATCTCTCACGCCATAGGCGGCTGCAATGTTGTCTTGCATCTCGGTGGTCAAGCCAGCAAACAAGGTCGACATGCAACCAAAGTCCCACACCTCGCAAGCCACCCAAATGGGCAAAGGCAAGCCGTATTTTTGTTTGTTGTGTTTGATGAACTCTTCGCGAGACCGATTGATCAACTTCGCGTGTTTGACCAACCATTCGTGGTGCTTGGTCAAACCCGAATCCAGGCTGACATCGCTGGCAAACGTGTTGTGAAAAATCGCTGGGTACATGTACGCAAAGCGGTCCACCTTGCCTAAGCAATGCGACAAGTCCACCCGCAAAGCAATCTCGATGCGCTCCAACGCATCCATCGTGAGCAAGCGCAGCTTCTTGTCGAAAACATACAAGTCCACCGCATCCTGAAAGCGCGTACCGGGTTTGAACACATCCAACACGGGGCGCTCAATCACCACCTTTTTGGGCTTGCTCCCTGTCTTGGGGTCCAAGGGAGAAAACGGTACATCGCGCACCCGCATGTCATACCAATAACCGCTGAGCCGGTAATAACCAATGCGCTCCAAATAATCGCGAGCTTTGGCAAGGTCGCTGATGGCCATGCCCCGAGCCACCAACTGAACGAGCTGGTCGTCCACACTTAACCAAGGTTTTTCGTTGCGTGAACCCATAGCTTGGTTGCGCGCCTTAACCAGTCACCAAGGCATCCGCCAACCGCGACTGCACGGTTTGACCGGCTGCTAGGCGTTGGCGCAAATCAGCGCAAAGGCTGCGGAGTTCATTGACACGGATGACAATGCGGGATTGCTCGGCAAGAGGCGGCAATGGCATAGTCAGTTCAGATAACGAAGATCCGTTTACATTGGGCTGTCCAGTGCCCATGGATTTTGCGTATAGCTGCGTCCAGTAATGTTCCGATGAAGCAAATACCTTCAGATACTCTGAATTCATCAACGACAGTGGTGAAATCCTAATCAGGTAAGAGGCAAAAACTGCTGAAAAAGGAACCGCCTGAACTAAAAAGCTCTTGCCTATAGTCCCGCCCGTTCTAGCAATCAATAAATCACCGGCACATAGGTAGTGGTCCGAAACATTTTCCGGACCACCTTGCATTCCCGGTACTGAATCCCACTGAACACGGTCATTCTGGATATCTGTGATGCGGACAAACTTTGTGCTTGAATTTGAGTGATCTGCCGAAGCGGTTATTCCGTACTGCACCCGAGCAGAAGCTTGTCCAACTCTCACCCACTCCCACCCCCATGGCAACTCAAACGGTTTTTCTTCGTCGGTGATGGGTGGCAGGGGTTTGTCGCGTTTGATCTTGCCTTGGGCGATGAGGTGGTCTTTTTCGGTGCGGATTTTTTGCAGGAGAACGCTGGCGGGTTCGTCGGTAGGGTCTTGGGGGACGAGGAGGCCGCGCACTGCCAGTTGGAGGATGGTTTGTTCGAGGGCGTCCACCGCTTCGGGGCGGTCGAGCAGCACGTCGAAGTGGGTGGCGATGCGTTGCCAGTTGTCGGCCAGTGCCTCGGGCGTTTCGCTTTGGCTGAGCGTGGCCAGCAGTGTGTTGACGAGTTGAGCGTGTTGCTGCGCTTCGAGCTGCCCGCTGGCTTCGAGGGCGTTGCAGAGTTGCATCAGTTCTTCGACGCGGGTGACGATACGGGATTGTTCTGACTCAGGCGGCAATGCAACGACTTCTTTATAAACATCATTCCTATTTATGCCCGGGATGGCTGTAGCCTTGTCATGCTTACCTAGCTTCAACGATACAAATAAAAAATAGCTGAATCGAAGATCAATACTGCTAGGTGGCGTTACGAAGTAACTTGTGTCAATTGGCCAGAATGCACTCAATGACATGTTGACTGCTCCAACCGAACCTTTTCTTCCAACAATCAATGACGGTGACTGAATAAGACTCTCGTTGTGGAAACCAACAATCCCATTGGAGCCGTATACAGGTATATCTCCATGAAGTCGGGACTTCTCCGGCATTGCTGAACCATACTCAAGCGTAAAAACAGAGCCAAGTCGTACCCATTCCCAGCCATGTGGCAACTCAAACGGTTGCTCCTCATCAGCGATCTCAGCCAAGGGCTTGTCCCGCTTGATCTTGCCCTCCGCAATCAGTCGGTCTTTCTCAGCCCTGATTTTCTTGAGCAATTCACTCGCAGGTTCATCACTCGGGTTTTGCGGCACCAGCTTGCCTTGTACGGCCAGTGTCAAGATGAGTTCGCGCAGGCGGGCCACGCCGCCGGGGGCTTGGGCGATCAAGTCAAAATGCCGCACCAGTGGGGGCTGCAAATTCACCAGGTATTTGGCGCTGGGCTCTTGCGCCGTCAGCACTGCGCTCACGCTGGGGCTCCCAGCGATTGGGCGAGGATGCTTTTGAGTTGGTCGCGCAGGCTTTGCGCCTCGTTTTGCTGCTTAGCGTACTCGGCCAGCAGTTGCTCGGGGTCGTGGCTCACCACTTCGGCGGCATGCGGGTTCTTTTGGTCGAGGTTGTAGTTGGCGGCTTTGATCTGCTCGATGCTCACCCGCCATGCGCGTTCGTTTTCCATGCGGGCGGCAAAGCCATCGGCCTCTGTGCCCCACCAGGCTTTCTCAAGGTCGAACTCTTCAATGCGAATAGGCTTGGTTTTGTTGTAGTTCTTCACGCCCGCTGGGTAGGGGTGTTCGTAGTACCAAACGTGTTCGGTGGGTTTGCCCTTGGTGAAGAACAGCAGGTTGGTTTTGATGCCGGTGTAGGGCGCAAACACGCCGTTGGGCAAGCGCACGATGGTGTGCAGGTTGCACTCGGCCAGCAGTTGTTCTTTGATGCGGGTCTTCACGCCTTCGCCAAACAGCGTGCCGTCGGGCAGCACCAGCGCAGCGCGGCCGTTGGTTTTGAGGATGTGTTTGATGAGCACCAAAAACAAGTCTGCCGTTTCTTTGGTGCGCACATCGGCCGGGAAGCCTTGTTCGATGCCCGGCTCTTCAATGCCGCCAAAGGGCGGGTTGGTCAAGATCACGTCCACCCGGTCGGCGGGGGTGTAGTCGCGCAGCGGGCGGCTCAGGGTGTTGTCGTGGCGGACCAGGCTGGGCACTTCGATGCCGTGCAGCATGAGGTTGGTCACGCACAGCATGTGGGGCATTTGTTTTTTCTCAACGCCCAAGATGCTGTTTTGCAGCGTGGCTTCTTCTTCGGTGTTGTGCACTTGTTTGCGCAGGTGTTCGATGGCGCAGACCAAAAAGCCGCCCGTGCCGGTGGCCGGGTCCATCAGGCGCTCGCCCAGTTTGGGGTTGATCATGTCGACCATGAACTGCGTCACGGCGCGGGGCGTGTAGAACTCGCCCGCGTTGCCCGCGCTTTGCAGGTCTTTGAGGATTTTTTCGTAGAGGTCGTTGAACTGGTGGCGCTCGGCCTGGCGGTTGAAGTCGATCGCGTTGAGTTTGTTGATGACCTGACGCAGCAGCTGGCCGCTTTTCATGAAGTTGTAGGCGTCTTCAAACACGCCGCGCACCACATAGCCACGAGGGTTGCGCTGGGCGTCACCGCTCAGGCTTTTGAGGGTGACAAAGAGCTGGTTGTCCAGAAAGTCAAGTAGCGCGTCGCCGGTGATGCCCTCGGCATCGGCCGCCCAGTTGCGCCAGCGCATGTCTTCGGGGATGGGGCTTTGGTAGTTGTCGCGGGTGATCTCCAGCTCTTCTTCCAGGGCATCAAACACTTTGAGGAACAAGAGCCAGGTGAGCTGCGAGATGCGCTGCGCGTCGCCATCCACGCCACTGTCTTGGCGCATGATGTCTTGGATGGATTTGATGACGGAGGAGAGGTTGGACATGCGTTGTGTGTGGGATTAGCCCGTGTTGTTCTGTTTCGAAATTTCGCAGCTCAGCGTGGCTACTCGTCCAGCCAATCGAGTTGCAAGCTCTCGGGCGGCCAGGTGCCCGCTGCGATGCGCTGGGTGTACCAGCGTGCCATGGCGGCGTCTTCTACCGTGTATTCGCTGCGGGCCGATTTCCAGATCAGGCTGGGCTGGTGGGCACGCAAGCTTTCCAGTGCTTTTTGTGCTTTGGCCACGGTGACCTTGTCGCCGGTTTTATCTTTGTAAAAAGTCAGTGCCTCGGCGTCATAGGGCCGAAAGCGGGTACCAAGTTCGAGCATGCGCCAGAGGACGGCTTGCTCCAGGGGCTTGAGGGCTGCGTAGTCACGCGCCATTTGGTCTTCGTCGTCTTGCAGTTGCTGCTGGGCCTTGGCGAGCATCGCTTGTTCAAACCGTCCGGTGTCGGTGGCCAAGGGGCTGAGCACTTGGCCCAAAGCTTCCATGAAGAACTGCGGACGCTGACCAAAATGTTGAAATGCTTCGGCCAAGACGGCTTCGTTGACCGGTGCCAGCTCTGGGCGCTGGCGAACGATGAGTTCAGCAATGTGTGCGATAAATTTGGCCCCCAACTCCGGCAGGCGTTGAATTTGCGAGCCGTAAAACGGTGCGGCATTGGTGTTGACCAGCCTCAGCAACTTGTCACGATCTGAGCCCGACATGACCAACATGAGTTGAACCTGGCCCGGCCGATTGAGCTGGTCTCGCGCAGATTTGAGCGCGGCCATGGCGGTTTCACCGGCTTCGCTGGTCAAGGCATGCTGGGCTTCGTCGATGATCAAGGCCACCGGGTTTTTGGCGGCTTCGACCAATGCCCGCAGAGCGTCCGCCAACGTGGTGCCATCAACTTTGCCAATTTTTGAGGTGTCAATTTTGATGCCCCCCACGTTGATGCTTTCCAGCCCCGCTGATCGGGCTGTTTTGGCTACCACGCCCAGTTGCTTGAGCAGGGCGCGGCCAACGGCCTCGGCAATCAAAGCGCCTGGGTCACGGTTCTGGTCTGCCCACAGGTCCACGTAGACGCCGACCACTTGGCGACGGTCCAATTCGGGCATCAGGTCGGCTTGTAAAAAGGTGGATTTGCCCGTCCGGCGTGGTGCTGCCAAAAACAGCCCATTGGGGGCATCGCTGAAAGGTGTTTTGCCTTGCAAGGCATCGGCCAAGCCTTCAGCCAACGAAGTGCGTGCGTGGTAGAGCATGGAATTATCTTTTTATATCTGAATTTTGATATTTTATCTATTTATGGATATTTACAGATAATTCGACCTGGCGTCAGGTGCTTATTCATTCACCCGCTGAATACAGCTCACGCTCCAGCGTTTGCAGGGCGGCCAGGTATTGCGGGCGGCCACCAAAGCTTTTGATGAGTTCGACGGGGCTGCCCATGTCGGTAAAGGGCTGCACCTTGAGGACGTCGTTGCTTTCAATGGTGGCAATGCCTTCGTCGGCGTATTTGTCCAACAGGGCATCGAGCACGCGGCGGGCCACGGGGCCGTATTGGGTGAACACATTGCCCTGCTTCACCCGCCTGGCCCGCTCGCTGCGCGAAAGCACGGGCTGGTTGTAGGCCACATGCAAGAGCAGATCAAAGGGGTCCAGGTCTCGTCCAACCTCGTCAGCCAGCGCCTCGATCAGCACCCCCTGGCTTTCAAGTGCTTCCACCAGGGCGGCTTTGCGATCGGCATCGTTCCAGGCCTGCAGAAATTTGTCCAGCGAGTCGTATTGCCGGGTCAGGTTGATGCGGGTGTAGTCGCGCAGGCTTTCGGTGATGAGTTGGCCCTGGGCATTGAGGTACTGCACCCGCTCGCGCGCCACTGCCACCGAGACCGCACCGCCCACGATGAATTTTTTGGGCTCCCCCTCGCCGCCTGCACCTGGGGCCATGTGAGCGCCGGTCTGGCCCTGGGCGGGCGCGTCGGGTCCAGGGGCTTCGTCCGGCGGGTGGATGGGCTCATCGGGCTGGGGCTGGTACACCTGCACGGGTTCGCCATCAAACTGCGGGTCCGCAAACAGTTCGTTGGCCCGCTTGAAGTCGAGGATGGTGAACCAGCTCTTGCCGTAGGTCTCGTTGATACGGGTGCCCCGGCCAATGATCTGCTTGAACAGCGTCATGGATTTGATGTTCTGGTCCAGCACGATGAGCTTGCAGGTTTGCGCATCCACGCCCGTGCTCATGAGCTTGGAGGTGGTGGCAATCACCGGGTAGGTTTTTTCGGGGTCGATAAAGTTGTCGAGCTGGGCCTTGCCCTCTGCGTTGTCGCCAGTGATTTGCACCACGTACCTGGGCTGCGTGGCGCAGATGTCGGCGTTGGCATTGCTGAGCGCCTGGCGCA
>JBJOIT010000033.1:0-30300 GCA_046046915.1 Pseudomonadota bacterium
GGTGTTTCTGCCCATCGGCTTCATGGGCGGCATCATCGGCAAGTTCTTTCATGAGTTTGGCCTCACCATCGTGGCGGCGGTGCTGATCTCGATGTTTGTGAGCTTCACGCTCGACCCCATGCTCTCAAGCATCTGGCACGACCCCAGCATCGAAACGCACGGCCGGCAGACTGCGCCAGTGACGCTATACGACAAGACCATCGGTCGCATCACGGGCTGGTTTGACCGCGCCACCGAATCGCTGGCCCAGGGTTACCAAGCTTTGCTGGCATGGTCGCTGGTGCATAAGCTCAAGACCCTGGCGCTGGCGCTGGCGATTTTTGTCACCAGCATCTTCATGGTGCCGCTACTGGGCACCGAATTTGTGCCCAAGGCAGACTTCTCGGAGACCTCGATCAGCTTCTACACGCCTGTGGGTTCATCCCTGGAGGTGACAGAGGCGCGCTCACGCCAGGTGCAAGACATGCTCAAGAGCATGCCCGAGGTGCGCTATTCGCTGGCCACCATCAACACTGGCACGGCCCAGGGAAAAATTTACGCCAGCATCTACGTGCGTCTGGTGGATCGCAAAAACCGCAGTCTGAGCGTGGACCAACTCGCCACCGTGATGCGTGAGCGCTTGCGCTCGATTCCCGGTATCACCGTGACCCATGTGGGTCTGACGGACTCGGTAGGCGGCAACAAACAGGTTGAATTCTCCTTGCAGGGGCCTGACCTGGCCGAACTGGAAAGGCTTACTCAGCGAGTGATGTCCCGCCTGCAAACCGTGCCGGGTTTGGTGGATCTGGACTCCAGCGTCAAGCCCAACAAGCCGACGGTGTCGATCCAGGTCAAGCGCGATGCCGCCTCCGACCTGGGGCTGGGCGTGTCACAGATCGGCAGTGCTTTGCGGACCCTGGTGGCGGGGCAGACGGTAGGCACCTGGCGCGCGCCGGATGACCAGACCTACGACGTGAATGTGCGCCTGTCACCACAAAGCCGGAACCGCCCAGAAGACTTGCAGAACCTGCCATTCGCCCTTGGCACCAACGCCGATGGCAGCAATCGCGTGGTACGACTGGGGCAAGTGGCGGACGTGCAGCCATCCACAGGGCCCAACCAGATCAACCGGCGCGATCTCACCCGGGAGGTAGCCATCAACGCCAATGTGTCGGTGCGCTCGGCTGGCGAAGTGTCAAACGACATCAAGGCCGCTCTTGACAGCCTGGATTTCCCTCCGGGCTACCGCTACCAGTTTGGCGGCTCCACCAAAAACATGGCCGAATCCTTTGGCTATGCCGTGTCGGCTTTGGCCATGGCCGTCATCTTTATTTACATGATTCTGGCCAGCCAGTTCAAGAGCTTTTTTCAGCCGCTCGCGCTCATGACGGCCCTACCTCTCACACTGATTGGCGTGGTGCTGGCGCTGATGATGTTTGGCTCCACGCTGTCGATGTTTTCAATCATCGGCGTGGTGATGCTCATGGGCCTCGTCACCAAAAATGCCATCTTGCTGGTGGACTTTGCGATTCGCGCCCGGGAACCGTTTGAACGCGCCGACGGAACTATGCAAGCCGGGCTAGGCCGCAGCGAAGCACTTCTGATGGCCGCACGTGTGCGGCTGCGCCCCATCTTGATGACCACGCTGGCCATGATTTTTGGCATGGTGCCCTTGGCCTTTGCCATGACCGAGGGCTCGGAACAACGTGCGCCCATGGGCCAGGCGGTGATAGGCGGGGTGATCACGTCATCGCTGCTAACCCTGGTGGTGGTGCCGGTGGTGTACTGCTACATGGACGATTTGGCGCAATGGCTGCGGCAAAAGTGGAACCCAGCACGAGGAGCGCAAACAGCTGCGTGAGCCCAGCTCGGTAAAATTGAGCAGAGTCGGTTAACATACCCCCTGGAGTATCAAAATGAACATTGAACAAGCCCGTTTCAACATGATCGAACAGCAGATCCGCCCTTGGGATGTGCTGGACGCAGACGTACTGCAGCTGCTGTCTGTTGTGAAGCGTGAAGATTTCGTCCCTGCAGCCTACCGCGGTATGGCTTTTGTCGACATGGAAGTGCCGCTGCCCTGCGGCGAAAGCATGCTGGCACCCCGCGTTGAGGCGCGCATGCTGCAAGACCTGGCCGTGCAAAAGCACGAGAAAGTGCTGGAAGTGGGCGCGGGTTCTGGCTACATGGCGGCATTGCTGGCCCACCGAGCCGAAAGCGTGGTCACTCTCGAGTTGCACGCTGACTTGGCGGCGCTGGCCCGCGCCAACCTGGCACAAGCTGGCGTTAGTAATGTGGACGTACGCCACGTCGATGCAGCCAAAGACGCTGTGGTCGAAGGTGAGTTTGATGTGATCGTGCTGAGTGGCTCGGTCAAAGAGATCCCCACTGCCTTGCTGGCTCGTCTCAAGGTGGGCGGTCGACTCATGGCCATCGTGGGTGACGAACCCATCATGCAGGCCACCTTGGTCAAGCGCAGCAGCGCATCAGCAACGTCGGCACTGCGCCCATGGGACACGGTGGCGCCCCGTCTGCACAACTTTCCAGAAACCAGCAGTTTTCGCTTTTAAAGGTCTCACGACCTCGCCTTATTTCCTTTGAGAGACGCACCATGATTACCCAGATCCGCCCATCCGAACTCGAGACTTGGCTCAAAGGCGCTCGTGCGCTGGGCGAGCCTGTGGTGCTTGACGTGCGTGAAGTCGATGAAGTTCGTATTGCCAGCATCAAGGCCGACGGTTTTGAGCTCATCACCATCCCCATGGGCCTGGTGCCGGTTCGCCTAGCAGAGCTGGATCCCTCACGTCCCATCGCCTGCATGTGCCACCACGGCGGTCGCAGCATGAACGTGGCGAATTTTTTGCGCGGACGCGGATTTGCCCACGTGGCCAATGTGTCGGGCGGCATCCATGCCTGGTCGCATGAGGTGGACCCTAGCGTGCCGCGCTACTAAACCCATTATCGGCCTGCTTTTTTGATCTCCTGAGGAAGTTTCATGACCGCTTTTCGTCTGCTCCCGCTTTCCATGGTCCTAAGTATGGCAATGTCCATGTCAGCACAGGCGCAAAGCCTGATTGACCTGTATGAGTCCGCCCGCACTTTTGACGCCAGCTATCAGTCGGCTAAATCGCAGTTCGACGCCACCCTGGCCAAGGCAGAGCAGGCACGAGCAGCTGTGTTGCCCACGGTGGGACTGTCAGCAGGTGTGACGGTAGGGACCATCGACAACAGTTTGGCCGCAGCAAAACAGGGCGGCTTCAACAACCAGAGCGCAACATTGAGCGCCTCGCAACCCCTGTACCGACCGACCAACCAGGCCACCTTTGAACAAGGTGAAAAGCAAAAGGAGCTGGCTCAATGGCAACTGGCGGGTGCTGAGCAGGACTTGATCGTGCGGGTGAGCCAGGCTTACTTTGATGTGTTGGCGGCTCAAGACAACCTGGGTTTTGTGCTGGCGCAAAAAGCCGCAGTCACAGAGCAACTCGCCGCTGCCAAGCGCAACTTTGAAGTTGGCACCTCCACCATTACCGACACCCGCGAAGCACAGGCCCGCTTTGACTTGGTCACGGCTCAGGAAATCGCTGCCCGCAACGACGAACAAGTCAAGAAACTCGCCCTGGACCAATTGGTCGGCAAGGCTGGCACACAGCCCAAAGGCGTGGCTGTGCCTTTGACCTTGGCAGCACCCGAGCCGGCAGACATCAACGCCTGGGTGCAACGATCTACGGACAATCATCCCAACGTCAAGCAAAGCCAGTTGGGTTTGGATGTCGCCCAGCTGGAAACACGCAAGGCCCAGTCGGCATCAGGCCCAACACTGGATGCCACTGCAGGCCTGAACATCACGCAGAACAACGAGACAACAAACAGCACCGCCACGTTTCGCACCACCACCGGCACCGTGGGTCTGAGCTTTAACCTACCCTTGTTTTCAGGCTATGCCATCCAGAACCGCCTGAAAGAAACACTGGCACTGGAAGACAAGGCGCGTAACGACCTGGAAGGCGCCAAACGCGCCGTTGCTCAAGGCACACGGAGCGCTTACTTTGGCGTGATGTCCGGCCAGGGCCAAGTCAAAGCCCTGGAAGCCGCCGAAGCCTCCAGCCAAAGCGCCCTCGACGCCAACAAGCTCGGTTACCAGGTCGGTGTGCGCATCAACATCGATGTGCTCAACGCTCAAAGCCAGCTATTCGACACCAAGGCCAAACTGGCCAAAGCCCGCTACGACGTGCTGCTGGGGGGGCTGAAGCTGAAGCAGGCCAGTGGAGTGCTGAAGGCAGAGGATCTCAAAGGTGTGAATGCGCTTTTGACTCCCTGAGCACTGTTACAGGGATTGTTTTACGGCAAAAGACTGAGACTTGATGGCTGATGCCATCAATAGTGAACTCATCCACATGTAGAAATGACTTTCTGTGGACAGCCAGAAAGAGCTGTGTGTCATGCATGATTCTGTCAAGAAAGTCACGAAAGACATCATAAGTGCCCACTTATTCGGATCAATCCTGATTAATGTTTGATCGGACGAAGTGTGTGACCTAATTTGCCGCCTATCAGCACAAATAGCAACGCTTCCTATTTCAACGGCGTTACGACGCACCCTTGTTAGACTCTAGGCCAGACCTTAGAAGCACTTTGCGATGCGCTCACGACTGTTTTCCGCCATGGGATGGCTTATACCCGCCATCTATCTGACGTTCACCACGGCGTACGCGCTAAGTAATGTGTTTCTGGTACTGGTGTTGTTGCTCTTTGTACTGACGGTCAATCGTCAATACTTGGCCTCAGAGCGCTGGAGCGCTCCAGCCCTGTGGCTACTGGCTCTGTGGTTACTGATTGTGGCGGGCATGTTCTACACACCAGCGCCATGGTCTTGGTCATCGATCAACCTGGGCAAGTACAGCAAGATGGCTTATGTGATACCCATCATGCTGGTGCTGCATGACCGACCGGACTGGCAAACTCGAGCCCTGCATGCGTTTGCTATTGGCATGACCTTCGTGTTGTTATCGACCTGGTTGAACATCTGGTTTGTACTGCCTTGGTCAAGTAGCAAAGTGCCTGGATGGGGCGTCTCGCACCATGTGATGTATGACTACATCATTCAAAACGTGATGATGTCCTTTTATGTGGTTTATGCGCTTGTGAAAGCCGATGGGGAGCCACAGGTGCTACGGAAGGCTGTATGGTGGCTGTTGGCATTGATGGGCGTGATCTCTATCACCCACTTGAGTCAAGGTCGCACAGGGGTAGCTGTGTTGCTACCAGCCTTGCTGGCCTTCGCGGTAAGTCAATGGGGGGGGCGTAAGACTCTTCTGGCTTTGCCCCTGCTAGCAATAGCCATAGCCGTCACTGCGTTGAGTTCCTCAGTCATGCGCGCACGCATTGACCAGGCACAAACAGAGTTTCTTAATAGAAATGAGGATGTGTTTTCATCTATTGGGCACAGACTCTATAACTGGAAAACAACACCAAAGCTAATTGCTGAAAACCCCATCTTTGGTAGCGGTACCGGGGCTTACCACACTGAAATTTGCCGCTTTATGGATAAGCCCGAATGGTGCGACACATTTCGTTGGCATACACATAACCAGTACTTGTTTTTTGCGGCTGACCATGGCCTCATAGGCGTCTGCCTATATGTGGCGTTAATAGCGTCCCTATTTTGGGTAGCCTACCGGACCAATAAGCCGCCAGCACGCACCCTACTTTATGCTCTAGCAAGCATTTTGTCGGTAAACAGCCTGATCAACTCGCCCATGTTCAGCGCAAAGGAGTCTGAGTTTTTCTTATACATGATGGTCTTGTTAACAAGCATCTGCCGACAGCCTTTGAGTTTGAAGTCGTGAAATATCAAAAATATTTATCTATTGTCATCGTTCACTTCAACACACCTCAGGAAACGATCAAGTGTATCGAGTCAATACTTAAAGTTTTGACCGCTGCCGATCTCTATACCTACGAAATCTTGGTGATCGATAACAGATCCAATAAAAATAACTATTTATCCTTAAAAAATTACTTCCCTCAAGAAAGTTATACATCCGTAAAAATCATTCGAAACAACATGAATTCAGGTTTTGGACTTGGATGCATGATGGCAATGAACTTTTCAAATGGAAAATACACAGCCTTTGTAAACAGCGATACATTTTTCGAGGAAGATTGCTTTAGTGACCTGATAGCATTTCTTGAGAAAACACCTGATGCTGGTATGGTCACACCACAACAAAGAAACATGTCTGGCAATTTGATGCCAACATTTAGAAGATTTGATTCTTTCGCCCAAAGATTCGGCGGTAAATTAGTTCATAAGATATTTTACAAAGGGGAAGGAGCAGACCCTTGCGATCACTACAGCCACCCTGTAGCGGTAGACTTTATCATGGGTAGTTTTATGCTAGTGAATACCTATGATTTTTTTTGCGCAGGGGGCTTCGATCCAAATATTTTTCTTTACTATGAAGAAATGGATTTATGTCTTCGGCTAAAGAAAAATGGCAAAAAGACATATTTTTATCCTTACAAATACTATAAGCATATAGGCGGAGCAAGCGCACCAAACTCCAAAAGTTTGCGATTAGAATCACAAATATCCATGCTTTATGTTATAAGAAAACATCATTCTTATTTTTACTTCATCTTATTCAAGTCAGCTTTATTAATTCAACTTTTCCTCAAAAGCCCTTTCAAGGCTCGCAATAGATGGTTACTTTGGAGGCTAATAACACTCGGTGTTCCTCAAACACAATCTTTACGAACATTTCAATTCGTAGAAAAAGTCTGTTCTGACGATTGACCTCATGAAAATTGCCTTTCAGTCCAACCAGCTATCCATGCGCGGCACAGAAGTCGCTTTGTATGACTACGCAGATTATTGCGAAAAGCTACTTGGGCACAAAAGCGTTGTTGTCTACGATGCAAGTAACACGAACAATGCGCAACAGGCCATCAAAAAATTCACAGATCGATTTGACGTTTTAGGCTATACAAGTCTCCAGGAACTAGAGGCCATACTCGCCCATACTGGCTGCGATTTGATGTATTGCATCAAGAGCGGCAAGCGCGATGGAATGCTGTCTCAAACCGTTCGAACGATGGTTCATGCCGTGTTCCCCACCAGTCCGCATCAGGCACATGGCACCTCTTTTGCCTATATTTCGTCTTGGTTGAGCCTGAAGTGCTCCAGTGGCAAAGTTCCTGCTGTTTCGCACATCGTTCAAATGAATAGTGCAAACGGTGACTTAAGGACCATATTAGGCATACCCAAAGATGCGCTGGTGATTGGCGGTTACGGCGGCCAAGACAGCTTTGATGTGCCTTGTGCTCTGTCTGGCGTCAAACGCTTGCTGCAAGAATATAACGATATATATTTCTTGTTTTTGAATTTTCGCCCTTTTTTAGATCACCCTCGAGCGTTGTTCCTACCAGGAAGTTCGGATATGAATCATAAGGCGCGCTTTATCCAAAGTTGCGACGCCATGCTTCATGCTCGACTGCAGGGCGAGTCCTTTGGACTAGCCGTGGGCGAGTTCTCCATCTTGAACAAGCCGGTGATGACTTATGCGCACAGCAAACACACACACCATATAAACATGCTAGGAGACAAGGGGCTGTTTTACAGAAATGAAGAAGAGCTTCTGTCCTGCATCAGATCACTCCCCAAATTGCTTAAGCAAAACGTCATTTGGGATCGCTACAGCGAAACATGCAACCCAGCCTATGTGATGGCGGACTTCGACAGATTTTTGATTCAACCGGCTCTTCGTAATAGGAGTTTTACACGGCCTGTGCTCGACATTAGCTGGCTTGATGAGTTGCAATACTGGCGATTCAAGTGGCAAATGCGTGCTTCACATCAACCTCAAGATTGAGCATTTAGCGTCCAACAGCATTGGTGAGCCCTTCTCTATCATAGGAAAGAGCTGCATAGCGGAAGAATACCTCCAAGGCAATGAACAAGCTATACAAAAACCCTGCACCTCTCTCCAAGAAGGCAAGCTTTACTATATAGATGCGAACAAATGTCCAGATCGCTATCGTTAGGCCTTTGATCAATCCTCCTGAGCGTTTTTTTGAGGCACGTTTAGCTGCTCCTAACATAGCATATTGTGTTAATTTTTTTAGACTATCGTGCACGGTTTCGCGTGAGAAGTGTAGGAGTGGACTCTTGCAAGTTTGATGAATAACACTGGCATCAACCAGTTGAGGATTTTCGTGCACCGCCCCTTCAAAGCATTTTAAATTCGAAGCTCGAAACAATCTGGCAATCGGCTTTCTGGCTCGAAGATATCGTAGTGGACGACCAAAAGCGACTTCCAACCAAACTATATTCCCAACGCCTTGATAACCACTGCTCACCATCGCTTGCAACTCAACCTGTAGCTCGGGTGTGATGATTTCGTCGGCATCCAAAAAGAAGATGTAGTCGCAGGTGACGTATTGCAGCAGACGGTTGCGTTGTTCGGCAAAGCCCTGCCAATCGGCATGGGTGTGAACTTGGGCTCCCAGGCGTTGGGCGATGGCCACGGTGTCGTCTTTGCTACCACTGTCCACCACCACAATCTGGTCTGCAAAATGGGCACCTTGAATGCATTGCTCTATGCGGCGCGCCTCATTGATGGTGAGTATGCCTACGCACAGGGTGGGTTGTTGTGTAGTCATGGTGTTTTCCAATTCATGGCGCCTTGAAGGCGCCCCCACATGCGTGCCAGAAGGCGCGGGTTATAAGCCAGCAAGCGAAAGGGAAGCGCCAGCACGGTTTGCCACAGCAGTTTGCGTTGCTGCTGGCGGGCTGCGGAGTCGCTTTGGTATTTGCGGGTGTAAATGAATTTAGATTGAGCGTGGTGGTAACCACGAAGGTACTCGCTGCGCAGGGGCCTGCGCCCACGCACGCTACCGCGGGAGCGGTGGGTAGCACTGACGGCAGGGTCGATGATCATGGGCTGGCGCTGCATGTACAGCCGGGTGCACAGGTCGTCGTCCTCGTAGTACAGGAAGAATTGTTCGTCAAAGAACTGGCCACGAAAGGCGCTCATACGTAGCAACATGGCTGCGCCACACACAAAGCCCACGCAGGCAGGGCCCTCTGTTATGGCGGGGCCACGGCTATTCCACAGCAGGTTGGTCCAGCGGTAGTTGACTTCCGCCTGACCGTTGGGCTGCAGCAGTTGGGGAGCGACCATGGCTGCATCAGGCCAAGCGTTGGCAGTTTGCAAAAGTTGTTGCAGGGCCTGGAGGGAAATTTCGCAATCAGGATTAAGCAATAGCGCAAACGGCGTCGTAACTTGGGAAAGTGCACGGTTATTGGCTGCACCGAATCCCAGATTTCGGCCATGCGCCATCACAGTGGCGTGGGGCCAGCATTCTTGCGATTTTTTGGCAGTGTCATCGTCACTTCCGTTGTCAGAAATGATGACATGTGGACACAGCGTGAGCAAAGGCAAAAGCACAGGCAAGCAATGTGCGCTGTTGTAGGTGACGACGATCACCGTCACCTGCGATAAGCTGCTACCTGTCATGAGTTTCCTTCTCTTCGGCAATAGACACGATTTGGCTGAGTTGCTGCACATGATGCGCAACAGCGCCCTGTCCCTGTCGCAACATCTCCTGAGCAGCCAACTGAGCATGATCTAGCCGCCCAGGTGCTACCAAAGACCGATACACAACATCAAGAGCCGCGTGCATATCCTGAACCTGGACAGCAGCTCCGAGCTTGACGGCCAACGCAGCGGCCTCGGCAAAATTGAAGGTGTGTGGGCCCATCACCACCGGACAAGCACAGGCCGCAGCCTCGATCAAATTTTGCCCTCCCAAGGGGGCAAAGCTACCGCCCAAAAGTGCAATATGACTCACCAAATAGTAGGCTGCCATCTCTCCAAGACTGTCACCGAACACCACATCCACCTGCGCCAGATTGTCAGGCTGCGGAGGCTTCTCACCCCATGCAGAACGGCGCACGCACCGCAACCCCTCCGACTGCAGCATCGCGTGAACCTCGTCAAATCGCTGTGGATGCCGCGGCACGAGAAGCCATAGCACCCCTAAGGCCTTCAAACATTGCCAACGAACAGGGTCATCTTTCAATGCCTGCAGCCACATGGCTTCCTCGCCCTCTCGCGTACTTGCAAGCATCACCACCAGCCGGTTCTCCATTGCCGGCTGCCATCGCCCGGCCAACTCATGCGCTTGGCGTGGCACCTGGGCATCGAATTTGAGATTACCCGATACACGAACGTCACGGCAGCCCAAATCGCGCAGCCTCGCGGCATCTGCCTCCGACTGCGCCAGCACCAGCTGCAAACCACCGTAAGCAGGTTTTGACAGCCATGACCATTGACGGGCCTGCCGATAGGATTTTTCACTCATGCGCGCATTAACCAGGCAAACAGGAATGCCTGCCTGCCGACTGGCACAGACGAGTTGAGGCCAGACCTCTGTTTCCATGAGGAGCCCTACCTGGGGCTGGAAATGGCAGAAGAACCTGCGGGTCGCTTCGGGTGTATCCCAGGGTAGCCAGACCTGGACGTCTCCAGGTAGAAGCAAGGTCCCACCCTGAAAACGCCCAGTCGCCGTGCCATGGGTCAGTAACAAGCGCATTCCGGGCCAAGCTTGCCGCAGTGCAGGCAAAAGAATGGCTGCAGCACGGGTTTCCCCTAGCGACACAGCATGCACCCAGACATAACCTTTGCCAGCCGGTACATCGCCATAAAACCCAAAACGCTCGGCGACATGCTGCCCGTAGAGGGGTTCTTGTACTGCACGCTTAGACAAACGTCGGCGCAAAGGTCTCTGGAGCAAACGGGTCAATACTCCGTAGCACCAGAAGGCGATACGCTGAGGCAAAGCAACACACAAAGGATCTGACCGAGCCGTCATGGACGGCAATCAGACTGTCGCATGGGAGAACAAACCATCATAGACACGGCCGATGCCCTCGGCTTCGCGTGAAAGCGAAAAATGTTCGGTCACACGCCGCCTCGCGGCTGCGCCCATGCTTGCAGCACGCTCAGGGTCCCGCATGACTGATAAGACGGCTTGAGCCAATCCTGTCGAGTCACCGGTATCAACCATCTCGCCTGTGACACCCGACAAGGCCAGCTGATCAAAGGCGCCCGTGCGAGAGCAAACCACAGCACAGCCTGTAGCAGCGGCTTCGAACGGCGTCAAGCCAAACGGTTCATACCGTGGGCAAGCCACGCACAGCAAACAGCGCTGATACCACTCATGGACTTGCCCCGCAGGCACCTCACCCAAAAACACAAGACGGTCGGCAAGGCCCGCCGCCTCAATTTTTTTCTGCAGATCTGCCTGGTACGCTTGATGCTGTGGCTGTGCAAGCCCAGCAATCACGGCGGTAACCCCAGGCAATTGCGGAAGCACCTGGATCATGGCATCCACGTACACATCGGTGCCTTTATCCGGGCGCACCCGTCCAAAAACGCCAACGCCATATTGGCCAGGCAAACCAGAAGACTGCCAAGCATTCAATTTATCTTGCGGTTCTGAAAAGCGCGATAAATCGATACCGTGCGGCACGACTGCGGTTGTATTCGGGACAAATGAGGCCGCAAGCGGCGTCGTGGAAATGACCGCGTCCATTTTCGAAATCAGCCAACGTGGAAAGCGGCCATGCAAATGTTGGGCTGCAGAGGTAAACACGAGTTTGACAGGCAATCGCAACACGTCCCGTGCCCAAAGACCCGCCATCATTTCATGATCACGGCGTACGTGCCAGATACGAAACTCTCGTCCTGCGGGCGGTACCTTTGAAAGCCGGATTGCCTGCCGCATGCTCATGCCAGGCACACCATTGGACAAGGTTGTGCCGCAATACCCTAGTCGCCATTGGTGCGCCTGCAATGGAACCAACGCGTTCACTGTGGCAGAAACCCCCGTGTAGCGCTGCTTCAGATTAAAGACAATGACCTCAGGGTCAGCATCTAGGGGCATAGTCGTATCAGTTTTCATCACCTTAATGCGCCGCTTCCTCAAACTTCGCATCCGGCTTGACCTGATGTAACAGGGCCAGCATCTCGGCTTCGATGCGGTGCAGGGCCTCGGGGGTGTGGCCTTCAAAGCGCAGCACCAAAACGGGCGTGGTGTTGCTGGAGCGTAGCAAGCCAAAACCATCGGGCCAGTCCACTCGCAGGCCGTCAATGGTGTTGACCTTGGCAGCTGCGTCGAAGCTAGCCAGCGCCACGGCCTGAGCGACCAGACCTGGAGCCTCACCTTCGTTCACGCGCACATTCATCTCGGGCGTAGAAAAGCTGGTGGGCAGGGCGTCAAGCACGGCATTGGCATCTGGTGCGCGGCTCACAATTTCGAGCAGGCGGCAACCCGCATAGGTGCCGTCGTCAAAGCCGTACCAGCGTTCCTTGAAGAAGATGTGGCCGCTCATCTCGCCACCCAAGGGGGAGTTGACTTCCTTCATCTTGGCCTTGATCAGTGAGTGGCCGGTGCGAAACATCAAGGCCTGCCCCCCAGCGGCTTCGATGGCTGGGGCCAGGCGCTGCGAGCACTTCACGTCAAACACGATATGGCCCCCTGGCACACGGCTGAGCACGTCGCGCGCAAACAAGATCATTTGGCGGTCCGGGAAGATGTTGTTACCCTGCTTGGTGACGATGCCCAAGCGGTCCCCGTCGCCGTCAAAGGCAAGGCCGAGCTCAGCGTCGCTGTTTTGAAGTGCGGCGATCAGGTCTTTCAGGTTCTCGGGCTTGCTGGGGTCCGGGTGGTGGTTGGGGAAGTTGCCGTCCACCTCGCTGTACAACTCGGTCACCTCGCAACCGATGGCGCGAAAGATGTCGGGGGCAGAGGCGCCCGCCACGCCGTTGCCGCAGTCCACCACGATCTTCATGGGGCGCGCCAGCTTGATATCGGAGGCGATCCGGTCCTTGTAAGCGGCAGACACATCCACCGTCCGTACAGAACCACCGGTTTGTAGCGTCCAGGTCTCGTCTTCCATCATCCGGCGGATGGCCTGTATGTCTTCACCGTAGATGGCACGCCCAGCCATCACCATCTTGAAGCCGTTGTAATCCTTGGGGTTGTGGCTGCCGGTCACCTGGATGCCGCTGGTGCACAGGGTGCTTGCTGCGAAATAGAGCATGGGCGTGGTGACCAAGCCCACATCAATGACTTCCAGGCCCACCGAGGCCAGACCTCGAATCAGAGCGGCACTGAGAGACGGCCCGCTCAAGCGGCCGTCACGTCCCACAGCCACCTTGGTTTCGCCCTGGCTCAGGGCAATGGTGCCAAACGCCTTGCCGATGCCTTCGGCGGTTTCTTCGGTCACCGTGCTGGGCACGATGCCGCGGATGTCATAAGCCTTGTAAATCGAAGCTGCTACTTGCATCAAAGTTCCCCTGGTTCAGGCGTCTGGTCGGGCTGATCCCGACAGGCGCTAAAGATTGTAGATATTGAAAAGTCAGTGAATGTCAGCGCAAGCCCGAGCCAAAAAAAGTCACACCACGTGCAGCTTGGGCCGCGCCACATGGCGATGCGCCAAAGCATCGTCGTACAGCGCCAGATACTGGCTGGCAGCTGTCTCCCACGAGAAATTTTGGGCCATGCCCCTGCGCATGATCTTGCGCCAGTGGACGGGCTGGTGGTAGGCATGGATGGCGTGCGCCATCGCACTGGCCAGCGCCGGCGCCGTGGCCGGGCCAAACATGAAGCCGGTCGCCCGGTCGACCTGCACCGCCTCGTGCGAGGCATCGACCACCGTGTCGGCCAGGCCGCCCACGCTACGCACGATGGGCACGGTGCCGTAGCGCAAGGCATACAGCTGAGTGAGTCCACAGGGCTCAAACCGCGAAGGCACCAGCATGGCATCGGCGCCAGCAATGATGCGATGCGCCAAGGCTTCGTCGTAAGTAAAACTCACTGCCACACGGCCCGCGTGCTGCGTCGCCGCATGCCTGAAGGCTGCCTCCAGCCCTGCATCGCCACTGCCTTGCACCACCAACTGAGCGGGGTGTTCATGGTGGTCTTGCAGCAGCGCAGGCAAAGCGGCCAGAAGCAGATCCAGTCCTTTTTGAGAGGTCAAACGGCTCACCACCGCCAGCAAAGGCGCGCCTGGATCGGGATGCAGTCCCATCTCGGCTTGCAAGGCGGCCTTGCACTTGGCCTTGCCGGCCAGGGCATCTGCCTCATAGGGCGCAGCAATCTGGGCGTCGGCTGCGGGGTTCCAGATGGCGCCGTCCACACCGTTCAGGATGCCTGATACATCGTTGCCCCGTGCCCGGATCACGCCTTCCAGGCCGCAGCCAAACTCGTCCGTGGCAATTTCTCGAGCGTAATTGGGGCTGACGGTTGTCACCCGCTGGGCGTATTTGAGGCCCGCCTTCATAAAGGACAGCCGGCTATGAAACTCCAGACCGCCCGGCACCAACATGCGCGTGGGCAGGCCCAGCAGATGAAAATCATCCAGATCAAAAAGGCCCTGGTAAGCCAAGTTATGGATGGTGTAAACCGTCGCAGCCGTGGTCGAAGGATGGCAGGCCAGATAGGCACAGGCCAGGGCGGCGTGCCAGTCGTGCGCGTGAAGCACCTCAGGCGTCCACTTGGGATCCAACTCGCCAGCAGTGAGGTGCGCCGCCACCCAGCCCAACAAGGCAAAGCGCTGCAGGTTGTCGGGCCATTCACTGCCGTCCGCCATCAAGTAAGGATTGCCTGAGCGCCCATAAAAATAGGGTGCGTCCACCACATACGCCATCAAACCGTTGTGGGCCATGCGCCCGCGGCGCAGGGTGACACAGCCTGCGCCAAACACGGCCCCCAGCTCACACACCTTGACCGGCTTTTCGAGTCCCGCCAGGATGGCCGGGAAACCCGGCAGAAGAAGCCGTGCATCCGCACCCGCTGCCACCAGTGCCTCTGGCAAGGCAGCGACCACATCGGCGAGCCCGCCTGTCTTGACCAGCGGAAAAACTTCGGCAGCGACGTGCAGGACTTTCATGACATCAGATTTCTCAACATTTCGGCCGTGACCAGAGTGATGCCATTGGGGCTGCGATGGAAACGGCTGGCGTCCAGCTCGGCGTTTTCTCCAATGACCATGTCCGCCGGAATCTGGCAGCCCCGGTCCACCACCACGCGGGTGAGTCTGGCGCCACGCCCCACTTGCACACCCGGCATCAACACTGACCAGCTCACGCTGGCGTAGGAATGCACGCGCACGCTGGAGAACAACACCGACCGCGACACATGGCCCGACACGATGCAGCCCCCAGACACCAGAGACTCGATGGCCTGACCCCGGCGTTCATCCTGGTTATGTACAAATTTGGCCGGTGGCAGCTGGGCCTGATAGGTCCAGATGGGCCAGCGCTGGTCGTACAAATCCAGTTTGGGCTCTGTGGCCGTGAGGTCGATATTGGCATCCCAAAAGGCATCAATGGTTCCAACGTCGCGCCAGTATGGCTCGGTATCACCGGCGCTAGGTACACAGCTCAGGGCAAAGGGGTGAGCGGCCACATGACCCAGACGCACCGCACGGGGGATGATGTCCTTGCCAAAGTCGTGGGTCGAATTGGGATCCGCCATGTCACGCTCCAGCTCCTTGTACAGATAGCGCGCGTTGAAGATGTAGATGCCCATGCTGGCCAGGGACTGGTCAGGATTCCCGGGCATGGCAGGCGGATCGGCTGGTTTTTCCATGAACTCGGTCACCATGTCATGGTCATCCACGGCCATCACACCAAAAGCACTGGCCTCACTGCGTGGCACCGCAATGCAGCCTACCGTGCAGTCGCGCCCCTTAGCCACATGGTCCGCCAACATAAGGGCGTAATTCATCTTGTAGATGTGGTCACCCGCCAGCACCACGATGTAGTCCGCACCGTAAGACGCCAGAATGTCCTGGTTCTGATACACCGCGTCTGCAGTGCCGCGATACCAGCTCTCCTCGTCCACGCGTTGTTGCGCCGGCATCAGGTCAACAAACTCGTTCATCTCTGATTTCAAGAAGCCCCACCCGCGCTGCACATGGCGTAGCAGGCTGTGCGACTTGTACTGGGTGATCACACCGATGCGGCGGATACCCGAATTCAGGCAATTGGACAGTGCAAAGTCAATGATGCGGAACTTGCCGCCAAAGTACACCGCAGGTTTGGCACGACGATCGGTCAGGTTCATCAGACGGCTGCCGCGGCCGCCAGCCAGCACCAGCGCCACGGCGCGTTTGGGCAGATTGATGCTCTGCGCAAGATCCAGGGGGTTCATCAGGTCTCCTCGTGAATTTATGGGTATGCAAGTTGCATATTAAACGCGTCTTTCTACCCCACAGTTACCGGCAAGTTACCGCGTGCGAGAATGATTTTCAAGTTTTCAAATGCCGTCTTCGCGACGGCATTGGTCTGTCATACGCCCCTAAAGGACACTCCTATGACCCGTGTATCCAAGGCCGCCGCGCCCACACTCAAAGCTCAAATTCAAGAGCAACTTCAAAGCCAGGTCGGTGTCTCTCCAGCCAACGCCAGCCCCACCGAACTCATGCAGGCGGTCGCGCAAGCGGCACGCCAGCAACTATCGCGCCGCTGGGTTGAAACCCAGGCCCGGGAGCACGCCGAAAAGTCCCGGCGTGTGGTTTACCTGTCAATGGAATTTCTGATGGGTCGCACGCTGTCCAACGCCCTGGCCGCCCTGGATCTGACCGACGAGGCTGCAAAGGGTCTGAAGGCCCACGCACACGCCCTGGAAGAAATCACCGACCGCGAGCCCGACGCTGCGTTGGGCAACGGTGGCCTGGGCCGCCTCGCGGCCTGCTTTCTGGACTCGATGGCCACCCTGGGCCTGCCCTCTTTTGGATATGGCATTCGCTATGAGTACGGCATGTTCGCCCAGGACATCCAAAATGGTGCGCAGGTCGAGTACCCGGACCCCTGGCTGAAAGACGGCACGCCCTGGGAATTTCCACGCGCCGGCCTCACCTACCCTGTACGCTTTGGTGGCTGGGTCGAAAACGCTGGCGGCACATCGGTTTGGCGCCATGGCGCCGAAGTCGCGGCCAAGGCCCACGACATGGTGGTGCCCGGCCACGGCACCGATCGCGTCAGCACCCTGCGCCTGTGGAAAGCCGTAGCCCCAGAGCACATCGACCTGGGCGCCTTCAACACCGGTGACTATGCCCGCGCGGCCAACGCAAAAAATGCCTTCGAGAACATCTCCTGGGTGCTGTATCCCAACGACAGCACGCCCGCCGGCCGTGAGCTGCGCCTGAAACAAGAGTATTTCTTCGTCACGGCCTCGCTGCAGGACTTGATCGCCCGCCACCTGAGCGAGCACCCCAGTCTGGACAACCTGGCCGACAAGGTGGCCATCCACCTCAACGACACCCACCCCGCCATCGGCGTGGCTGAGCTGATGCGCCTTTTGTGCGACGAGCACGGCATGGCCTGGGAGCAGGCCTGGCAGATTTGCGGCCAGACTTTCTCGTACACCAACCACACCCTCATGCCTGAGGCACTGGAGACCTGGCCCGTCAGCCTGATGCAGCAGGTGCTGCCCCGTCACCTCGAAATCATCTTCCGCATCAACCACGAGTTTCTGGCCATGGCGGCCCAGCACCGTCCGGGGGATGTGGCCTTCCTGGCCCGACTGTCGCTGATCGACGAGCAAGGTGAGCGCCGCGTGCGCATGGCCAACCTGTCGATCGTGGGCAGCCACAAGGTCAACGGTGTGTCAGCCCTGCACTCCGACCTGCTGGTGCAAACCATCTTTGCTGACTTTGCCGAGATCTGGCCTGAGCGTTTCACCAACATGACCAACGGCGTGACGCCGCGGCGCTGGCTGGCACAAGCCAACCCGGGCCTGGCGGGCCTGCTCGACAGCACGTTGGGGAGCGACTGGCGGCTGGACCTGGACCAATTGCAGGGACTCACCCCCCTGCGCAGTGATGCCAAATTCCAGAAAAAGTTCATGGCCGTCAAGCGAGCCAACAAAGTACGTCTGGCAGATTACATACAGACCCAAACCGGCTTGACCGTCAACCCCGACAGTCTGTTTGATGTTCAGGTCAAGCGCATCCACGAATACAAGCGCCAGCTGCTCAATGTCTTGCATGTGGTTTGGCGTTACCAGGCCATCCTGGCCAACCCAGGCGCCGACTGGGTTCCCCGCACCGTCATCTTGGCGGGCAAGGCCGCCTCCAGCTACCACACCGCCAAGTCCATCATTAACCTGATCCATGATGTAGGCAACGTGATCAACAACGACCCACGCATAGGCGACAAGCTCAAGCTGGTGTTTTTGCCTAACTACGGGGTCTCGGTGGCCGAGGTCATCATGCCGGGGGCGGACCTCTCTGAGCAGATTTCCACCGCTGGTACCGAAGCCTCTGGCACTGGCAACATGAAGCTGGCCCTGAACGGTGCCCTGACCATCGGTACCGACGACGGCGCCAACATCGAAATCCGCGAAAACGTGGGTGACGACAACATCTTCATCTTCGGCCTCAAGACGCCTGAAGTTCAGGCGCTGCGCCAAAGTGGCTATCAGCCCATGCGTTACTACGACCAGATCCCTGAACTTAAAGCCGTGCTGGACGCCATTGCCGGCGGACAGTTCTGCGCGGGTGAGCCCGGCCGTTATCGCGGCCTGGTGGATTCGCTGCTTTGGGGAGGCGACCATTACCTGCTGCTGGCCGACTTCGAGTCCTACATCCAGGCCCAACAGCGTGTCGATGCGCTGTATCGCAAGCCCAAAGCGTGGTGCGATAAAGCGATTGCCAACGTGGCTGGCATGGGCGTGTTCTCGTCCGACCGCACCATTGGCGAGTACGCGCGCCAGATCTGGAACCTGACGCCGCTGACACGCTAGTATCAGACGACTTGCCTAGCTCCACCTTCCAGGACCACGCCATGTTGAACCCCCACGATATCGAGTTGATCTGCTCGGCCCGCCATGGCGATCCCTTCTCGGTGCTGGGGCCGCAGCCTGCGGGCAAAGGTCGCGTGTCGTACCGGGCTTTTTTACCCACTGCGCTGCAAGTGCAGGTTGTCGATGGCAGCACGGGCCAGGTGCTAGGCACGCTCAAACAACACCAAGCCGATGGTTTTTTTGAAAGCGAAGTACCAGCGGCTGTGGATACACCTCACCAGCTGCGCGTGATGTGGGGTGGTGGAGATCAGTCACTTATTGACGACCCCTACCGCTTTGGCACCGTGTTGGGCGACATGGACGTCTGGTTGCTAAGCGAAGGCACCCACCTGCGCCCCTACGAAGTTCTGGGCGCCAATGAACGGGTCATGGACGGCGTGGCCGGCACCAGCTTTGCGGTATGGGCACCCAATGCCTCTCGCGTCAGCGTGGTGGGTGACTTCAACTTCTGGGACAGCCGCCGTCATCCCATGCGGCTGCGCCGCGAGTGCGGCGTGTGGGAAATCTTTCTGCCCGGCGTAGCCTGTGGCGCGCGCTACAAGTTTGAAATTCGTTCAGGTTCCGGCGAAATCCTGCCGGCGCGCGCTGACCCATACGCCCGCGCTGCCGAGATGCGGCCGGCCACGGCCAGTGTCGTGGCGCCCATGCCCCAGCTCAAACCCTCGCTGGATACACGCCGCACCGCCAACGCACTCGATGCCCCTATGAGCATCTACGAGGTGCATTTGTCCTCTTGGCGACACATCGTGATGCCAGATGGCAGCACCCGCTGGCCCACATGGGACGAGCTGGCCGACAGCCTGGTGCCCTATGCCGCAGACATGGGCTTTACCCATTTGGAGCTGCTACCCATCAGCGAGCACCCCTTCGACGGCTCTTGGGGCTATCAGCCCATCGGCATGTATGCGCCCACAGCACGCTTTGGCGGGCCCGATGGCTTCGAGCGCTTTGTGGAACGTTGTCACGCGGCCGGCCTGGGCCTGTTGCTGGACTGGGTTCCCGCCCACTTCCCGACCGATGCGCACGGTCTGGGTCGTTTTGATGGCACGCATCTGTACGAATATGCCGACCCGCGTGAGGGCTTTCACAACGACTGGAACACGCTCATTTACAACCTGGGCCGCACAGAGGTGCGCAATTTTCTGATCGGTAACGGTCTGTACTGGCTGGAGCGCTTTGGCGTAGACGGTCTGCGCGTGGACGCTGTGGCCTCCATGCTCTACCGTGACTACAGCCGCAAGCACGGCGAATGGATACCTAACCACTATGGCGGCCGGGAAAACCTGGAAACCATCGCATTCCTAAAACGCCTAAACGAAGTTGTCGGCCTGGAACGCCCCGAGGCCATCACGCTGGCCGAAGAATCCACCGCCTTTCCTGCCGTGTCGCGCCCCACCTTTGCGGGTGGTCTGGGCTTTCACTACAAATGGAACATGGGCTGGATGCACGACACCCTGCAGTACATGTCGCGCGACCCCATCCACCGCAAACACCATCAGGGCGAGATGAGCTTTGGCTTGGTCTATGCGTTTACCGAAAACTTTGTGCTGCCGATTTCGCACGATGAAGTGGTCCATGGCAAGGGCTCACTGCTCACCAAAATGCCGGGAGACCGCTGGCAACAACTGGCTAACCTGCGCGCCTACCTGGGATTCATGTTCGGCCATCCCGGTAAAAAGCTGCTGTTCATGGGCTGCGAGTTTGCGCAAGAGCGTGAGTGGAACTACCAGCAAAGCCTGGACTGGCACCTGCTGGACAACCCGCAACATGCCGGCATCCAGACACTGGTGCGCGACCTGAACCACTTGCACCGCAGCACGCCGGCCCTGCACCAAAAAGATGTTTCGCCCGAAGGCTTTGAGTGGATCGACCACTCAGATGCCGAGCACTCGGTCATCAGCTTCATCCGCAGAGGCCATGATGCCGACCGCTTTGTGGTGGTGGTGTGCAACTTCACCCCCGTGGTACAAGAAGGCTACCGCGTGGGGGTACCCCAGAGCGGCGTCTACCGGGAATGCCTCAACACAGACTCAGCCCACTATGGCGGCAGCAATGCGGGCACGCCCCATGGCGCCGCTAGCGCAGAGGCTGTTGCCTGCCACGGCCGGCCGCAATCCATCGTTCTGACCCTGCCGCCGTTGGCCACGGTCATGCTCGAATGGATGGCCTGAACCTCACACTGCAAGCCGGCCAGCCTTGGCCCCTGGGCGCCAGCTGGGACGGGAGTGGGGTGAACTTTGCGGTGTTCTCGGCGCATGCACAGGCCATGGACCTGTGCATTTTTGACGAGACCGGCACACAGGAGCTAACTCGCCTGCGCATGCCAGCCCACACCGCCGATGTGTGGCACGGCTACCTGTCCGGTGGGCAGCCAGGCCTTGTTTACGGTCTGCGTGCACATGGCCCCTGGCGGCCCGACAAAGGCCACCGCTTCAACCCACACAAACTGCTGCTCGACCCCTACGCCCGCGAGGTGGTCGGCCGCTATGAATGGCGTGACGAGCACTTTGGCGGCGACCGTTCCCACCCTTTGCATCAAGACGCCAGAGACAATGCGGCGACCGCACTCAAGGCAAGGGTGGTGCACGACCACTATGACTGGGGTGATGACCGCCCGCCACTCGTGCCCTTGCAAGACAGTGTGATCTATGAGGTGCACGTTCGGGGCTTTAGCAAAACCCAGCCCCTGCTGCCCGATGCCCAGCGCGGCACATATGCCGGTCTGGCCGCCGAGCCCAGCGTGGCTCACCTCAAACGCTTGGGCGTCACAGCCATCAGCCTGCTGCCGGTGCACTACGCCCTGGACGAAGAGCGTCTGGCCAGGATGGGCCTGAGCAATTACTGGGGCTACAACACGCTGGGCTTTTTTGCGCTCAGCCCACGGCTGGCAGCCAGCGACGATGGCCTGGCCATACGCAACGAATTCCGCCAGATGGTCAAGACCCTGCATGCTCACGGCATGGAAGTCCTGCTGGATGTGGTGTTCAACCACACCGCAGAGTCAGACGCCGCCGGCCCGCACCTGAGCTTTCGGGGCCTGGACAATGCGAGTTATTACCGTCTTCCCCCCGAAACCCCCCAGTTTTATGAAAACCTGGCCGGCTGCGGTAACACCCTGGACATACGCCAGCCACGCGTGCTGCAGCTGGTCATGGACAGCCTGCGCTACTGGGTGGGCGAGATGCACGTCGATGGCTTCCGCTTTGACCTGGCCCCCGTTCTGGGCCGGGGCGACCACGGCTTTGATCCTGGCGGCCCGTTCTTCACCGCCGTGGCGCAAGACCCCCTGCTCTCTCGCGTCAAGATGATTGCCGAGCCTTGGGACATCGGTCCGGGCGGCTACCAGGTGGGGGGGTTTGCCCGCGGCTGGCTGGAGTGGAACGACCACTTCCGCGACGTGATGCGCGCCTTCTGGATCAAGGCAGACCACACCGTGCGCACCCGGGGTGACTTCGCCCTGCGCCTGTGTGCGTCATCTGACCTGTATCAGGCGCGCCAGCGTGCGCCGGCCGAGTCAGTCAATTACGTGGTGTCGCACGACGGTTTCACCCTGCGGGATCTGGTCAGCTACAACGAGCGTCATAACCAGGCCAATGGCGAGAACAACCGCGACGGCCACGGCCACAACTTAAGCCACAACTGCGGCGTCGAAGGCCCCAGCCATGACCCGGCGGTCAATACTTTGCGGGCCCGGTTGCAACGCGCCCTGCTCGCCACCACCTTGCTGTCGCAGGGCACGCCCCTGCTGTGTGCGGGTGACGAACTGGGACACACCCAGCACGGCAACAACAACCCCTATTGCCAGGACAACGCCCGCACCTGGATCGATTGGTCGGCTGCCGACGATGACCTGATTGACTTCACCGCCTGGGTGATTTCACTACGCCGACAAACCCTGCCATTTGGCAATCACTGGTACAGCGGCCTGACCGACCCCTTGGGGCTGCACGATCTGGCCTGGCTACAAGCCGACGGCGAACCACTGCAGGGGGAGGCTTGGCAGGCCACCCAGGAACGCGCCTTGGGTTGCCTGATTGGTCGGCCGGGACGCGCGCGCGCGCCGGTGCTGATCCTGATCAACCCCGAGCCTAGCCACACCCGCTTCAAGCTGCCCGCGGGCGTCTGGCAGGCCGTGTTGGACACCACCCATCCACGTGGCGTGGCACGCTGGCAGGGTCAAGGGGAGGTGTTATTCCCATTGCCTGCGCACAGCCTGGTGATGCTCGTGGCAGCGGGCGTCACGATCCGGACCTGAACCCGGCTTATTGGGCGCAAAATGGGGGGCGTGTCGCCGCCGGCTGACGCGCGCACCACGTCATCCCCAAACCTCAAGCTCTTGCACACCCCTACCCTTCTCGTCGTGGCGACCCTGCTGATGGGCTTGATGACCGTCGTGCTGTTCGTCACCACACGCATCAACGGTCGTCTTCCAGGAGTACGGTCCTGGCTGTGGGGCTATGTGTTTGGGTTTGTCTTCTGCCTCGGCTTTCTCCTTCGCCCCTATATACCGGAGTGGATGGCGGTGCTGGTGACACAAACCACCATGTTGTTGACGGGCTACTTCAACTTGGTGGCCTGCAACGCTTACCTTGGCAAGCCGGTACCCCAGCACCGCTACATCGCCACCGGCATCGTGTCACTGATCGCACTATCGATGTACTACACCGTGGTCGCGCCACATTCGCAGGCGCGTTTCCTGACCGGCAGCCTGGGAACCGCCGTGCTTTACCTGCTCAGCGCGAGAACCATGGCGCTGGGTGACCTCAAACATTTCCCGGCTCGACGTGTCTTTGTCTGGATTTGTGGTGGTCATGGAGCGTTTTTGATGCTGCGCCCCCTGCTGTTCAAGCTGGGGCAGGATGGCTTGTTTGACGAAGCTCAACTATTGATCGTTTCCTATTTTGTGATCCTGGAGGGCACACTAGCGGTTATTCTGCTGGCTTTTAGCGTCTTCATGCTGGCCAACGAGGCCATCACCGCCGATCTGCGCAAACTGGCAGAAGAAGATCCCTTGACCGGCATCTGCAACCGCCGGGCGTTCCTGCGACTCTTGGAACAGACCTGCAGCAAAGGCCCTCAGACCTACGCCGGCGTGCCGCTGGTGTTGGTCGATCTGGATCACTTCAAAAAGATCAACGACACCTGGGGACACCAGGCGGGGGACGAAGTGCTGCGGCATTTTGTCAACGTGATGCGCGAGTCGGTGGCGGCGGACGACCTCATAGGCCGGCTCGGCGGAGAAGAGTTTGCCATCGTCTTTACCCAGGGTGATATGAACCACGCAGCCCGAAGTGCGGAGCACCTTCGAAACGCAGTGCAGGCCCAGCCGGCTACCACGCACCTGGGGCCTGTGCCTTACACGGTCAGCCTGGGTCTGGCTCTCTGCAAGCCCGGAGAAACGGCCGCCAGCGTTCTGCATCGCGCCGACGAGGCCATGTATGAGGCCAAGCGAAACGGACGCAACCGCCTGGAGGTTGCTGCAGACCCGAACCGTGGGCCGGCGGTGCCTGAGAGCATGCAGGCCTGACCACTGATCCGGGCCTGGCCAGGCGAGATAGACTGTACTTTTCCAACCACAACCAAAGAGGCAGACATGAAAATCGAAACATTGGCCGTGCATGCAGGATTTCAGGCCGATCCCACCACCAAGGCGGTTGCGGTGCCGATCTACCAGACCGTTGCCTATGCCTTCGATAGTGCCCAGCACGGTGCAGACCTGTTCGACCTCAAGGTGGCAGGCAACATTTACACCCGCATCATGAACCCCACCCAGGACGTGCTCGAAAAACGGGTGGCAGCCCTGGAGGGCGGGATCGCAGCCCTGGCAGTGGCCTCAGGCATGGCCGCCATCAGCTATGCCATTCAGACCATTGCCGAGACGGGTGACAACATCGTGTCTGCCAGCACGCTCTACGGCGGAACCTACAACCTGTTTGCGCACACGTTTCCACAATTGGGCATTGAGGTCAGATTTGCAGACCCTCGTGATCCCGAAAGTTTTGCAGCCTTGATCGACGACCGGACCAAAGCCGTGTTTTGTGAGTCCGTGGGCAACCCGCTAGGCAATGTGACGGATTTTGAAAAGCTGGCCACGATTGCCCACGCCCATGGCGTGCCCCTGATCGTGGACAACACGGTGCCTAGCCCCTATCTGTGCCGCCCCATCGAACATGGCGCCGACATCGTGGTGCACTCCCTCACCAAGTACCTGGGCGGACACGGTAACAGTGTGGGTGGCGCCATTGTGGATTCCGGCAAGTTCCCTTGGGCCGAGCACAAGACCCGCTTCAAACGCCTGAACGAGCCCGATGTGTCTTACCACGGTGTGGTTTACACCGAAGCCTTGGGCCCAGCTGCTTACATCGGGCGCGCACGCGTTGTACCCCTGCGCAACATGGGCGCTGCGATTTCGCCCATGAATGCCTTCCTGATTTTGCAGGGCATCGAAACGCTGGCTTTGCGCATGGACCGCATCTGCGACAACGCCCTGGCGATTGCCCAGCACCTGCAAAAGCACCCCAAGGTGGCCTGGGTCAACTACGCAGGGCTGAGCGACCACCCCGAGCATGCCCTGGTGCAGAAGTACATGGGTGGCAAGGCTTCGGGCATCGTGTCTTTCGGTCTCAAGAGCGAAGACAGCGACAAGCGTGCTGCGGGCGCTCGCTTTCTGGATGCGCTGCAACTGTTTACCCGCCTGGTCAATATCGGCGATGCCAAATCGCTGGCCACACACCCTGCCTCGACCACGCACCGCCAGCTCACCGCTCAGGAGCTGGCGAAAGCGGGCGTGAGTGAAGAGATGGTTCGGCTGTCGGTGGGCATAGAACACATCGACGACCTGCTCGCCGATCTGGAGCAGGCGCTGGCAACAGCCTGAACACCTGTAATGGCGGGGCGATGAAGACAAATCGCGGTTTAATCTGGCCATGCGTTTTCAAGCCCCCGTCTATCAGACCCTCTGGAACTCCCCCTTGGGCCCCATGTTGCTTGCGGCTAACGAGACTGCCTTGCTGGGGGCCTGGTTCTCCGATCAAAAGCACTTGCCAGACAGCGCCGACTGGCAAGACGCGCCGAACCATGGAGTGCTGCAGCAGGCGATCCATGCCCTGACATGCCACTTTGCCGGTAGGCCCACTGCCGAAGAAGTGCCATTGGACTTGCATGCAGGCACAGAATTTCAGCAGGCTGTTTGGCATGCCCTGCTCGACATCCCCTGGGGCCGGCGTGTGACGTATGGCCAATTGGCTGCGTCCGTGGGGCGCCCCAATGCCGTGCGCGCTGTCGGTGCGGCGGTGGGACGCAACCCGGTGAGCGTGCTGGTGCCCTGCCACCGTGTCGTGGGCGCAGACGGCTCGCTGACCGGCTACGCCGGCGGCTTGCCAAGAAAAGCCGCTTTGCTGAAGTTGGAGGGTGTACTTTGAGCCACGCTCCAGCGGCTCAGGCTCGCCGTGCTGCCCGGGACTTTGTGCTGCTCGCCGCGGTATGGGGTTCGTCCTTCCTGTTCATGCGGCTGGGCGTCACGGAATTTGGTGCTCTGCCCACGGCCGGCGTGCGCGTGGCCATTGCCGCCTTGTTTTTGTTGCCGGTCTTGTGGCATCAGGGCCTGGCAGGCGACCTGCGCCAGCACTGGAAGAGCACTTTTTTTGTGGGCCTACTGAATTCAGCGATTCCCTTTGCGTGCTACGCCTATGCGCTCTTGTCCATCAGTACAGGCCTGTCATCCATCCTGAATGCCACCGTGCCCCTGTTTGGCGCCCTGATCGCCTGGCTGTGGCTGCGTGACCGGCCCAATGGCTCGCGCGCACTAGGACTCTTGATTGGCTTTGCAGGCGTAGCTCTGTTGGCCTGGGAAAAAGCCAGCTTCAAACCCGGCGCATCGGGCGTGGCCACGGGTTGGGCTGTGATGGCTTGCCTTCTGGCCACGCTGTGTTACGGCATTTCGGCCAGCTACACCAAACGCTATCTCACGCATCTGCCCTCGCTGGTCACAGCCACTGGCAGTCAGATTGGTGCAGCCCTGGGCCTGGCCCTGCCCACCGTGTGGTTCTGGCCGGAGCAGGCACCTGGCCTACGCGCCTGGATGGCCTTGCTGGTGGTGGGGGTGGTGTGCACAGGAGTGGCATACATCCTGTTTTTTCGTCTGATCAGCCAGATTGGCCCTGCCAAATCATTGGCCGTGACCTTTGTAGTGCCCATGTTCGCCGTGCTTTATGGTGTGGTCTTGCTGGGTGAGGCTGTCACCCATTGGATGGTGTTGTGCAGCCTCATCATCATTTGTGGCACGTCACTTTCGACTGGTTTGCTTCAGTTGCCCAGACCCGGGCCACGGCCCTGACGATCTGACCTATGTCCAAGCGCATTTACCAGCTGCTTCCCGGCCTGGCTGCAGCAGATTTAAGTCCAGGCATTGCGCTGGCCGAACGTGCACAGCACGTGCAGACGGCCACCACCATCGGCATCGTCGTGGGATTGTTGTTCTCGGTGTTCAACATCGCCACCGAGGGCATGCTCTACCTGGGCCTGACCGAAATGGCGGCCGTCATTTTTCTGGTGGTGCCGGCAGCCGCCATGAGCAGAAAACCCGGATTCGTTGCCCTGGCCGAGACGCTGCTGCTGCTGGCAGCCCTGCTGATTTTTGGCGCACTGATTGTGTTTGGAGGTGTGGAGGGGACGGGCTTGCTGTGGGTGTCCACAGTGCCGTTTTTGGCCTTCTTTCTAAAGGGGCAGCGTCTTGGTTGGCGCTACAGCCTGGCGTTCATGGGACTGGCGGCCATCTACCTCGTGGCGCTGGCGCCAGTCCTGCCCCATGCGTATCGGTATACGCCCGTGGTCACCTTGCACTTTTTGCTGTCGCTGGGGTTTTACACGCTGGTCGCGGCCTCATTCAACCATGTGCGCAGCCGCTTCGAGCGGCAACTACAGCAAGGTAAAGAGCAGGCCGAGGCCGCACACCTTGCCAAATCACGTTTTCTGGCAGCGGCCAGCCACGATCTGCGCCAGCCGGCACATGCCTTGGGCATGTTTGTGGCCCGCCTGAGCCAGATGCCAAGCAACCCCGCCACCCGCGACCTAGTGCAAGGTGTGGATGCATCAGTGCGGGCACTGCAGGACATGCTGGATGCCTTTTTTGATTATTCCCGTCTGGATGCCAAAACCATGCAGGTGGCGCAGAGTGACTTTCCGATTAACAGTGTTTTCGATCAACTCAGGCAGAGCTTTGCCGAAACCGCTGCCAACAAGGGGCTACGCCTGCGCGTGCGACCCAGCAAATTCTGGGTGCGCAGCGACCCCGTGCTGCTGCACCGGGTATTGCTCAATCTGCTGGGCAACGCACTACAGCACACGGACACAGGCACCATCCTGCTGGCCTGCCGCCCGACCGGGCACCCCAACGAGCTGCGCATTGAGGTACGGGACAGCGGTATCGGCATTGCCCCCCACCACCATGACAAGGTTTTTGAAGAATTCTTCCAGGTGGCCAACCAGGAACGTGACCGTGCCAAAGGTCTGGGACTGGGCCTGAGCATCGTGGATCGCTCGTGCCGTCTGCTCAATCACCCGTTGGCTCTGCGGTCCGACCTAGGGTGCGGCACCTGCTTCACCATCACCTTGCCCCAAGCAGAACCCCAGCCAGCGCAAACACGGCTTTCACCGACGTTCGCCCCTGGGGTCAGCGAGTTGGACGGCCTGAACGTCCTGTTGGTTGAAGACGACCCCTTGGGAAGCCAGGCCCTGCAAGGTCTGCTGGAGTCCTGGGGCTGCCGAGTCACCGTCTGCGATCAGGCACAAACCGCCTGTGCCCTGGTGGCATCAGGGGCTGTGCCTGACTGCATCGTGAGTGACTATCGCCTGCGTGGCGCCCACAATGGCATTGATGCCATCAAAATGTTGCGCCAGGCCTGCGGCACTGACGTTGCCGCCTGTGTGATCAGTGGCGACACCAACGCCGATGTCCGCATTCAGACCCAGGAGGCTGGTCTGGTCTTGCTGCAAAAGCCTGTTCGCCCCGCCAAACTGCGCAGTGTCTTGCGGCATACCGTCAAAAGCAGCCCTACGACCGGCGCCTAACACACCTGGTTCCCGGCCTGAGCCTCCGGACGCACCATCTGTAGCTCACTGCAAAAGTGCCGCCAGAGTCGGTCTGCTGTGACGTCCGCAAGATCCTCATCAACTCAACAACCTGGCCCCCTTGAAAGGCACTCGATTGGCCTTATCATTAGCACTCGCAGGAGAGGAGTGCTAACACCTCTCCTCGGTTTCATGGGTAGGGCCAGACCTGTCTGGCCGCTGCCCCGGTTTTCAAACTTTGTTTCAACCTTTTAGGAGATCTCATGAAACTTCGCCCTCTCGCCGATCGCGTGATCGTTAAACGTGTCGAAAACGAAACTCGCACCGCTTCTGGCATCGTCATCCCCGACAGCGCCGCTGAAAAGCCTGATCAAGGTGAAGTCTTGGCTGTGGGCCCTGGCAAGCGCAATGACAAGGGCGAACTCGCCGCTCTGACCGTAAAGGTTGGCGACCGCGTTCTGTTCGGCAAGTACAGCGGCCAGACCGTCAAGGTCGATGGCGACGAACTACTCGTCATGAAAGAGGATGATCTGTTCGCTGTTGTAGAGAAATAAAGCTACTGCGCAGGCGACATGCGTCGTTGGGCGGTACTCGGAATCCTCACGTACACAGCTACGTTCCGGTTCCTGCGCTCCGTCCGCCTAGCCTGACACCTGCTCGCTACGCTTTCTTCCCCCACAACAAGTCACTTAATTTTTTTGATATTTCTGGAGTCATAACATGGCAGCAAAAGACGTAGTTTTCGGCGGCGAAGCCCGCGCACGCATGGTCGAGGGTGTGAACATCCTGGCCAACGCAGTGAAAGTGACCCTGGGCCCCAAGGGTCGCAACGTGGTTCTGGAGCGTTCCTTTGGCGCCCCCACCGTGACCAAGGACGGTGTGTCTGTGGCCAAGGAAGTCGAACTGAAAGACAAGCTGCAGAACATGGGCGCTCAGATGGTCAAGGAAGTTGCCTCAAAGACCTCCGACATCGCTGGTGACGGCACCACCACCGCCACCGTGCTGGCTCAAGCCATCGTTCGCGAAGGCATGAAGTACGTGGCCGCAGGCATGAACCCCATGGACCTGAAGCGCGGCATTGACAAGGCTGTTGCAGCCCTGGTCGCTGAGCTGAAGAAGGCATCCAAGCCCACCACCACCTCCAAGGAAATCGCTCAAGTTGGCTCTATCTCTGCCAACAGCGACGAGACCATCGGCAAGCTGATTGCTGACGCCATGGACAAAGTCGGTAAAGAAGGCGTGATCACCGTGGAAGACGGCAAGTCGCTCGAAAGCGAACTCGACGTCGTGGAAGGTATGCAGTTTGATCGTGGCTACCTGTCGCCCTACTTCATCAACAACCCAGAAAAGCAAGCTGCTCTACTGGACAACCCC
>JBJOIT010000034.1:0-29341 GCA_046046915.1 Pseudomonadota bacterium
GTGGCGCGGACATGGGGCCGGGGCGGGGCACGGCAGACAGGCTCATGGGTACCGCTTGCGTCAACGGCAGTGCATCACCACCGGCGGTGGCGAAGGGGGGACATCCGTCAGGGCCACCGACGGCTCACCGCGCAACTCGTGCTCGTGCTGGGCATACAAACGGGCCAGGTGCTCGGGTGTGACTTGTGCTGCGGGCAGGTCAAACACCAAGGCGCCTGCACGTAATCCCAGGATGCGGGGAAAGTGGGCCAAGGCCACCTCCACCTGATGCAGGCTGGTCACCAGGGTGAGCTGACGGCTGCGGGCTTCGTCCAACAGGGCGGCAAGCGCTTGCCGGGCACGCGCGGGGTCGAGCGCCGACAGGGGCTCATCGATCAACCAGAGCCCGGCAGGCGCCAGCAAGGCCCGGGCCAAACCCACCCGCTGACGCTCCCCGCCCGAGAGGCGATCCACACGTTCAAACAATTTGTCGCCCAGGTCAAAGCGGTCCAGCGCCTCGAAGGCGGCTGGAATATCAGACGGGTAAAACAAAGAGCGCAGGCTAGCCCACAAGCCCAGGGCTGGCAAACGCCCTGCCAGCACAGCCGTCACCACGCGCTGACGCGGCGGCAAGGGCGGAACTTGCGGCGCCAGAAACAGGCGCCCGCGCAAGCGCTGCAGCAGCCGGCGCGGCAATTGCCAGGGCGACAGCCCCGCCACACGCAGCTCCCCGCTGGTGGGCGGCAGGGCACAGGCCAGCACCTGCAGCAGTGTGGTCTTGCCGGCTCCCGACGGGCCAATCACCGCCACCTGCTCCCCCGCCGCAATCGACAGGCTCAAGCCTTGAAGCGCAGGCGTCGCGCCCGGTCGGGCCGCCGGGTGCCGGGCACTGAGGTTCTGCAGGTCAAGGTTCAAACCGACGTCCTGAGGGTCAGGTCAGAGCAGCTCGGCGCTGCGGGCGGCGGCTTCGATGCCTTTGTAGTTGTCGACCTTGGTCGGCACAAAACGGGTGGCGCGCTGCAGCTCAAGAATTTCCTTGCCCTCGGGCGTGGACTTGTTCAGGGCCAGAAAGGCCGCGCTGATCTTGTCACGCAGGGCCACAGGCATGTCGGCATGGACCGACCAGTTGTAATCAAAGTACGCCGGCGTGGTGTAGATCACGCGCACCTTGGCGGTGTCTACCTTTTTGTCGGCCACAAACTTTTCCCAGACAGAGATGTTCAGGGCACCAGCCTGCACCTTGCCAGAGGCCACTGCGGCAATGGTGGCGTCATGCGCACCGCTGTAGGCCACGCGCTTGAAGTCCTTGTCGGGGTTAATGCCCGACTGCAGCAAAAAGCTGCGCGGCATGAGGTGGCCCGAGGTGCTGCTTTGCGAGCCAAAGCTCACATCCCGGCCCTTGAGGTCGGCCAGGGTGTTGACCGACGCATCGCCACTGATGAAGACCGACTTGAACTTTTCGTCTTCCTCGCGCTGCACCAGAGGAATGATCTTGCCGCCCGATCGCACATGGGCCTGGACAAAGGTGAAACCGCCAAACCAGGCCATATCGACCTTCTTATTGACCAGTGCCTCCACCGATGCGGCGTAGTCGGTGACCGGGGTGTACTCCACCTTCACGGCCAGCTTGGCCTCCAGGTACTTCATCAGCGGCCCCGCCTTGCGCGCCAGCTCGGTGGGGGACTCGTCAGGAATGGCCGTGATGCGAAACACTTGCTGGGCTTGGGCCAGACCACCCAGACACAAGGTCAAGGCCGTGGAGGCCAGCACGGTTTTAAAGAGAACGGCAGAAGAGGAAGAAAGCAAAATAAACCCCTGGGATGGCTGGTCGGTGAATCAATCATTATCAGACCTTGCATACACCTGAGCCGGACGAAGGCCTTGACTTGAGCCCAGAACCTCCGCCCGAGATACCATCGTCGAGCTTCCAGGCGTCCACCATGAAAACCCCTCACTTCCTCCAGCAACACCGCGACGACCACGCCGCCGTGCGTGCCGAGCTGCTGCAGGGCCTTTGCGCGCCTGCGGCCCACACTTCGCCCAAGTACCTGTACGACGCGCTGGGCTCCCGGCTGTTTGAGGCCATCACCGAACTGGCGGAGTACTACCCCACTCGCACCGAAGCAGGCATTTTTGCCACCCACGGCGAGGCCATGGCCAGGCATTTGCCTGCGCAGTCGGCACTGGTGGACCTGGGTGCGGGCAACTGCCACAAAGCAGCCAGCTTGTTTGGCCGCCTGGCGCCCAGCCGCTATGTGGCGGTCGATATTTCGGTCGAGTTTTTGCGCCATGCGCTGCATTCCCTGCAACGCCAGTACCCCGACATGGACATGGTGGGCCTGGGGGTAGATTTTTCTGCCGGCCTGCAACTGCCCGCCGGCATCGTGGCCCCCAGCAGCCCCCGTGTGCTGTTTTACCCCGGCTCCAGCATCGGCAACTTTGCGCCCGACGAAGCTTTGGCCTTCCTGCGCAGCGTGCATGCCGCTTGCGGCAACGTGCCCGGCAGTGGCCTGCTGATTGGAGTGGATCTGGTCAAGAGCGCAACCGAACTGCAAGCAGCCTATGACGACGCGCTGGGTGTGACAGCGGCTTTCAACCTCAATTTGCTGCTGCACATCAACCGGCTGGCCGGCACGGACTTTTCGGTGCGCGACTGGGCCCATGTGGCCCTGTTCAACACCGCACAGTCACGCATCGAAATGCATCTGCAGGCGCGCCAGGCCCTCACCGTGACGTGGCAGGGAGGCGAGCGCCGGTTTGCTGCCGGTGAACGCATTCACACCGAGAACTCTTACAAGTGGACCCTTGCGGGATTTGAGGCCTTGCTAAGGCAAGCGGGCTTTGGTGCCTGCCGGACCTGGACCGACGCCGGGCAGCGCTTTGCCGTGCTCTGGGCTCCCATCTGAGCCAGCCGTCCAAATGATGCAGCCGGCCTGGCCCTCATCGCACCGAGCGAAAGCCGGCAAAGATGTCGCAACGCTCGGGCGTGAAGTAGTTGCGGTAACGCGGGCTCAGCATGTGGTCCGAAGTGGCCGCGCAAGCACCGCGCAGCACACGCCGGCTGCCAAACCAGGGGGCCGAGTAATCGCGATACGGATGGGCCACAAAACCGGGATAGGGTTCGAAAGCGCTGGCCGTCCACTCCCAGACCTCACCCCAAACGAAGCCGCTCAGCGTGTGCTCAGCGCACTCCCACTGCGCCTCGGTGGGCAAACGCCGCCCGGCCCAATGGCACCAGGCCTGAGCGTCCTCCCAGCTCAGGTGCACGGCAGGGGCGTTCAGGTCCAGTGGCTGCCACTGGCCAAAGCGGCACGCCAGCCAGCCCTCGCCATCACGCTTCACATGGGGCGGCAGGCGGTGGCCAGTGGCCAGCACGAAAGGCAGATAACGCGCCCAGCTGACCGGTGCCAGATCGATGTGGCAGGCATCCAGGTCCACGGGGTGACCGGCCAGCTCGTTGTCAAACGCAAAACCAGCCCCGGAGTGCCCCAGGTGCCAGGTCTGGGCTGGCAGGTAGCCCTCTTGCACCTCGGTGGCGGCCACCGGCAAGACAGCGCCGGGTCTGCGGGCCAGCGCCTCGGGCAGGGGCACCCCCAGTGCCTGCGCCATGTACACCGACGCCTCGTTATGCATGTCCTCGTGCAAAAGCACCAGCCGCCAAAAATACAGATCGTCGTCGCCAGTCCCAGCCTCGCTCAGCAGCGCCAGCGTGTCATTCAGCACGGCGTCGAGGTAGCGGTAGGTGGCATCCAGGTCGGGCAAAGGCAGGCGCCAGCGCTCAGCATGGGCCACGGTGCCAGAGTCGTAAAACGCATCGGCCTGACTGAGGTGCGAGGCCGACCGTCGGTGATCGGGTTCGCAGGCCGTGCCCCGGGCGCGCTGGGCGTTGCGGCCTATCCACCACTCCTGAAACCAGCCCACATGACCCAGCTCCCAAAGCGGTGGGTTGAGGTTGGCCTGTTGCGGCACTTGCAATTTGGGACGCACCCGCTGCCAGGCGTCGAGCAGACCCAGGGTTCGTTGCCGCGTGGCGCGCAAGGCCGCGGCCAGCGCTGGGGCATCAGCGGTGCGCGGCGAGGTGGGGTGCTGGGCTGGCACTGGGGTGGCGACTCCGTGGAGGTGCTGTGAAAAAAATACAGCTGGTGATCGTCAGCCCGGCGCTGGCCGATGCGAATAACGGCAACTGGCAAACCGCGCGGCGCTGGCAAAAAATGCTGTCTGTCCACCATGCTACCCGCATCACACAGCACTGGCCCGATGCGCACAGCGCCGACGATGACATCATGATCGCCCTGCACGCACGCCGTTCGGCCCCTGCCATTGCGGCCTGGGCGGCCCAACGCGGCAATGCAGGCCTGGCCGTGGTGCTGACGGGCACCGACCTCTACCGCGACATCGCCCTTGATGCGTCGGCCCAGCAATCCTTGGCACTCGCGCACAAATTGGTGGTGCTGCAGGCGCTGGGCGCACAAGCCCTGCCCGATAGTGTGCGCGCCAAAGCGACGGTCATTTTTCAGTCCACCCCCTCGCGCTTGCCGGCCCGAAAAACCGGGCAACACCTGCGGGCTGTGATGGTGGGGCATTTGCGGGACGAAAAAGACCCGCTCACGCTCATGGCCGCAGCGCGAGCCTTGCCACCTGGGCGGGCCATCCTGATCGACCACATCGGTGCCCCGCTGGACCCCGTGCTGGCCACGGCGGCACAGGCCACCGCGTACGACTGCCCCATTTACCGATGGCTGGGCGGCCTGCCGCACGAAGCGACCCGGCGCCGCATACAACGCGCCCACCTGCTGGTGCACACCAGCCGCATGGAAGGCGGCGCCCATGTGCTGATGGAGGCCATCTGCAGCGGCACGCCGGTGCTGGCATCGCGCATTGCGGGTAACGTGGGCATGCTGGGCGAGGACTACGGCGGCTACTTTGAACCCGGCGATGCTGAGGCCTTGGCCCGGCTGCTGATGCTGGCCCGCGAGACCCAAGACCAGGCCGATGGCCTGCTGTACCGGCTGAGCCGCCAATGCATGCAGCGCGCGCCCCTGTTTACGCCCCAGACCGAACAGCAGCATTTGCTGGACATGGTGGCATCACTGAGAAAGAACTGAATGCAATCGACTGAGCAACCCGTGCTGCGCGACATCGTGCTGATCGGCGGCGGCCACAGCCATGTGGGCGTGCTGCGCCGTTTTGGCATGCAGCCCGAACCCGGCGTGCGCCTCACGGTCATTTGCAACACAGCAGATACACCCTACTCCGGCATGCTGCCGGGCTATATTGCCGGCCATTACAGCTTTGACGAGGTCCACATCGACCTGCCCCGGCTGGCAGCCCTGGCCGGCGCGCGCTTCTATCACGACGAGGTGATCGGCATCGACCGGGCCGCGGGCAAGGTGCTGTGTCGAAACCGTCCGCCCGTGGCCTTCGACCTGTGCGCTATCAACGTGGGCTCCACGCCTCAGATGGCACGCGTACCGGGTGCAGCGCAGCACGCGGTGCCGGTCAAACCCATACAGGGCTTCAATGACCGCTGGCTAGCGCTGCTGGCGCGCGTGCGCCTGCAGGCCGGCCCGACCACGATAGCCCTGGTGGGCGGCGGTGCCGGCGGCGTGGAGCTGACACTGGCCATGCAACACCGCCTGCGCGGCGAGCTGCAGCAGCTTGGACGCAACCCCGACGATGTGAGGTTTCACCTCTACACCCGCGACAGCACCATCATGCGCACGCACAACCGCCGGGTGCAAGCCCACTTCAAGCAGGTGCTGGCGGCCCGGGGCGTGCACCTGCACACCAGTGCCGAGGTACAACAGGTACGGGCGGGCGAACTGATGGCCTCTGATGGCAGCGTCTTGCAGGCCGATGAAATCATCTGGGTCACGCAAGCAGGGGGCCCCGCCTGGCTGCAAGACACCGGCCTGGCGCTGGACGACGACGGCTTTGTGCGCGTCAACCCGTTTCTGCAAAGCAGCGACCCGCGCATCTTTGCGGCTGGTGACGTGTGCGCCTTTGCAGACCGCCCGCTGGAGAAAGCCGGCGTCTTTGCCGTGCGCATGGGTCGCCCGCTGGCCGACAACCTGCGCCGCGCCGCGCGCGCCGAGCCTCTGCTGGCCTACCGCCCCCAACGCAGCTGGCTGGCTCTTATCAGTACCGGCGATCAGCATGCTGTAGCCTCGCGAGGCGCCCTGGGTTTTGCCGGCGACTGGGTGTGGCGCTGGAAGGACTGGATCGATCGCCGCTTCATGCAGCGCTTTCAGCATTTCAAACCCATGGCCATGGCGGGTGGGGTCAAGGCGCCTCAGCTGGCGCTCACGGCCGAGGAATCGCAGCAAGCCATTTCGGCCATCGCTATGCGTTGCGGCGGTTGCGGTGCCAAGGTGGGCGCCACAGTGCTGGCCCGCGCCCTGGGAGCCCTGCAACCGGTGCCACGCGACGATGTCCTGATCGGCCTGCACTCGCCAGACGATGCTGCCGTGGTTCGGGTGCCGCCGGGCATGGCCGTGGTGCACACCGTGGATTTCTTTCGCGCCTTCATCGACGACCCTTACATCTTTGGCCAGATCGCGGCCAACCACGCGCTGGGCGACGTGTTTGCCATGGGTGCCGAGCCCCAGTCGGCCACCGCCATCGTCACCGTTCCACCTGGGCTGGAATCCAAGGTCGAAGACCTGTTGCTGCAGATGATGAGCGGCGCCATGCAGGTGCTCAATGCCGCCAACTGCGCCCTGGTGGGCGGGCACACCGGCGAGGGCAAAGAGCTGGCGCTGGGCTTTGCGGTCAACGGCCTCATAGACGAGAGCATGAGCACCGTCTTGCGCAAGGATGGTTTGCGGCCCGGCCAGGCCCTGTTGCTGACCAAGCCCATCGGCACCGGCACCTTGTTTGCGGCGCATGCACGTGTGGCCGAGCTGCCGGGGTTCAAGGGCCGTTGGGTCACGCAGGCGCTGCAATCCATGGTGCAGTCCAACCAGGCCGGCGCCCGCATCCTGCTGGAACATGGCGCCACCGCTTGTACCGACCTGACCGGCTTCGGTCTGCTGGGTCATCTGGTGGAAATGACCAAGCCATCTGGCGTGGATGCCGAGCTGGATTTGTCAGCGCTGCCGGTGCTGGACGGGGCCGAATATTGCGTGGCGGCCGGCGTGGCCAGCTCGCTGGCGCCAGCCAATGTGCGTCTGCGCCGCGCGCTGCGCAACCAAGCCGACTATGTGAACCACTCACGCTACCCGCTGATGTTTGACCCGCAAACCGCCGGCGGCCTGCTGGCCAGCCTGCCGCATGACCAGGCTGACGCCTGCGTGGCAGCCCTGCGTGCGGCAGGTTACATTCACACGGCGGTCATCGGCCGCATTCTGCCGGTAGGTGAGGCGCTGGAGCCGGTGCTACTGCGAGACTAAAGGATTCCAAGGGAATCAAAGGGAGCGAAATGAAAACACTTGTTCGACTGATGACGCTCACCTGCCTGGTAGGCCTACTGCAAGGCTGCGCTGTGGTGGCGGTAGCCGATGCGGCTGTCTCCGTGGTGGCCACGGGCGTGAAGGTCACCGCCAAAGCCGTGGGCGCCGTTGCCGACGCCGTGATCCCCGGTGGGGACGACAAGAAAGACTGATCAGGCGGCGCGCAAGGCCCGCACCATCGCGGCGACTTCGCCCACAAAGGCCGGATCCCGAAAATCCACCGCCAGCTGCGTCATGCGGGGGCGGATCATGAAATGGGTCTGCAGATGGAAGAACTCCGGACCTTGGAGGGTTTCGGGGATGGCCGGCTCCAAATCTTTCCATTCACCGCTGGCCAACTTTTCACCGACACGGGCGCAGTAGTAGCTGAGCGCCGGGCGCAAACCCCGCTCGGCATCGAGTTGCTTGGGCGCGGTGGTCAGGATGCGGTCGATGATGCGCACGTCTTCCACAATGGCCGGCGGCATGCCCCACTGGTTCATCATCAGGCAGCCCAGCTCGCCGGCGCACAGGCCCAGCTCTTCCTGCTCCCGCCGCGTGCGCTCCAGAAAGCCCAGAGCCGCATTGCGGATCGTGGTTTCAGCGGGCAACAGAGACAAAGCTGCCATGTGCCCTAGAAAAGACAGCACCACCAGGGTGGCCATGGAGCCGGGGTCGGGCACGCCCACGCGCTGACCCAGTCGTATGCACAGCTGGCTGGCAATGGCACTGGCATGCGACCAGCGCTCAAACACAGGTTTGAGCCGGGGATCGGTGGGCCGCAGCGCTTCGCTCATCAGGCACTGCAGGCAAATGCTGCGTATGGTGTTGAGGCCCAGATACGTCACACCCTGCACCACGCTGGTCACAGGCTTTGGCAAACCATGGAACGGCGAGTTCACTGTGGCGAGCACCTTGGCGGCCAAATGAGGCTCGGCCAGAATGAGTTCACTCAGATCGTCCGGTGAAGCTTGCTCCAGAAACCCCGGCGACAACAGTTTTTGCAGGCCGACTGGCGGACGGGGGATGCGCACGATGCGATCCATCAGGGCCCGGTGTGTCTCAAACGGCAGCTCAAAGGCTTCGGTGCGCCGAAACACCACCAGCTCTTCGGGGATATCCCAGCGTGTAGGAAGGATGGCCGCTGCATTGACCACGTTGCAAGTGAAGTCGGGTGCGGGCCCCGTAACAGACGGGCCATTGCCAGGGGCCGGAGGGCTGGTCTTCCCCTCAGTGCCATTCAGAGGCGCTGGCTGTGCACTACCTGAGCGTTTGACAAAAAGGAAGGCCGCGACAGCCACCCCACAAGCAATGCCGATGAGTAAATACAACATGACGATTTCAAGAGTTTCGGCACTTTAACCCAGCCCAATGCACTTACTCCATCAACCCGGCCGAACCGCCCGCCATCCTTGGGCCAGCACGCCCAGCAACACCAGACCCAGTTGCAAACCGGCCAGCAGCGAAGGGCCCTGGACCGCAGCGTAAGTCCCAACCAACAGCAGCAATGCCGGGCCAACAAACACGGAGATGGGCAAGACACTGCGCCAGCGCCTGCTTGGCGGCATGACCGGCGCCCGGCGCCAGTGTGTGTCGATCACCCAGGCAAGCACCTGCAGTGCCATGCCCAAGATCGTCCATGGCGGGCCGGAGGACGCCAGCACCATCACGTTGCCTACCAGCAACAGCGGCAAACGCCAGGCAAGCAAGAGACAGCCGAGAAACTCAGAATGCAGTGAGGACGCCCTCAAGGCCTGAGCCATTCCCGACAGTACCGCCATCACGCCGAGGTGCAGCCCCACCACGGCCACCGGCGGCCAGGCCGCCCCCAGACACGACTGGTCAAACACAAAGAGGCCGCCCATCATCAGGCCCATCACCGAGCGGCTGACGAGCGTGGCGACGTCAGGCAAGTTCGAGTGCCGAGGGGCATCAGCATGGGCTGGGTTGTCGGCCACCGCCACCTGAGGCCACAGCACAAACGCTCCCACCCCCAGGCAAAGCAGCGCCAGGATGTGCCATTGCCAATGGGATTGCCATGCCAGCGGGTCACCCGCCAGCAGCCACAGCGCAGCGGCCAGAGCAGGCCCAAGGCCATGCATGAGACCACCACCATGGGGTGTGGCACTGCCCAAACCACGCAGGCTCTCTGAAAACATCACCCACCCAGTCACAAGCGCAAGCCAAGCCAGGGGCTGCGCAGGCATGTGGGGATGGGCGGCCAGTGCCCACATGCCTGCGCCAGCCAGCGCGGCACCCAGCAATGAACATCGGCGACCCGACAAGAGATGAGGCCAGGGGGCAAGACACAGCCGACTCGCCCACCACATGGCCAGCGGGAGCATGCCACCCGCCACCGAGTAACTGAGCTGCACACCCCATTTGGCCAGCACCAACCAGGGCAAAGCCGCTGAAAAGGCGAGCAGCCAGCTGGCCACTGCATCGGCAGATCGCGCCGTCCTACCGGTCGACGATGCCGAGCCCAGAACAAGCGACGGCAAGGACATGAGGGTGGGCATGACGATGCCGGCAAAAATCAACGCGCGGCGTAAGGCGCGAGTTGGTCGGAACCCTCCGCCGCGTGCACGCTTGCATTGAAAGAGATGATGACTCGGTCGCTGCTGCCCTGGTAGGGCATGGCCTGATGCGCCAGCCACGACGGGAAGATCACCAACTGCCCCGGCACGGGTGCCACGTCCAAATGAGCGGCCTGCAGGTAGGCGTTGCCAAAGTCCATGTAGGCGCCGGCCTGATGGCCGAACCGGGGGCCATAAAAACGCGTGATGCCGTTGTGTGCACCCAGCACCGGGTGGGCCGTGCGCTGATTGTCGGTGTCGACCTGCACGCAATACACCCCCGACCACGAACAGTTGCCGTGGGTGTGCACATCGTGATGCACGCCTTGGTTGGAGATCTGGAACCACATGCCATTGATGGCGATCCTGAGACCGGGCGCAGCTTCAATCCAGGCGCACTGATTGGCGGCAGCCACGGTGTCACGCAGGCTGTCCACCACAAAGCGCACAAAGCCTTCCCACTCGCTCAGGCGGATGCGCTCCAACAAATCGTCGCTGCTGGCAAAAAAGGCCGGCGCGGGTGCGTCCCCCTGCCCGCGCAGCGCCAGTTGTGTGGCGCGCATCGCTGTGAACATGCGCACCAGATTGGCGTTCAGGGCGTCCGCCGCCGCATAGCGATGAACACCCAAGGGGGTGGGCCACAGCGCCATGCAGCGTTGATCGGCGTTGGGCATATGTAGGACTGAATATGCGAATCTGAGTCAGCTCACCAGCTGCAGGTCTGCCGGCCAGCGCAGCTGGTGACCGGTTTGCTGGGCCAGCGCGGCCACGTCCTCGGGCGAATCGACGTCGACGCGGTAACGCTTGTTGGCCGTGGTCCAGTGATGCACCTGGTCCGGGTGGGCGGCTTGCCACTGACGGCAACCGACGTGCGGCTGGCCCGCCAAAATCTGCTCACGCACCTCGCTGCTGAAGATCACCGGATTGCCTGGCAGGCCATCCATCGTGGGCTGCACCACCTGGGTGCCCTCGGGCCGCTTTTTGTAGGCGCCAATCAAATCGTTGATGTCTTGCGAGTTGATCAGGGGCTGGTCGGCCAGTGCCACGAGTGCCGCATCCAGCTTGGGCGACAGGGCCTGCAAACCCAGGCGCAAAGACGAGATCTGGCCGGCCTCCGGGTCGGGGTTGCGCACCAGCGTCACGGGAAAGTCCTGCACCACTTGCTCGATACGCTCGCTGTAATGGCCCAGCACCACCACCAGCTCGTCCACGCCGGCGCCCGACAAGGCAATCAACTGGCGACGGATCAGGGGCACGCCACCCAGCTCCAGCAAACATTTGGGGCGGTGGCCCATGCGCGAGGCCGAGCCCGCAGCCAACAGAACCGCGCCTATCGCCACCCGGCTGTACAAACCTCCGCCGCCTTTGAGGATGCAACCCATGCTCAGCCTCCACAGCAGGATGATTTGGCCGGTGCCACCAGCACTGGCTCAGCCTGTGGCGCGGCAAGGGCTGCACCCCCACCACAGCAGCTGGCCATGGGGGCAAGGGCGGGCACCGACAAAGTGGAAGAAGCTGACGACGCCACATCGGACACTGCCACGGCCGTCGATGGCTGCGGCAGGCGCCCACGCCGGGCTGCCACCACCGAGGTCAGGACCGACAAGGCAATCTCTTCGGGGGTCTGGGCGCCGATGAACTCACCGGCCGGCGCCACGATGCGGGCCACACCCTGCGCGTCTTCGCCACTGGCCAGCAGTGAGTCCAGCATCACCTGTGCCTTGCGGGCGCTGGCCACAAACCAAAGCCCTTGTGCCTGCAGGGCCAGCGCAGCCTTCAGGCCTTGCAGGTCCCGCCGTCCCTGCGTGGCCACCACCACCCAGGCGGATGCCGGCAGTCGGGCCGTGACCGTGGAAACCTCGTCGGTGTCGATCACCGTGTCGGCATCGGCAAAGTCTGCTGCAACCGCGCCTTGCGCCACCACCGCCACTCGCAGACCCACACGCGGTGCCAGACTGACCAAGGCGCGGGCCACGGGCGAATCACCCACCACCGTGAGTGCAGCTGCTGGCAGGACGGGATCGACGAACAACTCCAGCGTGCCGCCCGAATGGCAGGCCATGCCGAACTCCAGCACATCGCCCAACTTGCGCTCTGCACTTTCATCCGAGGGCGAAATGCGTATGGTGCGCGACTGACCGTCCAGCAGCGCCCGGCGCACGGTTTTGATCACGGCAGGCTGAGCGCAGCCGCCGCCGATCCAGCCAAAAATCTGTCCGTCCGGCGTGACCACGGCCTTGTCACCTGACTTGGCCGACGTGGGTGCCAGGGCACGCAGCACGGTCACCAGGGCAAAGGGCTTGTCGGCCGCCTGAAGGCGGGCCGCTTGGGTAATCCATTCATTGCGATTCATAGGACTGTCCTTCAAAGGGTGTCTGCATCAGTGCAAAACATGACGGGCTGCCGCCAGGTCTGCCAGGCTGGCCAAGGGAATGAAGCGCTGAATACTGCCACGGGCGCGCTGCAAGGCCGTGGCCGCCGGCACATGGCGGGTGGGATGAAACCAGTTGATGCGCGCCCCCCGCGAGCGGAGCTGTTGCAAGGCTTCGGCCAAGCGATCCGGTTCATCGGTGTCAAAACCGTCCGAAAACACCCAGACGCGCGCACCACGTCCCAGCTGGGCCCGGGCGTGCTGGCGGGCAAATTCGTGCAAGCTGGCCGCAATGCGGGTGCCCGCACCAAAACCTGCCGTCACGGCGTTGATCTTTTCCTGCACGGTGGCGCTGTCGCGCTGCATCAGCGGCGTGATCTCGGCCAGCCGGACATGAAAGACGAACACTCGCGCTTGGGCTTCTAGCGCAAAAGCACGGGCCACACGCAAAAAAAGCGCCGCGTGGGACTCCATCGAGCGGCTCACGTCGGCCAGGATAAACAAGCGTGGCGGCTCCAGGCGCTGCACTCTCCAGGCAGGCTGCATCCATTCACCGCCCCAGCTCACACTGCGACGCAAGGTTTGCCGCAGATCCAGACGTTGCCCAGGCTGCGCCGCACGCCAGCGCCGGGTGGGGCGTGGCTGGAGCCGCGCCGTGATCTGCCGGGCCAACGCCTGCAAGGCACTGAGCTCCTGCGGCAACCACATTTGCCCATCGCGCTGATGCAGGGGGTCGGTGCGGCTGGCGCCGCCTTGGGCACGGGGGCTGCCGGGATCGGATTCGTTCTGGCTGGCGGCGGGCAAGTCGCTGGCGGTTTGTGGCGCGCCTGCGCCTGACGCGGGCTGGCTGGCCGCGGCCATTTGTTCGTGCATCTGCTGCACACTCTGGCGCAGATCGCGACTGGGCCGGGTCTGGCCACTGACCTTCACGCCGCCACGCAGTTTGTCGGGGTGCCAATAGCGCTCAAACAACTCGGGCCAGAGTTTCCATTCGCGGTGGCTGTGGCAGGCAATGGCACGCCAGGCCGCCTGCACCGGCTTTTCTTTCAGGCTGCCCAGATGGAGACTTGCCTGCAACATGGCCTGTTGCTCCGCCACCCCCACGCAAAGCCCGTGCTCACGCAGCAAGGCGGCGAAGCCTGCCAGTCGCTCGCTTGGGGCTGTGGCAACCGACTGGGTCATGCATGCCCCTGCGCTGCAGCGCCTTTCTCGGCCACACCCACGCTGCGACGCCCCTCCACCAGCTGGCGCAGGCGATCGCTACCCATCATGAAGCGGTCTTCGCGGGTCTTGAGCAAGCAGGCAAAGGTAGCCAGCACAGCGGCCATGTCTTCAGGCAGGCTGTGGTGCCCGAGTTGATACAAGGATCTGACCCAGTCCAGTGTTTCGGCAATGCCAGGGATCTTGGCCAGGTCTTCGCGCCGCAAACGCTGCACAAACTGCACCGCCTCTTCCACCAGATGGCCATCAACCCCGGGCAGAGCAGATTTGACGATGGCGATCTCACGCGCCAGCGTCGGGTAATCCAGGTAGTGATACAAGCAGCGGCGGCGCAGGGCATCCGACAACTCCCGGGTGCCGTTGCTGGTCAAAATGACCTGAGGAATGTGCGTGGCCCGCAGGGTGCCAATCTCGGGCACGGTGATCTGGTACTCGGCCAGCACTTCCAGCAAAAAGGCCTCAAAAGCTTCGTCTGCTCGGTCGATTTCGTCGATCAGCAGCACACAAGGGCCTGTCTGGCTGATGGCGCGCAGCAAGGGACGCTCCAGCAAATACTCGCGGCTGAACACGTCCGACTCACGCACCCGGCCCGCACTGGTCTGGTCCGACTCCTTCAGGCGGATCGCCATCAGCTGGCGACCATAGTTCCATTCGTAGGCGGCCTGCGCCAGATCCAGCCCCTCAAAACACTGCAACCGCACCAGCGTGGCCCCTTCGGCCTGCGCCAGGGCGGTGGCCAGGGCGGTTTTACCCACCCCGGCATCGCCTTCGATCAGCAAAGGCCTTTGCAGACAGGACGCCAGCCAGACGGCAGTGGCCAAGTCCTCATCGGCGAGGTAGCCCGCGCGCTGCAGCCGCTCGCGCAGCAAGCGCTCGTCGGAGACAGAGGTGTCGGGCGCGTTCATGCTCAGGCGCGTTTGCCAAACAGGCCTGAGAACCAGCTCTTGATCAAGGCCCAGAAGATCGCCATGCCATTGATCTCGCGGGCCACGACAGGAGCGGCACGTTCGGGTGCCGGCACCGATACTTTGGTGGCGGCTGCGTCTGGTGCCACATCAGCGGCAGCGGACACCGCAACCGGTGCAGGCGAACCCTCAACCGCTGGCAGGGACTGCGCCGTCTGGCGGAAGTTCTCAACGAACTGGGCCAGCAGCATGTCAGACACCTGCACCATCAGACGCCCACCAAACTGGGCGAACTTACCGTTGACGATGACGGCAGCTTGTCCATTGAGCACGCAGTGCGCAGGGTTGGCTGGGTCTGGCACGATGACCGCGGTGAGGTCCATGGAGGCGGACGAGCCGCCTTTGTCGGCCCCCTTGCCGCGCATCACCATCTTGCGCTCGGCGGCCACGGATTCGATCACATCCACCGTGCCGCCAAACTGGGCCACAGCCGGCCCAACCTTGACCTTCACCGCACCTTTGTAAGAGGTCTCCGACAGTTGCTCTGTGATTTCAGCACCGGGCATGCAGCCGGCCACAGCTTTCAGGTCAGTGAGCAGTGCCCAGGCCCGGGCGGCGTCCACATCGAGCGGGTACTGTTTGTCGAGTTTGACTTCCATGAGAACTCCAATTTACAAAGCTGCGCCATGCTCGCGCAGGGCTTTCCAGGTGCGAAACGCGTTGTGCGGCATGTCGAGGTGTGTGACCCCCAGATGGGAAAAAGCATCCACCACGGCCGAGGTGAAGGTGGGAATGGAGCCCACGTGGGGAGACTCCGCCACGCCCTTGGCACCGATGGGGTGATGCGGGCTGGGCGTGACGGTGAAGTCGGTCTCCCACTTGGGTGTTTCCACGGCTGTGGGCAAAAAATAGTCCATCAGCGTGTTGCCCAAGAGGTTGCCCTGCGCATCAAACGGCATTTGCTGGCCCATGGCCACAGCAAAACCCTCGGTCAAACCGCCGTGGATCTGGCCTTCGATGATCATCGGGTTGATGCGGGTGCCGCAGTCGTCCAGCGCATAGAAGCGGCGGATCTTGGTCTCACCGGTGGCACGGTCGATGTCGACCACGCACAGGTAGATGCCAAACGGGAAGGTGAAGTTGGGTGGGTCGTAATAATGCACCGCTTCCAGGCCGGGCTCCAGACCAGCAGGTGGCTGGTGGTAGGCCTGCCAGGCCACGTCGGCCATGGTCTTGAACTTGCTGTCATCGCCTTTGACCTTGAAACGGTCCACTTCCCAGTCGAGGTCGTTTTCATTGACTTCGAGCATGTGGGCGGCGATCTTGCGGGCTTTCGCGTGGATCTTGCGAGCAGCCAGTGCAATGGCGGCACCTGCTACCGGGGTGGAGCGGGAGCCGTAGGTGCCCAAGCCATAAGGCGCAGTGCTGGTGTCGCCTTCTTCGACCTGAATCACTTCAGACGGAATGCCCAACTCCGTGGCAATGATCTGCGCGTAGGTGGTCTGGTGGCCCTGGCCCTGCGTGATCGTGCCCATGCGGGCAATCGCGCTGCCAGTGGGGTGGATGCGGATTTCGCAAGAATCGAACATACCCACGCCCAGGATGTCGCACATCTTGGAGGGGCCTGCGCCCACCACTTCCGTAAATGTCACTAAGCCTATGCCCATCAGCGTGGGGCTGTTGGGGTCGGCGCGCTTGGCCGCCTGCTCGGCACGCAGACCTTTGTAGTCCACCGCATCGAGCACCTTGTCGAGTGCCGTCTGATAGTCGCCCGAGTCGTATTCAAAACCAAAGGCGCTGGTGTAGGGGAACTGTTCTTTCTTCACAAAGTTCTTGGCGCGGATTTCGGCCTTGTCCATGCCCAGCTTTTGCGCCAGCACGTCGACCATGCGCTCGATCAAATACACCGCTTCGGTCACGCGGAAGGAGCAGCGATACGCCACGCCACCGGGGGCCTTATTGGTGTAGACCCCCCTGACGCTAGCGTGCGCCGCAGGAATGTCGTAACTGCCCGAGACAATGTGGAACATGCCCGCAGGGAACTTGGTCGGGTCTGCACAGGCATCAAACGCGCCGTGGTCGGCCACCACGTTCACACGCAGGCCGGTGATCTTGCCGTCGGCGGTGGCGGCCAGTTCGCCGTCCATGTGGTAGTCACGGGCGAAGGCGGTGGACGAGATGTTTTCAATACGGTCTTCCACCCACTTGACCGGTCGACCCAGCACGATGGAGGCCACGATGGCGCAGACATAGCCGGGGTAGATACCGACCTTGTTGCCAAAGCCGCCGCCAATGTCGGGGCTGACGATGCGCACCTTGGACTCGGGAATGCCGGAAAGCATGGACACCACGGTGCGCACCACATGGGGCGCTTGGCTGGTGATGAAGGTGGTCAGGTCGCCCTTGATCGGGTCAAAGCTGGCCACGCAACCACAGGTCTCCAGCGGGCAGGGGTGCACGCGAGGGTAGTACATGTGCTGTGATACTGTCACCTCAGCTTGGTCAAAGGCGGCGTCGGCGGCAGCCTTGTCACCGGCATCCCAAGTGAAGATGTGGTTGTGGTGATCGCGCTTGCCATGGGCGCCGCTGGTCTTGCCGGCCAGGTCTTCACGCAGCACGGGCGCATCTGGTTTAAGCGCGTCGTAGGGGCTCAGTACCACGGGCAGCTCTTCGTATTCGACCTCCACCGCCTCCACCGCATCCGCGGCGATGTAGCGATCATCGGCAATCACGATGGCCACTTCCTGCATCTGGAAGTGCACTTTTTCGTCGGCCAGTACGGCGGCCACGTCGCCGGCCAGGGTGGGCATCCAGTGCAGTTTCAGAGGCTTAAGGTCATCGGCGGTCAGCACAGCATGCACGCCGGGCATGGCCAGTGCAGCCTCTTTGTGGATTTTCTTGATGCGGCCGTGTGCAATGGGCGAGCGCACGATGTCCATGTGCAGCATGCCGGGCATCTTGATGTCATCGACATAGTTGCCCTTGCCCTGGATAAAACGGGCGTCTTCCTTGCGCAGGCGCGATTGGCCCATGCCGGCCAGGGCCAGTTCGCGGGCTTCGGCGGTTTGTACGGGTGCGTTCATATGAAGTCTCCGAAAAAGGTTGGGGCGGCGCTCAGGCGGCGACGGCAGCGGTCTCTGCCAGCTTGCGGGCGGCGTACTGCACCGCCTTGACGATGTTCTGGTAGCCGGTGCAACGGCACAAATTGCCGCTCATGCCCATGCGGATCTCGTCCTCGCTGGGGTTGGGGTTCTCTTGCAGAAAGCGGTAAGCGCGCAGCAGCATGCCAGGGGTGCAGAAGCCGCACTGCAAGCCGTGCTCTTTGTAAAAGCCCTCTTGCACGGCGTGCAGCACCGGCCCTTTGGCCAGGCCTTCGACCGTCAGCACCTCGGAGCCATCGCACTGCACCGCGAGGTGGGTGCACGACTTGACCGATTGCCCGTCCACGTCCACGGTGCAGGCGCCGCAATGACTGGTCTCACAGCCGATGTGAGCGCCCGTCAGATTGAGCTCCTCACGCAGAAAGTGAATCAGGAGGGTGCGGGGCTCGACCGCCTTTTCCTGGGTACGTCCATTCACGCTGACGCTAATGAGTTTTTTTGCCATTTCTTATCTCCTGGTGTGTCCTGGTTAGACCTGGTGTGTGGGGCTTACTGGGCGCGGGACCAGGCTTTGGTCAAGGCGCGCTTCACCATCTGTCCAGCCATGGCTGTTTTGTATTCAATGTCGCCACGAAGGTCTTCGGCCGGATCGCAAATGGCCACGGCGGCGTCAGCCGCAGCCTGCATGGTTGCGGCAGTGAGTGGCTGGTTCAGGATGGCGGCCTCGGCAGCTTCTGCACGCAAGGCAGTGGGGGCCACGTTGGTCAGGGCAATGCGGGCGTGGGTGACCACACCGCCTTGCTGGCGTAGCACCACAGCACAACCTGCGGTGGCCCAGTCGCCGGTCTTGCGCTTGAGCTTTTCGTAGGCATACCCTGTGCCTTGCGCAAAGGCAGGCACCCGGATCTCGCACATGACTTCGTTTTCTTCGAGCAACGTCATGTAGGTGCCGAGGAAAAAGCCGTCAGCGGCCACCGTGCGACGGCCGTTCGGGCCTTCGAGCACGAATTGGGCTTCGACGGCAATCGACAGCGCGGGGTGGTCGTTGCCAGGGTCGCCGTGGGCGATGTCACCGCCGATGGTGCCTCGGTTGCGCACCTGGGGATCGGCAATCAGCTTGGCGGCTTCTGCCAGCAAAGGCAGCTTTTGCTGAACCAGGGAGGACTGGATCAGTTCACTTTCCGTGGTCATCGCGCCAATCACCACGGTGTTGCCATCTTCGCGTATGCCCCGCAGCTCGGGAATGCGGTTGATGTCAATGAGGTGGCCTGGTGCTGCAAAGCGTAGCTTCATCATCGGTAGCAGGCTGTGCCCGCCGGCCAAGAGTTTGGCTTCGCTGCCGTGCTGACCCAAGAGGGCAATGGCCTCACCCACCGTTTTGGGGGCGTGGTACTCGAAACGCGGAGGAATCATGGAAAAGTCCTTTCTGGTTCAAATTTGTACCGATCAGTTTAGATAAAAAACCGATTAGTGCAAATAGGTCAGGAAAGTGACTTTGGCCTTAAACAGCTGCCAAGTCGCACGAAACGCGCAAACCAAGGCAAGAACTGCACAAAACCGGGCTCGAGCACCGAAAAACCTAGGGTAAGTCCTAATGCCACCCTAGGGTAAACACTGAGGTCGATTTCGGCCTTCAGGTACCGTCTGAGCCCGTCAAAAATGCTCAGCGCCCAGATTTCAAGCCCAGCGGGCGACGATGGCTGGTACGCCCCGGGTTGCTGTGTATCATGGTCCCGCCATAGGCAAAAGGCGTGGCAATACAAGACCACAGAAAATAAAACGCAACCATCCAAAAGGAAATCTCATGTGCCAAGTTTGCGATGAACAGTCGGAATCCCGTCGTCACTTTTTATCTCTGGCCGCAGCAGGTATCGGTGCTGGGTTGGGCCTCGCAGCACCCGCAGCGCTGGCAGCAGGCGGTGCCACCACGACCGTGACGGCCGATGAAGCACTGGCAAAACTCAAAGCCGGCAACCAGAAATTCGTCAAGGGACCAGAGCTTTGCTCGGCTCAACTGGCCCACCAACGTGACCACGTCGCCAAAAGTCAGGCGCCGTGGGCGACCATCGTGTCGTGCGCAGACAGCCGCGTGCCGCCCGAACTGCTGTTTGGTGGATTGGGCCTGGGTGAGTTGTTCGTGGCACGCAATGCCGGCAACATGGTCGACACCGCCACCATGGGCACCATCGAATACGGCTCCGGTGTTTTGGGTGTGCCCTTGATCATCGTATTGGGCCACGAGCGTTGTGGAGCTGTCGCAGCCGCGTGCGAAGTGGTTGAAAAGAAGACCAAATTCCCTGGCTCCATAGGCCCCATGGTGGACGCCATCTTGCCTGCAGCACAAGCTGTGGCGGGCAAGGCGGGCGACTTCGTCGACAACGCCGTGCGCGAAAGTGCAGAACGTACCGCGAAAAAAATCGCCACCGAGAGCGCCATGATTGCCGAGCTGGTGAAAAAGGGCAAAGTGAAGGTACTGGCCGCGCGCTATGACCTGGACGAAGGCCGGGTCGAATTTTTCAACTGAGCTTGACTGAGCCCACTCGGGCTCAGCCCCCAAACCGTCGGCATTAACCCCAGAGATCGAGCGGGGGCTCGTTGACGACGGCGCGCAAAATGTCAGAGCGCGAGACAAAAGCCAAAACATGGCCCGCGTCGTCTACCACCGGCAGACCCGCCAGACCGGTGTCCAGCAGCACCCGGGCCACCCGTCGGATGTCGGTGTCAGCTGCCACGCAGGGCACGGGTGTGCGCATGGACAAGGTCACACTTTGGGCCAGCATGATTTGCCACAGCATGGTGCTGCCTTCGTCTACCGGTAAACGATCCGATGTGAACAGGTCTGCGCGGGACAGCATGCCCACCACGACGCCCTGCGCATCCACCACCGGCGCCTGCCCCACGGCGTGCTTATCGAGTACCTGCCAGGCCTGCAGCAGCGTGCAGCCTTGATCGATGGTCGCCACCTGATGACTCATCAAATCGCTGACCCTGGACAAGGGGTGGCGCTGCACCACCGGATGGGCAGTGCTGGCATAGGCGGCTAAAGCGCTGCGGTGAGCTTCGTCCATCGGATGTGAGTGCACCGAGCGGGTCGGCTGGGCCATCGGTCGGGCGTCGTTGCCCATGCCCACAGGCTGAACGCCCTGCACCTGCGCAACCGGGGAGATCGCCCCCAGCCGCGGCAGGTGCTCCATGCGCCCCTGAAAGATCTGCCCCGTGGTGCCGTAAACCGAGAACATGGCTTACCGACTACTTGGCCAAGGCCCGCAGTGCCAGCTTGATGCCGTCGCTCACGCCCACGTCCTTGGGCAAGGCCTTGAGGGCAGCGGCGGCTTCCTTGTCGCTGTAGCCCAGCGCCAGCAAGGCCTGCAGGATGTCACCTTGGGCATCATGGGCCACTGTGACCGAAGCGCCCAGGTCGCCACCGATCTTGCCCTTGAGTTCGAGCAAGAGGCGCTCCGCAGTTTTCTTACCGATGCCAGGAACCTTGATGAGGCGCCCGCCTTCTTGTAGGGTCACGGCTTGGGCCAGCTCGCTTACGCTCATGCCAGACAGCACCGACAAGGCCGTGCGTGGCCCCACGCCAGAGATCTTGATCAGCTCCCGAAACGCCTCGCGCTCCGCGGAGGTCTCGAAGCCATACAGAATCTGGGCATCCTCGCGCACCACAAAGTGCGTGAGCAAGGTCACCCGCTCCCGCAGCGCCGGCAGGTTGTAGAAAGTGCTCATGGGCACCATCACCTCGTAGCCCACGCCGTTGCAATCGATCACGATCATGGGTGGGTTTTTGTCGTCTAGCGTGCCGCTGAGTTTGCCGATCATGGGTTGCCTATGGTCTTGCCTATCATTGGGCCCCCGACGGGCACCCTTTTTTGGAATTATCAGCTTGATCATCAGACACCTGTTCTCTCCGCTCAACAACACGCGCCTGGCCCACTTGTGCGGCCCCATGGACGAGCATCTGCGCACCATCGAGACCGCCCTGCAAGTCAAGATTGCCCACCGACACGAGCAGTTCAAGGTCGATGGCCCCAAGGCCCAGGCCAAACGCGGCATGGAAGTTCTGCAGGCGCTGTACGAACTGGCGGCACGCCCCATTGATGCGGCCACCGTGCAATTGATGGTGGCGGGCGATGTGGCCATGGAGCCCACTGAAAGCCTGGCCTTGCAGACCCGGCGCGGCGATGTGCGCGGGCGCACGCCCAACCAAGCCACCTACCTGGACAACATTGCCAGCCACGACATCACTTTTGGTATCGGCCCCGCCGGCACAGGCAAAACCTATCTGGCGGTGGCCATGGCGGTGGACGCCCTGCAACGCGCCGCCGTGCAGCGCATAGTGCTGACCCGACCCGCGGTAGAGGCCGGCGAGCGTTTGGGCTTTTTGCCGGGCGACCTGACGCAAAAGGTCGACCCCTATTTGCGTCCGCTGTACGACGCCTTGTATGACCTGATGGGCTACGAGCAGGTGCAAAAAGCCTTTGAGCGCAACGCGCTGGAAATTGCGCCTTTGGCCTTCATGCGTGGACGCACCCTGAACAACGCCTTTGTGATTCTGGACGAGGCCCAAAACACCACGCCCGAGCAGATGAAGATGTTTTTGACCCGTATCGGTTTTGGCTCCAAAGCCGTGGTCACGGGCGATGTGAGCCAGATCGATCTGCCCAAAACTCAGCTCAGTGGCCTGATCGATGCCGAACGTGTGCTCAAGCGTGTGAAAGGCATCGCCATCACCCGCTTCACCAGCGCCGATGTGGTGCGCCACCCTCTAGTGGCCCGCATTGTGGATGCCTACGACGCACCGCGCAGTGCTGGCAGCAGCGCCCGCTCAGCCACTTGAGAAACACCATGCAACTTCAAGAACTCAGTTTGTCCCTGCAATTTGGCAAGATCGAAGATGCGGCCCTGCACCGTGCCGCCCTACCCCGCCACAAAGTCAGCCGCTGGATACGACACGCGCTTCAAAGCGATGCAGAGATCACCGTGCGCATAGTGGATGCCGAGGAGGGGCAGGCCCTGAACCGGGACTACCGCCAAAAAGACTACGCCACCAATGTGCTGACCTTCGACTACACCCTGGAGCCCGTGGTGACCGCAGACCTGGTCTTGTGCGCGCCCGTGGTGGCGCGCGAAGCGGCTGAGCAGAACAAGACCCTGGCCGAACACTATGCCCACTTACTGGTGCACGGCACCCTGCACGCGCAGGGCTGGGACCACGAAGAAGATGAAGATGCTCAGGTGATGGAACTGCGCGAGACCGACATCCTGGCCCGGCTGGGCTTTGCCAATCCCTACGCCTGAATTCTGAGCGGAATCGTGACCGGGCCGTCGTTGACCAGCTGCACTTTCATGTCGGCGGCAAAGCGTCCGGTCTGCACCAGGGGGTGTGCCGCTTGGGCCTGCGCTACAAAGTAGGCGTATAGGCGTCGGCCGTCGTCAGGCGCGGCAGCGCCCTTGAAGCTGGGCCGGTTGCCTCCCGAGACATCGGCCGCCAGGGTGAACTGGCTCACTACCAGCAAACCACCGCAGGCACCCTGACCATCCAGGTCTTGCACACTGCGGTTCATCTTGCCGGCGTCATCGCCAAAGATGCGCAGCTTGAGGATTTTGGCCAGCAGCCTGTCGGCCACGGCTTCGGTGTCGCCCTGCTCGGCACACAAGAGCACCAGTAGGCCCGCACCGATCTGGCCGACGATCTGGCCATCGACCCGCACGCGGGCCTCACTCACCCGCTGCAACAAGGCCAGCATGGGAGACTCAGGCCAGGGTGACGCGGGCGAACTTGCGTTTACCCACCTGCAGCACATAAGTGCCGGCGCCCAGTTTGAGGCCCTTGTCGCTGACCTGGCTGGAATCCACCCGCACACCACCGCCATCAATCAGCCGGTTGCCTTCACCGCTAGAGGCCGCCAGGCCTGCCATCTTGAGCAAGGCACCGATGCCCAGCGCTGCGCCGCCCTCGCCCAAAGGCAGGGTCAGCTCGGCAATCTCGTCGGGCACACCACCCTTGCTGCGATTGATGAAGTCCTGTTCGGCAGCATCGGCCGCCTGCACGCTGTGAAAACGCGCCGTGATTTCCTTGGCCAGCATGACCTTGGCATCCTTGGGGTTGCGGCCTTGGGCCACTTCTGCCTTCAGTGCTGCAATCTCGGCTTCGCTGCGGAAAGAGAGCAAGGTGAACCAGCGCCACATCAATACGTCGCTGATCGACAGCACTTTGGCGAACATGGTGTTGGCGTCTTCGCTGATACCGATGTAGTTGTTCTTGCTCTTGGACATCTTGTCCACGCCATCCAGGCCTTCGAGCAAGGGCATGGTCAGGATGCACTGCGGCTCCTGGCCATGTTCCTGCTGCAAATGGCGCCCCATGAGCAGGTTGAACTTTTGATCGGTGCCGCCCAGCTCCAAGTCGCTTTTGAGCGCCACCGAGTCGTAGCCCTGCATGAGCGGGTACAAAAACTCGTGCACGCTGATCGACTGGCCCGTGGTGAAACGCTTGTGAAAGTCGTCGCGCTCCATCATGCGCGCCACGGTGTACTTGGCGGCCAGCTGAATCATGCCCATGGAACCCAGGGGCAAACTCCACTCGCTGTTGTAGCGAATTTCAGTTTTGGCGGGGTCCAGAACCAGGCTGGCCTGCTTGTAATAGGTCTCGGCGTTAGCCTTGATCTGCTCCGTTGTGAGCGGCGGGCGGGTGCTATTGCGCCCAGACGGATCCCCAATCAGGCTGGTGAAGTCGCCGATCAAAAAGATGACGGTGTGCCCAAGATCCTGAAGCTGCCGCATCTTGTTGAGCACCACGGTGTGGCCGATATGGATGTCGGGCGCGGTCGGGTCCAGACCCAGCTTGATGCGCAAGGGCACGCCAGTGGCCTCGGAGCGGGCCAGCTTTTTCACCCATTCTTCTTGTGGGATCAGCTCTTCGCAGCCTCGCAAGCTAACGGCCAGCGCCTCACGAACGCGGTCGGTTACGGGATGCTGGGGCGTGGTACTTGGGTTCATGACTAAGGGTTTTCCAGATGGCGCTGCTTGAGGCGCCCTTTATACTTGGCAGCTCGCTTTGGGGTCGCTTTTTCGCAAGCGGACCGTGATTTTAATAGGTGCGATGTTGGCAAATGCCGCATTGCCGTTTGCCCGAACAGGCAACACGACACTTGGGACATTTGCTTTGATGCTCGGATTGAAGACTGCTGCCACTGATCTTTTGACGCTGACCCGTCGAGCTTTTCAGCAGCATCCCAAACGAATCACCGCTGTTTTGGCTGCCGTGTTGCTCGGTGGTGGCGGGGGTGCATATGCTGTCGCCTCCCTGGCGCCCGACGCATCAGACCTTCCCGTCCAGCAGATCATTGAATCTGTTCAGGCATTGCCTCTGCAAACTCAAGCTGACGCCTTGAGCGAGCATGTCTTTAGCCTGTATCGCTCCGAGATCACGCGTTCATCCGATACCGCAGACTCTTTGTTGCGCCGGTTGGGCATCGATGACACCGCTGCTGCCGCATTTTTGCGAGCGGATGGGCAGGTCCGCCAGGCCTTGTTGGGCCGTGCCGGGCGCAACGTTCGTGCCGAGACCAACGACAGCAATGCCTTGCTGCAACTCACCGCCCGCTGGACGGCTGACGACAGCGGGCAGTTCAAGCGCCTGGTTGTTGAGCGCAATGCCAGCGGCACCTTCAGTTCACGTATCGAGCTCGCGCCCCTGCAGGCTTCCGCTCGCCTTTCCAGTGGCACGATTCAATCCTCGTTGTTTGCCGCCACCGACGATGCCGGCCTGCCCGACAGCATTGCCACCCAAATGGCAGAGATCTTCTCGGGTGACATCGACTTTCACCGGGCCTTGCGCAAGGGCGACCGTTTCTCGGTGGTTTACGAGGCTCTTGAAGGCGACGGCGAGCCATTGCGCACCGGTCGTGTGCTCAGCGCAGAATTCGTGAACGCCGGCAAAACCTACCAGGCCATGTGGTTCGACAACCCGGCCGCAAACGGCAAGGGCGGTTACTACACGCTGGACGGACAAAGCCTGCGTCGCGCCTTTCTGGCCTCGCCCATGGAATTTTCTCGCGTGACCAGTGGTTTCAAGATGCGCTTTCATCCTGTGCTCAAGACCATGAAAGCCCACTTGGGCACTGACTACGGTGCACCGACAGGCACGCCCGTTCGTAGTGTCGGCGACGGTGTGGTCGACTTTGCCGGTTGGCAAAACGGTTTCGGCAATGTGGTGTTCATCAAGCACGCCGGCAACCAGACCACGGTTTACGCCCACCTCAGCAAGATCAATGTACGCAAGGGTCAGTCCGTGTCCCAGGGCACCCATGTGGGCGCAGTTGGGTCTACCGGCTGGGCAACCGGACCGCATTTGCACTTCGAGTTCCGTGTCAATGGCGTGCACCGTGATCCGCTCACCATCGCACGCCAGAGCGAAGCTGTGCCCGTTGCAGCGCAGGCCAAACCCGCGTTCAATGCAGCTGCAAACGCTGCACGTACGCAATTGATGGCCGCTGCCACCATGCGCGACGCCAGCGCACAGTAATTCCCGCAGCAAGACTGCCGAAGATGGCAGATTTGTACATCGGCCTGATGTCGGGCACCTCACTGGATGGTACAGACGGTGTCGTTGCCGAAATTGCCGAGACCGGTTGCAAGGTCTTGGCTCATTGCTACCTGCCCTTTTCTCCCGCGTTGATGCAGGGCTTGTTGAGTCTTAACAGCCCTGGCCCCAACGAATTGCACCGCGCAGCACGCTATGCCAACCAGCTGGTTTTGACTTACGCGCAGGTAGTGAACCAGCTCGTTGAAAAATCAGGCCTGCGGCCTGGTCAGATCAAGGCGATAGGGGCACACGGACAAACGGTTCGCCACCATCCACAGGCGCTTCAATCGGAGGCCGAAGACTGGTTTGAAGGTCAGCCGACACCAGGCTACACACTGCAAATCAACAATCCGGCTCTTTTGGCCGAGCTCACCGGCATCACGGTCGTAGCCGATTTCCGTAGCAGGGATGTGGCGGCCGGGGGGCAAGGTGCGCCGCTGGTTCCGGCGTTTCATCAGGCACTTTTTGCTCAAGCACACAAGCGCGTCGGTGTACTCAACATCGGAGGCATCTCCAATGTGAGCTTGCTGGGGCCTCTCTCGACCACGACACCAGAAGTCATGGGGTTTGATTGTGGTCCGGGCAATGTGCTGATGGACCTCTGGTGCCAACAACACCTGGGCAAGGCTTACGATCAAGACGGCGCCTGGGCGGCCTCGGGGCAGGTATGCAAGCCCCTGCTGACGCAGTTGCTCAATGAGCCTTACTTTGCATTGCCCGCTCCCAGAAGCACAGGGCGGGATCTCTTCAGTCCCTCATGGCTGGAAGCACATCTCACGCAACATCGCCACGTGTCTGTTCAAGACGTACAGGCCACGCTTGCCATGTTGACGGCCCAATGCTGTGCAGACAGTGTGTTGGCCTCTGGCGGGGGTGCTATTCAGGAGTTGCTGGTCTGTGGCGGTGGCGCCTTCAACGCCCACCTCATGGCCCTGTTGCAGAAGGCCCTGCCAGGCATCGAGGTCAAAACCACCGACGCAGCGGGCTTGCCACCCATGCAGGTCGAAGCTGCGGCGTTTGCTTGGCTGGCGGCCAGAGCCATGACGGGCCAAACGGGCAATTTGCCCCTGATCACAGGTGCTCGGGGTGCCCGCATACTGGGCGCTGTTTACCCAGTTTGACGCTTGCGGGATTTAGACGGAGAAGGACGAACCGCAACCGCAAGTGGTCGTGGCGTTGGGGTTCTTGATCACGAACTGAGCGCCTTGCAGATCTTCCTTGTAGTCAATCTCTGCACCGACCAGGTACTGGTAGCTCATGGCGTCTATTAGCAATGACACACCGTTCTTGCTCATGGTGGTGTCGTCTTCGTTGGTGATTTCATCGAAAGTGAAACCGTACTGAAAGCCCGAGCAGCCGCCGCCTTGCACAAACACACGCAATTTGAGGTCAGGGTTACCTTCTTCAGCGATCAAATCGGCCACTTTGGCAGCTGCGCTGTCGGTAAACACAATAGGGGCTGGCATTTCGGTCACAACGGTCTCAGCAACGGCGCTCATGGCTCACTCCAATAAATCAATGGCCTGAATAGTACAGTTATTCGCTCAAGAATTTCGTCACTGATTATTTGCCGCCAGTTTGAGTGTGGGTTTTTCTTCTCCCACACCTTCGGGCCGAAGCAGGCCGGACACCAGGGCACCTTGGTGCATCTCCAAGGCTGCGTAGGCTAGATCGCCCTCTATGCGCGCCTTGGGCTGCAGTTCGAGCAACACGTTGGCATACAGCGGGCCACGCACATGGCCATTGACGATGATGTGATCCGCCTTGACCGTGCCTGTGACGGTCGCGCTTTCGGAGATGACCAGCAAGCTGGGCCGACCTTCAAGAGCAAGCAAGTCACCGGTGATGTCACCGTCCACCCGCAGGCCATCAGAAAAGCGCAAATGCCCCTGGATTTGGGTTCCCTCGGCAATGAGGCTCTTGATCGGGGGCTGCTTTTTTTTATTGAACATGTTGTCTCCTGCTTATGGCAACTTGACGGATTGGGTCGCCTTGATTTGCTCCCCTTCGACGACTTTCACATTCAGCAATTTGATCACGGCCTGGGCAGGCACGATCATTACTCCCTGCAAACGACCATACTGTACGAATGCCAAGGGCCTAGACCCTTCAGGCAAATCCATGCTCCACGGCTTGCCTTGTAACTGCCCGGACACGCTCACTTCCAGACGGCCGTTGAAATCAGGCACTTTCTTGCCCGACTGCATCACCATCACCTGCCATTTGACTTGTGTCGGCTCGGTGCGCTCGGCTTGCAAGCCACGGATGGCGATACCCTGTGCACCGATCGCAGGAATCAACTGTTCAAAAAAGCCCAGATCGTCTCGCAAGGCCTGGTTATTGGCTTCAAGTTGCCGGTTTTGCGCCAACAATCCCGCCTGAGCAGACTTTTCTGCGGTCAGCAGCGTACTGGCCGTATTGGCAATCGATTGCGCCTTGTCCCGCTCCTCCTTAACAGTCTGCAGCTCTTGCTGAAGCACTTGCATCTGCGCCGTCATGCGGGCGAGTTCTTCGCCAGCACCGCCATCCAGACCCGCAATATCGCGACCAAACTCAAAGGCCCACAGTGCGATGGCAGCACAAAACCCAAAGACCAGTGCAGCCATCACCCAGCGCAGTGGCCAGGGCAAGGCGCTACGTACGGCCATGCGAGGAGCACTGATGGTGAGACGGCGTCGAAGCAGGCGTAAGCGCATGAATCAATCCACTGCGAACAAACGAACCTGGCGCGCGGGAGCCAGAAACGACAAAACCGCCCGAGGGCGGTTTTGCGTGTACACACACAAACCGAACCGACCGAAGCCAGCTGGAAGTGTGCTTTGCGACATGACGACCCTGTCGCCGCTGGGCTTAACGCTTGGAGAACTGCTTGCGACGGCGAGCACCGTGCAAACCGACCTTCTTACGTTCGACTTCACGCGCATCACGCGTCACGAAGCCGGCTTTGCTCAGCTCAGGCTTGAGCGTTGCGTCGTAGTCGATCAGGGCACGGGTAATACCGTGACGAACTGCGCCAGCCTGGCCGGACTCACCACCACCAGCCACGTTGACCATGACGTCAAACGTTTCTGCGTGGTTGGTCAGCATCAGGGGCTGCTTGCAGATCATGATCGAGGTTTGACGGCCGAAGAACTTCGAAATGTCCTTGCCGTTCACAACGATCTGGCC
>JBJOIT010000035.1:0-28340 GCA_046046915.1 Pseudomonadota bacterium
TGGCCAACCAGCCGCTGGTGCTGGCCGGATGCCTCGACATCAAGAGCTCCATCAAGGCCGCACGTTTTGTGCGTTTCTGCGATGCGTTCAACATTCCCGTCATCACTTTTGTGGATGTGCCCGGTTTCATGCCTGGCACCAGCCAGGAGTTTGGCGGCATCATCAAGCACGGTGCCAAGCTGCTCTACGCCTATGCTGAATGCACGGTACCCAAGATCACGGTCATCACCCGCAAGGCTTACGGCGGCGCGTACGACGTGATGGCCTCCAAGCACCTGCGTGGTGACGTGAACTTTGCCTGGCCCAACGCCGAAATTGCCGTGATGGGCGCCAAGGGCGCAGTGGAAATCATCTTCCGCGAAGACAAGGGCGACCCCGAAAAGCTGGCCGCCAAGGAAGCTGAATACAAAGCTCGTTTTGCCAACCCCTTTGTGGCGGGTGCCCGTGGATTTATTGACGACGTGATCCTGCCGCACGAGACCCGTAAGCGCATCTGCCGCTCGCTGGTCATGCTCAAGGACAAGAAGATCGAAAACCCGTGGCGCAAGCACGGGAACGTGCCGCTGTGAACTTTGCCATGGACAAGGCTGGAGTGAGTGCTGGATCGCTTGGGCTGGGCATTTCGCTCCGTGTCCTCCGCGCTGCGCGCTCCTCCTTGACCTGCGCAAAACGCCCAGCCCAAGCGATGCCGTGTGCTAGACATGCCACCGTTCCGCAGAATTCCTCCTACGCAGCAATGGGGGCGGTGTGTCCGCCGAAGCGAAGTCAAGGAGGAGCCCGCAGGGCGGGGGACATGAGTGCAGGTGGATACGCCGTGCCCATTGCGGGCCCAGTAACCGCCTGAGCACCACAACCGAATTTCCGAATAGGAGACTGAAATGTTTACCAAAATCCTGATCGCCAACCGTGGCGAAATCGCCTGCCGCGTCATCGTCACAGCCCGCAAGATGGGCATCAAGACGGTTGCCGTGTACTCTGATGCCGACAAGGACGCGCGCCATGTGATGCTGGCCGACGAAGCCGTCAACATTGGCCCCGCGCCCAGCCGCGAGAGCTATTTGCTGGCCGACAAGATCATTGCGGCCTGTAAGCAGACCGGCGCACAAGCTGTGCACCCCGGCTATGGCTTCTTGAGCGAGAACGCCGAGTTTTCCAAGCGCTGTGAAGAGGAGGGCATCACCTTCATCGGCCCCAAGCACTACTCCATCGGCGCCATGGGCGACAAGATCGAGTCCAAAAAACTGGCGGGCGCCGCCGGTGTGAACTGCATCCCCGGTGTCAACGACGCCATCGAGTCGCCAGAAAAAGCGGTGGAGATCGCCAAAGGCATCGGCTACCCCGTGATGATCAAAGCCAGTGCTGGCGGCGGTGGCAAGGGCCTGCGGGTGGCCTTCAACGACAAGGAAGCCTTTGAGGGCTTTACCAGCTGCCGCAACGAGGCGCGCAACAGCTTTGGCGACGACCGCGTGTTCATCGAGAAGTTTGTCGAAGAGCCACGCCACATCGAAATTCAGCTGATTGGTGACAGCCACGGAAATGTGCTGTATCTGAACGAGCGCGAATGCTCCATCCAGCGTCGTCACCAAAAAGTGATCGAAGAGGCCCCCAGCCCCTTCATCAGTGACGCCACCCGCAAGGCCATGGGCGAGCAGGCCGTGGCCCTGGCCAAGGCTGTGAAGTACCAGTCCGCAGGCACGGTGGAGTTTGTCGTCGGCAAAGATCAGAGCTTTTACTTCCTGGAGATGAACACCCGCCTTCAGGTGGAACACCCTGTGACCGAGGCCATTACCGGCCTGGATCTGGTGGAGCTGATGATCCGTGTGGCTGCTGGCGAAAAGCTGCCGATCACCCAAGCCGATGTTCAGCGCAACGGCTGGGCCATTGAGTGCCGGATCAATGCCGAAGACCCCTTCCGCAACTTTCTGCCCAGCACCGGCCGTCTGGTGCGCTTTGCGCCGCCCGAGCAGTCCATGTGGCAAGGCGACACGGAGCACCTGTTTGGTGTGAGGGTGGACACCGGCGTGCAAGACGGTGGCGAGATCCCGATGTACTACGACTCGATGATCGCCAAGCTCATCGTGCATGGCAAGGACCGCAATGACGCCATAGGCAAGATGCGCGAGGCTCTCAATGGTTTTGTGATTCGTGGCGTGTCCAGCAACATTCCCTTCCAGGCTGCATTGCTGGCACATCCCAGGTTCGTGAGCGGAAACTTCAACACAGGCTTTATTGCCGAACAGTATTCAAAGGGCTTCCGGGCTGAAGATGTGCCGCATGACGACGCAGCGTTCCTGACCGCTCTGGCCGCCTTTGTGCGCCGCAAGTCGCGTGAGCGTGCCGCCAACATCAGCGGTCAGTTGCCCGGTTATGCCGTGAATGCAGGTAAGGACTACGTCGTGGTCACCCTGGCAGCCGATGGCCAGAACGTTTATACGCCGGTGCGGGTGGATGAGTTTGTGGGCGAAACCGGCTCAGCCCGAGTCAAGGTGGGCTCGTCCATTTACGACATTCGTAGCCAGTCGCGCCTGAACGATATTGCTATTGTGGGTACGGTCAACGGCCTGCCTTTCACCGCCCAGGTGGAGCGTGGCACACCCAAAAACCCGCTGGCCTTGCGTGTACAGCACAACGGCACACGTGTGGATGTGCTGGTGATGTCGCCCCGCATGGCCGAACTGCATGCCCTGATGCCCTTCAAGGCGGCGCCAGACATGAGCCGTTTTGTGTTGTCGCCCATGCCCGGCCTGCTGGTGGATGTGGCGGTGGTGCCAGGTCAGAAAGTCCAAGCAGGCGAGCGTGTGGCGGTGATTGAGGCCATGAAGATGGAAAACGTGCTTTTTGCAGCGGCAGATGGTGTGGTCAGCAAGGTCATGGCCAGCAAGGGTGAGTCCCTCACGGTGGACCAGGCCATTGTGGAGTTTGAAAAATGAGCAACTTGAACACCACACAAGGCGCTATCGCGGCGCGTCCCTTCAAAGTGCTGGGCATCCAGCAGATTGCCATCGGCGGGCCTGACAAGCTCAGGCTGCAAAAACTCTGGGTGGACATGCTGGGTCTCGAGGTGACAGGTACCTTCAAGAGCGAGCGTGAAAACGTGGACGAAGACATCTGCGCCATGGGCACTGGACCCTTCAAGGTTGAAGTGGACCTGATGCAGCCCATGGACCCTGACAAAAAGCCAGCGGTCCATACCACGCCGCTCAACCATGTGGGCCTGTGGATTGACGATCTGCCCAAAGCGGTGGATTGGCTGACAGCGCAAGGGGTCAGGTTCGCCCCCGGCGGCATACGCAAGGGCGCAGCTGGCTTTGACATCTGCTTTTTGCACCCCAAGTCGAACGACGAGTTCCCGATTTCTGGCGAAGGCGTGCTCATTGAATTGGTGCAGGCACCCGTCGAGGTGACTCAGGCATTTGAGAGGCTGGCCAAGGGATAAGGCTTGCCCTAGGGTGCCAGCTTTGGCGCGCTTTTCTGGCGCTAGGCGCTGGGACCGCGGGTTATAGTTTGCCGCAGGCCAACCCTGTTCCCGCGTAGGACTTGCGGCAACACATAGCGAAAGATGATTCATGAGTGACAACAGCGAACGGCTGGGTTTATTGAAGCCCGGCGTCGCCGCCTTGAGGCGGATTCGTCTACCGGCGAAATTGACACTTCTGGCCGCAGTGCTCTTGATCCCCTTGCTGGTGGTTGCTTTTTCGCTGTCCCTGCGTCAACAGGCTGACCTGACGGTGACCCACTCCGAAATCGAGGGCGTGGAGCTGATACGCCCTGTGATGCGTCTGGTGACATTGGTGCAAAAGCATCGGGGTCAGACCAACGTCATGCTGTCTGGCAATCGTCAGGTCATGCCAGAGCTGGAGCAAACGCGAGTGGCCCTGAATCAGGCCTTAGCGGATATGGAGCGAGCGGTGGCTGATACCCATACCTTTGACATCGGTGGGGCATGGCAACCTTTGATGCCTCGCATCAAGACCTTGGCGGCCAATACTCAAGGCGTGTCCGTCAGCGATAGCTTTGCATTGCACAGTGCCCTGATCAGTGACCTCAGACAGTTTGTCTATGTGTTGGGTGAGTCATCCGGTCTCTTGTACGAGCCAGAGGCAGCGCCTTATCACCTGGTTGAAGCTGTGCTTACCCGCATGATTGCCACTTCCGAACAACTGGGGCAGGCCCGTGGTGCGGGCGCGGGCCTGTTGGCACAGGCGTCCATAGATCCTCAGGCAGCTGCTGCCATGCGCATGCGGCTGCAAACACTGGACGCGAGCTTGCAGGACTGGGATTTCACGCGCTCGGTATTGGAGCGCAAGGGCCAGTCTGGCCTGGGCCTGGAAGCAGCACTGAAAACAGGCACTGAGTTCCTGGTTCTGGCGCGTGGCGCCTTCGGTACGAACGTCACCCAAAGCATCGAGCCTGCGGCCTACTTCGCGGCCGGCACACAGGCCATTGACGGATTTTTGACTGCACAGGACACCATGTTGCAGCGCCTCGAACAGCGACTGCAGGCCCGATCCGTCGAGTTGATCTGGCAGCGCAACGCCCTGATTGGTGGCGCGACCCTGGTGATCTTGGTCTTGCTGTATCTCATTGCCAGTTTCTACAAAGGTTTCACGGTGGATCTGCAGCACCTGGGTGGCGCCATGAAGCGGCTCACCGAGGGCGATTTGCGGGCCGACGTGCAGTTGCGTAGTCATGATGAGATCGGCGCATTGGGTGGCTTGCTGAAAAAAATGATCGTGAACGTGTCTGCCATGGTGGCGGCAGTGGGCAGCGACTCAGCCCTGGTGGCGCACGCAGGACGCACTCTGAGTGTGGGCAACCGTGAGCTGTCAGACCGTACCGAGCAGCAGGCAGCGAATCTGGAGGAAACCTCTGCCAGCGTGCAAGAGTTGGCATCGACGGTGCAGCAAAACGCGCATTCTGCAAGCGAGGTGGACCGCCAGGCGGCGCAAGTGCGAGATATTGCCGACATGGGCGCTGGCGCCATGCAGGACTCGGTGGCATCTGTTGTGGCCATACAGCAAAGCGCTACCCGTATGAACGAGATCATTGGCGTGATTGACGGGCTGGCGTTTCAAACCAACATCCTGGCTCTGAATGCTGCTGTGGAGGCCGCGCGCGCTGGCGAGGCTGGGCGAGGTTTTGCAGTGGTGGCCAGCGAGGTGCGCTCACTGGCGCAGCGCTCTGCGGAGAGCGCGCGCGAAATTCGTGCCTTGATCAAGGCTTCATCCGCCCAGGTAGAAACCAGTGTGGCGCAGATACGTGCCGCGGGCGACAGCATGAGTCAGATCGTGAGCGGCATCCGGGCGGTGTCGTCCAGCATCTCAGATATTTCCATGGCTAGTGCAGACCAAAGCACGGCCCTGAGTGAGATCTCTTCTGCCATCAAGCAGCTCGATGAGATTACTCAGCGCAACGCACAAATGGTGGAACAAGCCGTGGTTCAGTCCACCGGTCTGGAGATGCGGGCCGGGTCCTTGACCAACGCGATAGGCATGTTCAAGTTGCCTCAGGGTGTGCCGGACGAGGCTATTGCCCTGGTCGAGCGGGCCTATGACTTCAGAAATTCCTGCGGTGGCAAGGAGGCCTTTTTGAGGGGGCTGACGGACAAGGCCAATTCCTTTTTTGACCGCGATATGTATGTGTTCGCCCTGGATGCCCAAGGCACGTACCTCGCGTTCGGCGGTAACCCTGGCAAGGTGAATTCACGGGTGCGTGATGTGCCGGGCATTGATGCCGACGGTCTGATGCAGGATATCGTGAACCAGGCTGAAGCCGGCCCCGGCTGGGTGGAGTACGACATCACCAACCCGCTCAGTGGTCGGGTGCAGAGCAAGATGTCTTATGTGATGAAACTCGACGGCCTGTACGTGGGCTGTGGTGTTTACAAGGCGCTGGTCTAGGCCGCTGGGGCGTCAGGTGACTTTGTCAGGGCGTCTGCTTGGCGCGAGCTCGCGCTAACACTGACTGGATGATGTCCCGCTTTTTGTCCAGGGTGGTAGGGTCAGTGTGCAAAGAGTGTGCTGGCAGATCTGATAGTTTGTTCTGCAACTTCTCGATTCGCCTTGCCTCATGCTCCTTGGCGTCCTGTTGCAGGCGCTGTTGGCGGCGTTCGTAGCGCTCACGGGCGTTGCTTGCTTGCGCGGGTGACCAGGCCTGCCAACCGGTGCGTCCAGGGGAGGCATCTTCAGTCTCGATGCAATCCACTGGGCAAACGGGTAAACACAACTCACAGCCGGTGCACTGCGACTCAATAACTGTGTGCATGCGCTTGTTGCTGCCCACAATGGCATCGACCGGGCAGGCCTTGATGCATAAAGTGCAGCCGATACACCAGTCCTCATCGATGAACACCATGCGCCTGGGGCCTTCTGTGCCGTGCGCAGGGTTCAGCGGCAAAGGCGCTGTTTGGGTCAGCTTTGCCAGCCGCGCCACACCTTCTGTCCCGCCTGGCGGGCATTGGTTGATGGGGGCCTGCGACTCAACAATCGCCTTGGCATAAGCCGCACAGTCAGGAAAACCACAGCGTGTGCACTGGGTCTGCGGCAAGGCCGCCAGCACCTGATCGAACAGCGACGCGGTCGGATTCAAGTGCGGCGGGGCAAGCGAGCGGGGTCGCTTACTTCTTGGCGGCAGGCTTTTTGGCGGCTGTCTTGGCCACCGCTACGGTCGCCTCGGCCTTGGGCGCACTTGCAGCCACAGCCACAGCCACAGCCACAGGCGCGGTGGTGACCCAGGTTGATTTGGGCTTGTTGGCGACCGTGGGCACGGGCGCTTGCACAGCGACTTTGGCACGGCTGGCAGCCTTGGCCGGTGCTGCTGCCTTGGCTGGTGCCGCTGCTTTCACCGGGGCAGTAGCTTTGACTTTGACGGTTGCCTTCGCAGGCTCTGTGACCACCGGCGCTGGCGTAGTGGCCATCGGCACGACTGCTGCGCTGGCCACATCGGCTTTGGCCAGGGCAACGGTTTGGGCGACCGGCACCGAAGTTGCATCGGCTGTTTCGGATGCAGGCGTAGCTGCGACCGCTGCGGCTGTCGCTGAAGGGTTGTGGTCCAGAATGAAAGCCTTGACCGCGGGATACACAATCTCGCGCCAGCGACGGCCCGAGAATATGCCATAGTGGCCGGCACCCTCGACTTCGATGTGCTTCTGATTCGCGCTGTCCACGCCGCTGCAGATGGTGTGCACAGCTTGGGTTTGGCCAGAGCCAGAAATGTCGTCCAACTCGCCTTCAACAGAGAGCAGTGCGGTATTGCGAATGTCTTGCGGGCGCACGCGCTCCACTTTGCCATCAACACCCCGTATGTCCCAGGTGCCATTGACCAGGCAGTACTCCTGGAACACCACCCGGATGGTTTCGAGGTAGTACTCGGCGTCCATGTCCAGTACCGCGTTGTACTCGTCGTAGAACTTGCGGTGGGCGTCGGTACTGGCGTCGTCACCCTTGATTAGGTCCTTGAAGTAGTCGTAATGGCTCTTGGCATGATTACTGGGGTTCATCGCCACAAAACCGGTGTGCTGCAGGAAGCCTGGGTAAACACGACGTCCAGCACCCGGGAAGGTGCTGGGAACACGGTAAATCACGTTGTTCTCGAACCAGCTCAGGCTTTTGTTCATGGCCAGGTTATTGACCGCAGTGGGGGACTTGCGGGCGTCGATGGGGCCGCCCATCATGGTCATGGTCAGGGGTTGCTTTTCGCCACGGCTGGCCATCAAAGAAACGGCAGCCAGCACCGGCACAGTGGGCTGGCATACGCTCATGACGTGGCAGTTGCCATAGATGCCTTGCAGATGGCGGATGAACTCCTGCACGTAGTTGACGTAGTCGTCCAGGCGGAAATCACCCTCGGACGTGGGTACCAAACGGGCATTCTTCCAGTCGGTGATGTAGACCTTGTGGTCTTTCAGCATGGTGCGCACCGTGTCGCGCAACAGGGTGGCGTAGTGGCCGGACAAGGGCGCCACGATCAGCACCACGGGCTGGTCTTTTAGCTTGAGCAGTGTGCTTGCGTCATCGCTGAAACGCTTGAAGCGGCGCAACTGGCAAAAGGGTTTATTGACTTCTACACGCTCATGAATGGCTACCTCTTTGCCATCCACATCCACGGTGCGGATGCCAAACTCTGGCTTTTCGTAGTCCTTGCCCAGGCGATGGAGCAGGTCGTAGCCGGCCGAAATACGCAGCGAGAAAGGATTTTGGCCAAAGAGCGACATCGGGTTGCCATAAGCCTTGGCAGCACCCTGGGCCAAATCGGAAAACGGCTCCATCAAAGAGCGCTGGGTTTCGTAGAGTTGGTAGAGCATGTTCGGTATTCAAAAAATTGGTGCGTCGCAATATAACAGTAGCAGCCGCCAGATAGTGGAGAGCAAACACCAATTCGGTGGGCCCACAGGTGCTGGTGCTCAAAGCGTTTCCAAAAGATTGTGTTGGTCAGCTTGCTTTTGAGATGACGGGCGCCAAATTCCACTGTGAAAATGAAGCCTCTTGCGAAAGTACACACATGATTCCCCTGCCTACCGCTGCTCAACTCGACGCTCTGCCAGCCCTCAAAAAATCGCCCCGCATGCCCGTGCTGTTTTTGGGGCATGGCAGCCCCATGAATGCCATTGAGGACAACGAATACCACCAATCCTGGCGGCTTTTGGGTCACGAATTGATGAATCGTGAGGTGGCGCCCCAGCTGATCTTGTGTGTATCGGCGCACTGGCTGACCCAGGGCTGGTGGCTCACGGCGATGGACAAGCCCAAAACCATCCATGACTTTGGCGGTTTTCCGCAGGCCCTGTTTGATCAGCAATACCCGGTGCTTGGCGAGCCTGATGCGGCCCAGGCCATCAGCCAGCTGGTTCGTCAGCGAGGGTCACAGCCCCTGGGCTTGGATCATGGCCAGTGGGGGTTAGATCACGGTGCCTGGTCGGTGCTCAAGCCCATGTTTCCGGCGGCCAACATACCGGTGATTCAGCTCAGCATGGATTACAGCCGTGGGCCAGAAGAACACTTTGCATTGGCTAAGCAACTCAAGGCCTTGCGTGAGCGTGGCGTGTTGATCGTGGCCAGCGGCAACATCGTGCACAACCTGAGGGCTGTGAACATGCAAGCGGCCAAAAACCAAACCTATGACTGGGCGCAGGAATTTGATGCCACGATAGCCCAGCAAATTGAAGCGGCACGGCTCGCGGAGTTGGCCAACTTTCTAAAGCTGGGGCAGGTCGCCAAGATGGCGCACCCCTCGCATGACCATTTCTTGCCGCTGTTGTATGCGGCAGGCGCGGTGGATGCTTCTGAGCCACCGCGCTTTTTCAACGACAGTTTTCAGGCTGCGTCGATTTCCATGCGATCGGTGATCTGGGGTTGATCAGATCACTTTGGCGATGGCAGCACAAACATAGTCGATGTTTTTGCTGTTGAGGGCCGCCACGCACATGCGGCCTGTGTCAGTGCCGTAAACACCAAATTCGCTACGCAGGCGCACCATCTGGTCTTTGCTCAGGCCCGAGTAGCTGAACATGCCGATCTGGGTGGTGATGAAGCTCATGTCTTGCTGCACGCCGGCAGCCTTCAAACCATCAACCAGCTTTTGACGCATGGCCTTGATGCGCACGCGCATGTCACCCAGTTCCTTTTCCCATAGTGCGCGCAACTCTGGGTTGCCCAATACTGCAGCCACCACGGCACCACCGTGGATGGGCGGGTTGGAGTAGTTGGTGCGAATCACGATCTTGAGCTGGCTCAGCACGCGCGCTGCTTCGTCTTTGCTGGCGCACAACACCGATAGGGCGCCGACACGTTCGCCGTACAGGCTGAAGCTCTTGGAGAAAGAGGTCGAGACAAAAAAGTCCAGACCTGCCGCCACAAATTTGCCTATCACGGCGCCGTCTTCGGAAATGCCGTTGCCAAAGCCTTGATAAGCCATGTCCAGGAAGGCCACCAGATTGTTGGCCTTCACGGCGGCAATCACCTGATCCCACTGAGCAGCCGTGATGTCATAACCGGTGGGGTTGTGGCAGCAGGCGTGCAACAAGATGATGGTGCCTGGGGCGGCTGCGTTCAGATCGGCCAGCATGCCGTCAAAATCGACGCCGCGATTGTCCGCATCGTAGTAGCGATAGGTGTCTACCGTAAAGCCGGCGTTGGTGAACAGTGCGCGGTGGTTTTCCCAGCTGGGATCAGAAATCAGCACCTTGGCGCCAGGGTTCAGCTTTTTCAGGAAATCAGCGCCGATCTTCAGGCCGCCCGTGCCGCCGATGCCCTGCACCGTGGCCACACGGCCAGAGGTCACAGGCTCAGAGTCAGCGCCAAACACCAGGCCCTTGACTGCCGCGTCGTAAGCGGCAATGCCGTCGATGGGCAGGTAGCCGCGTGCAGCGGGTTTTTCCATCATGGCTTTTTCGGCTGCTTTCACGCACTCCAACAAAGGCAGCTTGCCCGTGTCGTCGTAGTACACACCCACACCCAGATTAACTTTGGCGGGGTTGGTGTCGGCGGCAAATTGCTCGTTCAGACCCAGGATGGGGTCGCGGGGGGCCATTTCGACGGCGGAAAACATGGACATGGGGTGGGTACCTGTGGGTGAGTGGATGTCGTGCGCACAAAACGCTGCCAGACGCTGCTGAGGCAACTGCGCGAGGCGCGGCATTTTACCGCGGGCCTGGGTCTGACCCCTCGCCCACAAGGGTGACGATCCCTCAGGCCTTTGTTCGCGCCTTGCTGGCCTTGCGCGCCAGGTTCTCGGCGATCCTCGCCTGGACGATTTGCGCAATCAGGGCATGAGGCATCGGTTCTGAGAGCGGAAACTGGAGATTTCCCTTAGGACCAGCGTAGCGGGTTAGCAGGGGTTTGAGGGCTTCATCACGGACCGGTGGAAAGAAACCGATGTGCTTTTTGAACGCTCCAAAGTAGACCAGCGCGCCATCCAGAAAGTACGCCGGCATGCCGTAGCTGATGCGCTCCTCCGCCAATGGTGCAACAGCCCGCACGGTCGCCCGAATGTCTGCCAGCAATGACTGGACCTGAATCGGCGCCTGCGAGATGTATTGATCGACGGTTTGTGGTGATTCCATTGCGGCGTCGACCTTATCCAAAAACCAGCTGTCCCAACATTCGAGAGGGCAGCAGCGTGAAGGCACCAGCGATGACCAGACCCGCAAAGGTGGAAATCATGGCAATTTTGTGCCCACGCAAATTACCTTTTCTGATGTCGATCACTGCCCGAGGCACAGAAATCAGCACCACGACGCTGAGCACATGAATCAAACTCAAATGGCCGCTTGATTGAATGAAGAACGAACTTATTGCTGCACCGATCATCAATACGACCCAGCTCCACCCCAGAATTTTGTGACTTGCGGTTCCCTTGCGTCGTAGCAAAACCACGATGCCGATCAACAGCGCGATCAGCGCCACCAAGAGGTGGGTGCAGACGTACCAAGGCGCATCGGCAAAGGAGTAAATGATGGGGTCTGCGCTGCTTTTGTTCATGACGAGGTTGCCGGATGCCGCAAATAGCGTAGCACTCTCTATTGCGCCGGCTGCAGACAGATTGGTTTGCTTTTGTAAGCCCAGCACATGGCACTGCAATGCCTTATTCTTGCGGGTTGCCCGCCACGTCACAGTGGGCCAGGACCGCGCCAGCATGCAAGCCCTACCGACCGCCATCGCCCACCCCGCAGCAGATTCAGCTGATCAGCCTTCCGTCCCTGAGGGCGTTTTTGTGCGCTTTCCTGATTCTCCTTTTGAGCTGTATCAGCCTTACCCGCCTGCCGGCGACCAGCCCGAGGCCATAACCCAGCTGGTGGAGGGGGTGAATGATGGCGAGGTCTTCCAGACGCTGCTGGGCGTGACCGGGTCGGGCAAGACCTTCACCATGGCTAATGTCATTGCCCAGCTGGGCCGCCCCGCTATTGTGTTTGCGCCCAACAAGACTCTGGCGGCGCAGTTGTACAGCGAGTTTCGGGAGTTCTTTCCCAAAAATGCGGTCGAGTACTTCGTGAGCTATTACGACTACTACCAGCCCGAGGCCTACGTTCCCCAGCGTGACCTGTTCATCGAGAAAGACTCGGCTATCAACGAGCACATCGAGCAGATGCGGCTGTCGTGCACCAAAAGCATTTTGGAGCGGCGCGATGTGGTGATTGTGGCCACGGTGTCGGCCATCTACGGTATTGGTCAGCCCGAGGCCTATCACCAGATGGTGATGACGCTGCGCACCAGCGACAAGCTGGGCCAGCGCGACATGATTGCCCAGCTCATCCGCATGCAATACAAGCGCAATGACCTGGACTTTGTGCGCGGCAGCTTTCGGGTGCGGGGCGACACCATCGACATCTTTCCTGCCGAGCACAGCGAAATGGCGATTCGGGTGGAGCTATTTGACGACGACATCGAATCTCTGCAGTTGTTTGACCCCCTCACAGGCCGTATTCGCCAAAAAATTCCCCGTTTCACGGTGTACCCCGGCAGCCATTACGTCACCCCGCGTGACCAGGTGCTGACGGCGGTAGAGGCCATCAAACACGAGCTGGTGGGGCGGGTGAAGCAGTTTGTGGATGACGGCAAGCTGGTGGAGGCGCAGCGCATCGAGCAGCGCACCCGTTTTGACCTGGAGATGCTCAGCGAGGTGGGGCACTGCAAGGGCATCGAGAACTACTCCCGCCATCTTTCTGGTGCCGCGCCGGGGGAGCCGCCAGCCACCTTGACCGATTACCTGCCCAAAGATTCGGTCATGTTTCTGGATGAATCGCACGTGCTCATCGGTCAGTTTGGCGGCATGTACAACGGCGACCGTTCGCGCAAGACCACGCTGGTCGAATATGGTTTTCGTCTGCCCAGTGCGCTGGACAACCGCCCGCTTAAGTTTGACGAGTTCGAAACCAAGATGCGCCAGGCTATCTTTGTGTCAGCCACGCCGGGGCCATGGGAAAACGAGCACGCGGGCCAGGTGGTTGAGCAGGTGGTTCGGCCCACGGGTCTGGTCGATCCAGAGGTGGAGGTGCGGCCTGCGACCCATCAGGTGGACGACGTGCTGCAGGAGATTCGCATCCGGGTCGAGAAGTCCGAACGCGTGTTGATCACCACGCTGACCAAGCGCATGGCCGAGCAGCTGACAGACTACCTGACCGACAACGGTGTGAAGGTTCGCTACCTGCACAGCGACGTTGACACCGTGGAGCGGGTGGAGATCTTGCGTGATCTGCGCCTAGGCACCTTTGATGTGCTGGTCGGCATCAACCTGCTGCGCGAAGGTCTGGATATTCCGGAGGTGTCTCTTGTGGCGATTTTGGACGCCGATAAGGAGGGTTTTTTGCGCTCAGAGCGCTCGCTCATCCAGACCATCGGCCGTGCCGCTCGCAACCTCAACGGTCGGGCGATTTTGTATGCCGATCGCATCACCGACTCCATGAAGAAGGCGATCGGCGAAACCGAGCGCCGGCGCGAAAAGCAAACCGCTCACAACCTGGCGCTGGGCATCACGCCACGTGCCATCGTAAAACAGGTGCGGGACTTGATTGATGGCGTTTTCAGCGAAAAAGCCGGCAGGGAAGCTGACAAATTGGAGCGAGACGCCATTCAAAGGGCGCAGGTCGAGGAGATGAGCGAGAAAGACATCGCCCGAGAGATCAAGCGCCTCGAGAAGTTGATGATGGAGCACGCACGCAACCTGGAATTTGAAAAGGCTGCGCAAGTGCGGGATCAACTCAGCCGCCTCAAGCAACAAGCCTTTGGCGCGCCAGGCACAGACAACGTGGTATCGATCAAGCCTGTCTGAGTTCGTATGAAATGTGACTGATTGGTATGTTTACCCGAGCAATCTGCTTGGTTTATGGCTATACTTGAGCTCCTTACTCAACCATGTGCCTGATTGACAAGTCGGCTCAACCACCAGGAATTTGCCATGAGACTCACCACAAAAGGTCGCTTCGCGGTCACGGCGATGATTGATTTGGCGCTACGCGAAAGCAGCGGCCCGGTCACCCTGGCGGCGATCAGCCAGCGCCAGCAAATCTCTCTTTCCTATCTGGAACAGTTGTTTGGCAAGTTGCGCCGCAAGCAGCTGGTGGAGTCGACCAGAGGCCCTGGCGGTGGTTACACGCTGGCTCGCGATGCGGTTGACATTACCGTTGCTGAAATCATCACGTCTGTGGACGAGGCCCTAGACGCCACGCAATGCGGTGGCAAAGAAAACTGTCATGGAGAGGGTGCACGGTGCATGACGCACGACCTGTGGACCACCCTGAATTCCAAGATGGTGGAGTTTTTGGGTTCGGTCACCCTGCAAAAGCTGGTGGACGATCAACTTGCCAAGGGTTTTAAACTCGACGAAAAGCCCACTGTGAAGCGAGCCATCTCGGCCATGCCGGTGGTCAAGCCCATCAGCGTCAATGCGCCCAATTCGGTGTTCGCCTTGGGCAATGCCTACGCCAAGCTCTAAATAGACCCGCGTTCATTTCTTTATCTGCATCTCGTATGACACCGCATTTCCCCATTTACATGGACTACAGCGCAACCAACCCCTGCGACGAGCGGGTGGTGGACGCCATGATTCCCTGGTTGCGCGAGCATTTCGGTAACCCCGCATCCCGTAGCCATGCCTGGGGTTGGGAAGCCGAAGCTGCCGTCGAAAAAGCCCGCGAGCAAGTGGCCGGCCTCATCGGCGCAGACCCCCGCGAGATCGTCTGGACCTCGGGCGCTACCGAGTCCAATAACCTGGCCCTCAAAGGCGCTGCCCATTTTTATAAGTCCCGCGGCAAGCACCTGATCACCGTAAAGACCGAGCACAAGGCGGTGCTGGACACCTGCCGCGAGCTTGAGCGCCAGGGTTTTGACGTCACTTACCTGGATGTGCAGCCCGACGGCCTAGTCAATCTGGAAGTATTCAAGGCGGCCATACGCCCCGATACGATTGTTGCCAGCGTCATGTTCGTGAACAACGAAATCGGCGTGATCCAGGACATTGCAGCCCTGGGGAACATTTGCCGTGAAAAAGGGGTGATCTTCCATGTGGATGCAGCCCAGGCCACCGGCCGGGTGGACATCGATATGGCGAGTCTGCCGGTCGATCTGATGAGCTTGACCTCGCACAAGACCTATGGTCCCAAAGGCATAGGTGCCCTGTTTGTGCGTCGCAAGCCCCGCATTCGCTTAGAGGCGCAGATGCATGGCGGCGGTCACGAGCGCGGCATGCGCTCAGGCACCTTGCCCACGCACCAGATCGTCGGCATGGGCGAGGCCTACCGTATTGCCAAAGAAGAAATGGCCACTGAAAACCAACGCATCCGCGCACTGCACGAACGCATGCTCGCGGGTTTAAAGGATGTTGAGCAAGTGTTTATCAATGGTCACACCGAAAAACGTGTGCCGCACAACCTGAACATGAGCTTCAACTACGTCGAGGGTGAATCGCTCATCATGGGCATCAAAGGTCTGGCGGTGTCCAGTGGCTCTGCTTGCACCTCTGCTTCTCTGGAGCCCAGTTATGTGCTGCGCGCTTTGGGTCGGAGTGACGAACTGGCCCACAGCAGCCTGCGTATGACCATTGGTCGCTGGACTACCGAGGCCGACATTGACTATGCGGTCGAGACCATCAAGGCCAATGTCGCCAAGCTGCGTGAACTCAGCCCCCTGTGGGAGATGTACCAGGACGGTATCGACATCGGCACCATCCAGTGGGCAGCCCACTGAGCGGCAAACATTAGGAGCATTGAAATGGCTTATTCCGAAAAAGTGGTCGACCACTACGAAAACCCGCGCAACGTGGGTAGTTTTGAAAAAGGAGATGAGTCCGTGGGTACCGGCATGGTGGGCGCGCCCGCTTGCGGTGACGTGATGAAGCTGCAGATCAAGGTCAACCCTGCTACGGGTGTCATTGAAGACGCGCGCTTCAAAACCTATGGTTGCGGATCGGCGATTGCGTCCAGCTCTTTGGTGACCGAATGGGTCAAGGGCAAGACGCTTGATGAGGCGGCAGCCCTGAAGAACAGCCAGATCGCTGAGGAATTGGCCTTGCCACCTGTCAAAATCCACTGCTCCATTCTGGCGGAGGACGCGATCAAGGCCGCAGTGGACGACTACAAGAAAAAACACGCCTCTTGACCCTGCACGCATCATGGCCGTAACCCTCACAGAATCAGCAGCCCGCCACGTTAACCGCTACCTTGCCAAGAGAGGCAAGGGGCTGGGTGTGCGCTTGGGCGTCAAAACCACAGGGTGCTCCGGCTTGGCCTACACCATCGAATACGTGGACGAGATTCCAGCAGAGGACACGGTTTTTGAAGACCACGGTGTAAAAGTGCTCGTAGATCCCAAAAGCCTGGCTTACATCGACGGCACACAGCTCGACTTTGTACGTGAGGGGCTGAACGAGGGTTTCAGGTTCAATAATCCCAACGAACGGGACAAGTGCGGCTGCGGCGAGTCGTTCCGGGTGTGAACTTACAGTCTTCTGATTTCGAGTTGTTTGGGGTCGCTGCGCAGTTTGCGCAGGACCGCAATGCCTTGGACAAGCGCTGGAAAGAGCTGCAGCGAGAGGCCCACCCAGACAAATTTGCGTCTCAGGGGGCAGCAGCCCAGCGGGTGGCCATGCAATGGTCCGTGCGCATCAACGAAGCCTATCAACGGCTCAAAGACCCTCTCAAACGCGCTTCCTATCTGTGCGAACTCCACGGTGCACCTGTCCGTGCCGAGAGCAACACCGCCATGCCGGCTGCTTTTTTAATGCAGCAAATGACTTGGCGCGAGGCGCTTGACGACGCCAGGTCGATGGCCGAGATCCAAAGCCTGCAAGCAGAGTTGAAAACGGCGCAGGCAGAGGCTTTGAACGCCTGCGAGCAGTTTCTGGATGTTCAGCATGATTACGCTGCAGCAGTGGGGCAGGTTAGGGCGCTGATGTTCATTGACCGCTTTGGCGGTGATCTGGACGATCGCATGGACAATCTGAGTCACACGGCAAGCTGAAACAAGTGGCTGCCCGAGGTCATAGGCCTCGTTAATGCACAAGATATATGGCGCTACTGCAAATTTCCGAACCCGGCCAAAGCCTGAATCCGCATCAGCGACGCATTGCGGTCGGTATTGACCTAGGTACCACCCATTCTTTGGTGGCTGCCGTGCGCCATGGCGTTGCCGAATGCCTGCCTGATGATCAGGGGCGACACATATTGCCTTCCGTGGTTCGTTACCAGGACGGCGGCGGTCGCCAAATTGGCCACGACGCACTCAATGTCATGGCCGGCGATCCTGAAAACACGGTGGCTTCGGTCAAACGTTTTATGGGGCGTGCCCTGTCTGACGTGGCGGGCCGAGACAAGCTGCCCTACCGGTTTGTGGACCGACCGGGAATGCTGGCTATTGACACTGCCGGCGGTGTCAAGTCGCCGGTAGAGGTGAGCGCCGATATTCTGGCCACCCTGCGCTATCGGGCGGAGGACACTTTTAACGACGACGTGTTTGGCGCCGTGATCACGGTGCCGGCCTACTTTGACGATGCACAGCGTCAGGCCACCAAAGATGCAGCGCAGCTCGCAGGCTTGAATGTGCTGCGTCTGATCAACGAGCCGACAGCTGCCGCCATGGCCTACGGACTGGACAACGCCAGTGAGGGTGTTTACGCCATTTACGACCTGGGTGGCGGTACCTTTGACATCTCCATCCTGCGGCTTAGTCGTGGCGTTTTTGAGGTGATTGCCACCGGCGGCGACTCGGCATTGGGCGGCGATGACTACGACGCGGCCCTAGCCGATTGGGTCTTGCAGCAAACCGGCGCTGAGCTGACCTCGGCATCCGATAAATCCGCTTTGAAGCAGACGGCTCGCGCTTGCAAGGAAGCGCTGACGGATGCGCTGCACGCCCAGTTTTTGGTACAGCTGGAAGTGGCGCAAGTCGATGTGATGGTGAGCCGTGAGGCCTTTGAAGCCGCCACGGCGTCATTGACAGCCCGCACCTTGACGGCCGTGCGCAAGGCCTTGCGCGACGCCAAGTTGACAGCATCTGATGTTCAGGGTGTGGTCATGGTGGGGGGCTCTACCCGCATGCCCCACATTCAAAGCGCAGTGGCCGCCTATTTTGGGCAACCGCCACTGACCAACCTCAACCCAGACGAAGTGGTGGCCCTTGGAGCGGCCCTTCAAGCCAATCAATTGGCCGGCAACAACCCAACGGGTGACCTTTTGCTGCTGGACGTGATTCCCCTGTCTTTGGGTGTGGAGACCATGGGCGGTTTGGTCGAACGCATCGTGCCACGCAACCAGACCATCCCCACCGCCATGGCGCAGGACTTCACTACGTACAAGGATGGCCAGACCGCCTTGGCCCTGCATGTGGTGCAGGGGGAGCGCGATATGGTGGCCGATTGCCGCAGTCTGGCCCGATTTGAGCTGCGTGGCATCCCGCCCATGGCCGCTGGCGCAGCGCGCATCCGCGTGACCTTCACGGTCGATGCCGATGGCTTGCTGCAGGTCAGTGCCAAGGAGCAAGTCAGTGGCGTGGAAGCGCACATTGACGTCAAACCGTCTTATGGGCTGGGCGACGAACAAATCGCCAAAATGCTGCAAGACAGCTTCAGCACGGCTGAAAGCGATATGCGCGCTCGCGCACTGGCTGAGGCGCGAGTGGATGCAGATCGCATGCTGCTAGCCACCCAGAGTGCTCTCGATGCGGATGGCGATCTGCTCAACTTGGATGAGCGTGCGGAAGTGGATGGTCTGATGAAACAGTTGCGCGCATCTCTGTCTGATGATGCTGCCGCCATCGAAGCTGCCACCCAGGCCCTGGCCAAGGGAACCGAGGCTTTCGCCGCAGAGCGCATGAACCGGGGCATTGCACAGGCACTTTCTGGAAAAAATATTGAGGCCGTTTAAATCATGCCCATCATCAAGATCCTTCCTCACCCCGAGTACTGCCCAGAAGGGACCCAAGTCTCGGCACCGGCTGGCAGCTCCATTTGCGAAGCCCTGCTGGACAACCACATCAACATCGAGCACGCCTGTGACATGAGCTGTGCCTGTACCACCTGTCACGTCATCGTTCGCCAGGGGTTCGGCTCGCTCAACGAGATAGAAGAAACGGAAGAAGATCTGCTGGACCGTGCCTGGGGCTTGGAGCCCAACTCGCGGTTGAGCTGTCAGGCCTACTTGGCCCAGCAGGATGTGACCATCGAAATCCCTCGCTACACCATCAATCACGCCAAGGAAAACCACTGAACGCAGTGGCTGCATTCAAGACCTTCGCCTCGAGATAAGCCCATGCGTCAAATATTTCTGGACACCGAAACCACGGGCCTTTCGCCGGAAAACGGCGACCGCCTGATCGAGATTGGTTGCGTCGAGCTCATCAACCGCAAGCTGACGGGCAACAACCGGCACTTTTACGTTAACCCTGGGCGAGACAGCCACGAAGAGGCGCTCAAGGTGCACGGCATCACCACAGAGTTTCTGAAAGACAAGCCTCGTTTTTCCGAAGTGGCCGATGAATTGTTGGGCTATCTGCAGGGCGGAGAAATCATCATTCACAACGCGCCCTTTGACATTGGCTTTCTGAACAAAGAGCTTGAACTGCTGGGCAAACCGCCTTTTACCCAATGGGTGGACAAGATCACAGATTCGCTGGCCATGGCCAAGGAACTGTTTCCTGGCAAGCGCAACGGTCTGGATGCCTTGTGCGACCGCCTGGGCGTGGACAACTCCAGCCGCACCTTGCACGGCGCCTTGCTCGATGCAGAACTGCTGGCCGATGTGTACATCAACCTCACCCGGGGTCAGAACACCTTGTTGATGGAGGTGGGCGGCAGCGAGACCCAATCTGGTGGTCTTGTGCGGGCAGATCTCCGGGGCTTCGATTTGCTGGTGTTGCGCGCCAACGACCAGGAAATCGCTGCGCACGAAGAACAACTCAAACAGCTCGACAAGGCCAGCGGTGGAAAGACCGTTTGGCGTAGCTTCGAGCCGGAAAGCCCAAAAGCTGTGGCATAATCCAAGGCTTCGGAAGTAACGATTCCGGGCGATTAGCTCAGCGGTAGAGCACTGCATTCACACTGCAGGGGTCACATGTTCGATCCATGTATCGCCCACCAAACAGCAGTCAAAAAGCACTTATCGGCCACGGTAAGTGCTTTTTTTTGGTGTGGTCACTAGGGCTGCGAGCCTCACATGATCTTGCGGCGGGCGTCAACTCTCGTTCAACGCCGACGTGTCGATGTCGGGATAGCGGTGCTGGAGTGCACGCAGTCCCTCCAGCGCCCGGCTGCGCCAGCCGGGGCCGATGGCCAGGAGCTGCTGCCAGGTTTCAGCCAGCAATTCTGCATCGTGGTCTGCCAGGTATGCGATGAGCGATGCAGCCTGATCCAGATCTTTGGTGGCTTTGATACGCATGCTTTGAGACCGTTCGCCATAAACCAGGAGCTTGTGCAGGGCGTACTTTTCTGGCGGCGGTGCATTGACGGTGACCGGGCCGCGTTGGGCAAGCAAGGTCACCTGAATGGGCGCTTCCATGGAGTACTCCATGAACTTCAGCGGTTGCATGACGGCGTTAAGTGCCTTGATCAGCACGGGCGTGTCACCGCCCCGGTGCATGCAGGTCACAAAGTCAATCTGCAAATCTTTTTCGTCTGATTTGACATATGTCGTGAGGCTTTTGACGGGAACAAATCCCATTTGTAAGGCCTCAATTTCACTGCCCATGTCCATGGTGACACCCGAAGGGATGGCGACCGACACATTGTTGCCAGCGTGGGCAAAGTCCAGGTCCAAAGTTTGCGCGGCCATTTGCCAGCGCACACCCAAGTAGTTTTGGTAGGCCATGTAAATGTGGGTGCCAACCAAGATGCCACCAGCCTGGAAGAACCCTGCGTGCGACAAGCGTTCAATGATTTTTGCGTGCGCGCTAACGATCGAGGGGCATCCTGCCGCGATCGCCTGGCGCGCGAGTTGGCGCAGGTGGGCGATTGTTGCGTCGCCCATGCGGTGCAGTTCAATGAGTTTGCTGAGTTCTGGTGACGCAGCGCCCAAAAATATCTGAATCTGCTTGCCGGTGAGGTCCGGCGTTTGGTAATACCAATACTCTTTTCCCTTGATGGTTTTTTTTGAAAAACTGCCTGGCAGTGCCGCCACGGTGCGCACATCCTCAAGCCGACTTGCGCTGCTCAGCGCAGCGTAGGCAGTTTGGGCGGCTGTTGACAGCGGTGCGTAGAGCATGATCGTTATACTGAATAAAATAAAAATCAGTATAACTTTTTGAGAAGAGATGTCATCTGGCTTAGATTTTGAGCAGTCCGGTGCGCTCCAGTGTCCAAAGCAGGCCTAGCGCCGCGATGGCGAGTGAGCCCCCCACAACCACGGTCCATCGGTAAAAACCGGTGTTACGCAGCAGCCATGCCAGCGGAAAAAACACCAGCACGATGGCCAGTTGACCCAGTTCCACGCCCACATTAAAGCCACCCAAGGCCGCTGCTAGCGCAGTGGCGGGCAGGCCCAGGTCTACCAGCACATTGGCAAAACCAAAGCCGTGCACCAGGCCAAACACAAACGCCAGGCGCCAGCGCCTGAGTGAGCCCCAGCCCAGCAGATTGTTGATGGCAGCCACTACCACCGACAGGGCAATGGACGACTCGATCAGGTCTGCAGGCGGCTGTACCCACTTCAAAATCGACAGGCCCAACGTGATGGAGTGCGCCACCGTAAAAGCCGTGACCACGGCCAGCACGTCTTGCACCGCTGGTTTGGCACTCGACACAGCCTGCCACTGAGTGACGCGCTGCCGCGAGGGCAGCAGCGGGGCCAGCACCAGCAAACAAAGCAAAAAAAGTATGTGATCGATGCCGATCCAGATGTGCCAGATGCCTTCGACCACATAACGCCCAAACACCTGTACAGCACTGTTGTCTGCTAGAGCAATTTGAGCCTCGGGCCGCTCGGGGCTGAGGATGGCGCTGCTTTCAAGGCTCGGCAGGTCGACCTTGAGCAGGCCCCGGTGCAGGTTGTCTCGATCAAAGATTAGGCCGTAGTGCAGGGCAAGGCGGGCGTTGGATACGTCCGTCAGGCCCGGGCAGGTGGCAGGCGCCTCGGCGCTGAGGTAAAGCCCATCGGCATGCTGGCTGGCCTGAAGGTCGAGCGGGCCCAGCAGACAGGCCGTACCGGCGTGGCTCAGGCCTATGCCCTGACGCAACCAGGCCTCAAGTTCAGCGGCCCGGGCCAGGGTTTCGCCCCAGGTGACTTGGCCGTCTAGGTTGTGGTCCAGGTCAAAGATCAGGTCGATGTCACGCAGATGGATGTCTGCACGCAGCATGAGCTGCTGCTCGGGCGCACTGAGCGTGAGGTAGCTGTTGCTGCTGGAGTGCGCCAGCACAGGGCTGACCAGCAGCAGGCAGGTCCAGGCCATGGCCGTGGCCAGCCCTTGCAAAAAACGCCGTACTGGGCGGGGCATCATTTGCCGTTCCCCAGCCAGCGCGGGTGGGCCTTCAGTTGCTGGAGCAGGGGGCCTAGCTGCGGATCTGCGTAGCCGGTTTTTTCTGCCCAGGCGAGCACTGGCTCCGCCGCGCGGGGTTGCTGCAGGGCCAGCGCGGCTTGCACAAAGAGCACGGCATCGGGCGGCTCTTTTTGCAGCTTCCAGTTGTCAATCGACAGGGCCAGGCCTGCCGCCACATCTTTGCCATAGCTGATGAGGTAGATGAGCCGGGGGCGCTCGATGAGCGACTCTTGCCGTAGGGCTTGCGCCTGCATACGGGCCTCGAACAGGCTGGCCAGGCGCGGTTCATCGCCGTCCTGCAGGCCCCGGGCGGCCAGCAGGGCTTGCATCAGCAGGGCATCTGTGGGTGCCTCTTGCGTAGCCAGTTGCTTGGCCTCGCGGTGGCGGCCCTGCTGGTTGAGCAGCTCAGCCAGAGAGAGCCGCAGCAGGTGCGATCGCGGGCTGGCCTGCAGCTGCTTGCGCCACACCGCGATGGCGAGCTCGGCCTGGCCGGCCACGCGGTAGGCCTCGCCCAAATGAAAGCCCAGCCAGTCTTGCGAGGAAGCATCCTGAAAGTCCGCCGCTTTCATCAATGCTTTGAGCTGGTCGATAGCGGGCTGCGGCTGCCCGGTGCGGTAGCGCAACACGGCGCGGTACACATTGGCTTCTTGCGGGCCGAACAAGCGGGCTATCTCGTCGCAGTCTTGCTGTGCTGCGGCCATATCGGCCAGCAGCAGGTGCAGGGCAAAGCGCCAGGACCAGAACTCCGGGTGCTTGGGCTCGCGCGCGATTGCAGCGTTGATGTCTTGCAGGCCAGCGTCAAAGTCATGAAAACCCTGTTTGACCAGACCCCGCAAAAAGTAGGCCTCCGCAGGCAGGTTGTTGGCCTGCCACCAGGGGGCCAGCGCCGCCTTGGCCGACCCAAACCAGCGCAGGTCGCCCTCGGTCAAACCAGTGGTGAAAACCGCTCTGGCATAGGCCAGCGATGCGTCCAGGTTATTGGGCTGGGCTCGCCAGGCTTGGCCCAGAGCCCGCAGCGAGCCATGTTGCCCGCTCTGGGCATGTACAGACGAGGTGAGCACCACCGCAGCGTCGGCGGGTCGGTAGCGTGCCTGTGCCATGGCGGCGGTGCTTAAGGTGGCCATGCCAATGGCGCATGCCACACGCAAAGCCAAGCCCGTGAGGGGCGCCTGGCCACTGGGGCTTTTGTCCATGTTAGGCGTGTGCTTATGCAAGGTTGTTAGGATGAAGCCGTGAGAGACAGCGCCAGCTGGGCATTCTCCACGTTTCCTTAACCCGCTTATCCCTGAGGTGTCTTTATGAAATTCGTGCTGACTGCGATTGTTTCTGCATTCATGCTGGTGTCTGCGCCTTCTTTTGCCGGTAGCCACGGTGGCGGCAAGATGGACGACAAGAAAGTGGACTGCAGCAAAAAGGAAAACGAAAAAGACAAGGCTTGTGAAAAGAAGAGCTGATTCTTTTCTGCGCCAAAAAAACGCCCCGATCGGGGCGTTTTTTTTAGGCTGGCAGGCCTGGGCGACCTGAATCAGTCAGTCCGTGCCGACCTCGTCTACCGACTCGACATCCTGGCGCTCACGCTCATTCACCTTCAGGACCTTGCCGTCCTTGCCAAAGTCAACCTCGTAGACGGTGGCGCTATTGGCACCCACGACCTCGTAGCTCCAAGTGGGGCCAACTTCGTTGCGGTACTTGATGATGCGTGCGGGTTTACCCAAGGTACTGCGCACGTCATCTGTGCTCATGCCCAACTTGATCTGGGCCTCTTGTGCCTTGGTGACACGGTAGCCGCTGGCGGCCATAGCTGCCGTGGCACCCAGTGACAGCGCCGCTGCCATGACCCATGCCGATACTTTCAGTGTTTGTTTCATGATTTTTCCTTTCCAGACGTTGCGGGTCCCGAAACACCTCCGGCGAGGAGCCTCGCCCACCTGCCCATGTTCTGGCAGATGCGCGGGGGGCCCCCTGCGAAAAGGCAAGGCTAGGGCATGTATTTGCCGCCGTTGATGGACAAGGTGATGCCGTTGATGAAACCCGCCTCATCTGCTGCCAAAAACACGATGCCACGGGCAATTTCGGACGGGCTGGCCAAGCGTGCCGCTGGCACCGACTTCAGGATGCCTGCCATCACGTCGGCCGGAACCGTCTTGAGCATGCCGGTGTCGGTGTAGCCCGGCGCCACCGCATTGACAGTGATGTTGCGTGAGGCACCCTCAAGAGCCAGCGACTTGGTAAAGCCGATGATCCCGGCTTTGCTGGCCGCATAGTTGGTTTGGCCGGCCTGGCCGGACAGCGCGTTGACCGAGCTCATGTTGATGATGCGGCCATATCGGCGTTCGCGCATGCCAGTCAGCACTGCGCTGCACATGTTGAAGCAGCTGCCCAAATTGACGTCTATGACCTCGCGCCACTGGGCTGCGCTCATGTGGTGCAGCATGGCGTCGCGGGTGATGCCGGCGTTGTTGACCAGCACCTCCACCGGGCCCAGCGCAGCCTGGACTCGCTGGACGCCCTCAGCACATGCGTCAGCATCGGCCACGTTCCATTCGAAGCTGGCAATGCCCGTTCTGGTAGTGAATGCGGCCGCCCCAGCCGGGTCGCCCAGGTGATTGACGGCCACACGGTAGCCCTCTTCGTGCAGGGCCTCGGCCGTGGCGGCACCAATGCCCGTGGTGCCGCCGGTCACCAGTGCGACCCGTGCGATCACGCCTCGACCACGAGGTTGTTGACCACGGTGGCCACGCCGGGTGCCGACCAAGCTGCCCCCTGCGCCGCAGTGCGCTCGGCCCAGGAGTGCACTTTGCCTTTGAGCGTGACCTTGGAACCATCAACCGCAATCTCCACGGCTTTGGATTCGCGGTCAGCCTGGCGCACCAAGGCGTCATGAATGCTCTTCTTCACGTCGTCGGCAGTGACTTGTGGCACCACCTTGATCAGGTTGGTGACACCCACCACGCCCAGCAGGTCGCGCACGGCTTTTTCTGAGGCGCTGCGCTGGTAGTCCCAGGCGACTTCGCCGCTGAGGGTGATCCAGCCCTTCTCGACCATGGGGCGCACCTTGTCGTCTGGCACCAGCACATTCCACTGCAAGGCACGCTCGGCAGCCGTGGCGATGTCGGTGTCAGTGCGCTCGTAGGCCGCGGCCAGTTGCACCTTCATCTCAACGGCCAGGGCCTTGACGCCACTGACGCGCTGGACGGCACGCTCTACGGCGTATTTTTCAGCGTAGCTGCTCAGGTGGCCGGTGAGGGTGACCACGCCGTCCTTGGCGATCACGCCGATGTCACTGGCCTTAACAGCAGGGTCCCAGTTCAGTTCAGCCATGACATCGTCGCGCAGTTGGGTATCGGTTTTCATGAAGAAACTCCTAGTTAATAACGGTTAATAAACTCAGCCTGGGCTAGTGAGCCCCGGCTAACGTGGGTCATTTGCCGGGCCAGTACAGAACATGTTCAGCGGCCGTGCGGCCCACACGCACGTTTCGGTTCAGGGTGAGGTCGCCGTGAGTGGCACTGATGCGGTAGTTGCCCGGAGCCAGTCGCAGGTACATGAGGGGGCCGCAGTCGTCAATGGGCTCCACCTGTGTGGCCTGGGCCGCGTTGCGGGGCGAGCGGGCTTCCACCCGCACCGACACGCCCGCCAGGTACTCGCCAGTGCGGACCTGGGCAAATTTCAGGCGCAGGTTGTAGGGCTGGCGCAAATCCCGCATGGCTTGCACGCCGTCCTCGCCGATACCACCACAAAGGTAGTTGCCATCAACGACCTGGTTCGTCTCAGCGGCCTGCGCACTCAGTCCCATGCCTGCTTGCATGGCAAGGATCAGCGCCCCCGCTAGCCATCTGCTTGTGCCATGTGTCATGGTCAAGTTCCTTGGGGTCCGGGCCCTCAGGCCTGGACACTCAGTTCGTTGACCACGCCAGACACACCGGGTGCGGACCAGGCAGCGTTTTGCACGGCGCGGCGGTCGTTCCAGGAATGGACCTTGCCGCGCAGGGTGACCTTGGCGCCGTCAACGACGACATCCACCTGCTTGGCCTCGCGCTCAGCCTGGCGCTGAAGGGCGTCGTGGATGTTCTTTTCAATATCTATGCTGCTCAGATGTGGCTTGACCTTGACCAAGTTGGTGACGCCCACCACGCCAAAGAGGTCGCGCACCGCACGCTCGCCAGCCTTGCGCTGGTACTCCCAATCGACCTCGCCGCTCAGGGTGATCCAACCGTTTTCGACTTTGGGCTGCACTTTGCCGTCTGGCACCACCACGTTCCAGTCCAGAGCGCGCTGAGCTGCCGCAGCGATGTCGGTGTCGCTGCGCTTGTAACTGGGGGACAGGCGCACTTGAATTTCGACCGCTACAGCCTTGACACCGCTGACACGTTGTACGGCACGTTCGGCGGCGTATTTTTCCGCGTAGGTGGCCAGGTGGCCGGTGAGCGTCACAACGCCGTCATGGACGATCACGCCCACTTCGCTGGCGTTGACGGCTGGCTCCCAGCTCAATTCATCCTGAACATCTTTCTTCAATTGCGCATCGGTTTTCATGGCTAGCCCTTTCGTTGGTGAAATGCGGTGAGCCCTGGCGCACCGCTGCATCACTGTAAAAAGTGCCGGCATGGCCCGGCTTGCGCGCTGTCAAGTCACAGGCGTGACGTTCGCAAGTGGAAGCTGAACTATTACATCGAGCCCGGCGGGCGAGATCGATGAGGGGCCGTTTTGAGGTCGGTTGTCGAGCTGGATCTGCCCGCCCAGCGCCTGTACGATGCCCTGGCAGATCGCCAGGCCCAGACCCGAACCTGACTGGGGCTGGCCGGAGGAAAAGGGTTGAAACAGCCGCGCGCGCAGCGCATCACTGATGCCGGGCCCGTCATCGTGTATCAACAAGGTGGCGTTTGCCGCGTCGACGGTCAGGCTTAAGCGCAGTTGGCCACCGGCAGGGCTGTGGCGTATGGCGTTGTGCAAGAGGTTGCGGCACAGCTCGCGCAGCATCCACTCGTGAGCCAGCACCGGGGCGGCTTGTGTACAAATATCAAAGTCCAGATCCTTGTCTGCGACCAATGGCGACAGGTCGATGGCCACGTCGCGCAGCACTTGCGCCCAGTCCACCACGGTCGTGTTGGCTTGCTGACTGAGCTGCACCACCTTGGCCAGTGCCAGCATCTGGTTGGCCAGCAGGGTGGCGCGGTCTACCGTGGCGCTGATGTCGGTCAGGGCTTCCTGTGGTGGGATGCTGCCGCGCAGGGCCGACTGGACCTGAATCTTGAGGACGGCTAGCGGGGTGCGCAGCTGGTGGGAGGCATCGCGGATGAAGCGTTGTTGGTGGGCCAGCAAATCCGCCAGGCGCGCCATCGTGGCGTTGGTGGCCTCAACCAGGGGAAGCAGCTCGCGCGGGGCATCCTGGGCCTGAAGAGGCGTCAGGTCGCCATCAGGGCGGGCCTGAAGTTGGGCGCTGAGCCGGCGGACTGGGCGGGTAGCTGCTTGCACCACGCCGATGACCACCAAGGTGTCCACCACCACCAGCACGGCTTGGCGCAGCAGGGTGTCCCACAAAATCTGGCGCGCCAGCGTGTGTCGCAACTCCAGCGTCTCGGCCACCTGAACCACCGCCATCACGCGGGCTTGGCGCACGGCCACCGGTTGCAACAATACGGCCACGCGCACCGGGTCACCCCGAAAGTTGTCGTCATAAAAATCTGCCAGTGCGGCGTAGGGGCCCTGCACCGGCAGCTTGCCTTGCCAGGCGGGCAACTCCTCTAATCCGTCGATCAACTGACCTTGGGTGCTGGAAATCCGGTACACCATGCGGCTTCGGTTGTCGGCCTCAAAAGTTTCGAGTGCGGCATAAGGCACATTCGCCCGCAGCTGGGCGGTGTCTCCCACACCATCGGCATCGATGTG
>JBJOIT010000036.1:0-27911 GCA_046046915.1 Pseudomonadota bacterium
GGGGACGCGTTATCGGCTTTTTGCCAGCCACCGCCCTGTCTCACCGGGGTAAGCGTGTTCAGGCCAGCTTCTTCATCAAAAGCGCATTCACCTGTCCTGGGTTGGCCTTGCCCTTGCTGGCTTTCATGATGGGGCCGACCAGGCCGTTGAGGGCTTTGGCGTTGCCGGCCTTGAACTCTTCGACGTTCTTGGGGTTGGCGGCCAGCACTTCGTCGATGATGGCTTCCAGGGCGCCGGTGTCGTTCATCTGCTTGAGACCTTTGGCCTCGATGAGGGCGTCAACATCGCCCGCATCGCTACCGGAGGGGCCTTCCTTGTTCCACAAGCCTTCAAACACCTGGCGTGCCGCGTTGTTGCTGATGGTGTTGTCGACGATGCGCTTGATCAGCGCGGCCAGCTGGGCACTGCTGACGGGCAATGTGTCGAAGCTCACCTCGCCGGTGTTCAGGCGGCGCGAGATTTCACCCATGATCCAGTTGCTCGCCAGCTTGGCCTGGCCGCAGGCTTGGGCGGTGGCCTCAAAGTAGGCGGCAACGGCCTTGCTTTGGGTCAGCTGGGTGGCGTCGTACTCTGGCAGGCCGTATTGGGCGACAAAGCGTGCCGCCATCACGCGCGGCAGCTCGCTCATCTCGCTTTTCACTCGCTCCACCCATTCGGGGGCAATCACTAACGGCGGAAGATCTGGGTCAGGGAAGTACCGGTAATCAGCTGCGTCTTCCTTGGTGCGCATGGCGCGGGTTTCGCCGGTGTCGGGGTTGAACAGCACGGTGGCCTGCTCTATGGTGTGGCCGTCTTCAATCTGCTCGATTTGCCAGCGAATCTCGTAGTCGATGGCCTGCTGCATGAACTTGAAGCTGTTGAGGTTCTTGATCTCGCGGCGGGTGCCTAACGGCTGGCCTGGCTTGCGCACCGACACATTGGCATCACAACGGAAGCTGCCTTCTTGCATATTGCCATCGCAAATGCCGATCCAGGTGACGATCTTATGCAGCTCCTTGGCGTAGGCCACGGCTTCTGCGCTGGAGCGCATGTCGGGCTCGGTCACGATCTCCAGCAGGGGGGTGCCGGCGCGGTTCAGGTCGATGCCACTTTGCCCAATAAAGTCTTCGTGCAGCGATTTGCCCGCGTCTTCCTCAAGGTGAGCCCGAACCAGGCGCACGCTCTTTTTTTCGTCTCCCAGATAGAACTCGACCGAGCCACCCTGCACTACCGGGATCTCGAACTGGCTGATCTGGTAGCCCTTCGGCAGGTCGGGATAAAAGTAGTTTTTGCGCGCAAAAATGCTGCGCGGCGCGATGTGTGAGCCCACCGCCAGACCGAACTGGATGGCGCGCTCGACGGCGCCCTTGTTCATGACCGGCAGGGTGCCGGGAAGGGCCAGGTCCACGGCGCAGGCCTGGGTGTTGGGCTCGGCGCCAAAGGCGGTGGATGCGCGGCTGAAGATCTTGCTCTGGGTGGACAGCTGGCTGTGCGTTTCGAAGCCGATCACGACTTCATAGCCATGGATGAGGGGGGCGGTCATGGTCAGAGTCCCTGGGGCTTTTGGTGGTGAAAGTCGGTGGCTTGCTGAAAGCGGTGTGCTGCATTGAGCAAGCGCGATTCGGCCAGGTAGTTGCCGATGAGCTGCAGGCCCACAGGCATGCTGCCTGCACCAAACCCGGCCGGTAGGCACATGCCAGGCAGACCCGCCAGCGAGGCGGGCAGCGTGTAGATGTCAGCCAAGTAGTTGGCGACCGGATCGTCTGATTTGTCGCCGATCTTCCAGGCCACGGTGGGCGCGGCCGGCCCGGCAATCACATCGCACTGGGTAAAGGCGCTCTGGAAGTCGTCGGCAATCATGCGGCGGATTTTTTGTGCCTGCAGATAGTAGGCATCGTAGTAGCCGTGGCTCAGAACGTAGGTGCCTATCATGATGCGCCGCTTGACTTCGTCACCAAAACCTTCGGCGCGGGTTTTCTTGTACATGTCCAGCAAATCGCCATAGTCCTTGGCCCGGTGGCCAAACTTCACGCCGTCAAAGCGGCTGAGGTTGGAGCTGGCCTCTGCCGGCGCAATGATGTAGTACACCGGTATCGACAACTCGGTGCGTGGCAGGCTGATGGGCACCAGCTTGGCGCCTAGCTTTTCGTATTCGCGCAGCGCAGCGTCGATGGTGGCCCGCACATCGCTGGCCAGGCCATCGCCAAAAAATTCGGTAGGAATGCCAATGCGCAAACCTTCAATGCCTTCGTTGAGTGACCGGCTGAAGTCCTCGGCGGGTGCGTCCAGCGAGGTGGAGTCCCGGTCAGGGTCGGGGCCGCACATGTGGCTCAGCAGCAGGGCGCAGTCTTCAGCGGTACGTGCCATGGGGCCAGCCTGATCCAGGCTGGAGGCAAAAGCGATCATGCCGTAGCGCGATGCGCGGCCATAGGTAGGTTTGATGCCGGTGATGCCGCAAAACGAGGCGGGTTGGCGGATAGAGCCGCCGGTGTCGGTGCCAGTGGCTGCAGGTGCCAGGCGCGCTGCCACAGCGGCGGCGCTGCCACCGGACGAGCCACCGGGGACATGTGCCACATTCCAGGGGTTTTGAACTGCGCTGGGGGCGCTGTGGCCGACGGGGGGCACAGCAGAGTTCTCGTTGGCCGAGCCCATGGCGAATTCGTCGCAGTTGACCTTACCCAAGGTCACGGCGCCTTGGTCGGCCAGTTTGCTGACCACCGTGGCGTCAAAGGGCGAGCGGTAGTTGCTGAGCATGCGCGAGCCGGCCGTGCTCACAAAATCGCGGGTGACAAAGATGTCCTTGTGCGCAAGCGGCACGCCTTCCAGTGCGCCGGCCATGCCTTGGGCCAGCCGGGCATCGGCCGCGCGGGCCTGCGCCAGGGTGACATCGGCGTCGATAGCGACAAAAGCACCCAGGTGCTGATGCGCATGCGCGCGGTTCAGAAAATGCTGTGCGGTCTCAACGGCCGACACGTGTTTGTCGCGCAACTGTTGGGCCAGTTGCACCAATGTCAGGTTATGCAGATCGGTTTGACTCATGATTCGATGACCTTGGGAACCAAAAAGAGGCCGCGTTCGACGGCCGGGGCACTGCGCTGGTTGGCTTCACGCTGATTGGTCTCCAGCACCACGTCATCGCGCAGACGCAGGGCGATGTCTTGCACCGTGGCCACCGGGTGTGCCAGAGGCTCGATGCCGCTGGTGTCAACGGCGCGCATTTTTTCAACAATGTCAAAAAAGCCGTTGAGCTGGGCTAGCAGGCGATCACTCTCGGCGGGCTGCAATTCCAGCCGGGCGAGGTTGGCGATTCGTGAGATGTCGGAAGTGGTCAGTGACATGGCGTCAATGGGAATAAAGTGAGTTGAAACCGGGTGTAAGACGCGCCTGGTCAGGGGTACAGAAACCGGCTTTTTACAGTCGATAGGGTATTATCCCGCCTTTGGTTTGCCCGCTGTCAAAACGCAGATTCTGTGGCTAAAACCGGTACTTTTGACCTGATAAATGGGCGATGTGTGGCCGAAGCGCCCGTCATGCCCGAGAGGAATTTCAATGTTTGGAGCTTTTCGTCAGTATTTTTCCACTGACCTGGCGATCGACCTGGGCACCGCCAACACCCTGATTTTTGTCCGTGACAAGGGTCTGGTGCTTGATGAACCTTCTGTTGTCGCCATTCGCCACGAAGGTGGCCCCCAAGGCAAAAAGACGATACAGGCCGTGGGCAAAGAGGCCAAGGCCATGTTGGGCAAGGTGCCTGGCAACATCGAAGCCATTCGCCCCATGAAAGACGGCGTGATTGCCGACTTCACGGTGACCGAGCAGATGCTCAAGCAGTTCATCAAGATGGTGCACCCGCGTGGCATGTTCCGTCCTAGCCCGCGCATCATCATTTGCGTGCCTTGCGGCTCCACCCAGGTCGAGCGTCGCGCCATTCGTGAGTCTGCGTTGGGTGCTGGTGCTTCCGAGGTGTACCTGATTGAAGAGCCCATGGCCGCGGCCATCGGTGCCGGTTTGCCCGTGAGCGAAGCCAGCGGCTCCATGGTGGTGGACATCGGTGGCGGTACCACTGAGGTGGGCGTTATCTCTTTGGGCGGTATGGTCTACAAAGGCAGCGTGCGCGTGGGTGGCGACAAGTTTGACGAAGCCATCATCAACTACATTCGCCGCAATTACGGCATGCTGATTGGCGAGCCCACCGCAGAAGCCATCAAGAAGAAGATTGGTTCTGCTTTCCCTGGCTCTGAGGTCAAGGAAATGGAAGTTCGTGGCCGCAACCTGAGCGAGGGCGTGCCACGCAGCTTCACCATCTCCAGCAACGAGATTCTGGAAGCCCTGACCGACCCCATTAACAACATCGTGTCGGCGGTGAAAAACGCGCTCGAGCAAACCCCGCCCGAACTGGGTGCCGACATTGCCGATCGCGGCATGATGTTGACCGGTGGCGGCGCCTTGCTGCGTGACCTGGACCGCTTGCTGGCCGAAGAAACCGGTCTGCCGGTGCTGGTGGCCGAAGACCCGCTCACCTGCGTGGTCCGTGGCTGCGGTATGGCCCTGGAGCGCATGGACCGCCTGGGCAGCATCTTCACTTCAGAATAAGCAGCACCGCTGGTTGGCCGGGCTTGGGTTTGACGACTGAAGCCAGCCGCTAGCGCCCTTTCACGCGACCACCGGTATGCCTCTCGGCACACTCGATAGATCTCCCCCGCCCTTTTTTCGGCAGGGCCCATCGGCCCTGTCCAAACTGGTGGTGTGTGGTGCGCTGGCCTTGTTTTTGATGGTTGCCGATACGCGGCTGCAAGTCGGCAAGCCCGTACGCATGGCGGTGGCTACGGCCCTGTATCCCCTGCAATGGGCGCTGATGCAGCCTCTGTCTGCTCTGAGCCGAGTCGGAGACTACTTCAGCAGCCTGACCACAGCACAAACCCAATTGCAGGTCGCTGACGCTCGTATGGCGCAGCAAGCTTTGCAAGCCGGCCAAGCGGATCAGCTTCGCCTTGAAAACGCACAACTGCGTCAATTGCTGGCGCTGCGCGAGCGCATCACTGTGCCCGGCAAGGCGGCACAGGTGATGTACGACGCAGCAGACCCCTACACCCGCAAGGTCATCATTGATCGCGGGCTGGTGCATCAGGTGGCTGCTGGTTCACCCGTTATTGATGCCTTTGGCGTGCTGGGCCAGGTCACCCGCACATTTGCCTCGACCAGCGAGGTGACGTTGGTCACTGACGGTGATCAGGCCATTCCAGTGCTCAACACCCGTACCGGCTTGCGGGGTGTGGCCTTTGGCGACGCAGGTCCAAACGTGGGCGCGTTGGAGTTGCGCTTCATGGCTGCCAATGCAGACGTACAAGAGGGCGATGTGCTGTCTACCAGCGGCGTGGATGGTGTTTACCCACCTGGCCTGCCTGTGGCGCGTGTGAGCAAGGTGGAGCGCAGGGCCGATTCGGTCTTTGCACGGATTTATTGCGAACCGCTGGCGAGGACGTCCGGCACCTTGCATGTGATGGTGTTGGCGCCTGTGTCTGAACAGATCGAGCCTCGTCCGGCTGCAGAAGTACCGATGCAAGCACCCAAAAAAGGAGCCAAGAAATGATCATGGCCCGTGGTCAGCAGCAATTGCTGTTGCCAGCCAAGCCGCTGTTCATCTGGGGCTCTTTGTTGCTGGCCCTGGCAGCAAACTTGACTCAAAACATGGGTTTGTGGGGGCGTGCGTCCTGGGTGCCCGATCTGCTGGCCGTGGTGGTGGTCTTTTGGAGCATTCACCAGCCAAGGCGGGTGGGTATTGGCGTTTCCTTTTTGCTGGGCCTGTGCATGGACGTGCACCAATCTGCTCTGCTGGGGCAGAACGCTCTGGCTTACACGGTGTTGAGCTTTTTTGCCATCACCATTCATCGGCGCTTGTTGTGGTTTTCGGTGCCTTCACAGTCTGTGCATGTGCTGCCCCTGTTTGCTGCAGCACACCTTGTCGAGCTGATTGTGCGCATGGCCACGGGTGGCACGTTTCCAGGTTGGCCACTGTTTTTGGCACCTGTGCTGGAGGCGTTGCTGTGGCCTGTGGTCTCGGTCCTGCTACTGGCCCCGCAAAAAATGGCGCCAGACCCTGATGCCAACCGGCCCCTTTGAAATTCCGAGGCCGAACGTCGATGCTGCTGACTTGCGTTGATTTGCTGCCAGGTGGCTCGCCATGACCGAGCTGCGCAATGTGGTGGCCGATCTGGACCGCTTTCGTACGCGTGTACTGGTGGCCAGTGCGGTGGTGGTCCTGTGCTTTGGCCTGCTCGCAGCCCGGCTTTTGGTGCTGCAGGTGCTGCGCCACGACGAGTTGCTGGAGCGGGCCGAAAACAACCGCACAGCCATTGTTCCCGTGGTGCCCAACAGGGGTTTGATCCTGGACCGAAATGGCGTCGTGCTGGCGTCGAATTACTCGGCCTACACGCTGGAAATCACGCCCGCCAAGGTGGCCTCGCTGGAAGATACCTTGCAGGCGCTTTCGCAGGTGGTGGAGATCACGCCACGCGACCGTCGTCGCTTTCGCAAATTGCAAGATGAGTCCAAAAGCTTCGAGTCGCTGCCGATACGCACACGCTTGAGCGATGTGGAAGTGGCGCGCTTTGCAGCGCAGCGCTTTCGTTTTCCGGGCGTGGAGATCAAAGCCCGCCTGTTTCGCAATTACCCCTACGGCGAGCTGGGCAGCCACCTGATTGGCTACATCGGTCGCATCAACAAGACCGAGAAGGAACGCATCGAGGACTCGGAGGATGCTGACAACTATCGTGGCACCGAATACATTGGCAAGCTGGGGGTGGAGCAAAGCTACGAGGCGCAGCTGCACGGCATCACTGGGGTGGATTCGGTCGAAACCTCGGCAGGTGGTCGGGCGGTGCGCAAGCTGCGCAGCAGCCCCTCCACACCGGGCAACACGGTGGTGCTGTCGATCGACATCAAGCTGCAAAAACTCATCGAGGACATGTACGGGGAGCGCCGTGGTGCCCTGGTGGCGCTGGACCCCAAAACCGGCGAGGTGCTGGCCTTTGTGAGCAAGCCGACCTTTGATCCCAATCTATTTGTGGAAGGCATCGACGCCGAAAACTGGCAGATGCTGAATGAGTCGATCAACAAGCCCTTGCTGAACCGTGCCCTGCGGGGCACCTATCCACCGGGCTCCACCTACAAGCCCTTCATGGCGATGGCGGCACTGCAAACCGGCACCCGGTCGCCCACGGCCACCATCAATGACCCTGGCTTTTACATGTTTGGTGGCCATCGTTTTGGCAGCCCTGAAAACGAGCGTGGCGGCATCATGGACATGAACCGTGCCATCGTGGAGTCCAGCAACGTGTACTTCTACTCCCTGGCCAATGAGCTGGGCGTGGATGTCATGCACGACTTCATGAAACCGCTGGGTTTTGGCCAATTTTCGGGCATCGACATCCACGGCGAGGTGCGGGGTGTGTTGCCCAGTCAGGCCTGGAAGCGTGGCTATTTCAAGCGCCCCGATCAACAAAAATGGTACGCAGGCGAGACGATCTCTTTGGGTATCGGCCAGGGCTATAACAGCTTCACCATGCTGCAGCTGGCGCTGGCAACCGCCACGTTGGCCAACAACGGCATCAAGCACAAGCCCCATCTGGTGACCGCCACCATTGATGCTTCGACCCGAACCAAGGTGCCTGTTGATCTGGAGCCGCCCCAAGACCTGGGCTTCAAGCCCGAGCATCTGGAAGTCATACGCAAGGCGCTGGTGGGCGTGACGCAGCAAGGCACTTCCACACGGGTTTTTGCCGGGGCCGCTTACCTCAGCGGCGGAAAGACGGGTACTGCCCAAGCGGTGAGCATGGGCCAGCGAGACAAGTACAACGCGGCCCGCATGGAAGAACACCAGCGCGATCACTCGCTCTACATGGCCCTGGCGCCCGCAGAAGACCCGCGTATTGCATTGGCGGCGATTGTGGAAAACGCTGGTTTTGGCTCTGCCCACGCTGCGCCCATTGCTCGTCGGGTGTTTGATTACTGGTTGCTGGGGCAATACCCTAACGCAGAAGACATGCAGGCGGTGCAAAAAGGTCTGGCGGCCGCGCCCATTGGCAAGCCTTTGCTGGCCGCAGAACTGCCATGGCCACCGGTTGCTGCAGGTGCTGAAGCGCAGGCCAAGTCCTCTGCTTCAGTAACAGACCGCGCGCGCTAACGCAAAAAGGCGTCGTAGCTGGTCTTGAGGATCAGCGCGCTGACAACGCCGATGAACACACCTCTGACAAAGCCGGCACCGTGCTTCAACGCAAGCCGGGTTCCCGCATAACTGCCCGCCACATTGGCCACCGCCATGGTCAGCGCCAAGGGCCACCAGACGTGGCCCTTCCAGCCGAACAGGATGAGGGCCGCCAGATTGGTCGTCATGTTGAGCAGCTTGGCCGATGCTGATGCGTTGAGAAAGTCGTAGCCCAACACGCGTACAAACAAAAATACGAAGAAGCTGCCCGTGCCGGGGCCAAAGAAGCCATCATAAAAACCGATGAGCGCGCCTATGGCGCAAGCGGCTACCAGCTCGGCATTGGGGCCAAAGCGTGGTGTGTGGTGGCGCCCGAGTTCCTTTTTGGCAAGTGTGTAGGCCAGGATCATCAGCAGCACCAAGGGCAATGCTTTGCGTAAAAACTCTGGCGAAACCAGGGTGAGTGTCCAGGCGCCTGCGAAAGATGCGATAAAACCCGAGGCCGCGGCTGGCAGCAGGATGGACCAGCGCATGGTGACTTGCCGGCTGTACTGGCGCGTGGCCAAGGCAGTGCCCCAAACAGAGGCGCCCTTGTTGCTGCCCAGCAGGGTGGCTGGTGCCGTACCGGGGAAGGCTGCGAACAGGGCGGGGACCAGGATCAGCCCCCCGCCACCCACAATGGCATCGACAAAGCCAGCCATCAGGGAAGCCAGCGTGACAAAGAGCCACTCCATAGATTGCAAGCCTCAAAAATGTAGATGTCGAGTGTGTCGACCAAAAACAAAAGGCACCGGGATTGCCGATGCCTTTTGAAAAAACGTCTGTGTTGAACGTTACTTATGGTGTTTGAGTTTTATCTGTCTCCAGGGCCCTCTCCAGCTTGTCGGACTTGAGGCCCGTCGGTGAGTGCGCAGACTATAACCACTTGTAACGTCTAGAACTCTAGGGATTAACCCTGCCTTTGCGATGCGTCAACACTGATCCAGTAGGCCGCCTTTTCAGCAATCATCAGCGTGGGTGAGTTGGTGTTGCCGCTGGTGATGGTGGGCATGACGCCAGCATCCACCACACGCAGACCGGCTACGCCGCGGACCTTCAGGCGTGCGTCCACCACCGCCATGGGGTCGTCTGATCGACCCATTTTGGTCGTGCCCACCGGGTGAAAGATGGTCGTGCCTATGTCGCCAGCCAGCCGCGCCAGCTCCTCATCCGTCTCAAATTGGGCACCCGGTTTGAATTCTTCGGGCTGATAGCGTGCCAGTGCCGGTTGGGCCACGATCCGGCGTGTGACGCGCAAGGCGTCTGCTGCCACCTGACGGTCGGCTTCGGTGCTCAGGTAGTTGGGCGAGATCAGCGGAGCATCCTCAAAGCGCGGGCTCTGAACACTGACCGTGCCCCGGCTGGTGGGGTTGAGGTTGGCCACGCTGGCGGTGAAGGCATTGAAGTTGTGCAGCGGCTCGCCAAAGGCGTCCAGGCTAAGGGGCTGAACGTGGTACTGGATGTTCGGGTAAGGCTGATTGGGGTCGCTACGGGTAAAGGCGCCGAGCTGGCTGGGCGCCATGCTCATGGGCCCGCTGCGCTTGAAGGCAAATTCGAGACCAATCTTGGCTTTGCCCCACAGGCTTTTGGACAGGGTGTTCAGTGTCTGCACCCCATGTACCTTGTAGACGGACCTGATCTGCAGATGGTCGGACAGATTGGCGCCCACTCCCGGTAGGTCGTGAGCCACCTCAATGCCTTGGCGCTGCAGCAAATCACCCGGGCCAATGCCGGACAACTGCAACAAGTGCGGTGTGCCGATGCTGCCGGCACACAAAATCACCTCGTGGCGTGCCTGTGCCGTGATGAGTTCCTTGCCGTTCCAGACCTGGACGCCGGTGCAACGCAGTGCGGTACCGGCCTGCTCATCGGCCGTTGAACCTGTGCTTTTGTCGATCACCAGTCGAGCAACTTGCGCAGAGGTCCACAGTTCGAAATTGGGCCGACCAAAGCAGGTGGGGCGCACAAACGCCTGGGCGGTGTTCCAGCGCCAGCCGTTTTTCTGGTTGACCTCGAAGTAGCCTACGCCCTCGTTATTACCCGTGTTGAAGTCGTCTGTGGCGGCAATGCCAGCCTGCTGCGCCGCCTGAGAGAAAGCCTCCAGTACATCCCAGCGCAGCCGTTGCTTTTCGATGCGCCACTCGCCGCCAGCGCCCCGGTGCCGCAGGACCTTGCGGTAGGGGTCCGCATCGCCTTCAAGCAGTTCGGGCACTGTGCCGCGCGCGCCGTGCATGGCGGTAGCGCCCTTGTAGTGGTCCTCGTGCATCTTGAACCAGGGCAGGCTGTTTTGCCAGTTCCAGCTGTCGTCGCCGGTGAGTTGAGCCCATTGGTCGTAGTCACGGGCTTGGCCCCGCATGTAGATCATGCCGTTGATGCTGGAGCTGCCGCCCAGCACCTTGCCACGGGGGTAGCGCAAGGCCCGACCATTGAGGCCCTCGCTTGGAGCGGTGTTGAATAGCCAGTCCGTGCGCGGGTTGCCGATGCAGTGCAAATAACCCATCGGGATGTGGATCCAGTGGTAGTCGTCGCGCCGGCCGGCTTCAATCAGCAACACCCGGTGGGTGGCGTTGGCGCTCAGGCGGTTGGCCAGCAGGCAGCCAGCGGTGCCGGCACCGATGATGATGAAGTCGAACTGAAGGTCGTTCATGAAAAAGCCATGGAAGAAGTGCAGGGCGTCAACGCCGAAGCTGTGAAATGTAGCGTGCTGGCCGGCCTATGGCCTGAAAGGCGTACAGCGGCTCGGGTTACGATGCCAGAGCTATGCCACACCAGATGCACGCACCACCCGATCCAGGCGGCACGCCGCGCCTGAAAGCGTCTGCTGACGCGGCGGTAGGGCATATGGTGCTGCTTGGCCAATGGACGGCACATCGGCTGGCGCAGCCTGGCGTTTTTGGCCGAATCCAGCGGGCTTTGCAGGGTGCTGGCTCCCCGTCCTCGCTCAGTTGGGATCTGCGTGAACTGCAGCGACTGGATCACACGGGCGCCCAAATGCTGTGGAATGCCTGGGGCCGGCAATGGCCCACCAGGCTGGAGGCTTTGCCCGCTCAAAAGGCCATGCTGGAGCGAGTGGCCCGCTATTCGGTGCCGCTTCCGACCGTCCCGACGCGGACGCTGTGGACACGGTTTTTAACGCTGGGCGAAAACCTGCTGCGTGTGGCCGACCACTTGCGTGACCTGACGCGTCTGGTGGGTGAACTGGCCATCGACACCGTGCGACTGCTAGGCGCGCCGCGCAGCGGCCCATGGCGTGACGTTGCCGGGCACATCTACCGCATCGGTGCCACCGCTTTGCCCGTGACGGCCCTGGTGGGCTTCATGATCGGCGTGGTGCTGGCTTATCTCATGGCGCAGCAATTTGTGCGTTTTGGTGCAGACGGCCTCATTGTGGATGTGCTGGGGCTGGCGGTCATTCGCGAATTGGGCCCCATGCTGGCGGCGATTTTGGTGGCCGGGCGTACCGGCTCGGCCATCACCGCCCAGATTGGCGTGATGCGTGTGACCGAAGAACTGGATGCCATGCGGGTCATGGGCATCGCTCCGGTTTACCGGTTGGTGATGCCACGGGCCATCGCCCTGGCGGTGGTGCAACCCTTGATTGGGGTGTGGACGACGGCTGCTGCTCTGCTGGGTGGCATGCTGGCTGCCGACTGGATTTTGGGCATTACCCCTCTGCAGGTGCTGACCTCGTTGCCCTTGGTGGTGAAGGTCAGCAATCTTTACTTTGCCTTGGGCAAGTCGATGGTCTTCGGAGCCCTGATCGCGGTGGTGGGTTGTCACTTCGGCCTGCGAGTGAAACCCGATACCGAGAGCCTGGGCCAGGGCACCACGGCGTCGGTCGTGGCGGCCATCACCGCCGTGTTGCTGGCCAACGCGCTGTTTGCCGTGCTGTTCAAACAGGTGGGCATGTGGTGAAGCCCGTGGTCGATATTCAGGGCTTGTGGACAGTGTTCCGGTCTGCCGGGCGGGAGTTTGTGATCCATCAGGATCTGGACTTGCAGATACGCCAGGGCCAGTTGCTGTCACTGGTGGGTGGCTCGGGCAGTGGCAAGACCACTATCCTGCGGCAAATTTTGGGCCTGGAAACACCGTCTCGGGGCCGTGTGGAAGTGCTGGGCAAGCCCGCAGACCGTCTGGGTGATGCAGGCGCCGCCAGCAGGGTGGGCATGCTGTTTCAGCACGGGGCCTTGTTCACCGCCTTCAATGTGCTGGACAACATTGCCTTTCCTTTGCGTGAGCTCAAGGCGTTTCCTGAAGACCTGATTCACGACGTGGCCATGGTCAAGCTGCAGATGGTGGGGCTGGATCCATCCCATGCCTACAAAATGCCTGCCGATCTGTCGGGCGGCATGGTCAAGCGTGTGGCACTGGCCAGGGCCTTGGTGCTAGATCCTCCCTTGCTTTTGCTGGATGAGCCGACGGCTGGGCTTGATCCCGACAGTGCAGACGCTTTTTGTGACCTGCTGCGCTCATTGCACTCCGAGCTGGGGCTGACGGTGGTGATGGTCACGCACGACCTGGACACGCTGTACGAACTCAGCACCCATGTGGCCGTACTGGCTGACAAGCGGGTGATCGTGACCGGAACGCCGGCTCAGGTCGTGCAGGTCCAGCACCCTTTTGTGCAAGCGTTCTTTATGGGCGAACGCGGTCGTCGTGCCATGGCGCTGCTGCGTGACGACGGCCAGGCGTTATAAACACTATTCCATGGAAAACAAATCTCACGCCTTTGCTGCTGGCGCCTTTGTGCTGGTGGTCGGTGCTTTGCTGATCGCCATGGCGGCCTGGCTGATGCCCGACGCCATCGAGCAGCGCGTGTACGAGCTCACCACCCGTGAAGCCGTGAACGGCCTGCGTCCGCAAGCCATGGTGAGATTTCGGGGAGTGGCCGTGGGCCGCGTCAGCGAGATAGGCTTTGATCCTGCAATGCCCGGCAACGTGCTGATACGCCTGTCTGTGGACCAGCAGGCGCCGATCACCACCTCAACCTATGCCACCCTGGCCATGCAAGGCGTCACAGGTGCCGCCTTTGTGCAGTTGGACGACGGTGGAGGCGGCGGGCAAGCCCTGGCGACGAGCAAAAAGGCGCCTGCGCGGATACCCTTGCGGCCGAGCCTGATATCGCGTCTGGGCGAGCAGGGAGGTGACATCCTGAACCAATTGGCCGAATCCAGCCGGCGCATCAACCTGATGCTGGCACCCCAGAACCAGCAGGTCATGCTCAATGCGGTGCAGAACATCGGCCAGGCGGCCGCTGGCGTGCAGCAGCTGACCGCGACGGTCGACAGTCTGGTGCGTCGTCAGCTGGACCCCGCCCAGGTGGACGTGGCCAAGCTGTCGCGCGAGGCGACGGTCACTCTCCAAACCTTGCAACAGGCGGCCCGAAATGCGGGTGACAGCGTAGAAGACATGCGCAAGACTGCCCAGGGCCTGACCCGACTGGCTGACCAGCTCAGCGCCCCAGGTGGCACGCTGGATCGCTTGGGCGATAGTGTCAGCACCCTCAATGCCGTGGGCCAGACCGTGAATGCGGGCACGCTGCCGCGCTTGCATCGTGCCTCTGACGAGGCCAGCCGGACGGCTCGCCAAGTGGGCCGGCTTGCCGATACGCTCAAGGAGCAGCCGCAGGTGCTGCTTTTCGGCACCGTGCCCGCGGCGCCCGGGCCCGGTGAGCCAGGGTTTGCGGCCCCGCCCCGCAGGCCTTAATGTCTTTTGCACCTTTGACTTCACTCGACAGACTTACCATGGTTCTACTTGATCGTTCTTGTCGCCTGCGGCTGATGCTGGTTTGCATCGTGCTGAGTTTGGCTGGATGCGCCTCGAGGGACAACGCGGCAAAAGTGGTCTCTTACGATTTCGGTCCGGGGGCCTTGCAGGCGCCAGCGGCAAGCCTGCCTTTGGCCTCCGCCCTGGTGCTGGCGGACCTGGAGGCACCCGCCGCGCTGGACAGCACCGCTGTGCTGTACCGGCTGGCCTACGCCGATGCCCAGCAGCCACGTGCCTATGCCCAAGCGCGCTGGAGCATGGTGCCGGCCCAGCTACTGCGCCAGCGCCTGCGCGCCTACTTTGGCCAGTCACACCTCGTTTTGAGCCCGGGTGAGAGAGTAGCTGGTGCCCAGCCGATGGTGTTGCGCCTGGAGCTAGAGGAGTTTTGCCAGGTATTTGAGCGACCTGATGCCAGCGTTGGACTGGTGCGACTGCGGGCAACAGCGTTGCAGAACACGCCCCAGGGCGAACGCCTGCTGGGACAACGCAGCGTGGTGGCAAGCCGGCCCGCACCGACGGCAGATGCCAGCGGCGGCGTGCGCGCACTGACAGCTGCCACCGATGGGGCCCTGCTGGACATTGAGCAGTGGCTGAAGACCCTGCGCTGATAGGTGCTTGAGAAGCGGCTCAGGGCGCGAGCCAGGAGCTTCAGGGGTGGCCCAGCGCCGGGAACAACTTGATCAGTCCGTCAGCCATCACCTCAACAGCCAGGGCTGCGAGGATCAGGCCCATCAGGCGGGTCATCACATTGATGCCTGTTTTGCCCAGGACCCTTGCAATGGGCTGGGCCAGTGAAAAGCACACAGCGGTGGCACCGGCTATGACCACGCCAAAGCCCACCAGCATGAGCATCTGCCACAGACTCTTGGCTTTGTCGGCATAAATCACCACCGTGGACATGGTGGCCGGACCAGTTAGCAGCGGAATGGTGAGCGGCACCACGGCAATGCTGGCGCGTGCTGCAGATTTGGCGGCAGCGTCTTGCATTTCCTCTGCATTTGATTTGGCCTCGGCCGGCTGGGCGTTGAGCATGTTCAGCGCTGATGTCAGCAGCAGCATTCCGCCACCGACCTGAAAACTGGCCAACGAAATGCCGAAAAAATCCAAGATCTGCAAGCCCAGCAGGGCGCTGACCGCAATCACCACAAAACAGCTGAAGCTGGAGATCAGGATGGTGCGCTGGCGCTGCTCGCGCGAGAAGCCCTGTGTGTAGTGAATGAAAAAAGGCACGATGGCCAGGGGGTTGACGATGGCCAGCAGGGTGACCAGGGGTTTGAAGTCCAAAAACTGCTCCTTGAATATTTGCTGAGGTGCTTAACGGCCGCCGGTCACGTCCAGAACGCTGCCCGTGGTGTAGCTGGCCTCATCGGACATCAGCCACAAAATGGCTTGCGCCACCTCTTGTGCGCTGCCCGGGCGTTGCATAGGTACCTGCGGTGCCATCTGACGTGCGCGGTCTGGCTGTCCGCCGCTGGCGTGGATGTCGGTTTCGATGATGCCGGGGCGCACGGCATTGACCCGGATGCCTTCTTGCGCCACCTCCTTCGCCAGACCCACGGTCAGGCTGTCGATGGCCCCTTTGGATGCGGCGTAATCCACGTATTGACCGGCGCTGCCCAGACGCGCTGCGGCGCTGGAAACGTTGATGATGCTGCCGCCCGGCCCGCCGTGCAGTGTGCTCAGGCGCCGAACCGCCTCGCGGGCACAGACAAAGGCGCCCAGCACATTGGTGTCGAACATGCGCTTGAGTCGGGCCAGGTCCATCGCATCGACCCGGCACGCTACGTCCACCACGCCTGCGTTGTTGACCAGAACGTTCAGCCCTCCTAGCTTGGCATCGACCCGGTCGAACATGCTCATCACCTGTGACTCCACTGCGACATCGGCTTGTACCGCGATGGCCGTGCCGCCGGTAGCGCGAATCTGACGGACCACTTCGTCGGCTGCCAGGGAGTTGTGGGCGTAATTGACGGCGACGGCATAGCCTTTTTGCGCCGCCAGCAGTGCTGTGGCGGCGCCGATGCCGCGGGAGGCGCCAGTGATCAGGACGACAGGGTTCATATCATGCGACAAGGTATCGGGTGGTGCCGTAAGCCGCACGATACACCAGCCCCTCCATGAGTTTGCCCTGAGCATTGCGTTGGCGCAGGGGAAGCGCAGGGCTGGCTTGTTACGATGCGCCGACTTTCACACACGACACGGGAATGGCCATGGGAACCACGATTGAATTGGCAGCAGAGGACGGTTTTGTATTTCCGGCTTACATGGCGCCGCCTGTGGGCCAGGCCAAAGGGGCGATCGTGGTGCTACAAGAGATATTCGGGGTCAACAGCCACATCCGTGCGGTCACTGACGGGTTTGCCGAGCAGGGCTACCTTGCGGTGGCACCATCCACTTTTCATCGAGTGAAGGCGGGTGTGGAGTTGGGTTACGCGCCCGCGGACGTGAGCGCCGGGGCTGCCCTCAAGGCTGCGGTCGAGGCCTTGCCAGAGTCGGGTGTCTTGCAGGACATCGATGCCACCATTCGGCATGTTGCGCAAGCGGGTAAGGTGGGGCTGGTGGGCTTTTGTTGGGGTGGCTTGTTGACCTGGCGCGCAGCCTGTGAGCTGGCTAACCTCAGTGCCGCAGTTTGTTATTACGGTGGCGGCATGACGGTGTCACCAGAATCGGGTCGCCATCCGCGTTGTCCCGTGCTTGCCCATTTTGGCAAGCGCGACCATGCGATTCCCATCGAGGGGGTGCATGCGTTTCAGCTGGCCCAGCCCGGCGTGAGCGTGCAGACCTACGACGCCGGGCACGGCTTCAATTGTGATCAGCGGGCGGCGTTTGATGCCGCCGCAGCGGCTTTGGCGCGGGAGCGCAGCTTGGCATTTTTTGCCACGCATTTGTCTTGAGTTCAGGGGGTGAGCCTGGCGCTGGCCAAGCCGAAAGCGGCTCAGCGCGCGGTGCGTGCGAGGTAACGCTTGCGCCAGAACAGGACGACCAGTGATGCCGCAATGCCGCCCATCATCACCAGTGCCCACCAAATGCCGCTTTGCTGATGAATGAGGGGCAGGAAATCGAAGTTCATGCCGAAGAAGCCGGTGATCAGGTTCAGCGGCAAAAAGATGGCTGTCAGCACGGTCAGCGTGCGCATGATGTCGTTGGTCCGACTGCCTTGCACGCTGAAGTGCATTTGCACCGCGGTTTCGGAGCTTTGCTCGAGCCGGCGGACGTGGTGTACCACGCGCTCGATGTGCTCCAGCACGTCTCGGCTGCGCACCTGAAGCAGGTCGCGCTCACGCTTGTCGGTGGGCGTGTCGGCCTCGGGCCAGGTTTTGATGGCCTCAATCCAGTCCTGAATGGCGGAGCGTTGGTCTTCGCAAATTTCGTCAAGTCGCTGCAGCGTCAATCGCGCATCCAGCAATGCGCTCCAGTTGTTGAAGCGTGTGCCGGGTCTAATCAGCTCGGACTGCCAGTGGTCGAGCTGACGGGTGAGTTCCCGGCGCAGGTCCAGAAAGCCATCCACCATTTGGTTGATGACACGCAGCATCAAATCTGCCGGGCTGGTCGGGATGCGCGCCGCAGCCACCCGTCCTTCGGCCCCCTGATTGGCAAGCAAGCGGGCCGCAAAGCTGTCGCGTACTGCGCAGTCGGTGGGGTGAATGGTGAGCAAGACCTGGTCAAACACCGCAAATCCCACCGGGCTGGTGTCGATGCGATGAAGGGCTGGCGGGCCACTTCGGCGTGTGGGCTCGTGCAGCGGTTGGCCGGGTTGGGTCAGGTCGGTTTCTGAGTGGCCGGCTGCCAGACGTCGAAACACCATCAGGTCGTACTGCGAGGTGTAGTCGTAGTGCGATGGCAACTGGTTGTTGAGCAGGTCCGAAATATGCAAATCCACCAGCTGCAGGCCACACAGGCGCTGCAGGGCGGCTTGCACCTGCACCTGCATCACCTCAAACTCCCGCCGAGCACAAGCGATCCAGATGAAGCCGGGCCGCCCGGCAGCGTCCAGTGACAAGGTCAAGCTGTCTAGGCTGTCACATTCGACAGCCTGGCTTCCCTGTATGGAAAAAATGCGCATAGCCGCCAGGCCCAGCCCAAGGCAGTGTCAGCTTTGCCGTAGAAGACGGGCTGCGTCGCGAGCAAAGTAGGTGAGTACCCCATCCGCGCCGGCGCGTTTGAAGGCCAGCAGGCTTTCCATCATGACCGCGTCGTGATCGAGCCAGCCATTTTGTGCGGCGGCCTTGAGCATGGCGTATTCGCCCGAGACCTGGTAGGCAAAAGTAGGTACATGAAACTCGTCCTTGACGCGGCGCACCACGTCCAGATAAGGCATGCCTGGCTTGACCATCACCATGTCAGCGCCTTCGGCGATGTCCATGGCGACTTCACGCAGGGCCTCGTCGCTGTTGCCGGGGTCCATCTGGTAGACCTTCTTGTTGCTTTTGCCCAGGTTGCTGGCTGAGCCCACAGCGTCGCGAAAGGGACCGTAAAACGCGCTGGCGTACTTGGCGCTGTAGGCCATGATGCGGGTGTGGATGTGCCCTTGTTGTTCCAGTGCCAGGCGGATGGCGCCGATACGGCCATCCATCATGTCGCTGGGTGCCACGATATCGACACCTGCACTGGCTTGCGTCAGGGCCTGTTGCACCAGCATGGCCACGGTTTCATCGTTCATGATGTAACCGTTTTCAGCCGGGTCGGGGTGTGGCAGGCCATCCTGCCCGTGGGTGGTAAAGGGGTCAAGCGCCACATCTGTCATCACACCCAGGTCCGGGAACGCTTGTTTAAGCGCGCGCACCACGCGCGGCACCAGTCCGTCCGGGTTCAGCGCTTCGCGGCCGTCAGGCGTTTTAAGAGACTGGTCTATCACGGGGAACAGCGCCATCACCGGAATGCCCAGGCGGACACAGTCTTCTGCGACCGGCAGCAGCAAATCCAGGCTCAAACGCTCGACCCCGGGCATGGACGCAATCGGTACTCGCTGCTGGTGACCATCCACGACGAAAACGGGATAAATGAGGTCGTTTGCCGTGAGCGTGTTTTCGCGCACCAGGTTGCGAGTGAACACATCGCGGCGCAGGCGACGTGGCCGACCAGAGGGGTAAGGGGCGTGGAGTGTCATGATGAAAAAGTGTATCTCTTGTCCCGACTTGGACTGGGGCGTAACACTTATTTTCAAATCCGCTTTGAAAAAATAGAAATCTTTGATACATTGCAGTCCGGGTGGTTCGCCACCCCCCGCTTTTCCTCCCTGAGCGGGGCCTTAATGTGTGACAGCAAAAAGGCTTATCACCCCAGCTTCGTGCTGGGGTTTTTTTTGGCGCTTTCCTGACTGTGAAAGTCTCGCGGATCCGTGAGTGACACACCCATGGCCGCTGAAAGGAGTGCACATAGCCGCTAAGCCCTTCCTTGCGTGTGCCGTCGCCTCGCTACTAAACTGAAGTCATGCTCTGGATCAAAGCCCTTCACATTGTTTTTGTGGCCAGCTGGTTTGCTGGTTTGTTTTATCTCCCGCGCCTGTACGTGAACTTGGCCATGGTGCCAGCGGGTTCAGACGCCGAGAGGGCGCGCTTGTTGCTCATGGCTCGCAAGTTGATGCGTTTTACCCATGTGCTGGCCATTCCCGCAGTAGCCTTGGGTTTGTGGCTTTGGCTGGTTTATGGCATAGGCCGTGGGCCTGGTAACGCTTGGATGCACGGCAAGCTAACGGTTGTATTGCTGATCCTGGGTTACCACCACGCCTGTGCCCTGATGCTCAAAAAAATTGAGCGAGGCATGCCCATGCGAAGCCATGTCTGGTACCGCTGGTTTAACGAAGTCCCCGTGGTGATGATGCTGATCGCCGTCATTCTGGTGGTCGTGAAACCTTTCTGAGCACGCCGCGCGCCAAGCGTTGCCGAGGATATGTACAAAAGCGCAGCGTGGCCTTTGTCACTGGTGTATGCGGCCATTGTTGTCTACGCCAGTCTGTATCCGTTTGTCGACTGGCGTGACCAAGGCATCGCACCCTGGGATTTCCTTGCCTCACCTCTCCCACGTTATTGGACTAGCTTTGATGTGGGCATCAACATGGTGGGCTATGCCCCCTTGGGCTTTTTGTTGGCGCTCGGGGCCAGCCGATCAGGCTATGTGAGGCCTGCATCCTTTGCCATCACGGCGGCAGCGATTCTGGCGCTGATCATGGAGATGTTGCAAAGCTACCTGCCAGCACGATTTCCATCCAATTTGGACTTGGGCCTGAATGCCTTGGGTGCCGCGGCGGGTGCGATGGCCTGCATGGCTTTACAACGCGTGGGCTGGATCAACCGATGGAGCCACTTTCGGTCGGACTGGCTCGTAACCCAACCCCAGGATGGGCTGGTGTTGCTTGCGCTGTGGCCGGTGGCTCTGATGTTTCCCCCCGCAGTGCCCTTGGGTTTGGGGCAGGTCTTTGAACGCCTGGAGGCAGCAGTGGTCGAGTTACTGTCGGAGACGCCCCTTCTTGAGTTACTGCCGTGGCGTGAGTTGGAGTTGCAGCCGCTGTTGCCTGAAGCTGAGCTCATTTGTGTGGCATTGGGTTTGTGGGTGCCATGTTTGCTGGGGATCAGCATCGTCCGGACCCGTCGGCGAAGGCTGGCCATGGTCTTGCTCACCGTGGTGGTGGGGGTTTTGGCGACGGCCTTGTCGGCCACCCTGAGTTACGGACCGGGCTACGGCTGGAGCTGGCTGGGAGGCGTGGTTCAGGCCGGCTTGGCCCTGGGCACCGTGCTTGCGTTGATGTCGGTGTGGTTGCCGGTTTGGGCCTGTGCTTTTCTTGCTGCGGCCAGCTTGTGTCTGGCACTGCTGCTTCTCAACCTGTCACCTGCTGGCCCTTATCTGACGCAAACCCTGCAAACCTGGGAGCAGGGTCGCTTCATCCGTTTCCATGGTTTGGCCCAGTGGCTGGGTTGGCTGTGGCCTTACGCGGCACTGGTTTACGCTCTCTCGCGCATCGGACCAGGCGGGGCAAAACTAAAATGAAACCATGACCAAGCAACCCCTGTTGAACGAGGCCCCGGTGGCCCAAGAGTCCGCACCTGCCAACACAGCTGGCTACTACGAGCGGCACATCTTCTTTTGTCTGAACGAACGCAAAAATGGTGAAGAGTGCTGTGCTCAGCATCAAGCGCAGCAAGCATTCGACCATTGCAAAAACCGGGTCAAGAGCGAAGGTCTGGCAGGGCCAGGTCGTGTGCGCGTCAACAAGGCGGGCTGTCTGGATCGTTGTTCAGGTGGCCCGATCGCAGTGGTTTACCCAGAAGGCGTCTGGTACAGCTATGTGGACACGCAAGACATTGATGACATCGTTTATTCGCACCTGAAAAAAGGCGTGGTGGTTGATCGGCTGGTTACGCCAGCGAATGTCGGCCGTTGAGCGCAGACATGAACCGACAGACCCAAAAGTTGACCCTTCAGGGTGGCGCCGGTGCCATAGAGGCAGTTCTGGATGAGCCAGTTCTAGCGCCGGGGCAAGCTGCACAGGGCATGGCAGTGATTGCGCATCCGCACCCCTTGTTTGGGGGCACCATGGACAACAAGGTCGTCCAGACCTTGGCGCGTGGGTTTGTGCAGTGTGGCTGGACGGCAGTGCGATTCAATTTCCGTGGTGTGGGTGGCAGTGCCGGGCAACACGACGCGGGCCAAGGGGAACTGCAAGACATGCTGTCGGTGGTTGAACAGGTCGCTCCGTCAGGTAAGTTGGCTCTGGCAGGGTTTTCTTTCGGCTCTTTTGTCATGAGTCATGCCGCAGTGTCACTGTGGGAGCGGCGTGTGCTGGACAAGCTGGTGTTTGTGGGAACTGCCGCGAGCCGCTTTCAGGTGGCGACCTTACCCCTGGAAGCGCATGAGCGTTCCTTGGTCATTCACGGGGAGGAAGACGACACGGTGCCCCTGTCTTCGGTGATGGACTGGGCTCGGCCGCAGAGTCTTCCTGTGACGGTTATTCCCGGTGTTGCCCACTTCTTTCACGGACAATTGCCTCTGCTCAAGAGTTTGGTCGTTCGCCACCTGCTCAGCCCGACCGGTTGAGTCGCCCAAGCATTTTTCCTTCCCTGGTCCTGGTTTAGGCCCTTGGTGCGCCGGCAACTGGTCGCCGCCGCTTCAGGTCGCTTTCATTTCTGCTTCTCTACTTTTCTTTTTTCATGCTTCGAACATTCAAGTCTTTGTTATTGGCCGCGTCGGTTTTGGTTTGTTTGCCCACTTGGGCGCAGGCGCCCCAGGCGCCAGAAATTGCTGCCAAGTCCTATTTGTTGCTGGATGTCACAGCCAATCAGATCCTGGCTCAGCAAGACATTGACTCGGCCATTGAGCCGGCATCCTTGACCAAATTGATGACCGCCTATTTGGTCTTTGATGCGCTGCGTAGCAAGAAGCTGGACTTGAAGCAGGTTCTGCCAGTGAGTGAACGCGCCTGGAAAATGCCGGGTTCGCGCATGTTCATTGATCCCAAGATGCAAGTGCCGGTGGAGGATTTGATCAAGGGCATGATTGTTCAGTCCGGTAACGATGCCACGATGGCTCTGGCTGAGGGCGTGGGCGGCACTGCTGAGCGATTTGTGCAGCTCATGAACGAGCAGGCCAAGGCGCTGGGTATGAAGGCCACCACCTACAAAAATCCCGAAGGCTTGACTGAGCCTGGGCATACCACCACGGCGCGTGACCTGAGCATTTTGGCAACACGACTCATGCGGGACTTTCCAGATAACGTGCACTACTACGCGATCAAAAAGTACCGTTATGCGGGCACTCCGACGGCAAACGACAACAATCGCAATTTGCTGCTGTTTCGTGACCCGTCTGTAGATGGTCTGAAAACCGGGCACACGGATGCCGCTGGCTACTGTTTGATTGCGACCGCGCGTCGTGACTTCCCCAATCTGGGTGAGGCGGGAAAGCCCGGTAGCGGACGCCGTCTTTTGTCGATCGTACTGGGAGCCTCGAGTGAAAACGCCCGAGCAAACGAATCGCAAAAATTGCTGAATTGGGGTTACACCGCCTTCGAAGCAGTGAAGTTGTTTGGTGCCGAACAGGCTGTGGTATCGCCCAAGGTCTGGAAAGGCAGTGAGCCTACTGTCTCGCTTGGACGTCAGCAGCCCATCATTGTGGCGGTGCCAGCCGGATCCGCAGGAAAAATCAAGACAGAGGTTGTCAGAGCAGACCCGCTGGTTGCACCCTTTGCCAAGGGGCAGCAGCTGGGAACGCTCAAGATCACCGTGGCGGATCAGCCCTTTGTCGAAGTGCCATTGGTGGCGCTCAATGCCGTTGATCAAGCGGGTTTGATTGGCCGGTCGTGGGATGCCATACGTCTGTGGATCAAGTGATTTGGGCGGCGCTTCTGCGCTTGAAGCGACGCGATTTGCTCCAAATCCACTGTGCTGATATAGTCGTGGGCTTTTCGGAAGTTCCGAAGGGATTCACGTTTTCGTAAGTTTCAAACGTTTAGGGACGTTTTTTTTAATCATGCCAACCATCAATCAGTTAGTTCGTCAGGGGCGCGAGGTCGAAACGATCAAGTCCAAAAGCCCCGCCATGGAAAACTCGCCGCAGCGACGCGGCGTGTGTACCCGTGTCTACACCACGACGCCTAAAAAGCCTAACTCGGCGCTGCGTAAAGTCGCCAAAGTTCGCTTGACCAACGGTTTCGAGGTGATCTCCTACATCGGCGGTGAAGGCCACAACCTGCAGGAACACAGCGTGGTGCTGGTTCGTGGCGGTCGTGTCAAGGACTTGCCTGGTGTGCGTTACCACATCGTTCGTGGCTCGCTTGACCTGCAAGGCGTGAAAGACCGCAAGCAGTCGCGTTCCAAGTACGGTGCCAAGAAGCCCAAAGCCAAGTAAGCACTGGCTCTTTCAAGTCAATTAACGGTGTTGTCTCCCGCGTGGCGCGGTGAAACAACGTAGTGACCCGCTGTGGGTCGAGTAAGTGAAAACCAAAATGGTTTTTGCGGTGTCTTAAAAAGACGCCAACTGAAGCAATCAAGAGGTGAAAAATGCCACGTCGTCGCGAAGTCCCTAAACGTGAAATTCTGCCGGATCCCAAGTTCGGCAATGTTGAGCTGTCCAAATTCATGAACGTGATCATGGAAGGCGGCAAAAAAGCGGTTGCAGAGCGCATCATTTACGGTGCCCTGGAACTGATCGAGAAGAAAAACCCCGGTAAAGACCCGGTTGAGGCGTTCAGCGTTGCCATCAACAACGTCAAGCCCATGGTCGAAGTGAAGTCCCGTCGCGTGGGTGGTGCGAACTACCAGGTGCCTGTTGAGGTGCGTCCTGTTCGTCGCCTTGCTCTGTCCATGCGTTGGATCAAGGAAGCCGCACGCAAGCGCGGCGAGAAGTCGATGGCCCAGCGTTTGGCTAACGAGCTGCTTGAGGCCACCGAAGGCCGCGGCGGCGCCATGAAAAAGCGTGACGAAGTTCACCGCATGGCTGAAGCCAACAAGGCCTTCTCCCACTTCCGCTTCTAAAAAGCGGTTACAGCGCGGCTTTCATGCCAAGTCGTCTACTTGCAGTGCTCTCGGTACTGCAGGTAGACCAACAACTTATGAAAGCCGCTCGCTATGGCGCCTTGTGCGCGTAGCGTGTTGAAGACACATACCCCAGATCAACCAAGGATCCATCATGGCACGCACTACTCCCATTGAGCGCTACCGCAACATCGGTATTTCTGCGCACATTGACGCTGGCAAAACCACCACCACAGAACGTATTCTTTTTTACACCGGCGTGAACCACAAGATTGGTGAAGTGCACGACGGCGCGGCCACCATGGACTGGATGGAGCAGGAGCAAGAGCGAGGCATCACGATTACTTCCGCTGCCACTACCTGCTTCTGGAAGGGTATGGACACTTCCTTCCCCGAGCACCGCATCAACATCATCGACACCCCTGGCCACGTGGACTTCACCATTGAGGTGGAGCGTTCCATGCGAGTGCTGGATGGTGCGTGCATGGTTTACTGTGCTGTGGGTGGTGTGCAGCCCCAGTCTGAAACCGTGTGGCGTCAGGCAAACAAGTACAAAGTGCCACGCTTGGCATTTGTGAACAAGATGGACCGTACCGGCGCCAACTTCTTCAAGGTCGTGGACCAGATGAAGCTGCGACTGAAGGCCAGCCCGGTGCCTATCGTGATCCCGATCGGCGCCGAGGAAAACTTCTTGGGCGTGGTCGATCTGCGTAAGATGAAGGCCATCATCTGGGATGAAGCCTCCCAAGGCATGAAGTTCACCTTTGAAGAAATTCCGGCTGAACTTCTGGAATCGGCCAAAGAGTGGCGCGAAAAGATGGTGGAAGCCGCCGCTGAAGCCAGTGACGAGCTGATGAACAAGTACCTCGAAGAAGGCGACTTGTCTGAAGACGAAATTACCAATGGTTTGCGCGTGCGTACCTGCGCTGGCGAAATCCAGCCCATGCTGTGCGGCACTGCGTTCAAGAACAAGGGTGTGCAGCGCATGCTCGACGCCGTGATTGAACTGATGCCTTCTCCTTTGGACGTGAAGGCCATCAAGGGCTTTGACGAAGACGAACAAGAAACCACCCGCAAGGCTGACGACAACGAAAAGTTTGCCGCCTTGGCCTTCAAGCTGATGACCGATCCCTTCGTGGGTCAGCTGACCTTTGTGCGCGTCTATTCCGGCGTGTTGAAGAAGGGCGATACCGTTTACAACGCGGTTCGCGGCAAGAAAGAGCGTATTGGTCGTATCGTGCAAATGCACGCCAACAACCGTGAAGAAGTTGATGAAATCCGTGCGGGTGACATCGCTGCCTGCGTGGGCTTGAAGGATGTCACCACGGGTGAAACCCTGTGCGATCCTGCTGCTGTCATCACCTTGGAGCGCATGGTGTTCCCGGACTCGGTGATTCGCCAGGCTGTTGAGCCCAAGACCAAGGCTGACCAGGAAAAGATGGGTATCGCGCTCAGCCGTTTGGCTGCCGAAGATCCCTCGTTCCGCGTGCAAACCGACGAAGAGTCGGGTCAGACCATCATCGGTGGTCAAGGTGAATTGCACCTGGAAATTATTGTCGATCGCATGAAGCGCGAGTTCGGTGTGGAAGCCAACGTGGGCAAGCCCCAGGTTGCCTACCGTGAAACCATCCGCAAAACGATCGAAGATGCCGAAGGCAAGTTCGTGCGTCAATCTGGCGGTAAGGGTCAGTACGGCCACGTGGTTCTGAAAATTGAACCCAATGAGGCGGGTAAGGGCATCGAGTTTGTTGACGCTATCAAGGGTGGTGTGGTTCCGCGCGAATTCATTCCAGCTGTTGAAAAGGGTATCAACGAAGCCGTAACCCAAGGTGTGTTGGCCAACTACCCCGTGGTCGACGTCAAAGTCACCCTGCACTTTGGTTCGTACCACGACGTTGACTCGAACGAATTGGCCTTCAAGATGGCAGCAATCTTTGGTTTCAAAGAAGGTTGTAAGAAGGCCGGCCCCGTCATTCTGGAGCCCATGATGGCTGTGGAAGTGGAGACACCTGAAGACTACGCTGGTAACGTGATGGGCGATTTGTCTTCACGTCGCGGTATGGTCCAGGGCATGGACGACATGGTTGGTGGCGGCAAGGCCATCAAAGCTGAAGTTCCCTTGTCCGAAATGTTCGGTTACTCGACCACCCTGCGCTCCATGTCACAAGGTCGTGCAACCTACACGATGGAGTTCAAGCACTACGCTGAAGCACCCCGTAACGTGGCAGAAGCCATCGTTGCAGCTCGCTCCAAGTAATTTCAAGCAGTCTGCGACCATGTGCCGATGCGTGCCCGTGCGTATCGATCCAGCAACATGGTGCAGACATTAAACCTGACACGGGACTAGCTCTTTGGAGAATTGAAAATGGCAAAAGAAAAATTCACACGAACCAAGCCCCACGTGAACGTGGGCACCATCGGTCACGTTGACCATGGCAAGACCACCCTGACTGCTGCAATCACCACCGTGTTGGCAGCCAAGTTCGGTGGCTCCGCCAAGGCCTACGACCAAATCGACGCAGCCCCCGAAGAAAAGGCTCGTGGTATCACCATCAATACCGCGCACGTCGAATACGAAACCGCCAACCGCCACTACGCCCACGTGGACTGCCCTGGCCACGCTGACTATGTGAAGAACATGATCACCGGTGCTGCTCAGATGGACGGTGCCATCCTGGTTTGCTCTGCTGCTGACGGCCCCATGCCCCAGACCCGTGAGCACATCCTGTTGGCTCGCCAGGTTGGCGTGCCCTACATCATCGTGTTCCTGAACAAGTGCGACATGGTTGATGACGCCGAGCTGCTCGAACTCGTCGAAATGGAAGTTCGCGAACTCCTGGACAAATACGACTTCCCAGGCGACGCCACCCCCATCATCCACGGCTCTGCCAAGCTCGCCATGGAAGGCGACAAGGGTGACCTCGGCGAAGGCGCCATCATGAAGCTGGCTGACGCCCTGGACAGCTACATCCCCCTGCCCGAGCGTGCAGTCGACGGCACCTTCCTCATGCCCGTGGAAGACGTCTTCTCCATCTCTGGTCGTGGCACCGTGGTGACCGGTCGTGTCGAGCGCGGCATCATCAAAGTCGGCGAAGAAATTGAAATCGTCGGTATCGCTGACACACAGAAAACCACCTGCACCGGCGTCGAAATGTTCCGCAAACTGCTCGACCAAGGTCAAGCAGGCGACAACGTCGGCATCTTGCTGCGTGGCACCAAGCGTGAAGACGTGCAGCGCGGCCAAGTGCTGTGCAAGCCCGGCTCCATCAAGCCCCACACCCACTTCACCGGCGAAATCTACGTTCTGAGCAAGGACGAAGGCGGCCGTCATACCCCCTTCTTCAACAACTACCGTCCCCAGTTCTACTTCCGTACCACGGACGTGACCGGTGCGATCGAGTTGCCAGAAGGCAAGGAAATGGTCATGCCTGGTGACAACGTGTCGATCACCGTCAAGC
>JBJOIT010000037.1:0-27619 GCA_046046915.1 Pseudomonadota bacterium
CGGCGCAGCATCAGCAGCGCTTCAACATCGTTCTCGAAAGCCATGTCCGCCACACCGCTCTTGGTGGTGTGGGTAAGCGCACCGCCCAGTTCTTCGGCGGTGACCTCCTCGTGGGTCACGGTCTTGACCACCTCGGGGCCGGTCACAAACATGTAGGAGGTGTCCTTCACCATGAAGATAAAGTCCGTCAAAGCTGGTGAGTACACCGCACCGCCGGCAGAGGGGCCCATGATCATGCTGATCTGCGGCACCACGCCACTGGCCATCACATTGCGCTGAAACACTTCGGCGTAGCCACCCAAAGAAGCCACGCCCTCCTGGATACGGGCACCTCCCGAGTCATTCAGACCGATCACGGGGGCACCCACTTTCATGGCCTGATCCATGATCTTGCAGATCTTCTCGGCGTGTGTCTCGGACAGGGCTCCGCCGTAGACCGTGAAGTCCTGGCTGAACACAAACACCAGACGACCATTGATCATGCCGTAACCGGTCACCACGCCGTCGCCTGGAATCTTGTTGTCGGCCATGCCGAAGTCCACGCAGCGGTGCTCGACAAACATGTCCCACTCTTCAAAGGTACCTTCGTCAAGCAGGATTTCGATGCGCTCACGGGCAGTCAGTTTGCCCTTGCCGTGTTGCGCGTCTATGCGCTTTTGTCCGCCGCCCAGCCGGGCTGCGGCACGCTTCTTTTCAAGTTGCTCAAGGATGTCGTGCATGGTGACTACTCTTGTTAAAAAAAGATTCAGGATGAAAGCTCATCCCACGGATTGAAGGTGAACTTGCAGCAATTGGCGTGCCGCAGTGGATGCAGCCAGTTGCCCGTTTTGGACCTGCGCAGTCATATCAGGCAGCCGCCTAGCCACAGGCCCGGATTGCTTGAAAGCCTGCTTGAGGCCGGATTCGATACGCTCCCACATCCACGCCAGCGCCTGAGACTGGCGGCGACGCGCAAGCTTGCCATTTGCCGTTTGCAATTCGCGAAACTGCTGTACATGCGCCCAGAACTCAGGCACGCCTGAACCCTGCAGTGCCGAGAGCTGCATGGCCTGCGGATGCCAGTTGTCCGTGTGATGATGGGCAGCATCAGGTTGGCCCACCATGCCCAACAAACGCAGTGAGGAGGTGATTTGCGCTTGCGCACGCATGGCGGCATCGGGATCAATGTCGGCTTTGTTGATCACCACCAGGTCAGCCAGCTCCATCACACCTTTTTTGATGGCCTGCAGGTCGTCGCCAGCGTTGGGCAGTTGCATGAGCACAAACATATCGGTCATGCCTTGAACGGCGGTTTCGGATTGGCCCACGCCTACGGTCTCGACAATGACGACATCAAAACCTGCGGCCTCGCAGACCAGCATGGCCTCGCGGGTTTTTTCTGCCACACCGCCCAGGGTGCCGCTGCTGGGACTGGGGCGAATGTAAGCACGCTCATGTACCGAAAGGCGCTCCATGCGGGTCTTGTCGCCCAGTATGGAGCCACCAGACACCGTGCTGCTGGGGTCCACGGCCAGAACCGCGACGCGATGGCCCTGCTCTATCAGGTACAGCCCCAAAGTCTCAATGAACGTGGATTTGCCCACGCCAGGCACACCGCTGATGCCCAGGCGAAAAGACTTGCCGGTATGCGGCAGCAGGCCCGTCAGCAAGGCGTCGGCCTGTGCCCGGTGGTCCGCACGGGTGGACTCCAGCAGGGTAATGGCCTTGGCGATGCCACGTCGCTGGACCATGAGCTGCCCATGAACAATGGCTTCAAGCAGCACAGGCTAACCTCGGGTACTGGGTCACGCAAGTCAATCCGCGCTGAAACCAGGCCTGAGTCAAGCCACGGCCTTTTTGATCTGCTCCAGCACGTCACGCGCGCTGGCCGGAATCGGCGTGCCGGGGCCGTAGATGCCCTTGACACCCGCCTGGTACAAAAAGTCGTAGTCCTGGCGCGGAATCACACCGCCCACAAACACGATGATGTCGTCGGCGCCCTGTTTCTTGAGTTCGGCAATGATGGCGGGCACCAGAGTTTTGTGGCCAGCAGCCAGGGTGGAAACCCCCACGGCGTGTACGTCGTTCTCAATGGCCTGACGGGCGCATTCTTCGGGCGTCTGAAACAGAGGGCCCATGTCCACGTCAAATCCCAGGTCAGCAAAAGCCGTCGCCACCACCTTGGCGCCCCGGTCATGGCCGTCTTGGCCCAGCTTGCTGATCATCACGCGCGGCCGGCGGCCCTGGGCTTCGGCGAAACCGGAGATGTCTGCCTTGAGGGCGTCCCAATAGGCCATGGTGTCGGCCTCGGTGTCGGCCGCATCAAAGGCTGCGGCATACACACCGGTCACTTTTTGGGTATCGGCGCGGTGGCGGCCAAAAACTTTTTCGAGCGCATCGCTCACCTCGCCCACCGTGGCACGCAAACGGATGGCCTGGATGGCCAAGTCCAGCAGGTTGCCCTGGTGACTTTCGGCAGCTGCCGTCAAGGCCGCCAAGGCTGCTTCGACAGCCGCACCGTCACGGCTGGCCTTGATGGACTGCAGACGGGCAATCTGGCCCTCGCGCACCGCAACGTTGTCGATGTCGCGTGCCTCGATCGCGTCTTCAGACTTGAGTTTGTATTTGTTGACGCCGACGATCACGTCGCGGCCAGAGTCGATTCGAGCCTGCTTTTCTGCAGCGGCGGCCTCGATCTTGAGCTTGGCCCAGCCCGAATCCACGGCCTTGGTCATGCCTCCCATGGCTTCGACTTCTTCGATGATGGCCCAGGCTGCGTCCGCCATGTCCTGGGTTAGCTTTTCCATCATGTAGCTGCCGGCCCAGGGGTCGATCACGTTGGTGATGTGGGTTTCTTCCTGGATGATGAGCTGGGTGTTGCGGGCAATGCGGGCCGAAAACTCGGTGGGCAATGCAATGGCTTCGTCGAAGCTGTTGGTGTGCAGGCTTTGGGTGCCGCCAAACACGGCCGCCATGGCCTCGATGGTGGTGCGCACCACGTTGTTATAGGGGTCCTGCTCGGTCAGGCTCCAGCCGCTGGTCTGGCAATGGGTGCGCAGCATCAGGCTCTTGGGCTTTTTGGCGTCAAAGCCTTTCATGATGCGGCACCACAGGAGGCGCGCAGCGCGCATCTTGGCCACTTCGAGGTAGAAGTTCATGCCGATGGCCCAGAAGAAGCTCAGGCGGCCGGCGAAGTCATCCACATCCATGCCCTTGGCAATGGCGGTCTTCACGTATTCCTTGCCATCGGCCAGCGTGAAGGCCAACTCCAACGCCTGGTTGGCACCGGCCTCTTGCATGTGATAACCAGATATCGAAATCGAGTTGAACTTGGGCATGTTCTTGGCGGTGTACTCAATGATGTCGCCAATGATGCGCATGCTGGGCTGCGGCGGGTAGATGTAGGTGTTGCGCACCATGAACTCTTTCAGAATGTCGTTCTGAATCGTTCCCGATAGCTTGTCCTGGCTCACGCCCTGCTCTTCTGCGGCCACCACATAGCCCGCAAGCACTGGCAGCACCGCACCGTTCATGGTCATGGAGACCGAGACCTTGTCCAGCGGGATCTGGTCAAACAAAATCTTCATGTCCTCAACGCTGTCGATCGCCACACCGGCCTTGCCGACGTCACCGGTCACACGGGGATGGTCGGAGTCGTAGCCACGGTGTGTGGCCAGGTCAAACGCCACCGACACGCCCTGCCCGCCGGCTGCCAAGGCTTTGCGGTAAAACGCATTGGACTCTTCGGCGGTGGAGAAACCAGCGTATTGGCGTATCGTCCAGGGGCGCACAGCATACATGGTGGCCTGCGGGCCGCGCAAAAACGGCTCAAAGCCCGGCAGCGTGTCGGCGTAAGGCAGGTTTTGGGTATCCGCAGCGGTGTACAGGGGTTTGACACTGATGCCATCCGGCGTGACCCAGTTCAGGGCATTCACGTCCCCGCCAGGTGCCGATTTAGCCGCTGCTTTTTGCCAAGCCTCCAGGCTGGCCGATTGAAATGAGGGGTGCTTGTCAGTGGTCATGGGCATCACGCTTCGCTGAAATATCGCTTTAGGACAGTGGTGTCGCCGCGCCAGATGTCCCCATGTTCCAAGGGCCAAACTGCTTTTCGACAACTCACATCAAGTCGAATAAGTTTACATTATTTATAATTATTGATTCAAAATATTCGCTCGAGCTTACAATCCTATCCCATGGCCGCACTCTCTTTGTCTCCACGCGCACTCTACGAAGATGTGGCAGAACTGCTGCGCCAGCGCATCTTCACGCGCGAGCTGGAGCCTGGCAGCTGGATCGATGAGATGAAGATTGCCGAGGCCTATGGCATCAGCCGCACGCCCATGCGCGAGGCCCTCAAGGTGCTGGCCGCCGAGGGACTGGTCACCATGAAGGTACGTCGCGGCGCCTACGTCACCGAGGTCTCCGAACAAGACCTGCGCGACATCTACCACCTGCTGAGCCTGCTGGAGTCGGATGCCGCCAGTGTGGTGGCCACCAACGCCAGCGACGCAGACCTGAGCCACTTGCAAGAGCTGCACAAAGACCTGGAGTCCGCAGCTGTCGGTGGCGCCCCCGACACTGAGCGCTACTTTGCCCTGAATGAGCAGTTTCACCAGAAGCTGCTGGCCCTGGCCAACAACCGCTGGCGCGATCAGATGGTGGCAGACCTGCGCAAGGTCATGAAGCTCAATCGTCACAACTCCCTGTTCAAACAAGGGCGTGTTCAAGAGTCCTTGAACGAACACCGCGCCATCATGGCTGCCCTGCTCGCACGTGACGCTGTCACGACGCGCGAGCGCATGGCCACGCACTTCCAGAACGGCCTGCAAGCCGCAGCCTGAACCCTACCGACCGCCGGCCGTGGCACCGCAGGTCAGGGCGTGTCCCGCGTTGGCTGATGGGCCAGCACCATCACTTCTTGCGGCGTGCAGGCCTTGAGTCTGTGGTCACTCCACACCTGGCGCCATCGACGAGCACCTGGCAAGCCATGGCGCAGCCCCAACATGTGCCGGGCAATGGAGGTCCAGGGTGTCCCAAAGTCACGCGCCTGGCGAGTCATATAGTCCACCATCGCCTGCTCAACCCCTTCGCGGGTCAGCTCACAGGCAGGCATGCCGTAAAACTCCTCGTCCCAATGCGCCAACCACCATGGGTTGTGATAGGCCTCACGCCCGACCATCACGCCGTCGAGTGCACTCAATTGGGCTTGCACCTGCTCTGAGGTGGTGATGCCGCCATTGATCGCAATCGTCAGAGTGGGAAACTCAGCTTTCAAACGGTGCACCAGCTCGTAGCGCAGCGGCGGCACCTCGCGGTTGGCCTTGGGCGACAAACCCTGGAGCCAGGCATTTCGCGCATGAACGATGAAGGTGCGGCAACCCGCCTCGGCCAGCGCCCCGACAAAGTCGCGCACAAAGTCGTAGCTTTCGGTCTTGTCGATGCCGATGCGGTGCTTGACAGTGACAGGTAGGCTCACCACGTCCAGCATGGCTTTCACCCCGTCCGCCACCAAACCGGGCTCCGCCATCAGGCAAGCCCCAAAGGCACCACGCTGCACACGCTCCGAGGGACAGCCACAGTTCAGGTTGATCTCGTCGTAGCCCCATTGCTCGCCCAGCCGGGCACAGGCCGCCAAGTCTGCCGGGTCGCTGCCGCCCAGCTGCAAGGCTAGCGGGTGCTCCTGTTCATTGAAGGCCAGATGCCGGGCTACATCGCCATGCAGCAGCGCGCCTGTGGTCACCATCTCGGTGTACAGCAAGGCACGCTGGCTCAGCAGGCGGTGGAAGTAACGACAGTGGCGGTCTGTCCAGTCCAGCATCGGCGCTACACTCATGCGCCAAGGGCTGTTTTCCGCCCTAGGTTGTTGATTTTTTTCTAATTTCATTATTCGACCTTTGAGTGTCGCTTGCGCTTTTTGGGGCGTTTAACGGAATAAAAACACACCAAGTGCAAGGGCTTGGTGCAACTTGGCACTGCGGTTGCACCACATCAGAAAAGCAAGTTGCACCTGACCTGCCCCCACCTCCTACTCCAGCAGTTGGTTGAATGTTTTGAAGACCTCCTCGAATCGGTCGAGCGTCGCCTGAACCGCGGGCGTGTCCGCGTCCAACACAGACGGGTTCTCCAAGAGCCAACGAGACGCACCAAAGTGGTCGAACTCGGCGACCGTCGCGGGCACCAGCTTGAAGAGTGCCTCCGCCTTTTTGACGATGCGCGAGGTTGTCCGACGGACCTTCTACCAACCAAGAGTTGGCGCCGATGAAAAGCGATTGGGTCACCTCGTATACGTCCTATCTTGTAATTGCTTAAAGTCCCGGGCATGACCAAGCGCGAGCCATTCGTCTTCTTTCCTGGATAGCTTCTACAGTTCGTCCAGCAGAAGCAATCGGATGAAACTCCACCCGCTTATGCATGTACTCACGCCTGCCACGGATTAATGACAGTAATACCTGCGGCCTCGAACGGGCTGGTGTCTCGGGTTGCAACAGCGAACCCATTGGCCGCCGCGACCGACGCGATGTAGCCATCCGCTGTGGCAACGGCCAGGCCAGCGCTGCGGGCCTTGGCCATCAGCGCCGCATAGGCCTGGGTGCAGGCCAAGTCAAAGGGGAGCACGCGGCCGGCGAACAATGGCAGCACGCGCTTTTCCAAGTTCTCTTGCAGGCCTGCGCGCCGCTTGCCGGCCGGCAGCAGGGCGACACCCGCTCGCAGTTCCGCCACCGTGATGGCGGAGAGGAACAAAGTCTCCATCGCCTGGGCATCTATCCACTCAATCACCCTTGGCTCGGGAGCGTGCCGGAGCGGCTCCGACATCACATTGGTGTCGAGCAGGATCATTCGAAGCTCACCGGGCGTGCAGGCGTCTTGTCGCGCACCTGCGCGAACAAAGCAAACTCTTCATCGCTCAGCTTGGCTTGGCGACCCATGTCGGCCAGCAGCGAACCCAGCCTCACACGCCCTTTGGGGTTGATTGCCGCTTCTAGGATCTCGCGCACCTCGGCCTCCATGCTCTGGGCGTGCTGGGCAGCACGGACGCGCAGCGCACGGTGAACTTCCTCGGAAAGGTTGCGAACTGTCAGCATAGCCATATCGATCACCTCGAATGCATTCAATGCATGCATTCTATATTCACGCATTCACTCGCGGGTGGGGAGTTGCACTGAACTGTGAAACGCCCCTCGATTTCAACGTCCAGGACGTCGCCGGGCCGGCCACGGGCCGTTCCAGATGTTGTCCTGTTCCGGGCTGGCTCCCTGGCATCCAGGCTTAGCCAGACGCACAGAAACCCCGCCCTTGAGCATCCTCGGCTGCCCGGCGTAGCAATCTCGGCGCTCAGTGCGGTCAGGAAATCCGGCTTGCTCGTTCGGTGCCACTCGATGCAGAAGCCAGTGCGATGGCACAACTCGGTGTGGACCACCGTTGATTCACTGCCTATTTTTCAAGAAAACTTCCAGTCCAGCATCGGCGCCACACTCATGCGCCAGGGAGAAATATCGGGGTCAATCAAAGCGGGTCACCGGAAAAGAGAGCTCTCAAAGTCGCCCTCATTGTCAGTGCTGGGAGCGTTCGTCCAGCAGATCGTCATTCAGGGTGTGACTCATCCACACTCTTTGAAGTCCGCCACGCGAGTGGTTCTCGTCAGCGTTGGGTTTGCAGCGCAGGCTGCCACGCATGAAGTCGTCGGGCGCCAGGGTTCGGCGTCGAGTGCCCGGCACGCGCCAGCGCGTCCAGGGGATCCACAGGCTGTGGTCGCGTGGCACGATGTCCAGATAGTCGGCCACCGTGCGGTAACAGTAGTAAACCAGTTCCGCACAGCTGAAATAGTGGTGTTTCTTGACGTCGTCGCAATTGAAATCGTAGTCGGCACCCACCATGCCCAGCGCCAGCTCACGGGCCAGCGCGATGACCTCGGTGGCGGGCACCGGCTTGCCCAGGAGCATGTCGGCGTGCAGCGTTCGCTGACGTTCATTGCGCAGGCTGGCATCCGTCTCCTCAGCGCTGGTCCTTGCGGCATCCGACGGCACCTTGGGCGCGTGTCGCAGCGTTTCGGGCAAGCGCAAGACCAGCAAGTGATCGCAACGGGCAAAGGTCAGGATGTCTTCCACCTTCACGCCATCGGCCATGGCATGGATGACCATCTGGTTGGGTTGGGTGACCACCCCATCGAAATGCCGGACGCGTTTGGCCTCTCTAAATGCCTCCAGGGCCGGCCCTGGCGCAGGGCTGGTGTCAGTGCTCCAGTCGTAACCATGAACCTGGCTTGCCAGGGTGGCTCGGTCGTGTGGGCCAAGCTCCCCCACATAGATAGCGACATGTGTGAACACACCCACCTTGGGTCCATCCGCTGTGCGGGTGCGCCGGATGAAGTGGCCGTCCAGATAGTTATCAAAACTGCGTAGCAGGATGTCCCCCGGCTGCAGCTGGCTGATGAGGGTTCTGCAATCTTTGCCATTGACCTTGTAGGAACCCGGGTCGTAGGCCAACAAGACTGCCGGCGGCTTCAGGTACACCTTGATGCACCCAAACACGGTAAGGATGCCACGCTGGGCACTGCGAATCAGCCGCCTTGTAGACCCCGGTGGTTGCGGCTTGTGCGCATGCGCTTCGATTTCAGACATTGTTGAGAAAAAGCATGTGGATGAGGTGCCGGCCGGCGCAGATATAGTAACGACTCACCTCTCCAGCCAAGCCCCCAGCAACGCCGCCCCTACCAGACCACCACATGAAAGCAGCCTTTTACGACCTGCTCGGCCTGGACAACCTGGAGGTCCTGGGCCTGCACGAGCGTGCCGGTCAGGTTCAAATTTCCGCACAGATCGGCATCTGGGTAGGTTTGCTGTTTGCGTTGTTCAACATCTCCAACCCAGACCTGCTGGCACTGGGGCTGACGGAGTTGGCCGGTGTGCTGCTCTTGTTGGTGCCCGCCTATGTGCTCAGCCGCTACCCAAGGTTGGTGCCACTGGCAGAAAAGCTGATTTTGGCGGCAGGGGGTGTCATTTTGATGGCGCTCATCGTGTTGGGTGGCCAGCAGGGTACGGGCCTGTTCTGGGCCTACACCTTTCCGTTTTTGGCCTTCTTCATCCAGGGACAAAAACGGGGGTGGTGGTATTCACTGGCTTTTGTCGCCGCAACAGCCCTTTACTTTGGCTTGCTCCAACATCAGCTGGCCTTCAGCTACTGGTACCCGCCACAAGCCATTCCCCACTTTTTGTTGTCGCTGTGCTTTTACACACTGGTAGCGGCGGCTTTCAACCTTTTGCGGGGTAGGTTTGAAAAACGGCTGCAGGCCCGTGTGGACGAAAACACGGCCGCAGCCAGGCAATACCTAGGTCAACTTCAAACCCTGGCCACCCACGACAGCCTGACGGGATTGCCCAACCGGGTTCTGCTGCTGCAACAAATGGCGATCAGCATCGAGCAAGCCAATCGCCAGCCAGGTGCCTTACTGGTCTGCAATGTCCGACTGGAGCGCCTGTTTGAGCTCGGTAATGTGCTCGATACCAGCGGCGCCGACCAACTGGTGCGTCAAGTGGCGCAGAAGCTAGCCCAGAATGCCGGCCCCCAGGCGCTGCTGGCCAGGACACGTCGAGACGAGTTTGTGCTGGTGCACACCTTGAACGAGGCCTCGCCCAGTCAAAAGGTCCTGCGAAAATTTGTGTCCAACGAACGCCTGTCGATCACCGAACAGGGCTACGCCCTCGACATCGAGCTGACCTGGGGTCTGTGCATTTACCCGGCCCACGCCACCGACCCGCAGCAACTGCTGCGAAAGGCGGAGCAGGCCATGCTTCAAGCTCGCAAAAATGCCCTGACCTGGAGTGTGTATGACGAAGCCCAGGAGCAGGTGTTTATTCGCCACCACCTCCTGTTTGGCAAACTCCGCGATGCCTTGCAGTCGGGGCACCTCACCGTGCACTACCAGCCACAATACGAGCTGTCTGCCAGACGCCTGATCGGCGCTGAAGCCCTGATGCGCTGGCATGACCCGTTGGACGGCTGGATCTCGCCCGAGGTCTTCATCCCCGTTGCAGAAGAGTCAGGCCTGATACGGCCCCTGACCGACTGGCTACTGGAGCAATGTGTCGCGCAATGTGCACACTGGCAGCAGATAGGCCTGGACTTGAACCTTTCCATCAACCTGTCAGCCACCAGCCTGTCCGATGCCGAACTCACCGGCAAGCTGCTGGCATTGACCCAAGCAGCCCAATTGGCCCCCGGACGATTGCACCTGGAACTCACTGAAAGCTGTTTCATCGTTGCGCCAGACCGCACGTTGGATGTGATGCAGGAGCTCCACTCGGCTGGCTTCAAGCTTTCCATCGACGACTTTGGCACCGGTTTTTCGTCCCTGTCTTACCTCAAGAGCATGCCTATCAGTGAACTCAAAATCGACCAGGGCTTTGTGCGTCATTTGTTGGACAACCCCAGCGATCAGGCCATCGTCAGCTCCACCATTGATCTGGCCCACAACTTTGGTTTGACCGTGGTAGCGGAAGGTATTGAAGATGAGGCCACCGCAGAATGGCTGCGCTCACGTCAATGCGACATAGGTCAGGGCTTTGGCTTTGCCCGCCCTATGCCAGCCGCTGAGCTGGTACGACTGGCAACGCAGCCATGAAAATCATCCACCTGAGCGACACGCATGTGGGTGCGCTGGACAACGGCACTCGACTGGAGCGCATCGTCGATGACATCTTGCGCCTGGGTGCGCCAGAAAACCATGTGATCGTCCATACCGGCGACCTGATCGACACGGCCACGCAGCAAGCCATGCAGGAGGGGCACGTGATACTGAGTCGCTTACACAACGCCGGCTGGCGGGTCTTGTTATGCCCCGGCAACCACGACTATGGCAACGCTGCCCGGGTCGATGGTGTGCAGGCGCAGCAGTTTCGGGAGCACTTTCAATCCTTCATTTTTGGCCAGCAAGCACCGGAATTTCCGGTGGTGCACGTCGTGGGGTCGTGCGCTTTCATCGGTCTGGACTCTTCGGAAGAGGAATTGGGATTTTTTGCACGCTGGGGAGCCGAAGGCCATCTGGGCCAAACCCAAATCGGAAGGCTCAACAGCATTCTGGATCGACACGACCTTCAGGGACTCTGCAAGGTGCTGTACCTGCACCACCATCCCTTCCTCGATTCCTACGCGGTCAAGCCCGACGTTGGCGATCGCCACGGCCTACGTCACTGGCTGACTTGGGCAACCCGACGGTTCAGGCGTCTGAAAGACGCACACTCTTTGCTGCAATGCATCCGTGACCGGGTCGACGTGATGCTGTTTGGTCACAAGCACTTTGGCCAAGACTACAGCTACATTGCTCAAAGCTATGGCATCGCCAAGGCGCTGGACGCCAGCTCCAGCACCGCCATGCAAATGGACATAGATCGCATGCGCTACCGCGTGCTAGACACGCAAACAGGTCAGATCGAGGTGCGCATCGTGCATCCGGCAAGATAATTTTTATGCACGACCACCAGCAGAGCGAGCAAGCAACGCCCGCAGCTACCCCCTCCCCACCTCGCCCAAGCTCGCCCATGGACCTGTTCTGGTCTTTCACCCTGCTCGCCTTGCAGGGGTTTGGGGGCGTATTGGCTGTGGTGCAGCAGGAGTTGGTCGAGCGCAAACGCTGGCTGACCCGCGAGGAGTTCGTGGAAGACTGGGCCGTGGCGCAGATACTGCCAGGCCCCAATGTCGTCAATCTATCTCTCATGATTGGGGATCGTTACTTCGGGCTGCGCGGCGCCCTGGCGGCGCTGGCGGGCATGCTGGCAGTACCGAGCGTGGTGGTGCTGGCCATTGCCGCCCTGTTTGCAGGTGTGGCCCACACTGAACTGGCACAGGGGGCGTTGCGAGGCATGGGGGCGGTATCGGCGGGCCTGATCGCCGCAGCCGGCCTGCGACTGGTGGGGGCGCTGAAGCACAACGTGATGGGGCCAGCCGCGTGCTGGGCCCTGGCCGGGCTGACCCTGGCGGGGATAGGCTGGCTGCGTCTGCCTTTGGCCTGGGTGCTGCTGGGTCTGGGCGTGCCCGCAGGCCTGTGGGCCTACCGGCAACTGGGCAAAGTCAACGCCGTCCATCCGGCTAAGGACACTGCATGAGCCTGCAACTTTCGGCGGCCGACTGGCTGGCCCTGTTCACGCATTTCATGTCGCTGTCTCTGTTGGCCGTGGGCGGCGCCATCACCACAGCGCCTGACATGCACCGCTATTTGGTCACCGAGCAGCATTGGCTGAGCGAAGGCCAGTTCACGTCCAGCATCGCTCTGGCTCAAGCCGCCCCAGGTCCCAATGTGATGTTTGTCGCTTTGATGGGCTGGAACGTGGGTCTGAACGCAGGTGGAGGACTCTCGGGTGGACCGCAGGCTTGGGCCTACGCCTTGCTGGGTGTGCTGATTTGCTTGGTAGGCATTATTTTGCCCAGCACCAGTCTGACCTACTTGGCTGCGCGCTGGGGGCACCGCAACCGCGAGATGCGGGCGGTCAAAGCCTTCAAGCAAGGCATGGCCCCCATCGTGATTGCTTTGCTGGTCGCCACCGCCTGGGTATTGACGGTGGCACATGGCAACCCACTGCAAGACACCCCCATCTGGTTACTGACCGTGGCCAGCATGGTGCTGATCTGGCGCACCCGTATCCACCTGCTGTGGGTACTTGGCGCTGGGGCCCTCATGGGCATGTTGGGTTGGGTCTGAGCCTAACCGGCCCAAGCCGCTCAGCTGCGTTGACGAAGGGCCTCATAAAGGCACACGCCGCTGGCCACCGAGACGTTCAGGCTCTCCACAGCGCCCCGCATGGGAATGCTGACCAGGTCGTCGCAGGTCTTGGCAGTGAGCTGACGCATACCTGAGCCTTCGGCACCCAGCACCAGCGCCACCGGGCCTTTTAAATCCACCTGGTACAGGTTCTTGGTCGCGGCATCACTGGTGCCAATGACCCAGATGTTGCGCTCCTTGAGCTCGTTCAGGGTCCTCGCCAGGTTGGTCACCATGAAGTAAGGCACGGTCTCAGCCGCACCGCTGGCCACCTTGGCCACCGTGGCGTTGATGCCAGCCGCATGGTCCTTGGGCGCAATCACTGCGTGGGCACCTGCTCCATCGGCCACACGCAAACATGCACCCAGGTTGTGAGGGTCGGTCACACCGTCCAACACCAGTATCAGGGGCTGTACGCGGTCAGCGGGGGGCAGCGCAGCCTGCGATGCCTCGAGCTGCTCCAGCAGCTCATCCAGCGAGGTCACCTGCGCAATGGCCTGCACCCGCGCGGCAACGCCCTGGTGGCCATGGCTGCCGGCCAGCTTGGCCAGTCGTACGCCATCCGCCTCAATCAGGCGGACACCCGCTTCGGTGGCCTTGTCCAGAAACTGGCGCATGCGTACATCACGGCGTCCCGGATCGACATAAATTTCAACAATGGAAGAGGGTGCCGTCTTGAGACGCACACCGACGGCATGAAAGCCGAACAGCACTTTGGGAGATGACATGGGGCTGGATTATCCCCGGCCCCGGGATCGGGCCTAGCACGGCAAGCCGGGTCAGTCTGCCAGCACCTGTCCGGCTTCTATGGTGATACGCCGCTCGCAGCGTTGAGCAATCGCCGGGTCGTGAGTGACCATCACCAGCGTGGTGCCCTGCTCTCGGTTCAGTTCAAACATGAGGTTCATGACCGTCTCACCGGTCGCAAAGTCCAGGCTGCCCGTAGGTTCGTCTGCCAGCAGCACCGCCGGTTGCACCACAAAGGCACGGGCCAAAGCCACGCGCTGCTGTTCACCGCCACTCAAGACCTTGGGGTAGCTGCGTAGGCGTTGGGACAGGCCCACCCGCTCCAGCATCTCGGCGGCCAACTTGCGCGCATCGCGCTGGCCAGACAGCTCCAGAGGCAACATGACGTTTTCAAGCGCCGTCAGGTTTCCCAGAAGCTGAAAGCTCTGAAACACAAAACCCACCTTTTGAGCGCGCAGTGCCGCGCGCGCATCCTCGTTGATGGCAAACAGGTCCTGGCCGCCGATGCGCACCGTGCCGAGCGTAGGCGTGTCCAGACCCGCAATGATGGACAACAAGGTGCTTTTGCCGGAGCCGGAGGCACCGACAATGGCTGCTGTTTCCCTTGCAGCTAAAGAAAAATCAATATCACGCAAAATGTCCAGCGTACCCGTGGAATCGGTCACGGACTTGAACACATGCTCTACGGAAATCATTGCATCTGACATGAAGCTCTCTTTGTTTCGTCGGCACTGTATCGCGCTGCTAACAGGCTTGTGGCTGACAGGGGGATGGGCTGTTGCCCAGTCTGCCGGACCCGCCGCCCCTTCCGGCACGACCATCCTGATTCTGGGCGACTCGCTCAGTGCCGAGTATGGCCTCAAACGTGGCAGCGGCTGGGTCACCTTGCTGCAGCAACGGCTGACGGAGCAGCGCTTCAAAGCGCAGGTCATCAACGCAAGTATCAGTGGGGACACCACCTCGGGCGGACGATCCCGTCTGCCCGCACTGCTGGCCCAGCACCAGCCCACCCATGTGGTGATAGAACTGGGCGCCAATGATGCGCTGCGTGGCTTGCCTCTGCAAATGACACAAGACAACTTGAGCCACATGACCCGGCAGGCCCAAGCGGCTGGCGCTCGCGTCCTGCTCGTGGGCATGCAAGTGCCGCCCAACTATGGCGCCGACTATGCCCAGCGGTTTGCAGGTGTTTTCAGTGCCGTTGCAGCCAGCCAGCGGACGGCCCTCGTTCCCTTTTTGCTGAAAGGTGTGGCCGACGTACCCAACGCGATGCAGTTGTTTCAAAACGATCGCATCCACCCCAAGGAAGAAGCCCACCCCACCCTGCTGAACAATGTTTGGCCCGAATTGAAGAAATTGTTGAAATGAGTCTGAGCACCCTGAGCGCCGAAGAGGCCATTCGTCGACTGCATGAGTTCGACACCCTGATCGATGCCCGCAGCGAAGATGAATATCTTGAGGACCACCTACCCGGCGCTCTGAACTGGCCCACCCTCAATAACGACGAGCGGCGCATCGTCGGCACTACTTACAAACAGATCAGCGCCTTTGACGCACGAAAACACGGTGCGGCCATGGCGGCGCGCAATATTTCCGCCCATATCGAGCGCGAGGTGCTGGACAAGCCCAAGGAATGGCGTCCGCTGGCCTACTGCTGGCGCGGCGGCAAGCGCAGTGGCTCCCTCTCACTGATCCTCGATCAGATCGGCTTCAACGTCACCCTGCTCGAAGGCGGCTACAAGGCCTTTCGGGCGGCGATCGTGCAAGACATTGCCCGCCTGGCACCGACCTTTGATTTCAGGGTGATTTGCGGCACCACGGGCTCGGGCAAAACGCGACTGCTTCATGCGCTGGGACGGCAAGGCGCGCAGGTGCTGGACCTGGAGGCCCTGGCCAAGCACCGCAGCTCGGTGCTGGGGGCCATACCGGGTGTGGATCAGCCCAGCCAAAAGGGCTTTGACACCCTGGTCTGGGATCAGTTGCGCCGCCTGGATCCAGCACGCCCCGTGTTTGTAGAAAGTGAGAGCAAGAAGGTTGGCAATGTCAGCTTGCCCACGACGCTGGTAGAGGCCATGCGTGCCAGTTCTTGCATCAACCTCAGCCTGTCGGATGCCGAGCGGGTGCAGTTACTGCTGGAGGATTACGATTTTTTTGTGCAAGACACGTCGCACTTTTGCGACCGGCTCGATGTGCTGGCCACCTTCAGGGGCAAGGCCCAGGTTGAAGCCTGGAAAAGCCAGGTCGACAACGGCAACATCGGCCAGGTGGTGCAAGACCTGCTGACCTTGCACTATGACCCGGTGTACTTGCAATCCATGCAAAGAAATTTTCTGCGTTTTGGCGCAGCTCACCAGCTGTTGGCCCAAGACCGCAGTGCCACAGCCATGGATGCCGTGGCAGTGCAACTGATGGAAACCGTGGGCTGAGCCAGCCGCCTCACAAAATTTCTGGAAAGTTCAGTCGGTAGCCGCAGGGGCGGAAGCCTGTTCCACACCGTCTTCTGGCTGGTCTACCGTCTGATCATCTGCAGAAGCGTCGCCCGTTTTGCGTTCTGCTTTTTGCTTCAACTTTTCTTCTTTTTTCTTCTTTTTTGCCAGTTCTTTCTGGCGTTTTTCGTAACCGTAATTGGGTGTTGCCAAGGTGTGCTTTCAGTGTTGGGCCCACACTGTAACAGCTCGGACCGCGGTCACCCTGCGCAGACTCAGGCTTGCAGTTGGTCCAGGGACTGGGCTAGATCCGCTTGCAAATCTTGCGCGTCTTCCAGACCGATAGCCAAACGCACCAGGATGCCCGGCGCAAGATGGGCGGGCCAAGCTTCACGCATGGTGCTCAGCTCATAAGGGACGACCAGACTGACAGGCCCTCCCCAGCTGTAGCCAATCTTGAAAAGCTTCAATCGGTCGCAAAAACTATCGACTGAAGCTTGGTCGTAATCAGGTCTCAAAATCAGGCTCAGGAGGCCGGCAGCGCCACCAAAAGCGCCGTCTTGAGTGGGCTCGCACAGGGCACGCCAATCACTGTGCCCGGGGGAATCCGGCAAAGCCGGGTGCAAAACCTGCGCAAACTCGGGTCGCTGCTGGCACCAACTTGCCAGTGCCCGGGTGGTTCGGTCATGTGCCTGGTAGCGCAGGCGCATGCTGGGCAAGGAGCGCAAAACCGCCTCAGCATCGTTGCCGGCCACACCCGACCCCAGGCGCATGTGCGTGAGTTTCATGCGCATGTGCAATCCCGCATCGCGGGTGATCACACTGCCCATCAAGACGTCGCCACCACCGCTGGGGTATTTGGTCAGCGCATGTACAGAGATATCGACCCCCACAGCAGGGCACAGCCCCGGCACGAGATCGAAGGGTTTGAAAGCAATGCCTGCGCCCCATGTGTTGTCGAGCGCAACCACCACACCGCGCACCTTACACACCTTGACCAGTGCAACGAGATCCGGGAACTCCAACGTCACAGACCCCGCCGCCTCCACCCATACCAACCGGGTTTGGGCAGTGATCTTGTCAGCCAGATCCTGCGCAGACATGGGGTCGTAGACGCGGTGGGTAATGCCCCAGACCTTGAGCTCGCCCTCCGCCAGGGCCTTGCTGGGGCCATAAGCATTGTCTGGAATCAGAACCTCGTCACCGGTCCGCAACAGCGACAAGGCCACGTGGGCAATGGCTGCCAGACCGCTGGGGACCAGCAGACATTGCAAGCCGCCCTCCAAAGCACAGAGACGCTCCTCCAGGGTGTAGGTGGTGGGCGTGCCGTGCAGACCGTAGGTGTAGGCGCTCTTGTCTTTCCACTCGAAGTCGCGCATGGCGGCCACGTTGGGAAAATACACGGTGGAGGCCTTGAATACGCCCGTTTGGGGCGCTTCAAACGTGGCTGGCGCCACGTAAGGGTGGTGTATGAGCTCGGTGGTGGGGTGTGACATGTCCGGGCCCCGAATCAAGCGCTCAGACGCTCCACTTCTTGATCAACTGCTCAGGACGCATGGCGTCGTAGCTTTCAAAGGGCTGGTGTATCCAGGGGTTGGTGGGCAAAAACTCCACCGAGTAGTCGGGCTTGAAAATCGACAACTCCTTGGTCCAGATCACGGCACTGCGCAACTCGGTGATGGGTGCGTAGTTGTTTTTGAGCTGGTGCATCACGGCATTCAAGGTGTGACCAGAATCCGCCAGGTCATCGACCAGCAGGACTTTACCGGCGATCTCGCCCTTGGGTGTGGTGATGAAGCGGGCAATGTCCAGATGACCCTGCACCGTGCCGGCATCCGCACGGTAGGAGCTGGTCGACATGATGGCCAAAGGCTTGTCGAAGACACGCGACAGGATGTCGCCGGGTCGCATGCCGCCACGGGCCAGGCACAGGATGTTGTCGAACTCCCAGCCTGACTGGTGCACTTGGATGGCCAGCTTTTCAATCAGGTTGTGATACTCGTCGTAGCTCACATAAAGGTGCTTGCCGTCTTCAGTCAACATGGCGGTTCTCCTGCTCGTTTTGGGATGGATGGTGGCCTTCAGTCAGCCAGGTAGGGATGTTTCATCATGATGGTGTGGTCCCGGTCCGGGCTGGTCGACACCATGTGGATGGGCACACCCGTGACCTGCTCGATGCGCTGCAAATACAGACGTGCAGCCACCGGTAGCTGGTCGAACTGGGTGACACCCACCGTGCTTTGGCTCCAGCCTTCCATTACCTCGTAGACGGGCTTGCAACGCGCAATGTCATCTGCCCCCATAGGAAGAATGTCGATGTGCTCGCCGTCGAGCTCGTAGCCGGTGCAAAGGAGGAGCTCTTTCAGGCCATCAAGCACGTCGAGTTTGGTCACACAAAGGCCACTCAAGCCATTGACTTGGGCCGAACGCTTCAGCAAAGCGGCATCAAACCAGCCACAACGACGGCTACGACCGGTGGTCACGCCCTTTTCCGCGCCCACGGTGCTCATGTGGTAGCCGGGCGTACCGGGCATTTCCCACTCCAGCTCCGTGGGGAATGGGCCACCGCCCACCCGAGTGCAATAGGCTTTGGTGATGCCCAGCACATAGTGCAGCAGTCCAGGTCCCACACCAGAGCCAGCGGCCGCATTGCCAGCCACGCAGTTGCTGGAGGTCACATACGGATAGGTGCCATGGTCCACATCCAGCAGGGTGCCCTGGGCGCCTTCAAACAGCAGGTTGGCGCCGTTGCGGTGGGCCTCGTTCAGTTCGCGCGAGACATCGGCCATCATGGGACGGAGCAGCTCGGCATGGCGCATGGCTTCATCAAACACCGCATCAAACTGCACCCGGCCATCCACCACGTAGGGCTTGAGCGTGTCGCCAAAGGTGAATTTTTCCGATCCCAGATAAGTTGCCAGCACATGGTTATGCAAGTCCAGCAGCTCGCGCAGCTTGGCGGCAAAACGCTCGGGGTACTTCAGGTCCTGAACCCGCAGTGCACGGCGAGCAATCTTGTCTTCGTAGGCGGGGCCGATGCCGCGACCCGTCGTGCCGATTTTCTCGGAGCCGCCTTTTTCGCGGGCAGCTTCACGCGCCACATCCAGCGCCACATGGAAAGGCAGGATCAGGGGACAAGCTTCACTCACACGCAAACGCGAGCGCACTTCAACGCCTGCTTTTTCGAGGCCTTCGATCTCTTCAAACAGTTTGGCAGCCGATAGCACCACGCCATTGCCGATGTAGCACTTGACGCCCGGGCGCATGATGCCACTAGGAATCAGGTGCAGTGCGGTTTTCACCCCGTTGATCACCAGGGTGTGGCCGGCATTGTGGCCCCCTTGAAAACGAACCACGCCCTGGGCGCTCTCTGTCAGCCAGTCCACCAGCTTGCCCTTGCCTTCGTCGCCCCACTGGGTACCGACAACAACGACGTTACGTCCTTTGGTCACATTCATGTTTTTACTTTTCAAATGGCTTGCACGACCCATTGCCCCGCAGCCTGCAACAGCTCGCGATCACAGTGGAACTCATCAACTTCACTCTCATGGCCTGGCAGCACGCAGACCACGGTTTCGCCTCTTGCCCGCAGGCTGGAGATCGCGGCACGTAAGGCGGCAGACTCGCTCCAGGGCGCCCGAATCGCCGCACGCAAAGGACGCGGCTGCACCGCACCCACCAGGGCCTTGATGTCCAGGCTGAAGCCGACCGCTGGGCGTTTGCGCCCAAACACGGCACCCACTTCGTCATAGCGTCCGCCCCGCGCCAAAGCATCGCCGCTGCCCTGGCTGTATACCGCAAAGCGCACGCCGCTGTAGTAGGCGTAACCCCGCAAGTCGGCCAAGTCAAAGGTGACAGTAGTGCCCTCAAGCTGGGCGCCCAACCACCGTAGTTGTTCTAGCGCCAAACTCAGGCCCGGCAGGGCTGGCAACACGCGTTTGGCCTCTTCCAGAATCGAGGCATCACCATAAAGCTGCACCAAGGCCAACAAAGCCTCTCGCTGGCTTGCAGGAAAGTCGCGCGTCAAGCTGGCCAGCTCGCTGGCGTCCTTGGCTGCCAAAGCGCCATGCAAGGCAGCGAGGGCGCCCGACTTGAGCGTCATGCCGTCCAGCAAGGCATTGACGATACGAACGTCAGCCATGTCGACACTCAAACCATCGGCCTGGGCCACACGCAAGCAATCGAGCGTGAGCAGCATCACTTCCAGGTCAGCTTCCAGACCGGGATGACCGTAGATTTCGGCGCCAAACTGCAAAGGCTCGCGGGTGGCGTGGGGTTTGTCAGGGCGCGTGTGCAAGACAGGGCCGCAATAGCAAAGGCGGGTCAAGCCCTGACGATTGAGCAAGTGCGCATCGATGCGCGCCACTTGCGGGGTGCTGTCAGCGCGCAGACCCATCATGCGACCCGAGAGCTGATCCACCAGCTTAAAGGTTTGGAGATCCAGCGCCTCACCGGTACCCGTCAGCAATGACTCCAGGTGCTCCAGCAGGGGGGGCATGACCAACTCGTAGCCATAGCGTCTCGCCATGTCCAGCAGGTCTCGACGTAATTCTTCGATGTGGCGAGCCTCGGAAGGCAAGACATCGGCAATGTGATCCGGAAGGACCCAGGCGGACATGAGATTCGGGGGGGGAGCTGTTAAAACCGGCATTTTACCGGGCTTGGCTGGCCACCCCGCCAGCCCAACGACGTCGCGGTATCGGAGGGAGGCACCCTGGCCAACGACGTCGGTTTTAGAAACCCAAACTGGCCCCTGCGCCCAGTAGCGTCGCGACGCCCATCACCGCAAAAATCGTGGCCGCGATCGAATGAACCAACTTCATGGGAATTTTGGATGCAAGCCTGTCACCCACAAACACAGCGGGGACATCGGCGATCAGCATGCCCAGGGTCGTTCCAATCACCACCATCACAGGCGTTGCGTAGTGAGCGGCCATAGCGACGGTCGCGATTTGGGTCTTGTCACCCATTTCGGCCAGAAAAAAAGTGATGAGCGTCGCGCCGAACACACCAAAGCGCTTGGCCACATGAGTTTCTTCCTCTTCGATCTTGTCAGGAATCATCGTCCAGATGGCCATACCGATGAAGGACAGACCCAGCACCCAACGCAAAATTTCGGGACTGACAGCACTGGTGATCCATGCACCCAATGCACCGGCGAGCCCGTGGTTGACGATGGTGGCAGCCAGGATGCCCAGGATGATGGGCAGCGGCTTCTTGAAACGCGCCGCAAGGATAAAGGCGAGAAGTTGGGTCTTGTCGCCAATTTCTGCGAGGGCGACCACGCCCGTGGAGACGAGGAGAGATTCCATGAACACTGAATGGCCTGCGCCAGAAATGGAAGCTAGAAATTGAAGCTAGGACAGCCAGAGCACGCAGATCAGGCCCAGGGCGATGCTGCAAAGACCAAAGAATCGGAGCTGACCATCACGCAAACCCAGCAATTGCTGAAAGGTGCGACGCCAAGCGTTTGGAAACAACAAAGGTAAAAGGCCCTCGATCACCATCACGAGGGCCAGAGCCAGCCATAAATCGTCCAGACTCACGCTTTATTTCCGTGGTGCAGGCGAAGCAGGAGCCGCACCGCCACGAAAGGCCTTGAAGAATTCGCTGCTGGAGGGATCCAAGACCATCACATCACTCTTCTTGCTGAAGCTGGTTTTGTAGGCTTCAAGGCTGCGGTAAAACTGGGCAAACTGGGGATCGCGACCAAAGGCATCCGCGTAGATGCGCGCCGCCTCGGCATCTCCTTCACCCTTGATTTTTTGCGCATCTCGGTAAGCATTGGCAATCGTCACCTCACGCTGGCGATCGGCATCAGCCCGAATCTTCTCGCCTTCTGCGCCGCCGGTAGAGCGCAGCTCGTTGGCCACCCGCTTGCGCTCGGCCTCCATGCGGCGATACACAGACTCGGTGATAGCTTCAACGTAATCCGCACGGGTGATACGCACGTCCACCACATCCACACCCCAGGGCTTGGCACCGCGCACCTTGTCAAGTACCTCTGCCTTGACATCGGCCATCAAGGCTTCGCGCTTGGTGGAGAGCACCTCTTTCACGGTACGACGGTTGATTTCTTCCTGAAACGCATTGCGAACCACCCGATTGAGCTGGCTGGCACCCGCAGATTCATCCAGGCCCACATTACGGATGTACTGTGATGGGTCGGTGATGCGCCAGCGCACATACCAGTCAATCACCACACGCTGTTTCTCGGCGGTCAGCATGGGCTCAGTGTCCGTGCTGTCCAAGGTCAGCAAACGCTTGTCGATGTAACTGACGTTTTGAAACGGCGGCGGCAACTTGATGTTCAGGCCGGGCTCGGTGATCACTTCCTTGATCTGGCCCAGCGCGTACACCACACCAAATTGACGTTGATCCACCACAAACAACATGGAACTGGCCAGCGCCAGAACCACGAGCAAAGACGAAAAAATAAAACCAAGACGGTTCATGGCGAATTCCTATCGGGAATCACGGTCACGCGAGCGCGATGCATCGCGGCTACGCAGATCGTTGGACAAAGTACTGGCCGGGCCAGACGGCGCACCGTTGGCCGGTGCTGCTTGTGGGGCGACCGCGCTGTCAGGCGTCGTCGCCACTGGCGCGACGGACTGCATGATCTTGTCCAGAGGCAGATACAGCATATTGCTGCCTTGGCGGGATTCCACCAGCACCTTGGTCACGTTGCCGTAGATTTGTTGCATGGTGTCCAGGTACATGCGGTCGCGCGTCACCTGAGGGGCCTTCTGATACTCGGCCAACACCGAGCGGAAGCGCTGGGCATCACCTTGCGCCTGTGCCACGATGCGTTCCTTGTAAGCGTCTGCTTCTTCCTTCAGGCGTGAAGCTGAGCCGACCGCGCGGGGCACCACGTCGTTGGCGTAGGCTTGGGCCTCGTTTTTGGCCCGTTCACGTTCCTGCCCAGCCTTGAGCACATCGTCAAAAGCAGACTGCACTTGCTCGGGCGGGCGTACCCCACCTTGCTGCAGGTTGATGCCCACCACTTCAATGCCCACTTTGTAGCGGTCCAGGATGGTTTGCATCAGGTCACGCACCCGAATGCCAATCTGGTCACGCTCCTCGGCCAGGGCCGAATCCATGCGCATCTTGCCCACCACCTCACGCACGGCCGTTTCTGCTGCCTGGACCACCGCCTCTGCGGGGTTCTTGCTTTCAAACAGGTAAGCGCGCGCATCACTCAAACGGTACTGGACTGCGAACTTGATTTCGACGATGTTTTCGTCTTCGGTCAACATGGCCGACTCGCGCAGACCTGTGGACTTGATCACCGCATCACGGCCCACGTCCACCGAACGAATCTGCGTCACAAAAATCAGCTCGTGGCGCTGAATCGGGTAAGGAAGGCGCCAGTTAAAGCCTGCGCCCACCGTGGATTTGTACTTGCCGAACTGGGTGATGACGGCCTGCTGACCTTCCTGGACGATGAAAAAGCCCGTACCCAGCCAGATCAGCAAGACCACCGCAGCGATGACGCCTGCGCCTATGCCCGCGCTCTTCATGTCGGGCTGAAAGCCACCACCGCCTCCAGCACCACCCGCGCCACCGCCACGGCGCGCCGGGCCGGATGAACCAAACAAGCCACCCAGCTTGCGGTTGAAGTCACGCCACAGCTCATCCAGATCCGGAGGACCTGATGCGCCAGGGCGACCAGAACCACGCTCAGGCTGGCCTGCAGCAGGCCGTTGCTGCGGTGGTGCATCCGATTCCGCAGGTCCTGCTTTTTTGTCGTCCGCAGACGCGTCGTCACTTCGACCCCAACGCGGGTCGTTCAGGTTAAACATGCCTCGGACCAGCTTGGGTACGGCATATAACCCGAAGGCAGGTATTGAAAATTTCATCGCATCTTCTCTTGGACTAGTTGGGATGGGATTGTGCCCAATCAGGGGGCATCCTCATGTTCTTCGGGGGAATGATCTGCCGCTGGCGACGGGGGCTCTTTGCCCCGATTCAGCTCAATGGCCATTTGCTGGCGCAGCGCAGGCAAGCCTTCGCCCTGGCGCGCACTCACAAACAAACGTGGGGTCGGTACGCCATCCAGGTCATAGGTATCAACCATCTGCAAAGGCCAACGATCGCGCTCCAGCGCATCGAGCTTGTTGAACACCAGCAGCTGGGGGATATCACCTGCGCCAATCTCGGCCAAGACCCGTTGCACTTCTGCCAACTGCTCAGGGAATGCTGGGTTGGCGTCCACCACATGCAGCAGCAGGTCTGCGTCGACCGCTTCTTGCAAGGTGGCCTGGAACGCATCGATCAGGCCGTGAGGCAAATCACGGATGAAGCCGACGGTATCGGACAGCGACACACTGCGGCCCGCCTCGCCCAGATAAAGCTGGCGCGTGGTGGTGTCCAACGTGGCGAACAGTTGGTCAGCGGCATAGGCTCGGGCTTTGACCAGCGCATTGAAGAGCGTCGACTTGCCGGCGTTGGTGTAGCCCACCAGAGAAATATTGAAGGTGCCGTGGCGCTCTCGCTGTCGGCGTTGCGTCTGACGTTGGCGCTTGACCTTGACCAGGCGCTCGCGGGTGCGCTTGATGGTTTCACCAATCATGCGACGGTCCAGCTCAATCTGGGTTTCGCCCGGGCCTCCACGCATACCGATACCGCCGCTCTGGCGCTCCAGGTGCGACCAGCGCCGCACCAGCCGCGTGCTCAGGTATTGAAGCCTGGCCAGCTCCACTTGCAACTTGCCTTCGTGGCTGCGCGCACGCTGGGCAAAGATCTCCAGGATGAGCAAGGTACGGTCATTGACAGGCATCTCCAGATGCCGTTCCAGATTGCGCTGTTGACCAGGACTCAAGCTCTGGTCAAAAAGAACCTCGGTAGCACCCAGCTGTTGTGCCAGTTGCTTGATTTCATCTGCCTTGCCGCTGCCCACAAACAGCGCGGCATCGGGCGCACGGCGTTTGCAGGTGATACGTCCGACCGGATTCAGGCCGGCGGTCTGGGCCAACAGGCCCAGTTCTTCGAGCTCGCCATCGAAATCAGGCAGGCCCAGATCGACACCGACCAGGATGGTGGATGCCTGAGTACGATCAGCAGGAGCAGTCAAGCGGGGGAGATATCTATGGGATGGCAGTCCGGATCGCCATGGAGCGAACCGCCATCAGGCCAGATCAGGCTGCAGGAGCCGCGGCCGTTTCGGTGTTGGAGAAATTGACAGCCCGACCGGGAACGATGGTCGAGATGGCGTGCTTGTAAACCATTTGAGTCACTGTGTTGCGAAGTAGCACCACGTACTGATCGAAAGACTCGATCTGACCTTGCAGCTTGATACCGTTCACTAGGTAAATGGAGACCGGCACATGCTCCCGACGCAAAGCGTTCAGGAAAGGGTCTTGGAGGAGTTGGCCTTTGTTGTTCACGATATGTTCCGTGTTCAAGAGTTATTGGAGGTGGCACGATAACACAGGGATATGGCTTCTTTGGGCTAGCCAGGCACATTCCCGCATTTAAGCTGGCGTCTTTGCGGACCGTCAGATCAGCGGTCGCTTTCCTTGTCGGCAAACGGGTTTTGCGAGGTCTTCATCTCGATGCGCAAGGGCGTGCCCACCAAGTTGAACTCCTTGCGAAAACGACCTTCCAAGTAGCGTTTGTAGGCCTCGGTCACATGTTCCAGCGAGTTGCCGTGAATGATGATCACCGGGGGATTCATCCCGCCCTGGTGGGCATAACGCATCTTGGGACGGTACATGCCGGTTTTCTTGGGGCTCTGGAACTGCACCGCCTCCAACAGCAGGCGCGTCAGCACCGGGGTGCTCATCTTGCGATTGGCCGCCTGGTAGGCCTCGGTGATGGAAGACCAAAGCGGCCCCAGCCCTTGGCGCTTTTGCGCCGAGATCAGGTGCATGGCAGCAAACTTCAAAAAAGGCAGACGGGTCTCAATCGATCGCTTGACCAACTCACGCTGGTAGTCGTCGATGGCGTCCCACTTGTTGACAGCCAGCACCATGGCTCGACCGTTTTCAAGGATGTAGCCGGCGATGTGCGCGTCCTGATCGGTCACCCCTTGGGTGGCATCGATCAAGAGCAAGACCACGTTGGCAGACTCAATGGCCTGCAGCGTCTTGACGACCGAGAATTTCTCAATCGCTTCGAAAACACGGCCCTTGCGGCGCAAGCCAGCGGTGTCAATCAGCTCAAAGCGCTGACCGTCACGTTCAAAGGGCACCGAGATCGCATCGCGCGTGGTGCCGGGCATGTCGAAGGCCACGAGACGCTCCTCGCCCAACCATGTGTTGATAAGCGTGGACTTGCCGGCATTGGGCCGGCCGGCTACTGCCAGCTTGATGACGCCAGCATCGGCGTCATCACCCTCCTCATCTTCCTCAGACAAGTTCAAAGGCTCCAGCGCAAGTTCTACCAGTGACCGGATGCCCTGCCCGTGCGCCGCCGAGATGGGATAGACCTCGCCCAGACCCAGCTCAAAAAACTCCACCAGTTGCATGCCCTCGCGCATGCCTTCTGCCTTGTTGGCCACCAGCAAGCAAGGTTTGCCCAGACGGCGCAAGTACTTGGCGATGTCATGGTCCTGCGCCGACAGGCCCAGGCGGGCATCGACCACAAAGATCACCACATCAGCCTCTGCCACCGCCTGACGCGTCTGGCGCGCCATCTCGTGATAAATGCCTGTGCTGGCATCTGGCTCAAAACCACCGGTATCGATCACGATGTACTCGTGCTTGCCATGGCGGCCATTGCCGTAGTGTCGGTCCCGTGTGAGGCCGGCAAAGTCGGCCACGATCGCATCACGCGATTTGGTCAGCCGGTTGAACAGGGTCGATTTGCCCACATTGGGGCGCCCCACCAGCGCGAGTACGGGTTTCATGTCAAAAGAACCAGATAGGGGCCGCTTACTGCGGCCGGAAACCAAAGATGCCGCCTTGACGGGTCACCACCACGAGGGTGTTTGCAGCCACCACCGGCGTTGCTGCGATGCCGGTGCCGTCGGTCGCGACCCGGGCCAGTAAACGGCCGTCGTCACGGGACAAAAAGTGCACATATCCGGCAGCATCGCCGATCACAATCGAGCGGCCCAGTACCAGAGGAGCTGTCAGGCCACGAAACTTGAGCTGATCTGAGGCCCAGGCGCGTTCGCCATCGGTACGGCGCCAGGCCAGAACCTTGCCGTCACTTTCGACACCAAACACCAAGGCCTCATCGCTGTCCAGGCCCACCGAGCCGGAGGCGGGTTTGGTCCACAAGAGCTTGCCACGCGCCGCGTCCACGCAGCCCACAGCAGCCTGAAAAGCCCGTACACAGACCTCATTGCCTTGACGTCCAACATCGGCCACCAAGTCAACCAGGCGCTCAATTTCATTGGCACCGCGTGGGGTGGCGATGGGCGCGTCCCAGCGCACGCTGCCGTTGGAAGGATTCAAACCCAACAATCGGCCTGCCATACCCACCAGCAAGGTGTCACCGACCGGCAGCAACACACCGGCCTGGCGCAAAACCAGAGGTTCTGCGCTGCGGGTCTGGGTCCACAACTTGCGCCCCGTGCTGGCATCAAAGGCCGACACCACACGGTCGCCCGACAGCACAAATATGCGCCCGCCAGCAACCAATGGCGCCGTAAACACCTGCGCTGCCAACGGAAGACGGAACATCTCGCGGCCGTCCGACCAGCTAAGGAGCTCGTTGTCTCGGGTCACCGCGGCAGCAAACCTGCCGTCGCTGCCCACTCCTGCGC
>JBJOIT010000038.1:0-27580 GCA_046046915.1 Pseudomonadota bacterium
CGATGACAGCCCCGAGGCCCACGGCCTCGGCTAGATCCTGGGCGGCGGCATGGTCGGTACCCACGCGGGAGACATGATCGGCGAAATTGCCCTGGCCATCGAGATGGGCGCGGATGCCGTGGACATAGGCAAAACCATCCACCCCCACCCCACCCTGGGCGAAAGCATCGGTATGGCGGCGGAGGTGGCCCACGGAAGCTGCACGGACTTGCCGCCAGCGCGGAAGTAAGTCAGACTTCAAGCGGTCTCGATAAAGCCCGAACTGACAACGGTTCGGGCTTTTTGCTGGCGAGCTCAGCATGGGCGCATGACAGATGAAATTCGAGTTGCGCCAAAAGACGGTCGGGGGCAGGTGAAAAATTTTTGGCCTGATTTAATCTTCAGAAACTGATCTGAATCCGTTGCGCTCGAGGCGGTTCGCGCGTGTGCCCAGGTGGTTCGCTACCGCGAACTGGTTCAGTCGGCCAGCTGAGTTTCTGCTTGATGCGCGTTGTGGGCAACCTTGTTGATTCCAATCGCCTAACCCATGCAATACTCTCCCTTGCATCGGTGCAGTACTGCCGAACACCTACTCTGCGTCCATAGGCCTTCATGAACATAGACAACACCCGACTGCTTGGGCGCCTTCGCGGCTGGATGGATCAGCTGCAGGAACTCGACAGCAGCGCCAGCCGGCTTGATCGCGTAGGCCTTGTCGTTACGCTCGTCGTTGTCGCACTGTCGGGCCTGGTCATGGGCGTGGCGGGCACAGCGGGGCTGAGCCGGGGCATCAATACCTTTGCCGCCTACATTGGCGCACTGGCCTACTCCGTGATGCTTTTGATCGTGTGGTTACGACCCCATGCCACCCAGGTAATTCGCATGGCTGCCAGTACCATCGGGGCGCTGGTGATGATTCGAGCGGCCTGGGACAACGGCATCCTGCCTATGGCTGTTTGGCCAGCGGTGATTGCCTTGCTTCACGTCCTGCTGCGCCCTGTGCCGGCCCTGGTCGTCAGCGTCGCTGTGGTGGCCGCCTCGCTGATCGTCTTGTTCAACCGGGATCACGTCGTCGACCCAGCCCTGCTGCTCCGTCTGGTGCTGGCTTCGGTGGTGTCCATTCTGCTGTGGCAGTTGACCATCCGTTTCTGGCGCAGGCAGACCCTGCACATGCGCAGCATCGGCACCGATATGTCCGTGGCCCTGGCGCAGCTCGACGCCGAGCGGCTGGACGCCCAGCAGCGCGCAGACCGGGCACTGACGACCGACATGCCCTCAGGCCTACTCAACCGTCGGGGATTCATCGCGGACCTTGAGCTGGCGCTGACAGCTGCGCCCTCAGCGGATGGCGTTCCGGCGGGTAGGGTGGTCGCGCTGCGCCTAAGCGCCTGGAACGAGGCCACCGTGCACCGTGATCCTGCCACGCAAATGCAATTGCTCCGTGCCCTGCTTGCGCGAATGCGCTCGCTGCAGTGGCCCGGCGCCTTGCTTGCTCGCAGCGCTTCCGACAGTTATCTGGTCTGGCTACCAACCGGCTCTGCGCTGCTTGTGGCCGACGAAGAGGTCGACGCTGTTGCGCAATTCGCCCGAAGACGGCGCTGATGCAGAAACGCTCATTGCCCACGCCGAGCTGGCTTGCATGGCGGCGGCGCGCCTGGGACAGGCCCACCCGCTGCGTTTTACAGTTTCCATGCTCAACGCCGTCGAGGAGCAGGGTCAGCTAGAGCAGGACATCGCAGGGGCCTTGCAGTTTGGGGGCTTCGAACTCCACTACCAGCCGCTGGTCTGTCCTGGTGAGGTCACTCTGCACAAGGCCGAGGCGCTGATTCGTTGGCATCATCCCACCCGGGGGAGCTTGTCACCGGTCATCTTCATTCCTCTGGCGGAGCGAAGTGAGCTGATCATAGGCATCACTGATTGGGTGCTGCGGGAAGCTGCCGAGCAAGTCAAGCGCTGGCGTGCCGCGCTGAATCCGGAGTTCCAGATCAGTGTCAATATGCCGCCTGCCTACCTGAACCTGTGCGTAAGAGACCAGGGCCGCATGCTCGAACGGCTCCAGGCGCTGCAGGTTCCTCCTGGCGCCCTGGTGCTGGAAATCACTGAGGGCGTGATGCTTGAGGTCACGATTGAGCTGCTTCAGGTCCTCAGCCTCTTGCGCGCACTAGGTTTCCAGATCGCACTGGACGATTTTGGTGTCGGGTACTCCAACTTTGGCCAGATTGACAAACTCAAGCTCGACTTCATCAAGCTCGACAAGAGTTTTGTAGATGATCTGGGCAAGATCGCCGATCGCGAGCCGATCTGCGAAGCCATCGTCACCATGGCGCATCGCTTGGGTTGCAAAGTGGTCGCTGAAGGGGTCGAGACTGAAACGCAACGTAGTTTGCTTGAGGCCATGCAGGCCGACTATCTGCAGGGCGACCTGTTCAGCAAGCCGTTGCCGGCCGTCGAGCTGGAAGCCTGGCAGGACGCCCGCCGCTAAGATCACAGAAAAGGGTTCCCATGTCATGGGTGGGCGCTGACGCATTGCATGTGCGTGGCTGAGCGGTGCAGCGATCAGGCGTACTGCCGCAACAGCTCACATATCAGCGCAGTCTCCCTACCGCGGATGCCCTGGCCGGCATGGACTAGCAGCACATAGGAGCCAACCTCCCAGTACCCGTGCCATACTAAATCCCATGCGGCTAAATTTCCTATCTGAGATGAGTGCTCTCAACGAAAAAGCATTGCTTGAGACCGCTGGCCCGGTGGAGCGCTCGATCCTGGCTCACAGGCTTAATCGGAGCAACCAGACCATTGCCATTGTGCTCGGATGGCTTTCGCTGCCGCTGTTTGGCCTGATGCTAGTACTTGATTACAGCCGGCTTGAATCCGGCAGGTTTGTGCAATCACCCCTGTATCTGGCGCTTGCCTTGTTGCACATTTTGTTTGGCTTGAGCACGGTGCCCGCACTGCTGCTGTGGTGGCGGCAGCGCCGAGAGGCCAAGCAAGCCTCCTTCTTCTGGCTGAACCTGCATGTCGGACTTTTTTCTGGCTCACTGTTGCTGATGGGCTTGCTTGGCATTTTGGAACGGGGCTCGTTGGTGGTCATGGCCCTCGCCCTGATTTCAGTCAATTTGGTGTTTTTTGTACCGCTTAGGTGGCGCCACGCCTATAACGTCTGCGCCGTGGTGGGCAGCGCGCTGTTGGTGTTGTCACTGATGCAAAACGACGCGATCAGGACGCTTGTTCTGTGTACCGAACTGCTGGCCCTGATAGTGACGGCCGGCTTTAGCGGTGGACTGCTCAACCGACAACGTGTGCAGTCGCTGCTTACCGAACACCAACTGGCACAGATGGCGCATGTGGACGCCTTGACCGGTCTGGCCAGCCGACGCAGGGTAGAGGAATTCCTGCGCCAGGAGATTGCCGGCCTTGAGCAAGGCCGGGCGCTGAGCCTGATCATTTTGGACATTGACCACTTCAAACAGGTCAACGACACCTTTGGCCACAACACCGGAGACGTCGTGCTTCGGGGCGTGGCCAGACTGATGCAGCAGCGTGTGCGTATGGATGACCTGATAGGTCGCTGGGGGGGCGAGGAGTTCTTGGTGATATGTGTGGGTTCACCCCTCACCGACGCTGTGGATTTGGCCGAACGCTTGCGTGAACGCCTGCTTCAGCACACCTTTGCAGAGGTAGGTACCAAGACCGCCAGCTTTGGGGTTGCCAGCGCAGCGCCAGGCGACACACCCGAGGCTCTGGTGGAACGGGCCGATCGTGCACTCTACGTGGCCAAACAGGCTGGCCGCAATCAGGTGTGCTCAAGTTCAGCCTGACACCTGGAAACCCCTAGAAGGGACAGTTTGCATCGTCTTTGAGCTCATCAATTGGGATGACCGCGCACATTTAAGCGGGCCTGGTTAATCAAGTAGCAAATATCTTTCTGAACTCGTTAATAATCCAAGATGAATTTTTCAAGGGCTGGGATGGGTACTTCTCGGAATAAAGAATGAAACTGAAAATTTGCATTTCACTGGTGGGATTGGCTGTTCTGGTCCTTGCGCATGCACAAGCCCAAACTTTGCCGGCCCCCTTGGTGCAAGCTGTCCGGACAGCTGTGGCCAGCAACCCAGAAGTGCAGGCCCGTTGGAATGGGTTTTTAGCTGCCGAGAGCGAACGTGATGCAGCGATGGGCGCCTACCGTCCTCAGGTTGATCTGACGGCTGGCGTCGGTGTTGAAGCCCGCTCCACGCCTGCATCTGACAGCAGCAGCTACGGCATCAACGGACAAAAAATTTCTCTTCAGCAGATGCTGTTTGACGGTGGATTGACCAACAGCGAAGTCAAGCGTCTGGGCTACGCTCGTCTGGCGCGTTACTACGAATTGGCCGAAGTTTCCGAGTCCGTGGCACTTGAGGCGGTGCGTGCATACGCAGACGTTGTTCGCTACCGGGAGCTGGTTCAGGCGGCCAGTGACAACTACGTCATACACAAACAGTCCGCCACCCTTGTGCAGGAGCGTGCAAAAGGTGGGGTCGGACGGGGTGTTGATGTGGAGCAGGCAACAGGTCGTTTGGCGCTGGCCGAATCCAATTTGCTGACCGAGCTTGCCAACTTGCATGATGTCAGTGCCCGCTTTCAGCGCATTGTGGGTGAGGTGCCTGCAGGTCGATTGCCCGGTTTGCCTGAGGGGTTCAGCCTGGGCGCCTTGCCCAAGAACACGGATACCTTGTTCCGCGATGGTCTCCAGGGAAGCCCGGTTCTAAATGCCGCCCTCGAACGGGTTCGTGCTGCCAAGCAAAGCATAGAGTCCCGAAAGTCAGCATTTCTGCCCAGGCTTGATGTGCAGGCGAGTGCTTCCCACGACAGCAACAGTGGCGGTGTCTCCGGCAGCACGTTGGTCAGCAACCTGCAATTGGCGCTTAACTTCAATGCGTACCGGGGTGGCGCGGATGTGGCTCGAGAGCGTCAGGCAGTAGGACAAAAGGACGAAGCACGAGACCTACAAGAGAAAGCTTGCCGCGACGTGCGCAACACACTGTCCGTTGCATTTAAGGATGTGCGCGTGCTGTCTGATCAGCAAAAATACCTGGATCAACATCGTTTGTCCACGGAAAAGTCCCTGGAAGCTTACCGGCAACAGTTTGAAATTGGACAGCGAACCCTGCTGGACTTGCTCGACAGTCAGAACGAATTTTTCGAAGCTTCAAGGTCGTATATCAACACCCGCCATAACCAGATCGTGGCCCAAGCGCGCACGCTGTCAGGCATGGGTCGGCTGGTGAGTGTGATGGGCGTAAACCGAGCCGATGTGCCAGATGCAAAGGGTGCTGGGCAGGACCGCGATGGCGTTGACCCTGCAGACCTGTGCCCACTGACCGAGTCTGTGATTGACACGCTAGAAGCAATCAAAGCTGATTTGATGGCCAACCTGCCACCACCAATGCCGAAAGCATCCAATGCAGCAGCGCCCTGTGACCGGGTGACCCTGTTGCCAGAAGCCGATGGCAAGGTCGGCGTGATGGTGATCAGGGATGGAAAGGGCGGGGAGGTCGTTCTAGACAAGGCTTATGGTTCCTCTGTCAATGACTGTGATCGAGTGAGTTTCCAGCAGTCCAGTGCTGCAGAAGTGAACGCTCGCTACAAGATCGTGACGGATGCGCTCCCCGCACCAGTGGCCTACTACCGTGTGAATTTTGTGGTCGGTACAACCAAGCTTTTGCCTGAGTCCAAGGGCGCGCTCTTGGCCATGGTGGAGGACTTCCGCAAGCGACCGGCGCCTGAGGTCACGATTGTTGGACACACCGATAAACTGGGCAACACGGCCTCGAATCGTGAGTTGTCCCGGCGCCGCGCTTTAGAAATTCAGCGAGTGCTGGTCGGTGAGGGCGGCGTCAAGTTGGAGGAGATCAGCACGGCCTGGCGCGGTGATCTGGACCCGCTACCTGGTACCGAGGGCAAACGGATTGAACCGCGTAATCGCCGTGTTGAGGTTAAATTGAAGTAACGGGTACCAAACCCCGGGACGTTTGTTTCTATTTTTACGAGTGAAATGACGCTATGAACACAATGTCGACCCCTCTGCGCCAGGCGCTTACTACAGGCTGCCTGGTCATCTCCAGTTTGCTGGTCCCGGAAGTGGCTTTCGCTCAGAGTATCGCTGGCGTCGTCAAAAATATCACGGGGTCAGCCTTGATTGTCCGAGGTGACAAGAATCTTCCAGTCGAGGTTGGCACGAAGATCTTGCCCGGTGACCTGGTTCGTACCTCGGGGGACAGCACTGTCGGTGTCACGCTTAAAGATGAGACGCGTTTGTCCATGGGAGCCAACAGCCAGGCCGCGCTGGAGAAATTTGCATTTAATGCCGACAGCCAGAAGGGAGGCATGACAGTGAGTGTCGTCAAAGGCACGCTTTCCATGATTTCTGGCTTGCTAGTCAAAACCAACCCCGACCAGGTTCTGATCAAAACGCCAACTTCCACGGCAGGTATTCGCGGCACTTATTTTGTTGTCGAGGTCCTTTGAAGTTGTCTTACCCATGCATGAAAAATAGGATTCGGTGTGTGGGTGAGTGACTTGTGGCCTTGGCTGATGCTGATACTGGCATTGGCCAACGCCTTGATACTGTTTTGGCTCATCAAAAAAACACGTAGCGCCAATCTCGACGGTGAACTCCAGCAGCGCCATCAGGCAGTCATGCTTGCGATGGAAGCGCAACAAGCCAGTGCGGAGCGTATGGAGCGCGCACTGCGCCACGAGGTGCTGTCCTCGGCAAGTGCCTTGCGTCTGGAGTTGAGCCAAACCCTGGCCACATTCCAGCAGACCTGGGTCGCGCAGTCATCCGAGGCGACACGTACGCAAAACAGCCAGATCGATGCATTCGGTCACCAGCTAACAGTCCTCCAGAAAACGCTGGGAGACACACTACACCAGCAGCTCGGTGCCCTGAGTGAGAGCAATTTGAGACGTATGTCGGAAGTCCGGCAGACCTTGGAGACCCAGCTGGCTCAGTTACAGAGCAGCAATGCCCTGAAGCTGGATGAAATGCGAACAACGGTCGATGAAAAATTGCAATCGACCCTTCAAGCGCGCCTGGGCGAAAGCTTCAAGCAAGTGGCAGAGCGCCTGGAGCAAGTTCACAAAGGCCTGGGAGAAATGCAATCCTTGGCACAGGGCGTGGGCGACCTCAAGCACCTTTTGACCAACGTTAAAACGCGTGGCATGTATGGTGAGGCGCAACTTGCAGCCTTACTGGAACAGGTTTTCGTCCCAGACCAGTACGCGGCCCAAGTGGCCACTCGGCCTGGAAGCAAAAATGTCGTGGACTTTGCGATCAAGTTGCCCGGGCAAAAGGATGGTGGCGATCCCCTGTGGTTACCCATTGATGCCAAGTTTCCCAATGAAGACTACGAACGCCTGCTGGACGCACAGGGGCGGGCTGATGGCCCTGCTGCAGACGCTGCGGCGAAAGGCCTTGAGGCTCGTATTCGGCTGGAAGCACGCTCGATCAGCGAAAAGTACATTGAACCTCCTCACACGACCGACTTTGCCATTTTGTTTTTGCCGACCGAGGGTCTGTATGCTGAAGTGCTGCGCAGGCCCGGACTGATGGAAGCCTTGCACCGGGAGCATCGCATCACCCTGGCCGGGCCGACCACCCTTCTGGCCATGCTGGGTTCTTTGCAAATGGGCTTTCGCACCTTGGCGTTGGAGAAGCGTTCCAGCGAGGTTTGGCAGGTGTTGGGAGCCGTCAAAACGGAGTTTGGCAAGTTCGGGGACGTACTGGCAAAAGTCAAGGCACAGACCGAGACGGTGCTTAAGACGCTGGACAGCGCGGAGGTCCGCAGTCGCGCCATGGGCCGGGCTTTGAAGCAAGTTCAGTCTTTGCCAGATCCCCAAGCACAAGCCTTGTTGCCGGGACTGACAGAGCCATTGAGCGATTCTGAGTGATTCCTGCAGATGGCGCTGCCCGACTAGCGGCACCGGACTTGGCACGCCTGATCGCAGGCCAAGTGTGTGTGCATGCCAGCATGGCCGGTATGCGGATGTCCAGTCCATTGTGGGCTCTTAAATTGGATTACAGCGCCTGGGCGGTTGGCTTTTTGCTCGCCCTGTTTGCCCTGGCTTCCGTCTTTTTGGCGCTTCCGGCAGGTCGTTATGCAGACCGGCATGGACTGCGCAAGCCGGTGTACATCAGTGTGGTCGCCACTTTTTTGGGCGCGGCACTGCCGGCGATCTGGCCCGTGTTTGCCGCGCTGTGTGTGGGGGCGGTACTGACGGGCGCTGGCACAGGCACGATGCTGATTTCCTTGCAACGTCACGTGGGCCGTTCCGCGGTGAATGCCAATGATCTCAAGCGTGTGTTCAGTTGGATCGCCATAGGTCCCGCCTTGTCTAATTTTCTGGGACCTCTTGCGGCTGGCTTGATGATTGATCACGCCAGTAAGCCTTGGGGAGGTCAGGCCAACGATGAACTTGGTTTCCGGTTCGCTTTTTTGCTGATGGCCTTGATTCCAGCCATTTCCTGGTGGCTACTCCGGCAAGTAGAAGAGCTACCTATCAGCCCACCGGCCGGCCCAGCAGCAAAGGGCAGTGCGTGGGACTTGCTGCGACGCCCGCGCATGCGACGCCTGATGCTGGTCAACTGGATCAACTCGTCGTGCTGGGATGTGCACGTGTTTGTGGTGCCCGTGATTGGGCATGACCATGGTTACAGTGCCTCGGTCATAGGCACCATACTGGGTGCTTTTGCGTTTGCTGCGACATCCGTGCGCGTACTTCTGCCTTTGCTTGCCTCTCGGGTCCGTGAAGGCGTGGTGGTTGGCTTGGCGATGTTGGTGGCAGCAACGATGTTCGCCTTATATCCGGTGATGCCATCTGCATGGGCCATGGGGGCGTGCTCTGTGTTTCTGGGGCTTGCTTTGGGCTCGGTCCAGCCGATGATCATGAGCAGCCTGCACCAGATCACCCCAGCATCGCGTCACGGCGAGGCTTTGGCGCTGCGGATGATGGCTATCAACGCATCCAGCGTCTTAATGCCCATCGTGTTTGGTGCAGCAGGTGCGGCGGTGGGAGTATCGATCGTGTTCTGGACTGTGGGTGCCACAGCCGCCCTGGGCTCTAGGTTGGCGTGGGATCTGGGGCAGTCCTCTGGCAATTTAGACGCGCGCTGAGGCAATCAACGTCTGCATCGCCACCACTGTGCCGGCGGTTTAGCTGGATTTGTAAAAGTCGCTAATGATGTTCCAAGCGGAATCTGGATCGTCTACAAAGTGGAACAGCTGGAGATCCTCTTGCGAAATGGTGCCTTGATCGACCAGCAGATCAAAGTTAAGCAGGCGCTTCCAGAAATTCGAACCGAACAGCACGATGGGCACGGGTTTGGCCTTGCGCGTCTGCACCAGGGTGATCACTTCAAATAGTTCATCCAGCGTGCCAAAGCCCCCCGGAAATGCGACCAAGGCTTTGGCGCGCATCATGAAATGCATCTTACGCAGGGCAAAGTAATGAAACTTGAAACTCAGGCTCGGCGTGATGTAAGGATTTGCACTTTGTTCGTGGGGAAGCGCAATATTGAGGCCCACGTTGAGCGCGCCCATTTCATGTGCCCCACGATTGGCGGCCTCCATGATGCCAGGGCCACCACCGGTGCAGATGTAAAGCCTTTCCCGATCAGGCATCTTCGCGCTTTTCTCCGCGACCAGTCTGCCAAAGAGGCGTGCTTGCTCGTAAAAGTGAGCATTCGCAACCTGCCGCTTGGCTTCAGAAATGGCGGCAGGGTCTTGGTTGCGCTCCGCCTGGTTGAGCAGTGACTGGGCGTCTTCGGGTGACCTGAACCGCGCACTGCCGAACACAACGATGGTGTGGTTTATGCCCTGTTCCTGTTGATCCAGGTCTGGCTTGAGCATCTCAAGCTGAAACCGAATGCCACGCGTTTCACGTCGCAACAAAAACTCTGGATCAGCAAACGCCAAACGGTAGGCATCCCCTTGCATGGGCAGGCCAGCGTTGGCATGGGCCTGTAGATCAGACCAGGCATCGGCCAGCGTGTGTTCATCTAGAGTGCGTGGTGCATCCATGTCAACTACGTTGTGTTTGACCGAAGATTTGACCGATGTTGCAGGGCTCAAGCGAGCCCTGCCTTTGCCCCTGCTTTGCGTTACCTGCTTAAACGCGCTTGCGGTATTCGCCGGTACGTGTGTCGATTTCGACCTTGTCGCCTTGCGCCACAAAGATAGGCACACCAATTTCAAAACCGGTCGCAATTTTGGCGGGCTTCAGAACCTTGCCTGAGGTGTCACCCTTGACTGCGGGTTCAGTCCAGGTGATTTCTCGTACCACGCTGGTGGGCAGTTCGACAGAAATGGCCTTACCGTCGTAAAACACAACTTCAACCGTCATGCCGTCTTCAAGGTAGTTCAGGGCGTCGCCCATGTTCTCGGCCTCAACTTCATACTGGTTGTATTCAGTGTCCATGCACACATACATGGGGTCGGCGAAGTAAGAGTAGGTGCACTCTTTTTTATCCAGAATGATCTGGTCCATTTTGTCGTCGGCCTTGAACACGACTTCGGTGCCGAAGTTTGCAATCAGGCTCTTGAGCTTCATGCGCACGGTGGCGGAATTACGGCCGCCGCGGCTGTATTCGGTCTTGAGAACGACCATGGGGTCCTTCCCGTGCATGATGACGTTACCAGCGCGGATTTCTTGTGCGATTTTCATAGGAGTCCTGAAGCAGTTAGCTGTGATTGACTACGCCAAGTGGCCAATCATCTATAGGCCGCTGTCGGCGGCGAAAGCGTTATTTGTCCGTGATGGCTTGGGGCCAAATGCCCAGGCCGACTCAGCAAAGCCTTGAATTTTACTGTTTTTGTGAACGCATCGAAGCAGTGAACCTCTGGAGGGCGCTGACCAAATCCTCTTGTTCGCTCAGCCGCTGACCCAAGGTAGTTGCCCAGGTCATCCAGTGCTCACCTGAGGCCTTGCTGACGATGTCAACCGCTTGCATGGGTTTTACTGGCTGGCTGACCTGTTCGTCAATGCTGTTCCACCACAGGTGGTGGTCGATGAGGTCATCGTCTGCTTGTGTCGTCTGAAGGAATGCTATGAGCTTATCGGCATGGGCCATATCGGATTGCTCGTAAATTTGCCACACAAATGGCTTTCCCGCCCATATTGCCCTGACCAAAGAGTCTTCTCCGCGGACCAGGTTGAGATCGCAAGACCAAAGTAGACGGTCAAAATCGAGCTGGGTTAACTGGGGCAGGAATGTGAACGTGAGGGAGCCCAAGGTGAGGTTCCCTGTTTGAACCGGGCTGTCGAATATGAGATCCGTCAGGGGTGTCGCAGAAGAGATCGACGGCTGAGTTGGCGTCCAGTTCTTCAAGCACGTCAAAACCCATTGGGTGGCGCGCCCGGCAGTGACCAGCATTCGCGTCTTGTGCGGTGCACGACTGAGTTCATCAAGCCATTCCTTCAGCGCTGGAGGCTCGTAGCAAAACAGCGAAATCAGGGTTTCTTGTGACGCATGGATGCCCATCCCAGCCAGCCAGGCATCACGGTCAAAAGCGTTTTGCCGATTGCCTAGCCCAGGCTCCCGGATCAGACCACCTGTTGAAGATGTAAAACCGGGATAGTAAAAGTGCTTGAGCCAGCCGCGCGCAGGCCCGTGCATCACTGGTGACGGAAGACCATGTGATCTTTCAACATAGTCTTCTGCACTCAGGTATTCCAGGTTGATCCAGCATGGTGGCTTGAGGCCCGAACTTGAAGTATTCACTCTGCCTGCCCAGTGCTCCACAAACGCCTCAGGGATGTTGCATCCAAAGGCCTCAACCCAAATGTGGCCGATGTCCGATCCAGCAAGATCCTCTTGCTTGCTTGCGGCATCCCAAGGCAGGACTCGTACGTTGGCAACATCGCCCTCTATTGCGCCTGGGGCCATCCAGGAGAGTGCACCAGGATCGTCGACCCAGAGTCGAATCTGATGACCACGTCCGGCCAAATCTGCACAGAGGCGCCAGCACACCCCCAGGTCGCCGTAGTTGTCGATCACTTGGCAAAAGACGTCCCAGCGTTGTGGCCAGACGTCATTTGGTGTGGCTGGTAGATTCATGGCCTGAATTGTCCGGCAAGCGGAACCAGTGTTTGACCTAGTCTTTTGTCGCCAGGCGCCACAATAGCGCCCCATGTCTGATGTGCATTCCGAACAGTTGTTGAGCGAGGTTGCCGCATTGCCCAATTTGCCTGGGGTTTACCGTTACTTCGACGCGGATGACCTGGTGCTGTACGTTGGCAAGGCCATCAATCTCAAGCGCAGGGTTTCAAGCTATTTTCAAAAGAACCACGGTGGCACTCGCATTGGCCACATGGTGAGCAAGATTGCCCGCATGGAGACCACCGTCGTCAGGTCTGAGGCTGAGGCTTTGCTGCTTGAGAACAATCTGATCAAGGCCCTGAACCCCAAATACAACATCCTGTTCAGGGACGATAAAAGCTATCCCTATCTCAAGATGACAAGCCCGCATGCGCCGGCGGGTGCAAGTCCTGCTGTCCAGGCGGGCGCACCGTATCCAAGGGTGGCGTACTACCGTGGTGCGGTTGAAAAGCGACACAAGTATTTTGGTCCGTACCCCAGTGCCTGGGCCGTGAAAGAGGCCATCTTGCTGATGCAAAAGGTGTTTCGCCTTCGCACTTGTGAGGATTCGGTGTTTCACAACCGGTCGCGACCCTGCTTGCTTTATCAGATCAAACGTTGCTCGGGTCCTTGTGTCGGCCATATTTCGGAAGCGGATTACGCACTAGATGTTGCCAATGCAGAGCGTTTTCTGCGAGGGGAGGCGCAACAGGTCTTGGCCTGTCTGGAGGCCAGCATGATGGCTCATGCTGAGCGCTTGGAGTTTGAGCAGGCTGCCGAATTACGTAACCAGGTGGCCGCTTTATCTAACGTTCTGCATCAGCAATCGGTTGATAACCTGGATGACCGCGATGTGGACATCCTGGCCGTCAAGGTTCAGGGTGGTCGCGCCTGTGTCAATCTGGCCATGGTGCGAGGCGGCAGGCATCTGGGCGACCGGCCTTATTTCCCGTCACATGTGGAAGACGGCGCGGCGGTGTGGCGGACCGACGACGATTTGGTGGACCCAGGGGCATCGGTGGAAGCCCAGTTACTTGAAGCTTTTGTTGCACAGCATTACGTGGACTCACCCCCGCCGCCCGTGCTGGTTTGTAGCGAACCTTTGTCCAAGGGCTTGGTCGGTGCTTTGTCCCATCAGACGGGTGTTCGCGTGACGGCGCTGCATCAGCCTCGTGATCAACGCCGAGCGTGGTTGGACATGGCGCGTACCAACGCAGCACTCCAACTGGGTCGTTTGCTGGCAGAGGAGGGCTCGCAGCAAGCCAGGACGAGGGCTTTGGTGGATGCTCTCGATCTGGCAAAGGACGGCTTGGACGACTTACGCATTGAGTGTTTTGACATCTCTCACACGGCAGGCGAGGTCACCCAAGCCTCCTGCGTGGTATTTCACAAGCACAAAATGCAAAGTGCTGACTACCGGCGCTACAACATCGATGGCATAACCCCAGGTGATGACTACGCGGCGATGAGGCAGGTGCTGAACAGGCGCTACAGCAAGTTGGCTCAATTGCTGCGGGATACCCCGGACGCGGGCGCGTCAGTACGCTTGCCAGATCTGGTGCTCGTCGACGGCGGCAAGGGGCAAGTCAGCATGGCCCGGGAGGTCTTCACTACGCTTGGCTTACCACTCTCCCTGATTGTTGGCGTGGAAAAAGGGGAGGGTCGTAAGGTTGGTCTGGAGGAGCTAGTCTTTGCCGACGGTAGAGACAAGGTTTATCTTGGTAAAGACTCAGCGGCACTCATGCTGGTGGCCCAGATACGTGACGAGGCACACCGTTTTGCCATCACGGGCATGCGAGCTGCCAGGGCCAAAGTGCGTACGGGTGCAAGCAAGCTTGAAGACATTGTGGGAGTCGGGCCACGCAAAAGAGCCCGGCTTCTTCAGCGCTTCGGCGGGGTACGGGGCGTTGCGCAAGCCAGTGTGGAGGATTTGGCCTCTGTCGAAGGCATTTCTCACGACCTGGCGGAGGATATTTACCGTGCTTTACATTGAGTTGCACGGTCATGGTGCCGTGCCACAATATCCGTATGTTCTGGACCATCCCCACACTTATGACATGGGCGCGCATCGTCGCCATCCCCTTGATCGTCGGTGTGTTTTATCTGCCCATCGAGCCGGCAAGCCGCAATCTGGTTGCTACGATCATGTTTGTGGTGTTTGCTGCAACCGATTGGCTGGATGGCTATCTGGCGCGTAAGCTCCACCAGACCTCCTCTTTTGGGGCATTTCTGGACCCCGTTGCCGACAAATTTTTGGTTTGCGCTTGCGTACTGGTATTGGTTCATTTGCAGCGTGCAGATGTATTTGTGGCGCTGATCATCATTGGGCGCGAGATAGCGATCTCTGCTCTGAGGGAATGGATGGCGCAAATCGGTGCCTCCAAGAGTGTTGCTGTGCACATGATCGGCAAGCTGAAGACGGTTGGGCAGATGGTTGCCATTCCCTTTCTGCTTTTTGATGGCGTCCTTCTGGGATTCGTCGACACGCGTTTTTGGGGCGGCTTATTGATGTGGGTGGCCGCGGTGTTAACGATCTGGTCCATGGTCTATTACCTTCAGAAGGCCTTGCCTGAAATTCGCGCTCGGGTGAAGTCTTGAGTGTCTCCAAAGGCAGTGTTTGGCTGCCTCTCATGCCCGCGGTGTTTGTGGCGATCTGGAGCACCGGTTTCGTCGTTGCTCGCTTTGCGATGCCACACGCACCCCCCATGAAGTTTTTGGCCCTTCGGTACCTGTTGTCGGTGCTCGTTTTCGGGCTATGGATTACATGGTCCAGGGCTCGATGGCCATCCTCGCGTCCTCAGTGGTTACACCTTGCCGTCGTTGGCGTACTTATGCAAGCGGGCTACCTTGGTGGTGTCTGGTCGGCGGTCAAAATGGGAATGGGGGCCGGGTTGGTCGCCTTGCTCGTGGGCTTGCAGCCTGTGCTGACGGCAGTGTGGTTGTCATCCCGCGGCGGAGACATCAGCGTCCGCCAATGGGTTGGCTTGCTAATGGGTTTTGTGGGCCTGGCCTTGGTCGTATGGCAAAAGTTGGGTCACGGCGAAATTGGCGCGCCCCATCTGTTGTTGGCGATATTGGCTTTAGCCAGTATCACGATCGGTACGTTGTATCAAAAGCGCTTTTTGTCGCCATGCGACGTACGCACTGCAAGCTGGGTGCAGTTGTCCGCAGCCTTTGTGGTGACCCTTCCTTTATCCCTGCTGGAACAGGATGCGATGGACTGGCATCCACAACTGATAGGGGCCCTGGTATGGTCTGTGCTGATTCTGACGCTGGGTGGAAGCTCCTTGCTTTACTTGTTGATTCAACGTGGCGCGGCGGCTGAAGTGACCAGCCTGATGTATTTGGTCCCGCCAACGACGGCCATGATGGCATGGCTGCTGTTTGCTGAACCCATCACTCCTGCCACAGTGGCTGGGACATTGATCACGGCAATGGCCGTTGCGCTGGTGGTGCGAGGCAATCACCGAGAGGTAAAAAAGGCTGCTGAGTAATCGCGGGATCGCCAGAAATTGCGCTTAGAATTCGCGCTCCTCGGATTGAGGGCTTGTGCCAAAACAGTGATGTGAACGAGCCGGCGAGCGGTGGAATGGGTCAATCTGACCCCCAGAGAATTGAAGGATACGTTGTGAACAAAACAGAACTGATCGAGCATATTGCCCAAGAAGCGGAATTGACGAAGGCTGCAGCAACGCGTGCCTTGGATGCCTTGATCAGTGGTGTTTCCAAGTCATTGAAGGCAGGTGACACCGTGTCTGTTTTGGGCTTTGGTACGTTTGACGTTTCTGAACGAGCAGAGCGCGTAGGTCGCAATCCGCGCACTGGTGAGTCGATTAAAATAGTCGGCTCGAAGGTGCCAAAATTTCGTCCGGGCAAGGCATTGAAAGATACCTTGAACGGATAATGTGTTGCAGGTGGGGTGATTAGCTCAGTTGGTAGAGCGGCGCCCTTACAAGGCGTAGGTCGGCGGTTCGAGCCCGTCATCACCCACCACCCACCCCAGCAAAAGGCGAACTCTTAGGTTCGCCTTTTTTGTTTTTTCATGGATGGAGAGTTTTCGAATGTTCGATTTTGTCCGCAAGCACACCAAGATCATGATGTTCGTGATGTTCTTGCTGATCATCCCCTCCTTTGTGTTGTTTGGTATTGACGGTTACAACCGCATGGCCGACAAGGGGGCTGCGGTAGCGCGGGTGGCCGGCAAGGAAATCTCACAAGCCGATTGGGATGCCGCGCACAAATCTGAGGTCGATCGCATGCGCGCCTCCATGCCGTCCGTGGATCTCAAGGTCCTTGATTCTGCAGGGGTTCGATACTCGACTTTGGAGCGCCTGGTTCGTGAACGGGTCATGGCAGCGGCGGCAGATCAAATGCATCTCACAACGGGCGATAGTCGCCTTGCTCGTGAGCTGCAGCAGGACCCCACGATTGCCTCTCTGCGCAAACCGGATGGTTCCCTGGATATGGATCAGTACCGTCGCCTGGCGGCTAGCCAAGGTCTTACGCCGGAAGGCTTTGAACAGCAAATCCGGCGAGATATTTCTGTCAGGCAAGTGGATGGTGCCGTTCTGACCTCCGGCTTTGCGGTGAATGCAATGTCGGATCAAGCCCTGAATGCATTTTTTCAAAAGCGCGAGATTCAACTGGCACGCTTCAAGCCCGCTGACTTTTTCGGCAAGGTGGTCATTTCTGACGCCGATTTGGAGGCTTATTACAAGGCCAATGTGGCTCAGTTTCAAGCCCAGGAACAGGCAGACGTTGAGTACGTGACCTTGGACCTGGATGCCGTCAAAAAATCAATCGTTCTCAGTGAGGCCGATTTGAAGACCTATTACGAGCAAAATGCGGCACGCCTGAGCGGCACTGAGGAGCGCCGCGCCAGTCACATTTTGATCAGTGCAGCAAAAGATGCGGGTGCGGATGTTCGGCAGAAAGCCCGTGCCAAAGCCGACGAATTGCTGGCAGTGCTGCAAAAGGCTCCGGACACTTTCGCCGACCTGGCTAAGAAAAATTCGCAGGATCCGGGCTCTGCCAAATTGGGCGGCGATCTCGACTTTTTTGCCCGAGGCGCTATGGTCAAACCCTTTGAAGAGGCTGCTTTTGCTTTGAAAAAGGGCGAAATCAGCTCGATCGTTGAGAGTGATTTCGGTTTTCACATCATCAAGCTCACCGATGTCAAAGCACCTAAACAAAAGCCCTTCGACGAGATGCGCGCTGGCCTAGAAGCTGAATTGCGGTCTCAGCAAGCCAAAGCCAAGTTCGCAGAAGCAGCAGATACCTTCACTAATGGTGTTTATGAGCAATCCGACACTCTGAAGCCTGTCGCCGAGCGACTTAAGTTGGAGGTGAAGGTCGCAAAGGGCGTATCCCGAACGCCTGATGGAAAGAGCACAGACGTTCTTGCAAATCCCAAGCTGCTTGCGGCTTTGTTTAGCCCGGATGCACTCGAAAAGAAGCGCAACACCGAGGCGGTCGAAACTGGTCCAAACCAACTGGTTTCAGGGCGAGTGATTTCTTATCAACCCGCACAGACACGGCCCTTGGACCAGGTTCGGGATCTTGTCCGTGAGCGTCTTGTGGCAGATCGCGCCGGACAACTCGCCCGCAAGGAGGGAGGCGACAAGTTGTCTGCCTGGAAGGCAGCGCCTTCAGCGGCCCAGTTGCAATCGGCGTCTTTGGTCTCGCGTGACAACCCTGGTGACTTGCCCGGGGAACTCTTGAATGCAGTGATGCGAGTCGATGTCAGTTCACTCCCTGCCTGGGCCGGTGTGGACCTGGGATCGCAAGGCTACGCCATTGTGAAGGTCAACGCTCTTGTACAACGGCAGGCACCTGCTGAGGCCGCTGCCAAGCAGGATCGTCAGCGCTACAACCAATGGTGGAGCCGCGCCGAGTCTCAGGCATATTTCAATGTCCTGAAAGACAGTGTCAAAGCAGAGATTCTGGTACCAAATCCATCAACATCAGTCATACCAAAGTGACGCGGACGTCTCGAATCGGTGTCCATAAGTGGCTATAATTCATAGGCTGCGGTGGCTGTAGCTCAGTTGGTAGAGTCCAGGATTGTGATTCCTGTTGTCGTGGGTTCGAGTCCCATCAGCCACCCCAAGTAAATCAAGCAAAAAGCCCGGTTCTCCGGGCTTTTTGCTTTGTGGGCTATCGTTCATCTACTCACCATGTAAAGAGAATTACAAGGTTTTTCTTTGGCCTGCCCCCTGATGGCATACCGGATCGGAAGGGTGCGACCCAGGCTGATGGCGGACCATGCGGTTGGTGAGCCACTGATCCTGGCTGCACTCAACCCGAAATTGTCCTTGATGGTTCCGTCAAGCTTGCTCTGCGATGACAGTATGGTTATGCGATAAATTGCCCACCACACAATTATCATCTGCAGCTGAATAATAAGAAAAACTACTTCACCATCTTTAAAGGGTAATTTTGCTACCGACCATTTTGTACACCATTGTGGCAATCACAGGCTTGATGGGCTGTTTGCTGTCACTCGTGTTGTACTTTCTGAAAAGAGCTTACCCGAAGCCCATCAAGGGACTCAGTGATTGGGTGGTTTTCCCTCTTCTCACTTTTTTTGCGTCTATTTTGTATGGCATGCAAGGAAGGTGGCATCACCTCCTTTCAATGGCCTTGCCAAATCTGCTGCTCGTTCTGGCAGTCGTGACAGAGTTGCGAGGGACTTACAGGCACTTCGAGAGGCCCTTCAATGCGAAGGTCATGTCTGCCGTTGTCCTCGCCGCATTTCTTTTGATCTTGTGGTCAAGCGGCAAGAGCGAGTACTACTTGCATCGACTGCTCTTCATGACAGGTTTTCTAGCCGTCATGTTTGGTGCACAACTCAGGGTACTGTGGGCGCGTAGACGGGAAAGCTTTGCGACCAGCCTTATGGTCTCCACGCTCGCCTTTCTGTGCATCACGATGGGGATCAGGTTCATCTCTGCGTTGATCGAGCCACCGCCCGTGGGGATCTTCGCCTACAGCTCCCTTCAAGCTCTTTATCTAGCGGGCAATAGCATAGGCATCTTGCTCTTGAGCATTTCTGCCATCTTGTTGTCATCCGAACAACTGCGTCATGAGATGGAGAAACTGTTGCGGCATGATGCCTTAACGGGTGCTCTTACAAGACGAGCAGTGTTTGAATATGCGCAAGGCGAGCTGGTGCGCAGGACAAGACTAGACACACCATTTTCGATGCTGCTCATAGACTTGGATCACTTCAAAGAGATCAACGACACGCATGGCCATCAAGTGGGCGACACGGTGTTGACTGACTTTGTAAAGTGTGTAGAACAAGTGCTGCGCCGGCCTTCCGTTATTGGCCGATATGGTGGTGAGGAATTTATCGTCATCTTGCCAGACACCACCAAGGAACAGGCGGTACAAGTGGCTGAACGCATTCAAAGCGCCCTACGTATGAGAACAGTACCGCCTTTGTTCACAGCGAGTATCGGCGTGGCCTGTTCGGTGCAGGCCCAGCAAGATACGCTGGACGCCTTGATAGGCAGGGCCGATGCAGCGCTTTATGCTGCCAAACGAAATGGGCGCAATCGAATTGAGGTTGAAGAAATGCGTAGTGTTTGTACCAAAGAGCCCTGAAAAGAGCAGCTTCAAGTGACTACTTTGGTAATCATCCCCTTTTGCAGGGGGCTCAGAAGTAGAAACGTTACGCAGCCATGGCCAGTCGCTGCTTTGGTGCAAATCCGCCCAAGGCCATATTGGGTCGGTCAAGGCCCCTGCTACATCGTCGGGTACTTTTTTTCATCATGGTCCGTCGATGAGATCGATTACCTTCGTATTCGAAAAGGGGTCGAAGTGGCCCTAGAGATATTGCCGGTTAGCTGACGGCTCATCATTCACTGGGAGTTTCTTGATTTAGTTGGGAGATCAGCGGGTCACCTCGGGGGCGTCAGCGGCCAATCTCGCCAGGAAATATGCAGGCTTACGTTTTGTCGCTCTAATCACAGATGATGCCCACGCCATGTGTTTGTTGTTGAATCAGCCACATGTCATCCCAGCTGCCTCACTTTATTTGCCAACACTGTAGGGTTTAGACGACTTTCTGAGCTCGTGTACCCGCTCCTAAGTAGGCGTGCCTGACAGCAACAAAATGGCCCAATCCGTGGCCGACATCACGCAGGTGACACTTGGCCCTAGCCTAGCTGGTAAAGGCTGCGGGCGTCAGTGTATTCCAAAGTAGTGTCGCAACCGAGTTTCAATTCCATCCGCAATTGTGTGTGTTGGTCATACGATTCGTGGAGAGACCGGTTACGTGGAGCTCTAGCTCGGATTTGCGCAAATTAGGTATGGTCTTGCGCAAATTCGGTTTTTTCCCGCAGTAATCCACCAGAAAATGCAAGACCAAATGAAGTCTTCCAGTCGCCAACCTGTTCTACCGGCCTTGCCCTTCGGCAACCTTGAGGCTGTGGTTGAGCGGGATGCCAAGGGCTTCGCTGACCGCATGGCTGCGGTGATTACGAGCATTCAGGCCTATGACCCTTTGGGCGAGCAGGGCCAGTTTGCAAGTAAGACCAAAGTGCTCTCAGTCAATGGCGTCCGTCTGGTGGCCGCGGCAAATACACCGGTTAGTGCTTCCGTGGGTGAGACTAGTGATACAACGATCATGATCCCTTTTGCGGGGAGCAATGTCACTCTGATTGACACAAAAGAGCTGCACTGGGTTGCCGGGAATGGTGCTGTGTATCTGCCCAGCACAGCTCGGGGAGGGTACTGCAGCGCCAGGTCCACGCTTAGCATTTCACTTGATCCTGGTCGCTTGGTCAATACAGCCCAGGCGATGCTGGGTCTTGATTCCAATGAAGCCGTGAACCTGCAGCTCGATCAAGCTCGTATCGCTTCTTTGCATGCCTTCGGCTTTGATTTTGATGCCGTGTTTCGACATCTGTGCGGGTTCATTGATGCGCTTGGAGGCCACGCGCGAGCGCTAGAACTCTCTGGCCTAGATGACTTGTTCTATCGCAACATAGTGCTGATGCTGCGTCCAGATCTGTTTGCCCCCATGATTTCAGGTGAAGGTAAAGCGGCCAGAGATCCGCAGCATCGCCATGAATTAGACCTTGTGTGCGATTACATCACAGCACATTTGGGCGATCGTATTGCGTTGAGTGATTTGGAGCGTGTTTCGGGCATGTCCTCTCGTGGTCTGCAATACGCGTTTCTCAATCGCTTTGGCTGCAGTCCCATGCAATGGTTGCGCGGCGCACGCCTTGATCGGGCCCGTATCGCGCTTGTTAACTTGGACGAGAACCAGAGCATTACCGAAACAGCGCTGAACCATGGGTTCTCCAAGCCCAGCGATTTTGCAGAGCACTATCGCCGGCGGTTTGGTGAATTACCGTCCGAGACCCGGGCGCGTAAGAGCAATCGGTCGTAAGGCTATCGCAAAAAACCGCAACGGTTTGCGCTTTTACGGTAGGGTCTGCGCAGTCACGGTAGATCTTATGAGCCTGATTTCCGACACTCCTCGGCATTTACATTGTGCTTAGGAAGTTGAATGATTCACCTCTGCCGCCAGGTCTGTAACGCCACCCCAGAAGATGACGACGACGTTGAAATAGCTACCAGCGGCCGGTCCAAGTGGAGCCCCAAGCTGCTGCAGTCCAAATACCCATCTGCACCACATCTGCGGTGATGTACTTCTGCTTACGCCTTAAAAACCCGCGCCCATCTGCGAGCAAGGATATGCGTTTACCGGGTGCCCGCAACTTGCTGGAAGTAACTAACAGCGGAGAGCTTCGTCGAGGGGCGATCCGTAAGTTTCTCAACCAGCGAATATTAAATCTGCTCAATGTCTCCTTGTAGAGCAACAGCTATCGATTTCCACTCCAAGTGAATATTCTGGTGTTAAGTAAATGAAAAACCGTACTTTCAAAATCTCAAATCTTCTAGTTCTTGTCGCTTCATCATTGGGCTTCTCTGCCTACTCCAACGATGGCCTGCGTGAAGACGTTCTGGAAGTTCTTAAATCCAACCCGCGTGTTCAGGCTGCTCAAGCCGACCATGCGAGTGCGCAGGCTCGAGAGTCTGAGATCCGTCGGCGGCTGTGGCGGCCGAACGCGGACTTCACGGCCGAGATGGGGGTGCAGCAATACTCTACCGAATCAATTACGTCTCCCTGGCGTGATGTAGACCGTGTGGTACTGCGGGGTACACAGTTGCTCTATGACTTCGGCCGTAGCGACCGGCAGGTTAATGAGTTCACTTCGGTAGCGGCGCAGGCCGGGGCCGTTGCTGGAGCCACAACAGACGGAGTATTGCTCGAGGCCTTGACGGCGCACTGGAGCGCAGTGCGAGCCCGGCTGGTACTGGATTTTGCGCGCCGTAGCGAGTCTAGCGTGCGTGATCTCACCCGCACAGAGAGCTCCCTAGTCGAGCTTGGCAAGGGCTACGAGTCGGACGTGCTGCAGTCCAAGATACAGCTAGCCGGTGCCGAAGCGCGCCGCATCCGTGCGGAGGGTGCTCTAGACATCGCCGAAGCCCGATTGAAGGTGTTTTTTGGTCCCGTCACGGCGCGTCTGAACTTTGATCAAGTGGCCGTACCGGTCCAGTCAAAGCTACCTGCCAGTCTGCAAGAGGCACAGGACGCAGCGCTTTTACGTAACAAGCAACTCCAGGTGGGTGCACATCGATCCAAGGCATTGACACAGCGCCTGGCCTTCACAGAACTGAAGGAGACTCGGCCAAAATTTGAACTGATCGCCGAGACTGGCCAGCGGCGCAACTGGGACTCTGCTATCGATGGCGCGCGTGTCTACGACAAAAAAGTTCTGCTTCAACTGAACTGGAACTTCAACGCATGGCGAGCAGCAAGCGACGCCGACGAAGCGGTGCGCCAGGACCTCACGGCCAGCGTTCAGCGTGAAGCAGAGGCACGGAGCCTGGTCATTGAGCAAGTGGCCATCGCATGGCGCAACTTGCTTGTGGCCCGCCAGAACCAGCAGACGCTGGCAAACCAGGTTCGCATTGCAGCCAAGTATTTCGAGATGGTCACTGCCGAGCGCCAGCTGGGGCGCCGCTCCCTGATGGACGTGTTGACGGCTGAGGTATCACTGATCAATGCGATAAGTGATCTGGTTTCCACCGAAGTCGACGGTTCGCTCGCTGCATTGACCCTGCTGCAAGTCACCGGTTTGCTCGACCTAGAGGCGGTGGCGATCAGCGAAGTTAACAAGGAACTACCTGGGGCCGCAATTCCGCGATAGGCCCACTCCGCACTTGCTGCGCACCTGATTCCATTCCATCGTATGCCGGCGCGTGAGTTTGCCGGCCCACGCGCAAATCCAATACTGCTTAGGTTTTCTACATGAACGATCGTTCCAATGATGCATCCACAAACATGACGATTGACTCCAGTCAGCTCTTGGTTGGCACGCAGGGTCCAATGGTGGGTAATGTCTCTGATGCGTCTGCTTCGGACGGAGCGGTCGCGCAGCTTTTGCAATCACTCCTGGCCTCGGCCGAGCAGGGTGATCGGGTACTGGTGGCCGCATTGAGTGACGGCGGGTTCGCCAACTTGGACAAATCTCAGTTGACGGAACTGGCACAACGCCTCGCCGCCTTGGAAGAAAAGTCCGCAGCACAAGTATTTAGACAAAAGGCACTGGCGGACCAAGGCGAGGATGGGCTTGGCTTCCGGACGCAGGAGAATTTCGCAGCTGAGCCTGTATGGATCGCCCAGGCACCTGTTGAGCCCAACCTGAGCGCGCCCGGCCTCAAGGCGCCTGCCGAAGGCCAGACATCGAATCCGCCTGCGCCCCAAACGATACCGTCAACTGCCCGCATTGCTTTAGAGCTGTTCCGTGCATTATCTGAAGGACAGGTGCCTTCGGTTACAAGCCTCACGATTGTTGCCAATGGTGCACAGGCTCCGACTGGGGGGTCTGAAGGGGTAAACCCTAACACGCGCCTTGCCGCCGAAATCCTGCGTGCGCTTAATGATGGGCTGTTCCCCGATGTCAGTGGTGCCACCTCAACCGTTTCAGGTCTGGGACAGAACGCTCCGGTCCCCGGATTTCCTGCCGCCGCATTGATTTCATCTACCTCGCCCAGCAGCCCCTCAATTGATGCCCAAGTCTTCGCCCAAGCCACTGCGATCGTTCAGCAGGCTACCTCCTTGCTGCCGGGTGGCGGCAACAGTGTTTCCGCAAGCCTTAACAACACGTCTGGCGTACAGATGGGGCAGGTACAGGGACTCACTAGTTTGGGTTCCGGCGTTGACGTAGCGAATGCAGCACTAATTACACCTTTTGTACTCCAGGTGGTGAACCCAGACGGCAGTCTCACCACCCAAGCGGTGCCCCTTGGTCAGACGATCGACCCCGTTTACACAGGCGCCGTCAACCCCGCCCTCAGTCTGGGTGGTGGGAGAGCGCAAGTCGACACCACTGAGGCGGTGTTACCTGCCGAAGCCCCCAAACCCCAGGCGCCGCTTCCGCCAGACCCATCTGGCCAGGTGTCGGTGAGTTGCCTGACGCCAACCGTCATCGAAGGCACTGGTGAGGATGGCATCACAGAAATCGTTTTCCTGCTGACACGAACCAATCCCATGTCGGTGGAATCAATTGCCTGGTCGGTCAGTGGCCTTGAAGCGTACGACCTGGTGGATGGGGCGCTCGGCTTCTCGGGGAGCGTTCAGTTTTCCGGTGGCCAGCTCACTCAGGAGGTGCGGCTGCGTGTCAAGCGCGATCACATCAGCGAGCCTGATCGCCCACTGACCATCACCATACAAGACGGCCTGTACTCGACTGTCGATGTGGGCAGCGCAAGCAGCGAACTAGTCGATGACGATCGCCCTACGTTGTCTGTCGACAACGTGAGGGTCGAGGAAAAGGCCGGTTATGCCGTGTTCACCGTGAGCCTAAGCCGGCCCAGTGTGGATGACATGTTGTTTAAGCCTGGGCTTGGAGTGGGAACCGCGCGTCCGGGAGCCGACGCTGGAACAGGTGCAGAACTCGAATACTCTGTTGACGGAGGCACGACCTGGTTGTCTGCGACGGCTGGTGCGCGTATCCCCGCATACAGCACCAGCATCCTGGTGCGTACGGCCATCAAGCCTGACGACGTGTATGAAGGTCCCGAGTCCTTGAACCTTCTCACTGGTCCGGTCGTCAATGCTGCCACGTCGCGGCCGGCCTTGCTCAACAACCCAGAGGGTGCTACCGGTACCCTGACGATTGAAGACAACGGCACCTTTGGAAGCGGACCAGACGACGACCGCCCGACTTTGACGGTGGCAGGTGTCGATGATGTGTCGGAAGGCAGCCCAGCGGTCTTTGCAGTAAGGCTGTCGAATGCACTGGAGCGACCGACCTCCATCGATCTGGGCCTAACGGACTTGGAGACCGAGTCAGGTGACGTAGACCCACCGTTAGAGGCGTTTTATTACGCCGATCCGGTCAATCGCACCGGTCGCACTGTTTTGACAGTGGTCAATGGACGTGTCGAGCTGCCGGTGGGTGTCACCGAAATCTTTGTGAGAGTTGACACTAAATCCGACAACGTGTTTGAGGGGGCAGAGCGCTTTGCGCTGACTGCAGGCTTTGTGGATCCGGCGCTCAAGTATGCTGATCGCACGGGAACCGATCCAACCTTGCGAACCGGTGCATCGGGTACCGACACATCCACGGTCGTTGACGATGGCTCGGGTGCGGTTTACGACCGCGAGGGCAAGCACGTTATCGACAGCCCAGACACTCCTGGCAATGAATCCACGCCGGACGATGACCGGCCGACCTTGACGGTGGCAGGTGTGACTGTGGAAGAGGGCTCAAGTGCCGTCTTCACCGTCACGCTGAACACCGCCTTGGAGAACGCCACGAACATTGCGCTGAGCCTGGATGACGTAGGCCTGTCGGCTGAGTCAGCGGACTACGCCAGCTACATCGTCTACACCAATCCGGCGGACATTGCTGGCTCCACGTTGGTGGTCAGCGCTGGCGTGTTCAGCCTGCCCGGTGGTGCCACGACCTTCTACGTCAAGGCCGCCACGACCACAGACAACGTGTATGAGGGCGCCGAGGACTTCCGTTTGACGGCAAGCTTTGACGAAGCGGCGCTGAAGTTTGCCGACCGCACAGGCACCAGCAGCACGGTGCGCACAGGTGCCACAGCCAACGCCACCTCCACCATCTATGACGATGGCAGCCAGAGCGACGGTGATGACGACACCGACGGCACGAGCGACGGGACGGACACCGCTGGCACGAGTGACGATGACCGGCCCACTCTGAGCGTGAGCGGCGGCCGTCGGGTTTCGGAAGGCAGCACTGCGCTGTTTGATGTCACGGTGAGCGGCACCCGCGAACAGCCCATCGAGATTGCGCTGACTCCGGGCCATGTGAGCACGGAAGATGGTGACTGGTCGACCACCGTCACCGCCTTCTACTATACCGACGAGGCGAACCGCACCGGGCGCGTGGAGCTGACCGTAACCAGCGGCAGCATCCAGTTGCCGGCCTCAGTCGATACCTTTCACGTACGGGTGCAGACCACCCAGGACTCTGCCTACGAAGGCGAAGAGACGGTGCAACTCACAGCGGCCTTCGCTGTACCACGGCTGCGTTATGAAGACGCCTCGCTGGCCACCCCAGTGGAACGGTCAGGGGCATCGGGCAGCGCCACGGCGGTTATTCTGGATGACGGCTCGGGCACAGTGTATGACCCCGAGGGCAATCCGGCTGTTAATGACCCGAATACCACCACGGTGGACGAATCAGCACCCGACGATGACCGCCCGGTCTTTTCATTCACCGCCCCATCGGTCACGGTGGTTGAGGGCCAGCCCATGCCTTTCGTGGTGAGCCGAACTAGCAGCAGCGGAGCCGAAACTCTATCCTACGAACTTATCGTCACCAGCAGCGATGCGACCACGCTGCCCACGGTGTATCAGGGTACGGTGAGCTTTGCCGACGGCGACACGCAAGCCACGATCAACCTGTCGTCCGTTGACGATCAGCGCATCACGCCAGATCAGACTTTCTCGCTCGTGCTGTCCACCAGCAACCGGAACATCCGTGTTGGCGAGGGTACGGCCCAGGGTGTGGTCAGGAACAATGACGCCGAGATCAGCATCGAGAGCATGGTGGCGATTGGCCCGGATGCGAACGGCTTCTATACCTATACCGTGACGGTGCAGCGTACCGGTGCGCTTGGCTTCACCCACAAGGTCGACTGGGGTGTCGCCGGGCTCGGTGAAAACCCGGCGAGCACCAGAGGTTTCCAGCTGCCGACAAGCCAGCTGGTTACCTTCGGCCCGAATGCCAGCACCAGTGCAACTTCGGATACGCAGCAGTTCACTTTCCGCGCCCCGGCCGGGCTGATCGTTGACGGCGAGCGCACCTTCCAGGTCAACCTGACCGCCACCTCGGAAACGGCTGCCATGGTCGCGCTCGGCCGCGATGCCGCCCGCGGCGTGGTCACACCGGCCGGTGCAGCAGCCAGCATCGAAGCGGTGTC
>JBJOIT010000039.1:0-27138 GCA_046046915.1 Pseudomonadota bacterium
CGTCCACGGTTTTTTGCGTGGCGGTGGCAGCGTGCACCGTGGTCATCAGGCCGCGCTTGATGCCGAATTTGTCGTGGATCACCTTGGCCAGGGGGGCCAGGCAGTTGGTGGTGCACGATGCGTTGGAGATGATGGCCTCGCCCTTGTAGGTGTCGTGGTTCACGCCGTACACAAACATGGGGGTGTCGTCCTTGCTGGGGGCGGACATGATTACCTTTTTGGCGCCGGCGGCCAGGTGCTTCTCGGCAGCGGCCTTGTCCAGGAACAGGCCGGTGGACTCGATCACGATGTCGGCACCGACTTCGTTCCACTTCAGGGCGGCGGGGTCGCGCTCTTGGGTCAGGCGGATTTTCTTGCCGTTAACGGTAAGGGTGTTGCCGTCGACCGAGACTTCGCCCTTGAAACGGCCATGCACGCTGTCGTACTGCAGCATGTAGGCCAGGTAGTTGGGTTCCAGCAGGTCGTTGATGCCGACGATTTCAATATCGGGAAAATTCTGGATGGCAGAACGCAGCACGTTACGACCGATGCGGCCAAAGCCGTTGATACCGATTTTGATGGTCATGGTTAACTCCTGAAAATTTGAAATGTCTTACTTTTTGGCCAGCGCGGCTTGCACCGTGTCAGCCACATTCTCTGCGGTAAAGCCAAAGTGCTTGAACAGTACGGGTGCCGGAGCCGATTCGCCGTAGGTGTCGATACCCACCACGGCAGCGCAGCCGTACTTCCACCAGCCTTCGCTCACACCCATTTCCACAGCGATGCGCGGCACGCCCACAGGCAACACGGCGTTCTTGTAGTCCACGCTCTGGCGGTCAAACGCAGTGTTGCTGGGCATGGACACCACGCGCACGGCAACCTTGCGTTCGGCCAGCAGCTTTTGGGCAGCCAGGGCGAGTTGCACTTCGGAGCCCGTGGCAATGATGACGGCCTGCGTTTTCTTGCTGGGCTTGAAGCCGGCATCTACCGGCTCAGACAAGACATAAGCGCCCTTGCTGATGGCGTCCAGACCCGAGGCATCAGGTGCGGAAGCCGAGTCGCACTTGGCGGCGTAGCTGATGTTCTGGCGCGACAGCAGCAACGCTGTGGGGCGGGTGCTGTTTTGCAGCGCCACCGTCCAGGCCACGGCGGTCTCAGCGGTATCGGCGGGGCGCCACACATCCAGATTGGGGATGATGCGCAGGCTGGCGGCGTGCTCGATCGACTGGTGAGTAGGGCCGTCTTCGCCCAGGCCTATGCTGTCGTGGGTGAAAACGTGGATGACGCGTTGCTTCATCAGCGCGGCCATGCGGATGGCGTTGCGGCTGTAGTCGCTGAAGGTCAGGAAAGTGCCGCCGTAAGGAATGTAGCCTCCGTGCAGGGCCACGCCATTCATGATGGCGGCCATGCCGAACTCACGCACGCCATAGTTGATGTGACGGCCGCCGTTGCCCTTGCCAGCCTCATCAAAACGCAGGTTGGGGGTGGCTTTGGTGTTGGTGAGGTTGGAGCCGGTCAGGTCGGCCGAGCCACCCAACATCTCGGGCAGGGCTGCGGTGAAGGCTTCCAGCGCCAGCTGGCTGGCCTTGCGGCTGGCCACGGTCTCGCCCTTGGTGTGGGCGGCAATCACGGCGTCCACGGCCGTCTGTACAAACTGCTTGGGCAAGTCGCCCTTCATGCGGCGCACCAGCTCCTTGGCCAGAGCGGGGTGGGCGGCTTTGTAGGCCTTGAAGGTGTCGTTCCAGGCTTGTTCTGCCGTCTTGCCAGCAGCCTTGGCATCCCAGGCGGCGTACACATCCTCGGGAATGACGAAGGGAGCGTGGTTCCAGCCCAGCGACTCGCGGGTGAGCTTGATTTCTTCAGCACCCAGCGGTTCGCCGTGGGCTTTGGAGGTGTTGGCGCGGTTGGGGCTGCCCTTGCCGATGTGCGTCTTGCAGATCACCAGGGTGGGCTTGTCGGCGCTGGTCTTGGCAGCGGCAATGGCTTGCGATACAGCGGCTTCGTCGTGGCCGTCAACCGGGCCGATCACGTTCCAGCCGTAGGCGGCAAAGCGCTGGGCGGTGTTGTCGATGAACCAGGGGGCGACTTGGCCGTCGATGGAGATGCCGTTGTCGTCGTACAGGGCGATGAGCTTGTTGAGCTTCCAGGCACCGGCCAGGGCGGCAGCTTCGTGGCTGATGCCTTCCATCAGGCAGCCGTCACCCATGAACACATAGGTGTGGTGGTCCACCACGGTATGGCCTTCTCGGTTGAATTCAGCGGCCAGCAGTTTTTCTGCCAGGGCCATGCCCACGGCATTGGTCACACCCTGGCCCAGGGGGCCAGTGGTGGTTTCCACGCCGGGCGTCACGCCCACCTCTGGGTGGCCGGCGGTCTTGCTGTGCAGCTGGCGGAAGTTCTTGATCTCGCTCATCGGCAGCTTGTAGCCGGTGAGGTGCAGCAAGGCGTAGATCAGCATCGAGCCGTGGCCGTTGGACAGCACGAAACGGTCGCGGTCAAACCAGTTGGGGTTGGCGGGGCTGTGCTTGAGGTGGCGGGCCCACAAGGCCACTGCCATATCGGCCATGCCCATCGGTGCGCCGGGGTGACCCGAGTTGGCTTGTTGCACGGCGTCCATGGCCAATGCGCGGATGGCGTTAGCCATGGTTTGAGGCGTTGTCATCTGAGGGGCAGCTCCAAAAAAAGTGCAGTAGGGGCAGCCCACGATTTTATCGTCGGTTGCTGCGACGCCTCTGAGCACCCACCGGGTCCATCAGGTCGAGTGATGCAAACGCTTAAGCAGCCTGGGCTGTTCGGCTGGCCTTGTAATCGGCGACAACGTGTACATTGCGGCTTGCAAAACAATCCTTGCGCACGGAAAAGAGGCGAAACGGCAATGAATGTGAGTTCTTTCGAGTTGATGCCCGATCGGGCACTCCGTGAAGAGCCCGTGCCATCGGCCCTGAATGGATCGCTGGACGCGCAACGCCTCACGCTGTTGGTCGAGGCGTCATTGGCACTCAGTGAGGTGCGGGACTTTGATGCGCTGTTGGGACTGATTGCCAAGACAGGCGTCGAAATGGCGCATTGCGAGGGCTGTTCGATCTATGGCGTGGAGGGCGACCATTTGCGCTTTCTGGCCTCGACCAACCCGGTGCTTGACCAGCGTGCTGGCGATCGGCAGCGACTGGTAGAAAGCGTGCGGGACTTTCTGATTCCCATCCAGTCCAGCTCCATCGCCGGATTTGTCGCCTTGTCGGGGCGCCCGCTCAACATTGCAGATGTGTACCAGCTCGACGCATCCTTGTTGTACAAGTTCAATCCCTCACTGGACCAACGTCACCAGTACCGTTCCTGCTCCATGCTCACACTGCCCATGTGTGACACGCGTGGCTATGTGCTCGGGGTCGTGCAGTTCATCAATCACCGCAGCCGCGACAACAACGCCATCCAAGCGTTTCCAGAAGCCGACATCGTTTATCTGACTGCGCTGGCCAATCAGGTCGGGGTGCTGTTGCGCAATGCACGCATGAACCACCAACTGCGTGAATCCCAAGTCGAAGCGGTCAAAAAATTTGTCATTGCATCGGAGTTCAGTGACAAGGACACGGGCGCCCACATCGAGCGCATGGGCCGCTACAGCGCGCTTTTTTGCGACCTGCTCGGGCTGGGATCGGCCTTTGGAGAGGACATGCGCCTGGCGTCCATGTTGCATGACGTGGGCAAGATCACCACCCCGGACGCCATCCTCAAGAAGCCCGGCGCACTCACCGCCTACGAGATGGTGATCATGCGTCAGCATGCGCAAAATGGTTACGACATCCTGCGCGACTCCCAATCGCCCCTCTTGCAGCTGGGGGCCACCGTGGCCATCTCGCATCACGAAAGGTGGAATGGCGCTGGCTACCCCAACGGCCTGGCTGGCGAGCAAATTCCTTTGGTAGGACGCATCGTGACATTAGCCGATGTTTACGACGCTTTGAGCACGCGTCGATGCTACAAAGAGCCTTGGCCCATGGACCAGGTGACAGACTTCCTTACCCGCGAGAGTGGCCAACATTTTGATCCGACGCTGGTCAAGCTTTATCTGAGCAACCGCCAGAAATTCATCGATATCCAGCACTCCGTTTGACAGCTCCGCGTCCGCCATCGATGGCGAGGTCCGTCTGGCAGATAGATACCGTCTTCATGACTCCAAACAAAACGATCTTTCTTGGTACATCAGCCCTGTTGCTGGCCGCCGGTCGCGGCGAGCGCATGCGCCCGCTGACCGATGTGACACCCAAACCATTGCTACCGGTGCAAGGCCAGCCGCTGATGCAATGGCATCTGGCAGCATTGGCGCGAGATGGCATAGGCCGCGTGGTCATTAACACCGCCTGGCTAGGCGAGCAGATTCCGGCGCGCTTTGGCAGGGAGTTCAAAGGCATGGCGCTGAGCTACTCGATGGAAGGCGAGGACTTTGGCAGCGCTCTGGAAACGGCGGGCGGCATTGCCCGTGCACTGCCTATGCTGGATGACGTTTTCTGGGTTCTGGCCGGGGATGTGTACACGCCCGACTTTGTGTTTGATGCCGCAGCCTTCGCGACCTTTGCGGCCAGCCCTATGCTGGCTCACCTGTGGCTGGTGCCCAACCCGACGCATAACCCCAAAGGCGACTTTGGTTTGTCGGATGACGGCTTGGCCCTGAATGTGCCTCCAGACCAACCAGGGCCTCGCTATACCTACAGCACCATCGGCCTGTACCGGCGTGCTTTTTTTGAGCCGCCAAATTGCGATTTGCCGGCCGGCAACCCGCATGGCGTCAAGGCTGCGCTAGCACCCTTGTTACGCACCGCCATGAACCGGAGCCTGGTCTCGGCCCAGCTCTACACGGGGCCATGGACCGATGTGGGCACGCCCGAGCGGCTTACCCAGTTAAATTCAGCTCACCCATCAGAACACGCCGCAACATGACCGACTCGATTTACGCCGAACGCCGCGCCCGCCTGGCCGTCCAACTGGGGCCCAATGGCATTGCCATCATCCCCACAGCGCCAGAACAGCCACGCAACCGTGATGCCGATTTTTTGTACCGGCATGACAGCTATTTTTATTACCTGACCGGCTTCACCGAGCCCCAGGCTTGGCTAGTGGTCGCCGGTGATGGCGGCAGCACCCTGTTTTGTCAACCCAAGGACCTGGAACGCGAGATTTGGGACGGGTATCGCCTGGGGCCAGATGCTGCGCCCGCCACGCTGGGGCTGGACGCGGCTTATTCCAATACCGAGCTCGACAGCCGGATGCCCACGTTGCTGGAAAACCGCGAGGCCGTATGGTTTGCCTTTGCCACACACCCTGGCCTGGAAACACGGGTGGCCGGCTGGTTGAACAAGGTGCGTGCCCGTGTGCGCTTGGGGGCCCAGTGCCCCGAGCAGCAGCGCGACCTGTGTGGCGTGCTTGATGAGATGCGCCTGTTCAAGGACACGCACGAGCAGGCCATCATGCGCCGTGCGGCGCAGATCAGCGCCGGCGCGCACATCCGCGCCATGCAAACCAGCGCCCGCATGTTGCGTGCCGGTGCCGATGTACGCGAGTACCACCTGGACGCCGAGTTGCTGCACGCGTTTCGGCTGTATGGCTCGCAGTTCCCGGCCTACAGCTCGATCGTGGCCGCCGGGGCCAACGCCTGCGTCCTGCACTACCGTGCCGACAAAGCGCCTATCCGCGATGGGGAACTGGTGCTGATCGATGCGGGTTGCGAGCTTGATGGCTACGCCAGCGACATCACCCGCACTTTTCCGGCCAACGGCAGGTTCACAGGCCCGCAGCGAGAACTCTACGACCTGGTCCTGGCCTCACAGTACGCAGCAGTGGCAGCGACACGGGCCGGCGCCCGATTCACCGATCCGCATGACGCTGCCGTCAAGGTGCTGTCACAAGGCATGCTGGATGTCGGCTTGCTGGACCGCAACAAGGTCGGCGGTGTGGACGATGTGATCGCCAATCGCAGTTACTTTGCGTTTTACATGCACCGCACCGGCCACTGGCTGGGCATGGATGTGCACGATTGCGGCAGTTATGTGGAGCCCACCGAGGTGGGCAGGTTGAACGAACGCAAGGATCCATTGAGCGGAGAAACCATCAAGGACCGCCCCAGTCGCATTTTGCATGCGGGCATGGTGCTGACCATAGAACCCGGCCTGTATGTGCGCCCGGGACCAGGGGTGCCCGAGCGCTTCCACAACATCGGCATCCGCATCGAAGACGATGCCATCGTGACACAAGACGGCTGCGAGCTGATCTCGCGCGGTGTGCCCGTCGATGCCGACGCCATCGAAGCCTTAATGCGACTATGACGGAGCGCCGTTTATTGCAAGTCAACGTGGGCCTGGTGAGGCCCTTGTTGGTGAGTGAGCGCAAGATGATGAGTGCCATCGGTAAGCAGGCGGTTACGGGCGCCGTAGAGGTCAAGCCCCTGGGACTGGCCGGCGATGAGCAAGCCGACTTGAGCGTACATGGCGGCCTGGCCAAGGCGATTTACGCTTACCCCACCGAGCACTACGCGTTTTGGCAGGAACAACGCCAGCAACGAGGTGTGACGCTCTTTGACGAAGTTCTGGGCGGGGGTTTCGCCGGCGAAAACCTCACCTTGGCCGGTTTGCTGGAAGACGAGGTGTGGGTCGGCGACGAGCTGCATTTCCCTGACTGCGTGTTGCGCGTGACGGCCCCGCGCGAGCCCTGCGGCAAGTTCAACACCGTCATGGGCTACTCACAGGCCGCGCGCGACATGGTGCAGTCCAGTCGTTGCGGTTTTTATTTGGCAGTGTGCACGCCCGGCAGCCTGGCAGCTGGGCAGTCGTTTGAGTTGGTGCCAGGGCGACGGGGGCTATCCATTCCCCAAGCGTTGGCCGCTAAAGGTGCCAAGCACTTGCGTTGAGTCAGCAGGGGCCTGCGTCTCTCGATACAGACTATCTATTGATTAGGAATTCCCAATTGGCCAATCCAATTGCTAAAGCCTAACATTCATTCTGTGTTGATTGATTCAACCTATCTGTTCATCCCAAGGAGTACACCGTGAGCACTGCACAACGCCCCGACATCAAGACCATCGCCAACCTCGAAGCGGCTTTTGCCGGCGAATCAATGGCCCATATCAAGTATCGCTATTTCGCCAAGATTGCCAGGGAGGTGGGGGACGAAGACACCGCTCGCGCCTTTGAAGAAACGGCCGACCAGGAGGTCATGCACGCCTTCGGACACCTGGACCTGCTCTACCCCAAGGCCACCATGACACCGGCCAAGGCTTTGCAGATCGCCATTGACGGCGAAACCTACGAGTACACAGAGATGTACCCCGGCTTTCGCAAGACCGCCGAAGAAGAGGGCAACGCTGCAGCTGTGACCGAGATGAACGAGCAAATCGAGGAAAGCAAGGTGCACGCGGCTCAGTTCAAGGCCACCCTCGAGAAAGCCCAAAAGCGCTTTGCCGCCCTGGCCCGTGTGGAAGAGCGCCATGCCAACCATTACAAAGCCCAATTGGCCCGCGTCACGGCCTGAACACCGCCCCCAACAACATCACCAACGTTTAAACGAAGACTACGCATCATGAAAACCTATATCTGCATCGTTTGTGGCTTTGTCTATGACGAGACCGCCGGCCGCCCCGAAGACGGCATTGCCCCCGGCACCTTGTGGGTCGACGTGCCTGAAAGCTGGACCTGTCCGGATTGCGGTGTGGCCAAAGCGGACTTCGAAGCCGTCGAAATCTGAAACCACCCTGCGTGCCACATGCTCAGCAGAAGCCGAGGCTATTTCATCTACTGAGATCTGGTGCAGGCCACAGGTGCAAATCAAAGCAACGCTGGCCTGATATTGGCTGAATATTTGAGGCAAAAGTGATGAACTGATAAGTCAATACTGGCATGAGAGTGCGAGGCCTACAATTCTTTGAACTTCACCTCACACTAGGTCTGGTTTAGCCGGCGCCATACATGGCCCAGGTGCCAGCCCACGCAGGAAACCCAGATGCCGCAAGAATCCACGCCCAACGCAGATACCAAACGCGCGGAACTGCGCCGTGCCGCGCTCGAGTACCACCAGTTTCCAACGCCCGGCAAGGTCGCTATTGCTGCCACCAAACAATTGGTCAACCAGCACGACCTGGCCTTGGCCTACTCACCCGGCGTGGCGGCGCCCTGCGAAGAAATCGTCAAAGACCCCAACAACGCCTTCAAGTACACCAGCCGCGGCAACCTGGTGGCCGTCATCACCAACGGCACGGCAGTACTGGGGCTCGGGGATATCGGACCTCTGGCCTCGAAGCCAGTGATGGAAGGCAAAGGCGTACTGTTCAAGAAATTTGCCGGCATCGATGTGTTCGACATCGAGATCAACGAGAAAAACGACCTCGACAAGCTGGTAGACATCATCGCGTCACTGGAGCCCACCTTTGGCGGCATCAACCTGGAAGACATCAAGGCGCCCGACTGCTTTTATGTCGAACGCAAGCTACGCGAGCGCCTGAACATCCCGGTTTTCCACGACGATCAGCACGGCACCGCCATCTGCGTGGGCGCCGCCATCCTGAACGGCCTGAAAGTGGTCGGTAAAGACCTGAAAAAGGTCAAGCTGGTGACCTCTGGCGCCGGGGCCGCCGCCTTGGCCTGCCTGGGCCTCTTGGTCAAGCTGGGCTTGCCACGCGAAAACATCTTCGTGACCGACCTGGCGGGCGTGGTGTACGAGGGCCGGACGGAACTGATGGACGAAGACAAGATCGTCTTCGCCCAAAAGACCGAGGCCCGCACCCTGCGCGAGATCATTGCGGGTGCCGACATCTTTTTGGGCTTGTCTGCCGGCGGCGTGCTCAAGCAGGACATGGTGGCCAGCATGGCCGATCGCCCACTGATTTTTGCGCTGGCCAATCCCAACCCCGAAATCCTGCCTGAAGACGTGAAGGCTGTGCGCAGCGACGCCGTCATGGCCACGGGCCGCACCGACTACCCCAACCAGGTCAACAACGTCCTGTGCTTCCCCTACATCTTCAGGGGTGCGCTGGACGCGGGCGCTTCCACCATCACGGTGGAGATGGAGATTGCCGCTGTGCACGCCATTGCCGAGCTGGCACAGGCAGAGCAGAGCGAGGTAGTCGCCGCCGCTTACGTAGGTGAGCAGCTGGCTTTTGGCCCGGAATACTTGATCCCCAAGCCCTTTGATCCGCGCCTGATGATCAAGATCGCACCGGCGGTGGCTCAGGCTGCGGCTGACAGCGGTGTGGCCTTGCGCCCCATCGAGGACATGGACGCCTACCGCGAGCGCCTGCAAAGCTTTGTCTACGCATCTGGCACGGTGATGAAGCCCATCTACATGGCGGCCAAGCGCGCATCCAAAAAGCGGGTCGCCTATGCCGAGGGCGAAGAAGAGCGCGTGCTGCGTGCCTGCCAGATCGTGGTGGACGAAGGCCTGGCCCGCCCCACCCTGATCGGTCGACCGGCGGTGATCGCCCAGCGCATCAAGAACTTTGGCCTGCGACTGCGTGAGGAGCTGGATTACGACGTGGTCAACGTCGAGCAAGACCACCGCTACCGCGACTTCTGGCAGACCTACCATTGCATGACGGAGCGCAAGGGCGTCACCGCGCAGCTGGCCAAGATTGAAATGCGCCGGCGCCTGACGCTGATTGGTTCCATGCTGCTGCACAAGGATGAGGTGGACGGCCTGATTTGTGGCACATGGGGCACTACGGCCAACCACCTGGAATACATCGATCAGGTGATCGGCAAGCGGGTGGGCGGCAGCCACAGCACGCCTCAGGACGTGCGTATTTATGCCTGCATGAACGGCCTCATGCTGCCTGGCCGCCAGGTGTTTTTGGTGGATACCCATGTCAATTACGACCCCACTGCCGAAGAGCTGACAGAGATCACGGTCATGGCTGCCGAGGAAATGATGCGCTTTGGCATCAAGCCCAAGGCGGCGCTGCTTTCACACAGCAACTTCGGGCAGAGCAACCAGCCCAGCGCTGTGAAGATGCGCCGGGTGCTGGAACTACTCAAAACCGAAGCGCCCTGGCTGGAAGTAGATGGCGAAATGCATGGCGACGTGGCGCTCGATGGCGCTGCGCGTGAAACCTTGATGCCACATAGCACCCTGTCGGGTGACGCCAACCTGCTGGTCTTGCCCAATATCGATGCAGCCAACATCTCCTACAACTTGCTGAAGACTGCTGCTGGCGGAAACATTGCGATCGGCCCCGTGCTGCTGGGCGCCGCCAAGCCCGTGCATGTGCTTACCGCCAGCACAACGGTGCGCCGTATCGTGAACATGACCGCCTTGACGGTCGCCGACGCCAACGCTAGCCGTTGATCAGGCCACTGCTGGCTGCCTGAGCGCCAGCAGCTTTTATCATGTACCGCCTGCCCGTTTATTGGGCAGGCTATTGCGTTTTCACAACAAATACGCGACACTAGCAGCCTTGAAATTTACGGGTTTACCCGGAGTTTTGGGAGAGTTTGTTGATGTTTGGCAAGCCCGCAAATGTGCGGTGGACGCGGTGGTCACGGTGGTTCAAGCCGGTGTTTATCGCCTGTTTACTCACCGGCTTTTGTTTGCCAAGCCTGTTACCTGCAAGGGAAACAGCGCCATCGAGTCAGTTGTCCACCATTTCCGTGGATCAATTGCCAAGAGAAGGTAAACAAACCTACGAGCTCATCTTCCAGGGCGGGCCATTCCCATATGAAAAAGATGGCGTTGTATTTCACAACCGCGAGCGCTTGCTGTCCATTCAGCCACGTGGTTATTACCGTGAGTACACCGTCAAGACACTAGGTGTTTCGCACCGAGGTGTAAAAAGAATCGTTTGTGGCGGTCCCTCAAAGACGCCTGATGTTTGTTATTACACGGCCGATCACTATGCGAGCTTTCGCAAGATCGTCCGATGATGTTTTTTGTTTACTAGGAACCAAGCGGGAATGAACATGACCACTCGCCAGCCAGCAGGATCAGCCCCACCGGGTGCTGTAGATACGCCCTTGAAGGGCGTGCGATCCAACATCGTCCAGTCGATCCGCGCATTTCGCGTACAGGACCTACAGGAATCGGCCCAAAAAATGGGCCATCACTTCCTGTATGCCAACCTGGCCAATGCACAGTCCAAGCAGGATGTGCTTGACCTGATCGGGCAGCAATTCATGCTACCTACCCAAGTCGGCAAGAACTTTGATGCCTTGTACGACAGCATGACCGACCCGGTACACAAGTCGGGCCCTCAGCCTGGTTTTGTTGCCGTGCTGGAGCACATTCCTGCCAACACCAAATTCGACAAAGAAGCCCGCGAGCAATTGCTCGACATCTTCCGTGACGCGGCCGACTACTGGGGAGACCGGAAAATTCCTTTCCGGTGCTTCTATTCTTTTCTGTAGCCCGTTCTGCACAAGCCAGCCAAGCAGAACGGGCGAATGAGGCTAAGAACGATGCGCAAAGCGATGACGCTGTTGCAGGCATCGAGTTGAATGCCGACGGCGAAAAAATGCCGACGGACAAGATTTTGGACGTGTCGCCCCTGGCGCTACGCATGAGCAGCCCCTTCAATGCGGGTTACTGGCTCACTGCCGCCTGATACAGGCTCCAAAAAAACGAGCCCGCTAGGTCGCAGGACCTCAGCGGGCTTTTTTGTGGCCGCCGATGCTGGAGCGCCGACGCGTCAAGCCACCTGCTGGGCAGAGATGGCCTGAGTCAAGCCCACATACTCCTCCACCCCGACCTCCTCGGCACGGCGTTGCAAGTCAAACTGGCCTTCAAACTGGTGTTGCTCCAGCCAGCGACCCAGCGAATGCCGCAATAACTTGCGACGCTGGCTGAAGGCGACCTGAACAATCTCACTCAAACGATCCACATCCACCTGGGCGGGTTCGGCGTGCGGCACCATGCGGACCACTGCGCTATCCACCCGTGGAGGCGGATCAAAGCTCTCGGGCGGCACAAACAGCACGTTGGTCATGGCATAGCGCCACTGCAACATCACACTCAGGCGTCCATAGTCGGAGGTAGCAGGTTTGGCCACCATGCGGTCGATCACCTCTTTTTGCAGCATGAAGTGCTGGTCTTGCACCACGTCCACATACTGCAGCAGGTGAAACAGGATGGGCGTGGAGATGTTGTAGGGCAAATTACCCACCACGCGCACGGCTGGGCTATCGCCTCCTGAACCGCTGCCCACCATGGTGCCTGCCAATTGCCGGAAATCCACCTTAAGCACGTCGGACTCCACCACGGACAACTGGGGGTGCTCCCTCAGGCGCTTGGCCAGGTCGCGATCCAGCTCAATCACTGTCAGATGGCCAAGGCGCTCGACCAGGGGCTGCGTCAACGCCGCGAGACCGGGCCCAATCTCGACCATGGTCTGACCGGGGCGAGGAGCAATTTCATCCACGATGGCATCGATGATGCCGCCGTCCGACAAGAAATGCTGGCCAAACCGTTTACGGGCAATGTGCTTCACTGGGGAGGCTCCCGCATCTCGACATAGGCGCGGGCACGCACGTCCTGGGCCCAGTTGAGGTAAGCCTCGTCCATTTTTTTCTCGCGCAGGACGTTGCGTATGGCTTCACGCTGCTCGCGCTCACTGAGCTTGACCTGGCGACGCTCCATCAGTTGCATCAGGTGAACACCAAAACGCGACACCACAGGCTCGCTGATCTGACCCGGCCGCAGCTGATTCATCACGTTCTCGAACTCAGGCACAAACTGGCCCGGGCTGGCCCAACCCAAGTCCCCGCCCTGGGCCGCAGAACCGTCTTGCGACAAGGTGCGCGCTGTCGCAGCAAAGTCTGCCTGACCCGACTCTATCCGACGCTTGAGGGCAGCTAACTGCTCCTTTGCAGCCGTTTCGCTGAGCTGGGCCGTGGGCCGCAAAAGGATATGACGTGCCCGCGTTTGCGTCACGGTCATGGGTGGTAAACCCGCCGCCTGTCGTTCCATCAGCTTGAGCACATGAAAACCAGCACCAGAACGGATCACACCAGACAGCCCCCCGACCGCCAAGCCTTGCGTGGCCTGAACAAACAAGGGCGGATATCGGTCGGCACTGCGCAGCCCCAGCAGGCCGCCATTGGCCCGGTCTGCCGAATTCGACAGCTCTTTGGCCAGCGCGGCAAAGTCTTCCCCAGCACGGGCGCGAGCCAAGGCGGCCTCGGCCCGAACCTGCAAGGCACTCACTTGGGCGGGACTGGCGTCGTCTGCCACCGCGATCAGGATCTGTGCCACATTGAGGAGCTGCTTGCTGAGATCTGTGCCTGCCAGTTGCTCGCTCAGGTACTGCTCAATGTCTGTGTCAGACACGCGAACCCGGGCTTCCACCTCGCGCTCACGTAGGCGGGTCAAAGTCAACTGCTCACGCAACTGGCTGCGAAACTGGCTGGCGCTAGAACCGTCGGCGGCTAAGCGTGCGTGCAGGCCCGCCAGGTCCAGCTGATTTTGCTCGGCCACCGACAGCTCGGCTTGATCAACCGCCACATCATCCACATTGATGCCAACGTCACGGGCCAGCTGCAGTTGGGCCTTGTCGCTGATCAGTCGCTCCAGAACCTGCGCCGTCAGCTCCGATACAGCAGGGGCGGGCCTGCCCTGCTGGGCAAATTGCTGCTGTACACGCCTAAGCTCACGACGAACCTCGTGATTGGTGATGGGCTCTGAGTTGACCACGGCAACGATGTAATCTGCCGTCGCCACAGAACTCGCTGAGGGTGCCAATGCACCTCGCGTAGCAGCTGCCGGCTTCAGGGATTGAGCCCAGACCGGTGCGTGGGTCATGCAGGACAAAACAGCCAGGGCCGTGAGCCGAAGTGCCAGTGAGCGGAAAATCATATGGGGCTTATTCGTAATTGCTGAAACGGCTCGGTACGGTACTTTGTTCACGCAGGTACTCGTAGCGCTGAATATTGTCCTTGAGCGTCTTGAGCGGGCTCACGCCCAAACGCGAGAAGCCCACAAACTCCAGTTGGAACATGATGCGTTGATTGGCACTGCTGGTGCTGGTTTGCAGTCGCTCCAGCACTACACGGCCCAGCCAGCAGTCGGCATCGTATTCCAGACCCAGGATCGAATCGACGAGCCGGCCTTCACGCAGACTGTAGTTCAAGCGGCCCACGCTGTACCAGCGCCCGGGCCCCTGCCCGCGACCGGCCCCAAGATCCTGGCCCTTGTCGCCCCAGAGGTCATTAAGCGGCCACTGCCAGCCCACATCCAACTGCTCGCTAGCAGCTCGCTGCAATCGGTATGCGGCATTCACCACGCGGTAATGCCCCGGGTTGTAACGCGCAGCCAGGGTGGCACGCTCAGACCTTCTGGTCTTGGGGTTGTATTGCACGGTGCCATCAGTCAACCATTGACTACTAAGGTTGACGGTAGCGCCCAGCATCACATCGCTCAAGCGGTCCTCCACGGTACTGCCGCCGGGCAGCGTCACGTACTGGTTTTTGAAACGTAAACGCTGTGCCACGCCGAAACGTGCCGACTCTGCGCCGGTGTCGGGCTCCAGCAGCCGCGAGCTCAAGCCCAGTGTCAGCAAATTGCTGTCTGAAATCCGGTCGTTGCCCACGAAAGCGTTCTCGGAGTAAATCGTGGCGAAGTTGAAGTCGAAGGCGCCAGAGTCGTAGTTGGGCAGGCCGCTTTGCTCACGATAGGGTGTGTTGACGTAAAAAGCGCGTGGCTCTAGCGTCTGGATCATGGCATTGCCAAACCAGCTGGCGTCGCGTTCAAACACCAGACCGCTGTCGATGCTGAACGTGGGCACCGTGCGAGAGGCAGTGCTGCTTCCATTGCTTGCAAGCCCATCAAACGAGTACTGCGTAGTGTGCAACTGCACTTTAGGCGTGACAAACCCAGCCGCGCCCACAAAAGGCAGACTCACCTGAGCCTGTGCAAAGCCGCGCTGGGCGTTGGGTTGTCCAGTACGGGATGGGTCTGACTGGAAATGGGTCATGTCCGCCACCACCGACACATCCAGGCCGCGGATATCAGAACGCACAAACTGGGCCACCACTTGTGGCATGCGATCGTAAGGGGGCACGATGGGTGCGGACACATCCTGCAGTGTTTGCCACTTCAATGTGCGTACCGTGTAAGACAAACCACCACCTACCCAGTTAGCGGTCAGATCGGCGGGCAACAGGCGCTGCGTCAGCGTCGGGCGGGCGCCCGAGAAATCGCGCCAATAGTTGTCGTCGCTCACGCGGTTGAGGTTCAGATTGACGTTGACACGCCCCACCAGCTCGGTGTCCACAAAACCCCGGTGCAATGCCACCAGGCCCCAGCGATTGGCGTCGCGCAATTGGTCTGCAGGCATGACGTTGCCCGACAACTCGCCGGAGTAACTGGGCTCTAAGTAACGAAACTGTCCCCCCAAGTCCACGCCACGCTTGGTCATGAGCTTGGGACTCAGGGTGGCATCGCGATTGGGCGCGATGTTCCAGTAATAAGGCTGTTCAATCTGCACACCGGCCACGTTGTCCACGCCCAGGGTCGGCGGCAGAAACCCAGACTTGCGTTCATCACCCAAGGGAAAGTTAAGGTAAGGGATGGGCAGGACCGGCGCGCCCTTGAAGCTCAGCAATGCCCCTACAGCCTCGCCTTCGTTTTGGTCCTGATCGAGCCGAAGCTCGGTGGCCCGCAAGATCCAGTCTGGCATCCAGCTCGGCCCTGGCAGGCGCCGACAGGTGGTGAAACTGGCGTTGTGAATGACCGCCCTTGACTCGTCCAGAAAATCAACCCGGTCGGCCGTGCCATGCGCCTGGTTGCGCAGGAACTGATAACTGGGCTTGTCGAAATAGCCCTCAAAGGCATCGACCTTTAGCTCTAGCAGGGGACCTTCGTAGACATTGCCGCCCCGAGAAACGCGGACATGGCCCTCGGCTCGGGCCTGATCGTCAGGCTGGAGGTAGCTCAGTTTGTCGGCCCGTATCACGGTGTCGCTACGGCGCAGTTCGGCCTGCCCCTCCACCACGGTTTCAAGATCAGGCCGGCCGTAGGTGCGGTCACCAAACACATAGGTGGGGACTTCGCCACGCCAGGGCTCCGCCAGGGTCTCATGCAACAAAAGCGTGCTTTTGAGCCGCAAGGGGGCATCGTCAACGGCCTCGACTGTTTGTGCCCCGGCTGTTGACCACGTCCCCAGCACACCCAGCACCGTGGCCACGGCGGTGAGGAGCCCACGCCGACAGCGCAATAGCGATATCTTCCCCCCGAGAGTGATGGCAAGCTGGGTCAAGCGCATGAGGCAGGGGCGGGAAGACAAACTGGGTGACAAAAAGTGGGACGGACGTCGGCATGTCCGTGGGCCCAGAGGCGGCGCCAAGCGGCAAGGCAAACAGGCCGGATTTGTAAAATGGATTATCCATGAGCTCCAACGCCACACCCCCGGCCACACAGGCCGCTGCCATGACCCATCTCAACCCCTCACAGACCCACCCGGCGACCGCCGTGGAATGGGCCGACCCTGCGCGGGCGGCGCTTTTTAACGCCTGGCTGGCGGAGATCGCCCCGACGCAAGGCCTGCATCCAGACACCCTGCATCTGGCATCCGCCGACGCGAGTTTTCGGCGCTATCTGCGTATTGGGTCCACACACGGCAGCCGCATCATCATGGACGCTCCCCCCGCCAAAGAGGACTGTCGGCCGTTCGTGCACGTCGCGGGTCTGATGCAACAGGCCGGTCTGCACGCACCCAAGGTCTTGGCCTGGGACGAGGCCCATGGCTTCATGCTGCTGAGCGACCTGGGACAGCACACCATGATGGCGCTCATCAACCCAGAAGTGCCACAAGCCAACTTTGCCAGCTACATACAGGCGGTGGATGCACTGATCGCCTGGCAACTGGCATCACAAGCTGATGTTCTGCCCCCTTACGATGAAGCCCTGCTGCGCCGCGAACTGGAACTCTTTCCCGAGTGGTACCTGGGACGGCACCGGGGAGTCGCCGTGGAAGGTGAGGTACGAAGCACGCTGGACGAGGCTTTCAAGCACATCGTTGCACAAAACCTGGCCTGGCCCAGTGTCTACGTGCACCGGGATTTCATGCCGCGCAATCTGATGGTCTGTGATATGGCCCCCACGCTCGGCGGCGAAACCTTGGCCCCCAACCTCGGCATTCTGGATTTTCAGGATGCGGTGTATGGCCCCATCACCTACGACATTGCCAGCCTGATGCGAGATGCATTCTTGAGCTGGGAAGAAGACTTCGTGCTGGACATCACCATCCGCTACTGGCAAAAGGCGCGCAAAGCAGGTCTGCCGGTGGGCGAAGACTTTGGCGAGTTTTACCGAGGCGTGGAATGGATGGGCTTGCAGCGCCACCTCAAGATCGCCGGCATCTTCGCGCGACTTACTCTGCGCGACGGCAAACCCAAGTATCTGGCCGACACGCCACGTTTCATTCATTACATTCGGTCCACCTGCAACCGCTACCGCGAACTCAAACCATTGCTCAGGCTGATCGACAAGGTCGAGGGCTTTGAGGCCCTGTCCGGCTTCGCCTACGGTCGCGTGTAAGCACGGCACCCACGCGATGCCTCGCTTTTATTGCCCCGTCCCCCTGGCTACAGGGCAGACACTCGATCTGCCTGCAGGTGCGGCGCGCCATGTGCAGGTGCTGCGGATGCAGCCAGGTGACACCCTGACGCTGTTCAACGGCGCCGTCAATGATGCCGAGCTGGGCCAGGTGCAAGGCGAGTTCGAAGCGACCGTCACCGCCATGGGCCGCAGCCATGTCACGGCGGAGGTCGGCAGCTTTCAAAGTGTGGACAGGGAAGCCGCTTGCGCCGTGCACTTGGCGGTGGGCATGCCCGCCAACGAACGCATGGACTGGCTGGTGGAAAAAGCCACTGAACTGGGTGTGGCCAGCATTCAGCCCCTGATGACCGAGCGCAGCGTGCTGCGCCTGAGCGGTGAGCGGGCCAGCAAAAAAGTAGCGCACTGGCAAAGCATCGCCGTGGCGGCTTGCGAGCAGAGCGGCCGAAACCGGGTGCCTCGGGTGCATGAGGTGATGACATTGGCACAGTGGCTGGCCACGATGTCTTCAAGCACAGGCAAGAGTGCCCAACTGGACACTCTGCACTGCCTCTTATCCCTGCAAACCGAGTCGACTCACCTAAGTCAAATGATGGGGGGCACAGCCCCAAAGCCCACATCAGTCACTTTTTTGAGTGGCCCCGAGGGAGGACTGAGTCCCGGAGAGGAAAACGCCGCCCTGGCGCAACAGTTCGCGCCGGTCACGCTGGGCCCGCGTGTCTTGCGCGCCGAGACTGCGGCGCTGGCAGCATTGGCGGCACTTACACTGCCGGCATGAACCGCAATCTTTGGCTATTAGCCGTCTGTCAGGGCCTGTTTCTCACCAATAACGTCACCTTTATTGCCATCAATGGCCTGGTGGGTCTGAGCCTGGCACCACTGGGATGGATGGCCACGCTGCCGGTCATGGGCTACGTGGTGGGCGGGGCGCTCAGCACCTCGCTGGTGGCCAAGACGCAGATGCGCTTTGGGCGCAAGACTTCGTTCCAGATCGGTCTGGCAGTCGCCCTGGGGTCTGCCCTGCTGTGCGCTTATGCGGCCCTCAGCGCGAACTTCTGGCTGCTTTGCCTGGCCACCGTAGTGGCAGGCTACTACAACGCCAATGCCGGCCTGTACCGTTTTGCCGCCGCAGAACTGAGTGCCCCCGCCTGGCGGGAGAAAGCCGTGTCTTTGGTGATGGCGGGTGGCCTGATCGGCGCCATTGCCGGGCCCAACCTGGCCACCTGGACCCGCAACTTGATGGGTGTGCCCTTTGCAGGCGCCTACATTGCACTGGCCGGTGTGGCGCTGCTGTCCACACTGCTGCTGAGCCAGATCGACTTTCCGCCCCTTCCGGCGAAGAAAAGCGGTGACGGTGGCCGCCCTCTGGCCGTGATCATGCGCCAGCCCGCCTTCATGGTGTCTGCCGCTGCCGGCGCGCTGGGCTATGGGGTGATGAACCTGCTGATGGCAGCCACGCCCATTGCCATGCAGCAGTGCGGCCTACCGTTTTCAGACGCGGCGCTGGTGCTGGAATGGCACGTCATCGGCATGTTTGCACCCGGCTTTTTTACCGGGCACCTGATCCGCCGCTTCGGTGCGCTACCCATCATGGGCGTGGGCGTGGTACTGAACGCCCTGTGTATTGCGGTCGCCCTGTCGGGCATAGCGCTGCACCAGTTTCTGGCGGCCCTGTTTCTGTTAGGTGTGGGTTGGAACTTCCTGTTCACGGGCAGCACCACCTTGTCATTGCAAACCTACACCCCCGAAGAAAAAGACAAGGCCCAGGGCGCGCTCAACTTCTTTGTTTTTGCCACGCTGGCGCTGACCTCGTTTGCCTCGGGCGTACTGGTCACCACCCAAGGCTGGACACTGCTGAACTACGGCTCGCTGCTGCCGGTGCTCATGACGGGCGCTGCACTGCTTTGGCTGGCCATGCAAAACCGCAAGACGGCCGTGAGCGCTGCCTGAAACGAATGCACCGCACGCTCTTCACCACGCCGGGCCTTGGGCATGTGCTCAGACCCTTGTCCATAGGTTTGCTTCGACTGACCGGCTGGCGTGTAGAGGGTGCTTTACCCCTAGCTTGCGCAAAGGCCGTGGTCATAGGCGCACCCCACACCAGCAACTGGGATCTGCCTTACACCCTGATGGCCGCATTTGCGCTGCGGGCCCAGGTGTACTGGATGGGCAAGCACAGCTTGTTTCGCTTTCCTTTTGGTGCCCTGATGCGCTGGCTGGGCGGCATCGCCGTGAACCGCGAAAAATCCACCGACATGGTGGCCGCATCGGCTAACGCCCTGCGCGCAGCCCCGGGCTCGCTGTATCTGGTGGTCTCGCCGGAAGGCACCCGCAGCAAAACGCACTACTGGAAAACCGGCTTTTATTACATCGCCCGGCAGGCCGAGGTGCCCATCGTCATGGCCTACATCGACTACGCCAACAAGCGTGTGGGTGTGGGCCCTGTTTTTACCCCTACCGGCGATATCGAGGCAGACATGCAAGCCATCAAGGCTTTTTACGCACCGTTCAAAGGCAAAAACGCGGACCAGTTTGAAGCCAGCTAAAGCAGGCTGGCCACAAGCCGCTTTCAGGGCATTTGCGCGATCACCTGCGCCACCGCAGCCGTGAGTTTTTTTGCGTAGGGCACATGCAAAAACTCATTGGGGCCATGCGCGTTGCTCTTGGGGCCCAGTACGCCGCACACCATCATCTGCGCCTTGGGAAACCCCTTGGACAGCATGTTCATCAGGGGAATGGTGCCGCCCTGACCGATGTAGCCGCATGGCGCGCCAAAGTGCGCGGATGAGGCTGCATTCAAGGCGTTCTCGAACCATGGCACCGTGCTGGGGGCATTCCAACCTGTGGCGCCGCCGCTGCCTTCAAACGTTACTTTGGCCTGATAAGGCGCGTTGTCTTCGAGCAAAGCCTTGAGCTGCTGCACCGCGGTGGCCGCCTCCACCAAAGGAGGCAAGCGCAAACTGAGTTTGAAGGCGGTGTAGGGGCGCAGCACATTGCCAGCGTTGGCGAGGTCTGGCAGGCCATCTGCACCGGTCACGCTCAGGGTGGGTGTCCAGGTGCGCCTGAGCAAGGCTTGCAGAGGATCGGTCGTGGTCGGCAAGGTGAACGCTGTCGCACCGCCGCAGTCATGGTGTGCCCAGGGAAAGCGCTTGTGCAGCTCATCACCCAGAATCTTGGCAGTAGCTTGCGCCTGCGCCAAGCGATCAGCAGGCACCTCGCAATGAAAACCTTCTGGCAACAAGCGGCCGGTGGCACTGTCCTCCAGACGATCGAGCACTTGTCGCATGATGCGAAAGCTCGACGGCACCAAACCACTGGCGTCGCCCGAATGCACGCCTTCGGTCAGCACCTCGACCTTGAGCGTGCCACTGGCCATGCCCCTGAGGCTGGTGGTGAGCCAGAGCTGGTCGTAGTTGCCTGCACCGGAGTCCAGGCAAATCACCAAGGCCACGTCCCCAAGGCGGTTGTAGCCGGGCGCGCGCAGGGCGTCGATGTAGGGCAGCAGGTCAAAAGAGCCGCTTTCCTCGCAAGTTTCAATCAAGCCGACGATGCGCGGGTGTGGGAGCTGCTGACTTTTCAGGACCTGCACCGCCGCGATACTGGCGTACACGGCGTAGCCATCGTCTGCGCCGCCGCGCCCATACAACTTGCCGTCTTCAAAACGTGGCGTCCACGGCCCCAGATCACTACGCCAGCCACTGAATTCGGGCTGCTTGTCCAGGTGGCCATACATCAACACGGTCTGACCGGACGCTGGCTGACTCGCCCCCCCACCGTTAGAGGCAGGGATTTCAAAAAACAGCACCGGCGTACGGCCTTCAAGGCGGAGGATGTCCAGCGTCAGGCCTTCCACCTTTTGCGCCTCCACCCACTGCGCCGCATTGCGGATCACGGTGTCGATGTAGCCGTGCTGCGACCATTCGGCGTCAAACATGGGCGACTTGGCCGGAATGCGGATGTAGTCGGTAAGCTGATGAACGATGTCTTCATCCCAAGCCCAGCTGACTTCAGATAAGGCGAGGGCGGGATTCAGGGCGGATTGGGGCACACGGGCATTCATGTCATGACTCCATCTGGCAAGGGTGCCAACGATACACCGCCCGCACTGCCTGCGTCTGCTCTGGTCAGGGTTAACGCCTAGAAGTGACCAGGATCTGGCCCGCTACCATGCCAGATTGACCGGCCGCGTGCCGGGTTGTTGACATCCCCAAGGTAAAACCATGCTCAAAGGCCTGCCTGCGCTCCTTTCTCCAGAACTACTGCACATCCTGGCCTCCATGGGCCATGGCGATGAAATCGTACTGGCGGATGCCAACTTTCCCGCTGCGACCCACGCCAAACGGCTGGTACACCTGCCAGGCATTGGTGCCGCCGCTGTGCTGGATGCGGTGCTCACCGTTTTGCCACTCGATACGTTTGTCGACCAGCCCGCCCTCACCATGCAGGTGGTGGGCGATGCCGTGGCCGTGCCTGAAGCGGTGGCAGATTTCCAGGCCGTGCTCCAACGTCATGGTTGTGCCCCGGCTGGATCACTCGAACGTTTTGCGTTCTACGATCGGGCGGCCCAAGCTTTTGCGGTGGTGTCAACCGGTGAGACCCGCATCTACGGCAACATCGTGCTCAAAAAAGGCGTCGTACTGGCCTAGCCAAACCGACCAGGCAGTACCCATACGGCTTGCCATAGACTAGTCCGCATGCTGCCTGATTACGTCTTTCTTGATTTAGAAACCACCGGCGGCAACCCGGTGACAGACCGCATTACCGAAGTTGCCGCCGTGCGTATCACCGCTGGCAAGGAGGTGGCTCGCTGGAGCACCCTGGTCAACCCGGGCACACCCATCCCGCGCTTCATCACCGGTCTGACCGGCATCAGCGACGACATGGTGGCCGATGCACCCACCTTTGACACTATTGCCCAGCGCCTGCTGGCCTTGCTTGACGGTGCGGTGCTAGCAGCCCACAACGTGCGTTTTGACCACGGTTTCCTGAAGAACGAATTTGCCCGTGCCGGCATCGACCTGCGGGTGAAAACCCTCTGTACCGTCAGGCTGTCACGCAAGCTCTACCCGCAACACCGCAGCCACGGTCTGGACGCCATCATGCAGCGCCACGGACTGCATACCATAGCGAGGCACCGCGCTATGGGCGATGTGGATGTGGTTCTGGCGTGGCTCGCGCAAGCCAGCCAGGAATTGGGCGCTTCACAGGTGGAAAGCGCCGCCGCTGCCTTGCTCGGTGGCAGCGCTAGCCTGCCGCCACAGCTGGAAACACCTCTGGAAGACATCCCCAACGGCCCCGGGGTGTACCTGTTTTATGGCGACGGCCCTTTGCCCCTGTATGTGGGCAAGAGCGTAAATTTGCGCACGCGGGTGCTGTCACACTTTCAGGTCGATCACAAGGTAGCGCGTGAGATGCGCCTGGCCCAGGAAACCCGGCGCGTGGAGTGGCGCCCAACGGCGGGTGAACTGGGTGCTCTGCTGCTGGAGTCGCGCTTGGTGAAGGAGCTGCAACCCATACACAACCGGCAATTGCGACGTCAAAACGACTTGTGGGCTTGGCGTATATCTGATGATCCCAATGCCCGTCCGCCCCTCACCCTGTTGAAGGGGGACGATTTCGTGGGCACATCACTGGATCAGTTGTACGGTGTGTATCGCTCACGAAAACAAGCGACTGAGGCCCTGCGTGAGCTGGCCGAAGTCCATCTTTTATGCCTGCAAAACCTGGGACTTGAATCCAGCAAGGGCCGTTGCTTTGGGCACCAACTGGGGCGCTGCAAAGGTGTTTGCTGCGGACAAGAAGCCCTCGAACGTCACCACTTGCGTTTGAAGCTGGCATTTGCTGCACAACGCCTGAGAGCCTGGCCGTTTGCTGGCAAAGTGGGCCTGCGTGAACACGATGCCAAAACCGGCCGCACCGACATCCATGTGTTTGACCAGTGGCGCCACCTGGCCACCGTCCAAAACGAATCAGACCTTGCCGACGTGGCGCAGAGTCGCAGCTCCCTCGCTTTTGACCTGGACAGTTACCGCCTGTTGGTCAAACGCCTTTTAGCGCCTGGCGAGCGCCTCATCCATTTACCGGCCGGTTGAAGGTCAGCGGCTGAAAGTAAAGACCGACGTTCCCGCCAACAAGTTGGGCAACCAGCGCACCTCTCGGCCGGCCTGAAGGCCAAAGGCGTCCTGAATTCGAAGCCCGTTCTTATGGGCCAAGACCTCCAGATCAGCATGCGTTCCGACGCGGATATTGGGGGTGTCATACCACTGGTAAGGCAAACGCCGGGTCACCGGCATGCGCCCCATCAGCACACTGAGCCGGTTGGGCCAATGGGCGAAATTGGGAAAGGCCACGATGCCGGTTCGACCAACTCGGGCCGTCTCACGCAGCATGGTTTCGGCATTTCGCAGGTGCTGCAGCGTATCGAGCTGCAACACCACGTCAAAGCTGGCATCGTCAAACACCGCCAGGCCTTCGTCGAGGTTGAGCTGCAGGACGTTAACACCACGCTTGACGCAGGCCAGCACATTGGCATCGCTGATTTCAACACCGTAGCCCGTGCAACCGCGCTTGGCCTGCAAATGAGCCAGCATCGCACCATCGCCGCAGCCCAGGTCCAGTACACGTGAACCAACAGGCACCAGGCGTGCAATCGCCTGCATGGTGGTGATGTCGGTCATACGGCGCCCCCCAAAGTCATGCCATCAAAGTAGGCCCTAACCACACCCATATAGCGCTCATCGTCAAGCAAAAAGGCGTCATGGCCGTGGGGTGCATCGATCTCTGCGTAAACCACATCACGCCGGTTGTCGAGCAAGGCTTTGACGATTTCACGGCTGCGTTTGGGGCTGAAGCGCCAGTCGGTCGAAAAGCTGATGACCAGAAATTTGCAGCTGGCCCGCTCAAGCGCGCTGCTCAAATTGCCACCAAATGCACGAGCGGGGTCAAAGTAGTCCAAGGCACGCGTAATAAGCAAATAAGTGTTGGCGTCAAAGTACTCGGCAAACTTGTCGCCCTGGTAACGCAGATAACTCTCAATTTGGAACTCGACATCCTGCGTGGAGTACTTAAGTGGCACCAGATCACCTGCATCCGAATGCTGGCCGGCAGATTCAGCCAAAGCAGCGGCCCGCAACTGACGACCAAACTTTTCATTCATCACGTCATCGCTCAGATAGGTGATGTGGCCAATCATGCGGGCAATGCGCAAACCCCGCTTGGGGACCGTGCCGTGACGATAAAAATGACCTTCATGAAAATCGGGGTCGGTCACGATGGCGCGGCGAGCTACTTCGTTGAAAGCGATGTTCTCTGCAGTCAGGTTGGGGGCACTGGCCACCACCACGGCATGGCGAACACGCTCTGGGTACTGCAAGGTCCAGCTCAGCGCCTGCATGCCACCGAGCGAGCCGCCCATGACCGCCGCCAGTGTTTGAATACCCAAGGCATCCAGCAAGCGGGCCTGGGCATTGACCCAATCCTCCACTGTCACCACAGGGAAATCAGCGCCGTAAACCTGATGACTGCCTGCCGGCGCATCTGGATTGGCGTGCATGGGGCCAGTGGACCCAAAACAGGAACCGAGGTTGTTGACGCCGATCACAAAGAACCGGTTGGTATCCACAGGCTTGCCTGGACCAATCATGTTGTCCCACCACCCCTCAGATTTGTCTTGCCCTGCGTACACACCGGCGACATGGTGCGAAGCGTTCAGGGCATGGCAGATCAAGACGGCATTGGAGCGATCAGCGTTCAGTTTTCCGTAGGTCTCAAACGCAAGTTCGTAGTCGCGGATGGCCGCGCCACTTTGCAGGGGCAAAGCGGCATCGAAGTGCATGGTTTGCGGGGTCGCGATCAATGTCATGGCCTAACGTACATCCGAAAAAAAACCGGCATCGCAAAAAACGAGGCCGGTGTTAGGGTACGGTCCGTCTTTAGCTGCATTTGTTAAGCGCCCGCAAGCTGGTTCAAATTGGCGCAGAGAAAGTATATCAATTGCTTTTAAGGCGAGCACTGCAGGAGGCTTATGCGCCAAACATAGGAACCAAAGGACTCGCACTTCATCCGATCACACCATATTGGCGCGTTTTTTGCTTTATTGCGGTGCAAAGTGAGAGTTCTTTGCGTTTTCGCACCAAAATAAATCATTTTTTGAAGAGGTTAGACATGGAAGCACTTAAACAGGGCGCGGATGCCTTGTTCATCCTGCTCGGCGGCATCATGGTGCTGGCCATGCATGCAGGTTTTGCATTTTTGGAACTCGGTACGGTTCGCAGGAAAAACCAGGTAAACGCGCTGGTCAAGATTCTGGTGGACTTTTCGGTTTCAACCGTGGTTTATTTCGTGGTGGGCTACGGGGTAGCCTATGGCACCAGCTTTTTTGTCGGGGCCGAACAGCTGGCCGCAAAAAACGGCTACGAGCTGGTCAAGTTTTTCTTTTTACTGACCTTCGCTGCTGCCATACCCGCCATCATTTCCGGTGGCATTGCTGAGCGCGCACGCTTTTGGCCGCAGCTCATTGCCACGGCAGTGATCGTCGGCTTCATCTACCCATTCTTCGAAGGCATCGTTTGGAACCAGCATTTTGGGATTCAAGCTTGGCTGAAGGAACTCACAGGTGCCGAGTTTCATGATTTCGCCGGAAGCGTCGTTGTGCACGCCGTTGGGGGCTGGATTGCACTGCCTGCTGTCATCTTGCTGGGCGCACGCAGCAACCGGTACCGCAAAGATGGCGCCATATCGGCACACCCGCCGTCGAGCATTCCTTTTCTGGCCTTGGGGGCATGGGTACTGACAGTGGGCTGGTTTGGCTTTAACGTGATGAGTGCCCAAACACTGGACAAGATCTCTGGCCTGGTAGCTGTGAACTCCCTGATGGCCATGGTGGGCGGTACGCTGGTTGCCCTGCTGATGGGCAAAAATGACCCCGGCTTTGTACACAACGGCCCGTTGGCTGGCTTGGTCGCGGTCTGTGCTGGCTCAGATTTGATGCACCCGCTAGGTGCTCTGGTGGTGGGCGGCGTTGCAGGCGCCATCTTTGTCGTGATGTTCACGCTGACGCAGAACAAATGGAAGATTGATGACGTCCTGGGTGTTTGGCCACTGCACGGTCTTTGCGGCACTTGGGGGGGCATTGCCGCTGGTATGTTTGGCAGCCAATCTTTGGGGGGGCTTGGCGGTGTTTCGATGGGCGCCCAAACCCTTGGCACCCTGATGGGCGTCGCCTGGGCTTTGGTGGGGGGCCTGGTGGTTTACGGTGTTCTGAAGATGACGCTGGGTCTACGCCTCAGCCAAGAAGAGGAATTCGACGGCGCCGACTTGTCCATCCACAAGATCAGTGCAAGCCCCGAGCGCGAATCCAACTGGTAAAGAACGGCTGAAAAGAGTGCTTGCGCAGAATTGGAACTGGCAAATCTTGCTGCGCTATCGACCCAATCGACCAATAAGTTGAGAATTCCAAACAAATTTTGTTTGCATTTGCGGCGGGCTGAAGCATAATGGCCCGATATGTCTGTTATGCAGGCATATGCGTTTGCGGTGATTAGTCAGTTTCGCGTGCACTTTAAGTCTTCATTGGTTTGTTGATAGCGGGTTAATTGCGGGTATGGACTCCATCGCGTTTTGAGTTATTTTGAGGAGTCC
>JBJOIT010000040.1:0-26673 GCA_046046915.1 Pseudomonadota bacterium
AGCGCGTGGAGCAACGGCTGGCCACCTTGCACGAGCAAACAGGCCAGTGGGCCGGTCGACGTGAGGATGCCCAGCTCGAATTGGAAAGCTTGTCCGAGCTGGCCATGGTGGGCGAGGAAAAAGCCGAGTTGTTGTCAGCACAAGTCGAGGAGCAGGCGCTGGCCTTGCCTGACCTGGAAGACGCTCTGCGTGCCGCGCAACAAAACGCGCTACAGCAACGAGCAGCCGTCGGCACCATTCAGCAACACATTCAGGTGCTGGGCGCTGAGCAGCGCAGCATGGACGAGCAAACCCGTCATTTGCAGCAACGGCAAGAACGCCTGGCCACCGACCGCAACTCGCTGTCTGCGCCCGACGATGCGCGTTTGCAGCGCTTGCAAGAGCAACTGGCTCAGGCGCAGGAAGGCGCCGACGTCGCCGATGCGCGCCTGCAGGAGTTGCAGGAAACGGTGCCGACCCTGGATGAGGCCCGTCGCACGGCCCAACACACGGTGAATGCCGACACCACTCGCCGGTCTGGACTGGGGGCCCGCCTGGAAGCCCTGAAAGCCCTGCAGGAAAAGGTACGCACCGACGGAAAGCTCAAACCCTGGCTGGCCAAGCAGGGCCTGGAGGCGCTGCAGGGTCTGTGGACGCGTTTGCACGTTGAGCCGGGTTGGGAGAACGCCCTGGAGGCGGCGCTACGTGAACGGCTGGGCGCGCTGGAAGTGTCCCGCCTGGACAGGGTGAGTGCTTTTCTTGGTCACGGTGCCAAAGAGGCGCCACCCGCCAAACTCACGTTTTTTACACCGCCCGATGCGGGACAGCCTCCTGTCCCGTCCAAGCTGCCCCGACTGCTGGATTTGCTGCGGCTGAACGATGCAGGCCTGCGTGCGGTGTTGGCGGACTGGCTGGCACCTTGCTTTGTGGCAGATCGCCTGGAAGATGCCTTGGCTCAACGCAACCAGCTGGGGGCTGGCGAGGTGATTTATGTGCCCACGGGCCATTGCGTGAGCCCACACAGCGTCAGCTTCTATGCCCCCGACAGCGAGCAAGCCGGCTTGCTTGCACGGGCCCACGAAATCGAAGACTTGGACAAGGCGCTGCGTGCCCAAAGCCTGATTTGTGATGAATCGCGCTCCGCCCTGCTGCGTGCCGAGGCAGCCTATGCGGAGGCCAGTCAGCGCTTGGTGGCGGCCCAGCGCGAGTCCACAGACGCTCGCGGCCAGGCGCACACTCTGCAGGTGGAGCTGCTGGGGCTCCAGCAACTGGCCGAGCAGTCCAAGGCCCGGAATCAGCAACTGGGTGAGGATCTGGCAGAAGTAGAGGCGCAGATGGACGCGCTGCAAGAGCGCCGGGCCATTGCCGAGGGCCGCTTTGAAGAGCTGGACATGCAACTGGCTGACGCCCAGGAACGCCACGCCCAGTTGGACGACCGGGTGATGGAGGCCGAGCGCAAGCTCAATCTGTGCCGTGAGCAACAGCGCGGTTTGGAGCGTCAGGCGCAAGAAGCCGCCTTCTCGCTGCGCACCCTGGACGCTCGGCGCCAGGAGCTGGCCCGCACCATCGACACCGCCACCCAACAGGCTGCATCCCTGCAGCTGGAGCTGCAGCGCGCGCAAGATGAGTTGTCGCGCCTGACCGACGCCGCAGCCCAGGCCGGTCTGCAAAACGCTCTGGCCCTGAAGCTGGATTGCGAGCGCGCCCTGGGGTCCAGGCGTAGCGAGTACGACGAGCTCACCGCCAAACTGCGTGCCAGCGATGAACGCCGTCTCACGCTGGAGCGCGAACTGGAACCCCTGCGTCAGCGCATCATGGAGTTTCAGCTGAAAGAACAGGCTTCCCGACTGGGCTTTGAGCAATATGCCCAGCTTCTGCTAGACGCCGGGCCGACCTCGATGCCGTGGCCGCGTCCATAGAACAAGGCCCGGTCAAGCTGTTGGGTCTGCAGACCGAAATTGACCGCCTACAGCGTGACATCAACGCACTGGGCGCGGTGAACCTGGCGGCATTGGAAGAACTGGGCACAGCACGCGAGCGCAAGCAGTTTCTGGATGCCCAGACCGCAGACCTGACCCAGGCTATGACCACCCTGGAAGATGCCATTCGCAAGATCGACGGCGAGACACGCGAGCTGCTGTCGGGCACGTTCAACACCGTCAACGAACACTTTGGGCGCATGTTCCCCGAACTGTTTGGTGGCGGCAATGCGCGTCTCGTGATCACTGGCGACGAGATTCTGGACTCAGGTGTGCAGGTGATTGCCCAGCCGCCGGGCAAAAAGAACCAGACCATTCACTTGCTCTCTGGCGGGGAGAAGGCACTGACGGCGATTGCGCTGGTGTTTGCCATTTTTCAGCTCAACCCGGCGCCGTTTTGCCTGCTGGACGAGGTGGACGCGCCCTTGGACGACGCCAATACCGAGCGTTACGCCCGGCTGGTGTCGAGCATGAGCCGCGAGACGCAGTTCCTGTTCATCAGTCACAACAAGATTGCCATGGAAATGGCTCAGCAACTCATCGGCGTGACCATGCAGGAGCAGGGAGTTTCACGCATCGTGGCGGTCGACATGGCGTCGGCGGACACCTTCGCAGACTTGAATTGAAAACATCATGAGTACTTTGCAAATTCAACTCGCAGTGGTCGGCCTCCTGGTGCTCGCCGGGGTGCTGGCGCACGGCATCTGGACTTCGCGGCGCAATGCACCGCGCCAAGCCCAGCACGAGTCGCCTCCGGCCGAGCCCATTCTGACGGACGGCGACTTGGGCAGCGAGCCCGCCCTGGATGGCAACGCTTTTGTTCTGCCTTTGCCGGAGCGTAAACCGTCTTTGGACGCCCTCATCGACGTCATCACGCCCATTGCGCTGGAAAATGTGGTTTCCGGCGATGCCGCCCTGGCCGCCTTGCCGCCGACCCGTCGCGTGGGCAGCAAGCCATTTGCAGTGGAAGGACTCAATACCAGCACCGAGCAGTGGGAAATGCCCGTGGCGGGGCAGCGCTACAGCGCCCTGCATGCAGGCGTGCAGCTGGCCAACCGCTCCGGCGCTCTCAACGAGATTGAGTTCTCGGAATACGTGATGAAGGCGCAGGCCTTTGCCGACGCTCTGGGGGGCACGCCCGAGTTTCCCGACATGCAGGACGAGGTGGCGCGTGCCCGTGAGCTTGACCAATTTGCAGTGGCCCACGACGCACAGCTCGGCTTCACCTTGCGGGCGCAGGAAGCCGCCTGGAGCCCAGGCTACATCCAGCAGCAGGCCGCCCGACTGGGGTTTGTGCCGGGGGCCATCCCGGGGCGCATGGTTTTGCCGGCCACCACGACCGGCTTGCCGCCGGTCCTGGTGTTGAGCTTCGACACCCAGGCTGCCTTGGCGGAAGACCCGGACCAGTCCGCCGTGCGAGAGATTGCACTCAATCTTGACGTGGCCCACGTTGCCCGCGAAGAGCATGGTTTTGAGCGGATGCGCGAAGTGGCGCAAGGCCTGTCGCGGGCCATGGACGCTGTGGTGACCGATGACAACGGCGTTCCCTTGCCCATCGCGGCCATGGACAGCATTGCCCAAGATTTGCAAGCGCTTTATGACACGCTGGAGGCCCGCGACTTGGCGGCGGGCTCAGTCCAGGCGCGTCGCCTGTTCAGCTGAACACCATGACCTTGCCCACCGATGTGTTGACGCCAGAGGCAGGTGCCCGTGCCAGCGAGCTGGCCAGAGTCTTGCATCACCATGCCCATCGCTACTACGTGATGGACGAGCCGGAAATCACGGACGCCGAGTACGACCGTTTGTTTCGGGAGCTGCAAGCCCTGGAGGCACGCTTTCCGGCGCTGAGGACCCCAGACTCGCCGACCCAGCGCGTGGGCGGTACGCCACTTCCGCAATTTGCCAGTGTCCGCCATGCCGTGCCCATGCTCAGCATACGCACCGAAACCGACACTGAGCCCAGCGGCGCGCTAAATTTTGATGCCCGGGTACGCAAGGAACTTGGGCTGGATGCGTCTGATCCGCTGGTGGCCTACGTGGCCGAGCTGAAGTTCGATGGACTAGCCATCAACTTGCGCTACGAGCAAGGCGTTCTGGTGCAGGCGGCCACCCGCGGTGACGGCGAGGTGGGCGAGGATGTGACACAAAACATCCGCACCATCGGGCAGATTCCGCTTCGCCTGATGGCGCCCGCAGCCGTGTCCCTTTGGGATGGAATGCCTGTACCTAAGGTGCTGGAGGTACGGGGCGAGGTCTACATGCGCCGCGATGACTTTGAGTCGCTGAATGACAAACAGCGCGAACTGGGTCTCAAGACCTTTGTGAACCCCCGCAATGCCGCCGCAGGCGCGGTACGCCAACTGGACCCAGGCATTGCAGCCCAAAGGCCTTTGAGTTTTTATGCCTATGGCATAGGCGAGATCACGCCGGCAGAGCAGGGTGGGCCGGCGTTCGACACCCACTTTGAGCTGCTGCAGGCGCTCAAGGCCTGGGGTTTGCCGGTGGCAGAGCAAACCACGCTGGCCCTGGGCGGCTCGGCACTGGTTGCCTTTCACCAACAGATTGCGCGTGAACGGGACCGCCTGCCCTACGACATTGATGGGGTGGTCTACAAGGTCAATGCACTGGCCTTGCAAAGGCAACTAGGCTTTGTGACCCGCGAGCCTCGCTGGGCCGTGGCGCACAAATACCCGGCGCAGGAGATGCAGACCACGCTGCTGGGCATTGATGTGCAAGTTGGTCGTACCGGCAAGCTCACGCCGGTGGCGCGGTTGGCACCGGTTTTTGTGGGTGGGGTCACGGTGACGAATGCGACCTTGCACAACCTCTTTGAGCTGCGACGCAAGCGTTGCCGCGTGGGCGATACCGTCATCGTGCGCCGTGCGGGCGATGTGATTCCGGAGGTGGTGGGAGTGGTGGGGCGTACCCTTGACGGTGCCAACGCCGCCATCCGTGGCAGCTACGTCCCCAACTTTCGTATGCCCAAGTCCTGCCCCATCTGTGGCAGCACTGTGGTACGCGAAAAGGCCGAGGTCAATCACCGTTGCAGCGGCGGGCTGTTCTGCCCGGCCCAACGCAAACAGGCCATCCTGCACTTTGCACAACGCCGCGCGGTCGAGGTCGATGGTCTGGGCGAAAAGCTGGTGGATCAGTTGGTGGATCAGCAGATTGTGCGCACACTGCCCGACCTCTACCGCCTGGGTTTTGCCGCGCTGGCCGAGCTGGATCGCATGGCTGGCAAGTCCGCTCAAAACCTGCTCGACGCATTGCAGGCCTCCCGTCAAACCACCTTGCCACGCTTCTTGTATGGCCTAGGGATACGGCATGTGGGTGAGGCCACTGCCAAGGATTTGGCGCGGCACTTTGGGACGCTGGACGACATCATGGACGCCAGCACCGAGCAGCTGTTGGAGGTCAACGATGTCGGGCCAGTGGTTGCGCACAGCTTGCGCACCTTTTTTGACCAGGCCCACAACCGCGAGGTTGTCGCGCAGTTACGCGCCTGCGGTATCACTTGGCAAGAAGGGGTGCCGGCGGCACAAACGCCCCGCCCCCTGGCGGGCAAGACCTGCGTGATCACAGGCACGCTTCCCACGCTCAGCCGCGATCAAGCCAAGGACCTGCTCGAATCTGCAGGCGCCAAGGTGGCGGGGTCCGTCAGCAAGAAAACCGATTTCGTCGTGGCGGGTGCAGAGGCGGGCAGCAAGCTCACCAAAGCGCAGGAGCTGGGCGTTCTGGTGATGGATGAGGCCGGCATGCTGGCCCTGTTGCAAAAGGAGTCTTGATGACGGTTCGAAACATTCTCAAGATGGGTGACCCGCGTCTGCTGCGCATCGCCCAACCCGTGACCGAATTTGACAGCGATGCCCTGCATTTGTTGATCTCGGACCTGCACGACACCATGCGCTCGGTCAATGGCGCGGGGCTGGCTGCGCCGCAGATTGGAGTCGATCTTCAAGTGGTCGTCTTTGGTCGTCTGGAGAGCAATCCGCGCTATCCCAATCGCCCCATGGTGCCGCCCACGGTGCTCATCAATCCTGTGATCACGCCGCTACCTGCGGCGGATGACGCCCAAGGTGTGCCACCTGAAGACGAAGACTGGGAAGGGTGTCTGTCGGTGCCTGGCCTGCGTGGCGTGGTGCCGCGCTTCAGCCGCGTGCGTTACACAGGCTTTGATCAGTACGGCGACCCCATAGACCGCACGGTCGAGGGATTTCATGCGCGGGTGGTCCAGCACGAATGCGATCACCTCATCGGCAAGCTATATCCCATGCGGGTGCGAGACTACACACGCTTTGGTTACACCGATGTCTTGTTTCCAGAGATCGCCGCCAGCGAGGACGACTAAGCCGCTCCACGGTGTCTGCAGGGGGCGGCGCTTCAGGCTGTCAGTGCGTCCAGCAGCTCGGTTTCAATCTCGATCTGGGTCTTGTTGTGCTGCAGTTCGGGCCCGACCAGCAAGAAGGTGTCGTCCACCCGCTCACCCAAGGTAGCCACTTTGGCCAGTTGCACATTGATGCGGTGGCGGGCCAGAACACGCGCGATGCAGTACAGCAAACCTACTCGGTCGCTGGCAGAAATGCTCAGCAGCCATCGCTGCGCTTTTTCGTCAGGAGACAGGCTGACGCGCGGCGCAATCGGAAAGCTCTTCACCCGGCGCGACAGTCGTCCCCGGCTCGGTGAGGGCAGGGGGCCCGCTTCCGTGATGGCCAGGGCAAGCCGGGTTTCAAGCAGGTCGGTCAGCTCGCGGTACTCGTCTGGACTGGCGCTGGTGACCAGCTGAAAGGTGTCCAGTGCCCGGCCGTCCAGGGTGGTGTAAACGCGGGCGTCCTGAATGCTGAAACCGCATTGGTCAAAGTAACCACAGATGCGTGCAAAGAGGTCGGGCTGGTCGGGTGCATACACCAGCACTTGCAGGCCCTCACCCACAGGGGAGCGTCGGGCCCGGACGATGGGCTCGGTAGCACCCACCAGGCGGGACAGCTTACGGGTGTGCCAAGCAATGTCTTGCGCGTCGTGGCGCATGAAGTAGCCCACATCCAGCGTGTCCCACAGCTTCTTGTGGCCTTCGGACGGTGGCGCGTGCAAGGCAATCATCACCAGAGCGTCGCGCTTGCGTGCCTCGACTTCGGCGTCGCGGTCAGGTGCACGCCCACCCAGCACGCGCAAGGTGTAGCGGTACAGGTCTTCGAGCAGCTTGCCTTTCCAGGCATTCCATACCTTGGGACTGGTGCCACGGATGTCGGCCACGGTCAGCAGATACAGCGCCGTCAGATGGCGCTCGTCACCCACGCGCCGTGCAAATTCGGCAATGACATCGGGGTCGCTCAGATCGGACTTTTGGGCCACACGGCTCATGGTCAGATGCTCATGCACCAAAAACTCGATGAGTTCGCCATCATCAGCATCGATGCCATGGGCACGGCAAAAGCGCCGCACTTCGAAAGTACCCAGCACCGAGTGGTCGCCACCTCGGCCCTTGGCAATGTCGTGAAACAGTGCGGCCGCATAGAGTACCCAGGGTTTGTCCCAGCCGGCGGCCAGCTGCGAACAGAACGGATATTCGTGCGCATGTTCAGGCAGAAAAAATCGCCGCACATTGCGCAGCACCATCAAGATGTGCTGATCGACCGTGTAGACATGAAACAGATCATGCTGCATCTGGCCCACGATCTTGCGAAACACCCACAGGTAGCGACCCAGCACCGAGGTCTGGTTCATCAGCCGCATGGCGTGCGTGATGCCGTCGCGCTGGGTCAGGATCTTCACAAAGCTTGCCCGATTCACGGGGTCGGCTCGAAAGGCGCCATTCATCAGGCCGCGGGCGTTGTACAGGGCCCGCAGTGTCCGGGCAGAAAAACCCTTGACGCCTGCGGTGGTCTGGTACAGCAGGAAGGTTTCCAGAATGGCGTGGGGATTGCGCTGATACAGATCGTCGCTGGCCACTTCGATCATTCCGGCTTTTTCAAAAAACCGTTCGTTGATGGGGCGCAGGCTGTGGGCCGAGGGGTTGAGTCGCTCCTCGATGTTCATCAGCAAGATCTGATTGAGCTGGGTCACCGCCTTGGCTGCCCAGTAGTAGCGGCGCATCAGAGCCTCGCTGGCGCGGCGGCCATCTTCGGCACGGTAGCCAAAGGACTCGGCCACAGCGGTCTGCAGGTCAAACACCAGACGGTCTTCACGACGTGCCGCAATCAGGTGCAGGCGCGCACGAATCAGTTTCAGCAGGTTCTCGTTGCGCTTGATTTGCCGCACCTCAAACGCGGTGGCAAAGCCGTTGCGCGCCAGATCATCCCAACTGTTGCCAAAGCCCGCCGCTTGCGCCACCCACAAGATGATTTGCAGGTCACGCAATCCGCCAGGTGACTCCTTGCAGTTGGGCTCCAGGGCATAGGGTGTGTTTTCAAACTTGTTGTGGCGCTGCTGCAACTCCAAGGTCTTGGCCACAAAAAAGGCCGGGGCGTCCATGGCCGCGCGAAAACGTTGAAAAAAATCTGCGAACAAGGCCGCCTTCCCCGTAATGAGGCGGGCTTCCAGCAGGGCGGTCTGTACGGTCACATCTTTTGCGGCTTCTGCCAGGCAGTCGCTCACCGTGCGCACGCTGGAGCCAATTTCAAGGCCAGCATCCCAGCACTGGCCTATAAAGCCCTCGATACGCTCACGCAAGGCTGGGTTGGTCTCCAGCGTCACCTCGTCTGGCAAGAGCAGGAGCACGTCCACATCCGACTGCGGGAACAACTCGGCTCGTCCGAACCCGCCCACGGCAGCCAAGGCGCAGTCGTCGCCAAACCCACTCTGCTGCCAGAGCGTGCGCAAAACCTGGTCGGCCAGATGGGAGATTTTTTGTAGTCCATTGCGCAGGCCACGCGTCGAGGCGCCACTGCCGGCAATGCCCTGCAGCACCTGGGCCTTGTCAGCGCGATAACGCTCGCGCAATGCCTGGGGGGTGACCATAAGGATCCTGCTTTGCGAGGTGGAATCAGGGCGCCAGCAGGGCCTGCACGAACGCAGGCATAGCGGGGCTGCCCTCAGACAGTGTCAGCACCTCAAAGCCGGTCTCGGTGACCAGCACGGTGTGCTCCCACTGTGCAGACAAGGAGTGATCCTTGGTCACAATGGTCCAGCCGTCTTTTTCGGGGCCTTCCTTGATGTCCTTGCGGCCGGCATTGATCATGGGCTCGATGGTGAAGGTCATGCCCACCTTCAACTCATCCAGAGTGCCGGGCTTGCCGTAATGCAGCACCTGAGGCTCCTCATGAAACACCTGGCCGATGCCATGGCCGCAAAACTCGCGCACGACGCTGTAGCCGTGACCTTCGGCAAATTTTTGGATGGCATGGCCGATGTCGCCCAGGCGAGCCCCCGGGCGTACCTTGACGATGCCGTGCCACATGGCCTCGTAGGTGATGGTGCTCAGGCGGCGGGCCGCGATCGATGCCTCGCCCACCATGAACATGCGACTGGTGTCGCCATGCCAGCCGTTCTTAATCACGGTGATATCAATGTTGACCGAGTCGCCTTTTTTCAGGGCTTTGTTGTTGGGTATGCCATGACACACCTGGTGGTTGACCGAGGTGCAGATGGACTTGGGGTAGGGCACCGAACCACCGCCGGTGTAATTCAAGGGAGCTGGAATCGCCCCCTGAACCTGGGTGATGTAGTCGTGAGCCAGTTGATCCAGCTCATTGGTGCTAACCCCGGGCTTTACAAATGGGGTGAGGTAATCCAGTACCTCGGATGCCAGTCTGCATGCGATGCGCATGCCTTGCACGCCTTCAGCGTCTTTGTAGGTGATCGTCATGTTCCCGATTATCCCAGAGGGCTTTCGCCCTGCTGGCTACGGGCCTGACTCAGTAGCTGAACGCGCCTTTTCTAGTGGCCGGGGACAAGACGCCGTTGGTGATGGTTCCGCTGGAGAACACTGGTAGGGTGCTGGCGTCCAGATTGATAAACGCTCCGGTCTTGTCTAGCCTTTGCACTTCAAACGCCGCTGAACTGGGAAAGCTCAAAGGCTTACCTGCGAGGCACACGCTGGGCGCAACTTTTAATTTCACGAAATAAGCTGCGCTGGTGCTGGTGGTCGATACATTGGTCTGCCTCTGGACGGTGTAGGTACCCGCACCGTCACCTTCAACAAGTAGAGCCGTTTCAACACCCAGACCTATGCCTCGCACTACCGTCTCACCCAGATAACCACCGCCGCAACCGGTAGTGCCATTGGGTGCTACCGCTCGGGCCATGAAAGTGATCAGGCGCCCCATGCGGTCGCGCTCATCCAAATGAGAATCAAAAATGATGTTTTTAAAAGCCAGGGGCGAGATAAAACCCGTTTCATTGCTTAAAGGGCTTGGGTCCAAAGTCATGTAAGTGTTGTACGGGTTGGCCTGCGCCTGCAGGGATGTGACCGTGCCTTTGAGCGCGGCAAAGTCAAAGGCCCCCATCACGGCCAAGCCAGCACTGGTGCCGCCCATGGGCGTGTTTTTCACCAGGTGCGCCTTTAAGGTGTCTTCGAGCGCTGTGCCCTTCCATTGTTCAATGTAGTTTTTCTGATCGCCCCCAGCAATCCAGACCACATTAGCGCGGGCCACCAATTGATTGACCCTGAGGTCATTGGCTGCAGCTCGGGTAGGAATGATCAAAGTTTCGACAGAACTCAGCCCCATTTGCGCACCGCCCACCCATTGATCCACCGGCAATGTGTCGGGCGACAAACTGGCATCGCTGTAATAAATGTAGGGGTTGTAGGCATCCGTACCCGTGGCACGTATCACCACCAGGCGGCCACCCGTGGCCGGTGTGATGCCCGCTTTTTTGATCAGCCAGCGGAATCCCTCATCCACGTCTGGACCGCCGCCCATCAACACAAAACTCGGCTTGAGGTTGGTTTGAACGGTGATGCCGGCTTTTTCAGGATCCCCCAACCACTTATAAGTGTAGGTTGTGGCTGGTGCTGGGGGAGGAGCTTTGGCCGCCATCGCGATGCTTGACGCCGCCAAAACAAAACATGCAAGCCCAAAACGCGCTCCCCGATGCGAGATCATTTCCTGAAACATAGTCTTCCCCCTTGTGTTGAAACCTTGTCCATATTAGCTGATCGCACGTTTTTGACGCCTGACGGAGCGCAGCCAAGTCGAGTTTGGCAATCGGTCGTCACATCAATAACCGGCGTGCCCGGTCGTTAAAATCTTGAGCTCTTGGCGACCGGCTTCGACCCATCGAACCGTAAGCCGGTGTCCTCTTTCATCTCTACAGCCCACCTTCCAGGCCTCTCGTGACCCTGCACATCACCCAATTCGAGGGCGGCAGCGCTCTTAGCTCGTTTCGAATTCAGCAACTTCTGCCCCGTTTGCAAGCCGTTCATGAGCGCATTGATGGCCTGAGTGCACGCTTTGTGCATCTGGTGACGTCTGACGCTGTTCCCGACGCTGCACTGCATACCCAGCTGGCGGCGCTCCTGACCTATGGCGAGCCTGCCACCACAGCCTCTGGCGGAGCGCTGATCGTCGTCACGCCCCGGTTTGGCACGGTGTCGCCCTGGGCTTCCAAAGCCACGGACATTGCCCACAACTGTGGCCTGCCCATCCGCCGGGTGGAGCGCATCGTGGAATACCGCATCAGCCTCAAAACCGGGCTGATGGGCAGCCTGCTGGGCGGGCAAGCAAGTCTGAGCGAAGACCAGCGACAGCACGTTGCTGCTTTATTGCATGACCGCATGACCGAAAGTGTGATGTTCGAGCGCAACCATGCGCTGAACTTATTCACTGAATTGCAGGCGGCCCCGATGGCACATGTGGATGTGCTCGGCGGCGGCAAGACGGCTCTGGAATCGGCCAATGCCGAGTTTGGCCTGGCCCTGGCGGCGGACGAGATTGACTACCTGGTACAGGCTTTCACGCAACTCCAGCGCAACCCTACCGACGTCGAGTTGATGATGTTCGCGCAGGCCAACAGCGAGCACTGCCGTCACAAGATCTTCAATGCGCAGTTCACCATCGACGGCGTGGCGCAGGACAAGAGCCTGTTTGGCATGATTCGCCACACGCACCAGACGCATCCCCAACACATGGTGGTGGCCTATTCGGACAACGCCTCAGTGATGGAAGGTACCCAGGTGGAGCGGTTCGTGGCCAAGGCTAATCAGGCGCAGGGCCAGTCACCCAGCTACCAAAAGATTCAGGCTACCAGCCATGTGCTGATGAAGGTGGAGACCCACAACCACCCCACGGCGATTTCGCCTTTTCCGGGCGCCTCGACCGGTGCCGGTGGGGAAATTCGGGACGAGGGCGCCACGGGTCGCGGCTCCAAACCCAAGGCCGGCCTGACCGGGTTCACCGTGTCCAGCCTGTGGCCACAGGACCAGGGCGTTTATGGCAAGCCCGAGCACATTGCCAGCCCCTTGCAAATCATGATCGAAGGCCCCCTGGGCGGAGCTGCTTTCAACAACGAGTTTGGCCGACCCAACCTGCTGGGCTACTTCCGGGAATACGAGCAAAGCGTGGCCAGCAGCACAGCGGGTGTCGACAGCTCCGAGCAGCGCGGTTATCACAAGCCCATCATGATTGCCGGTGGTTTGGGTGTGATCGATGCAGACCTGACCCACAAGGTGGTGTTTCCTGCCGGCAGCCTGCTGATTCAGCTCGGCGGCCCGGGCATGCGCATCGGCATGGGGGGCAGTGCAGCCAGCTCCATGGCAACCGGCGCCAATGCGGCCCAGCTCGACTTTGATTCGGTGCAGCGCGGCAACCCAGAAATCGAGCGCCGGGCGCAAGAGGTGATCAACCACTGCTGGAACCTGGGCAAGGACGCCAACCCCATCCTCGCGATCCACGATGTCGGCGCAGGCGGTTTGTCGAATGCCTTCCCCGAATTGACCAACGATGCGGGCCGTGGTGCGCGCTTTGATTTGCGCGCCGTACCATTGGAAGAAAGCGGCCTGGCGCCCAAGGAAATTTGGTGCAACGAGAGCCAGGAACGCTACGTGCTGGCCATTGCGCCCGAGTCGCTGGACCTGTTCAAGTCCCTGTGCGAGCGTGAGCGTTGCCCGTTTGCCGTGGTGGGCGTGGCCACGGAAGAGCGTCAGCTGGTACTGAGTGACGACCAGCAGGACGCTCCAGTTCACATGCCTATGGATGTGCTGCTGGGCAAGCCGCCCAAGATGCACCGCGACGTCAAAACCGTGGCGCGCACCTTCAAGCCGCTCGACCTCACCGGTGTGGCGCTACAAACTGCCGCCATCCAGGTGCTGGCCAGCCCGACGGTGGCGTCCAAGCGATTCCTGATCACCATAGGCGACCGCACCGTAGGCGGCATGAGCCATCGCGACCAAATGGTCGGCCCCTGGCAGGTGCCGGTCGCAGACTGCGCCGTGACCCTGGCCGACTACCAAGGCTTTGCGGGTGAGGCCATGAGCATGGGTGAACGCACGCCTTTGGCGGCCTTGGATGCGCCAGCCTCCGGCCGCATGGCGGTGGCCGAGGCCATCACCAACCTGCTGGCAGCGCCCATCGAGCTGTCTCGCGTCAAGCTGTCGGCCAACTGGATGGCAGCCTGTGGCGAACCCGGCGAAGACGCGGCCCTGTACGCCACGGTCCAGGCCGTGGGCATGGAACTGTGCCCGGCCTTGGGCGTGTCCATCCCCGTGGGCAAAGACTCCCTGTCGATGCGCACGCAGTGGAAAGACGATGCCAGTGGTCAAGCCAAAAAAGTGACTTCGCCGGTATCGCTCATCGTCTCGGCCTTTGCCACCCTGGCCGATGTGCGCGGCACCCTCACGCCACAGCTGGACGCAGAATTCGACACCACGCTGGTGCTGATCGACCTGGGACATGGCAAAAACCGCATGGGCGGCAGCATGCTGGCCCAGACCCTGGGGCAGACTGGCGACCAGGTGCCCGATCTGGACGACCCACAAGACCTGGTGAATCTGGTCAAGGCGGTCAACCTGCTGCGCGCGCAGGGAAAGATTCTGGCTTACCACGACCGCAGCGATGGCGGTCTGTTTGCCACCGCTTGCGAGATGGCCTTTGCCGGCCATGTGGGCGTGGCACTGAATGTGGACATGCTGGTGACCGAAGGTGATGGCATCAGCGACAGCCGGGCCGAGCACGGTGACAGCAAGAACTGGACGAGCCAGGTCAGCGCCCGCCGGGAGGAGCTCACGCTCAAGGCCTTGTTCACTGAAGAGCTGGGCGTGGTTTTGCAAGTACGCACCACCGAGCGCAGTGAAGTCATGCAAACCCTGCGCGAGCACGGCTTGAGCAAGCACAGCCACTTCATCGGCAAGACGCGCCCGGCCAACTCGACCATCACGGCGGGCGTGGGCGAGGTTCAGGTCTGGCGCGATGCCAAAGCCGTGTTCACGGCCAAGCTGGCCGACCTGCATCAGGTGTGGGACGCCACCAGCTGGAAGATTTGCCAGCTGCGTGACAACCCGGCCTGTGCAGACGCAGAACACGCTGCCGCTGGTGAGCCGGGCGACCCTGGTTTGCATGTGGTGCTGCCTGCCGGCTTTGCTGTCTCGCCGGCGTTGCCTGCGGCCCCCGCGTTGACGCTGTCGCGGCCCCGTGTGGCCATCTTGCGTGAGCAGGGCGTCAACTCGCATGTGGAAATGGCTTACGCCTTCACGCAAGCTGGTTTCGAAGCAGTGGACGTGCACATGACCGATCTGCAAACCGGTCGGGCGCGCCTGCAGGACTTCACCGGTGTGGTGGCCTGCGGCGGTTTCAGTTACGGCGATACCCTGGGTGCTGGCATCGGCTGGGCCCGGTCGATCACCTTCAATGCCGCGCTGTCAGACCAGTTCAAGGCCTTTTTTGCCCGCACAGACACCTTTGGCCTGGGCGTTTGCAACGGCTGCCAGATGTTTGCCGAGCTGGCCGACATCATCCCCGGCGCTGACGCCTGGCCACGCTTCACCACCAACCAGAGCGAGCGTTTTGAGGCCCGCCTGAGCCAGGTGGAAGTGCTGGCATCGCCCTCGCTGTTCTTTGCCGGTATGGCGGGCACTCGTTTGCCTATCGCGGTGGCGCATGGCGAGGGTTATGCCAACTTCTCTGCCCGTGGCAACGCGGCCCAGGCCATTGCCGCCATGCGCTTTACCGACCACGCGGGGGTGGCTACAGAGCGTTACCCCTTCAACCCCAACGGCAGTCCGGGCGGCCTGACGGCAGTGACCACGGCCGATGGCCGCTTCACGGCCATGATGCCCCACCCCGAGCGCGTGTTTCGCAACATCCAGATGAGCTGGACCGACCTGGCCCAAACCGGTGGTCTGGAGGCGGCCAGCCCCTGGATGCAGCTGTGGCACAACGCCCGCAAGTGGGTCGGCTGAGCCGATTCATCGCCTGCGCCATAGCTTCTCCAGCTCAACTGCCGCATAGACCACCCCTGCCGCTGCCACGCACAAGGCCAGCTCGGCGGCCCCCAGGGGAACGGTCTTGAAGATGGGCTGCAGAACGGGGATGTAGAGGGTGGCCAGTTGCAGGGCTAGCGTCATCAGCACGGCGCCCAGCAAGGGCCGGTTGCTGAACAGGCCCAGCTGCATCAATGACTCACGCTCGGACCGGATCGCCAGCACATGGGCCATCTGGCAGAAGGTCAGCACTGTAAACACCATGGTCTGTGCCTGGCCTGATGTTGCCGGGCTGCTGAGCGCCCAGGCCTGCACGGCCAGGCACAGTCCGCCCATCAACAGACCAAAACCCAGCACGTGCTGCCAAAGCCCCCCGGCAAACAGGCTTTCGTCAGGAGGGCGGGGCGGGCGCTGCATCACACCCGGCTCGGCGCGCTCGGCCGCCAAAGCCAGGCCGGGCAGCCCGTCGGTGACCAGATTGATCCACAAGATGTGGATGGGCAGCAGGGGCAGGGGCAAACCCAGCAAGGGCGCCAAAAAGATGGTCCAGATCTCGCCCGAATTGCCGGTCATGGCGTAGCGAACAAACTTGCGGATGTTGTCGTAAATACGCCGCCCCTCGCGCACCGCCCGCACGATGGAGGCAAAGTTGTCGTCCAGCAGCACCAGGCTGGCGGCCTCGCGGGCCACGTCGGTGCCGGCTTTTCCCATCGCCACCCCGATGTCCGCGCACTGCAGGGCGGGCGCATCGTTCACCCCATCGCCCGTCATGGCAACGAAGTGTCCTTGGGCCTGCAAGGCCTGAACGATGCGAATTTTTTGAGCCGGGTCCACGCGCGCATAGACGCTGGTGTGGGCCAGCCGGTCCTGCAGTGCGGCGGCATCCAGGGTCGCCAGCGCCGCGCCAGTCATGACAGGTCCAGCCAGGTTTGACCGGGCTGCGTCTGTGGGCGCAATCCCCACCCGCTGGGCAATCGCCAGTGCCGTGGCGGGGTGATCGCCGGTGATCATGATGGGGCGGATACCCGCATGCAGGCACGACTGCACGGCCTTCACCACTTCTGGGCGCGGCGGGTCCATCATGCCGACCAGCCCGAGGAGCTGCATCTGGCCCTTGGAGGCGACGGCCGGGTTGGGATCGTCCGGTAGCGTGGGAAGTGCCATGCGTGCCACCGCCAGCACGCGCAGGCCGCTTTGCGCCATGGCGTCGGCTCGCTCCAGCCACTGTGCCGCATGCAGGGGCAAAGGCGCGCTGGGTGACCAAACCTCATGGCAAAGTGGGATGACAGCCTCCGGCGCGCCCTTGGTGTAAAGCACATAGCCGCTTGGTGCCGGGTGGTAAGTGCTCATGCGTTTGTGGCTGGCGTCAAAGGCATGCTCGTGCGCCCGTGGATGCGCGTCGTCCAAGGCCAGCTTGCTCAGGCCCAGGCTGTGAGCGGCGTCGACCAGGGCGGTCTCGGTGGGGTCACCCTGCCAGGAGCCGTTTGCGCTGGGCTGAGCGTTGTTGCACAGAGTCACCGCCCGCAAGAGCTCATGCCCCTGCACATCCGGCTGCCAGCCCTTCAGATCATGATCCTGCCCATCGGCCGTGGTGATGTGCTCTACGTGCATGCGGTTCTGGGTGAGCGTGCCGGTTTTATCGGTGCAAATGATGCTCACGGAGCCCAGGGTTTCGACCGCCGAGAGCCGTTTGACGAGCACATGCACCGCCACCATCTTGTGGGCACCCAGGGCCAACAACACGGTGACCACCGCCGGCAGGGCCTCGGGGATGGCAGCAACAGCCAGACTGACGGCCACCAAAATCATGTGCAAGGGGCCTTCGCCCCGCAGCACGCCCACGGCAAACACCAGAGCGCAAATGAACATCACCGCCCACGCCATGCGCTGGCCCAGCGCAGCCAAGCGCTTTTGCAGCGGCGTGCTGCGCTCACTGTCCTGCGCCAGCAAGCCCGCCAGCTTGCCCAATTCGGTGCTCATGCCGGTGGCCAGAACCACACCCCGGCCACGGCCCTGCGTCACCGAGGTGCCCTTGTAGGCCATGTTCAGCCGATCCCCGAGCGTGGGCGCGTCCTCTGCCAAAACGTCGCTGACCTTGGGCACCGTGACGGACTCACCGGTCAAGGCAGATTCGTCTACGTGAAGCTGAACCACCTCCAGCAAACGCAGGTCGGCCGGAACCTGGCAGCCCGCGTCCAGCAACACGATGTCGCCGGGTACCAGCGCCTCGGCGTCCAGCGTGCTGGTCATTCCGTCGCGCATGACCGTGGCTTGTGCCTGGGCCAGCATGCGCAGTGCCGCCATGGCGCGCTCGGCACGCCAGGCCTGGGCAACACCGATCAGGGCGTTGAGAACCACAATCACCACGATCACCAGCATGTCCACCCACTTACCCACCAGCCCTGACACCAGGGCGGCCGCCAGCAGAACGCCGATCATGAAGTCTCGAAACTGGGCCAGCAGCAGGGCCGCCATAGACCTCGGGACAGGACCCGGAAGGCGGTTGGGACCGTGCTCTTGCAGGCGCGTGGCGGCGTGTGCAGTGCTCAGACCCCGAGCGGGATCTACCCCCAGCTGCCGCGCCAAGGCTTGCGCCTCGATCTGGTGGGGTGGCGTCGTGGCTGACTTGTCGTCTCCGGCGTGCTGGTGCTTGTCGGTCATGGCGGTCCAGTATGGCGCAGCGTTGCTTGCCTGTACGTGCAAAAAAGCGCATGGGCCAGCGCCAAAACCGTCAAAACGCAGCGCAATAGATGCCGCTCAACACCCACCACACGTCGCGGTGCTACTTTCTGCGGATGACACCACACCGGCTACGCCACAAAGGCACATCCCACGCCATAGCAGCCCTCTGGCGAGTCTTGTTCGTTGCGTGCTCGCTGCTGCTGGGGGCCTGTGGTTCTGGTGGAGGCGAGCCGGGCACCACCTCGCTCTCTTACCGAGTGCCCGCAGGGCTGGTGGTGAAAGACCTGGATGGGGATGGCCTGGACGATGTGATGCTGGCGTCTAGCCTGGTCGCCGGTGAACCACCTCATCCGGGCGTGGTGGAGGTGTATTTGCAAACCGCACCCGGTCTGTTCGGGGAACCGCAGCAGTACGCCGTGGGACCCGACCCCTGGGGCTTGGGTGCGGGGGACCTGAACGGTGACGGGTGGCTCGACCTGGTAGTGGCCACCCCTGCCAGTTTGCCGGTGCAAGTGGGCGCGAGCAGCGACAGCGGCGGCGTGTCCCTGCTGGTGCAAAACCCGTCTGATCCTGGTCGTTTTCTCCCCAGTGTGTGGCTCGCGACCGGCGGCGCAGCCCAGCATGCTGCCATTTCCTATCTGAACAACGATGCGCTGGCAGATCTGGTGGTGGCCGACGGTGTTTTGGCCAATGCTCGCGCATTGGTTTACGTACAAAATTCGTCCTTGCCTGGCACCTATGCTGCACCAGACGTCCTTGTAACTGGCGGCCTCAGAGGATCCAGAACCGTCGTCACCCACGACCTGAACGGCGACGGACGCAACGACGTCGTGCTGGCCGCCACCGACAGCGTGGTGGTGTTCTATCAGTTGCCCCTGGGTGGCTTTGGCCCCGCATTGGTGATGAGCGCCGGCCTCGACGTGCATGGCGTGGCCGTTGCCGACCTGGACGGTGACGGCAGAGCCGACATCGTGGCTGCCAATGCAGGCAACGCCGCCAGCGGTGGCACGGGTGGGGCCAGCCTGAGCATCTTGCGGCAAACGGCGCCCGGGGCGTTTGCTTCCACCACACTGCCCCTCCCCGATGGTGCCCGCCAGGTCGCCATCGCAGACCTGAACGCCGATGGTCTGCCCGATCTTGCGGCGATTTCTTTGGTGTACCAGGCGCAAAACCTGCCGTCTTACATCAGCGTGGTGTTGCAATCGCGCACGCAGCGTGGCCAGTTTTCGGTCTATCAACGGCTGGAGGGGCCCATGGGTGCCAACTTCCTGGCGCTGGGCGATGCCAATGGTGATCAGCTGACCGATATCTTCGTCAATGACGGCCCCGTGGTGTTTTTGCAGTCTGCCTTGTCTGCGGGCAGTTTCGACGCCCCGAGACCCTTGCGGTCGCTAGGTCCTTGACGACCCTGCCGGGGTGCATTGCGGTATCGTTACCGCATGCCCCGTGATCAAGTCCCCGCACCGCAAGCAACCGAACGTATGGATGGCCTGGACGCCATTCGCGGCATCGCCATGGTCTGGATGACGGTGTTTCATGCCTCGTTTGATCTGAATCAGTTCGGCTATTTGCATCAAAACTTTTATGCCGACCCGTTCTGGACCTGGCAGCGCACCACCATCGTCAGCCTGTTTTTGCTGTGCGCGGGTGCTGGCCAAGCCATCGCCGTGGCGCAAGGCCAGAGCTGGCCGCGTTTTTGGCGGCGCTGGGCGCAAATTGCCCTGTGCGCCTGCTTGGTCACCGCTGCGTCGTGGTGGATGTACCCCAAAAGCTACATCTACTTTGGGGTGTTGCACGGCATGGCGCTGATGCTGATCGTGGTGCGCCTGACGGCAGCCTGGGGCGCATGGCTATGGCTGGCAGGGGCCCTGGCCGTAACGGCAGCTCAGTTGGCCCCCGTGTTGCACCAGCACTGGCCAGCACTTCAGCTGCTAAATGGCCAGGCCTACAACTGGCTGGGTCTGATCAGCCAAAAACCCATCACCGAAGACTACGTGCCCTTGCTGCCCTGGCTGGGCGTAATGTGGTGGGGCGCCGCTATGGCGCCGGTTGCCTTGAGGCACTATCCCTCATACGTGCGCACCGGGCAGCACTGGCCCTTACAGACCCAGCTGGCCCGACTGGGGCGATGGAGTTTGAGTTACTACATGCTCCATCAGCCGGTGTTGATCGGGGGGCTGATGGTGTGGCGGTCTGCCATGCCGTGAATCAACTTCCGCGTGGGCCATTTGTCAAACCTCAAAGGCCGTTCATCGCGTGGCGCAACAACAGGGTCGCCAGCACAAACATGGTCAGGCCGATTAGGCCATCCAGCACCTGCCATGCCCTGGGCCGGCGAAACCAGGGCACCAGCCAGCGTGCGCCCAGGCCCAACAGTCCAAACCACAGCAGGCTGGCGGTGCTTGCGCCAGCCACAAACCAGCCTTGCAAAGCAGAGGGCTGCTGCGCACCGATGCTGCCCACGAGCAGCACCGTGTCCAGATAAACGTGCGGGTTGAGCAGGGTGAAGCCCGCCGCCTGGGCCAATGCTGCTGTCAGGCTCAGGCCCTCACCGCCCTCAGCCGCAGTCAATTGGCCTGAGCTCCGTGCACGTTGGAGCGCCTGCCATCCGTAGACCGCCAAAAAAACCGCCCCGGCCAGAGCCAGCGCACGCGCCAATGCCGGACGGTCGCCTAGCGCCTGGGCCATGCCCATCACACCCGCTGTAATCAGCAAGGCATCGGCCACCGCACAAAAGAGCACGACGCCCAGCACATGTTCGCGACGCAGGCCCTGACGCAGCACAAACGCGTTCTGCGCGCCTATGGCCACAATCAGCCCCAAACTCAGGGCCAAGCCCTGCATAAAAACGCCCACCAGGGGTGAGCCTGCATCAGAAAATAGTGACATGTGCCGAGCATGCCAGCGTTTTCAGGCAAATGAAAAAGATCTTCTCTAAAGCATAGCCATCACTCAGGTAGATCAAACCGGTACCCAATCCCATAGACCGAGGCAATGCAGTCACTTGCGGGTTCTACTGCCTGAATCTTCTTGCGCAGGTTCTTGATATGGGTGTCGATCGCCCGGTCGCTGATGTCTCGTTGGCTGTCATGCACGCTCGCCAGCAACTGGTCGCGCGAGTAGACCCGCCCTGGGCGCGACAGCAAGGTTCTGAACATCATGAATTCAATCCGGGTCAAAGGCAGCCACTGGCCCAGCCAACTGATACGGAAGGATGCGTCTTCCACCACCCAAGGTGTGGGCGACGTCTTAGGTTTGCCGCCAGCCCGGCGCAGCAGAGCGCGCACCCGAGCCACCACCTCGCGCGGTGCAAAAGGCTTGCAAACGTAATCATCGGCGCCAGTATCCAGGCCAAGCAAACGGTCCAGCTCATCTACGCGCGCCGTCAACATCAGGATTGGCACATCGCTGAACGCGCGTACTGCCTTGCAGACTCCGATACCCTCCAGACCCGGCAGCATCCAGTCCAGGATGATGGCATCGGGCTGCGTTTGTGAAATGTGTTGTACCGCGACACGGCCATCGTGGACAGCCGTCGCTTCATACCCTTGTGCTCGCAAATAGTTGAGCAGCAGCTCCGATATCTTTCGGTCGTCTTCCACGACCAGCACACGGCTGGGTGCTTCTGTGGTCATGCTGCAACGTCTCCCATCAAGGGCAGCTCGATGAGAATTTGAATTCCTCCCATTTGGGACTCTGCTGCCCGAATGAGGCCGTGGTGGGCCAGGGCAATGTGTTGGCAGATGGCCAGTCCGAGGCCACTGCCACCCGCATCCCGTCTTCTTGAGCGGTCTGCCCGGTACAGGGGCTCGAAAATGCGTGTCAGGTCGTCAAGCTGCAAGCCAGGAGCCGTGTCTTCAATACTGATGATGGCGCGGGTGTTGTCGCTTTGAATTTGCACCACCACTTGCCCAGGTGCGTCGGTGTAGCGCAAGCTGTTGTCCAGCACATTGCCCAGCAGTTGTTCGATGCGTTTTGCATCCCAGCGCACCGCCAACGGCGTCGTGGGCTTGCCCTCCCATCGTAGGGTCAAGCCTTGTTGGCTCGCCCGCAGTGAAAAGCGCTGCACGATACCTTCAAGCAGCGCAACCGCGTCGATGTCTTCAAAGTAGCAGGGCAGGGCCCGCAAATCCGCCATGGCCAGCAGGTGCAGGTCGTCGACCAGTGCATTGAGTTGTAGCACCTCTTCGCGCAGCGATAGCAGGGCCTGTGGCGACATCGCAGTGATGCCTTCCATCAGCGCATCGATTTCACCGCGCAGCACGGTCAGGGGGGTGCGAAGTTCGTGCGATATATCAGCAATCCACCGGCGACGTGAGGTCTCCAGGGCTTGTAGCCCCTCTGCCATGCGGTTGATGTTGCGCATGGTGTCCCCAATCTCATCCGCCCGGCGCGTACTCAGCCGCGTGTCGAACGCCCCCTGCGCAATCTGTTGGGTGGCGCCCTGTATTTCTAACAGCGGGCGTACCCAGTGGCTGGCCAGCCATCGGGCAATCAACCATGCGCCCAACAACAGTACAGCAGACACCACCACGATGCTTTGGTACTGCGAGGTCAGGAACCGGACCTCCACATCATCCGGCACCGGTTTGAGCTTCTGCATGTGCATCACCGCGACTGCTTTGCCCTGCACATACACAGGCCTTTCCACATGAGCGCCTACGTCGGGCGGGAGCGTTTTGCCTAAGAGCGCTTGGCCATTGGGGGCATAGAGCGCGACCCGGTCCTTGAAGGCATCAATGCTGTCGATGTGCGGGGGTGGCGGTGGGGGCGGAGCGAAGAAGCCTCTGGGTCCTGGGCCGGGGATGCGGGGTGGCAAAAACTCGCGCGGAAGAATCCCCTGCGCCCGGCCAAATTCTCGCAGTAGCAAGTGCAAATCCACACCTTGGGCAGCCAAGGCGTCCAGACCGCCCGCCACTTCGGCCCGTTCTGACACCAGGGCTGCGAATGTCTCAAGTCGCTCGACGTCGCGGCTGGCCAAAAAGTCGGAGAAGCCATTGCGCAGATTCCACGCATTCAAGGTCCCCATACAAAGCACCGTCAGCAACACGGCCGACAGCAAAAGAAGGGCTTGGGTGTGGGCAAGTCGAAGGCGCATGTCTGCTGGCTTTTAGGGTCATTGGGCCACGCAATTGTGGAGAGATTGTGAGGACTTGCTCATATTTTCACCACATTGATTTTTCACACTACAGGCACGGCAACGCAGGTGCTTGCCGACACACCTGGAGTAAACCCATGAAAGCCAGTGAGATTTTGACCATGCCCCTAGGCCGCGTGATGAGCCTGACCCTCTGTTGCGTCGCCTTGACCGCCTGCTGCGCTCTTTCGGCTCAGACCACCGATGGCAAGGGCGGCCCCCCCAAACCGCCCGCCGAGGCGCTGGCATCGTGCAAGGCACTTGGCAGTGGCACCGAATGCAGCTTTGCATCTCCGCAAGGCACAGTGACTGGCACATGCTGGGCCCCCGAAGGCAAGCCACTGGCCTGCAAGCCCAAAGGCCCACCTCCAGGCGGTCCTACAACGCCCAAGCAGTAAGGCGATAAAACCCCGGCCGACACCAACCAGGACTGCATGGTGAGCGAAACGGAACGCTTTGCCTATGCCAGCAAATAGCAGACGCATGCATCTCAGGCCTTAAACAACACAACCAACATCACAACATCATGAACACGTTTAAAAGCTTTTCGTCTAGCCATCGCCATGCTCACCTATTAGTGGTCGCCGCAGCCATTCTGACCGGGCTCGGGTTGACCGCATGTGGCGGCGGCGGTGATTCCACGACGACCACCACGGGCACCAGCACGGCTGGCGTGCTCTGCGGCTACGCCACCAGTGCGTTCAATAGTTCTGCGTCGGTCAATGCCACCGCCACGGCGACCTGGTCATGCAGCAGCACACTGCGCTCCATCACGGCCAATGGCCTGCCAGATCACGCCGTGGGCACATTCCCCAACCCCGACAACCCCAACACCATCTCTGCACAAAACATCTCGGCCTCTGTGACCTTGACACCTACCGCGACTTCGGTCGTCACGCCGCGTGTCGGCCCCATGGACAAGCCTGGCATCGCTTTGAATGGCATCGTCTTTGACCCAGGAACAGCGGGTACTTGCAGTGACACGGGAATTTGTCAACAAGGGGGACCGTCTTTGGGCACTTGGAATCTGGAGGCCATGGGCCAGACATTCTTCAAGTGGGGAACGGACGACAACAACGCGCACGTGCAGCCCAACGGCATGTATCACTACCACGGGATTCCAGAAGGCTTGCTCACCAAGCTGAGCAACGGAAACCCGGCCATGACCATGATTGGCTGGGCGGCTGACGGTTTTCCGATCTACGCGCGCTATGGCTACACCGTGGCAACCGACGCAAGCTCAGCGGTGAAGGTGGTCGCGTCCAGCTATCGCACCAAGACGACGCCGGATGCCAATCGACCAGCCGACACAACGACCTATGCGATGGGCACCTTCACGCAAGACTACGAATACGTGGCCGGCTTGGGCGATCTGGACGAATGCAATGGTCGGACCGGCGTCACACCCGAATTTCCCAATGGCATTTATCACTACTACGCCACTGATACCTTCCCCCACCTGCAGCGCTGCGTGAAAGGCAGTCTGTGAATCGCCTGTGCCAGCGGCTGCTCGCCTGCCTGCTGGCATGGGCTGCGGTGTCAGCCGCCCATGCTCATCTGGTGGTGGCGCAGCACGGAACGCTAAACATCGTGGGCAATGGGGCCTACATGGTGCTGTCGCTTCCAGTATCGGCCTTGACCGGCTTCGATGACGACCACGACGGCCTGCTATCAACAAATGAACTGCGTGCTCATGGCGCAAGCATCGAGGCGCAAATCAAGCAGGGCGTGGCACTGGAAAGCGACCAGGGGCACAGTGAACTTGAAGGCGTCATGCTCAACACGGCACCGCCTGACAGTACCCCCTCTGCGCCATCTACTCACTTGGTGGTGTTGGGACGCTTTTCTCTTTCAGCGCAGGCCGCTGAACTCAAGCTTTCATTGCGCTTGTTTGGCATACGCGCAGCGGAGCAAACAGAGCACATCTCGGTCACGCGGGGTGCCCAATCTCAGCTCATCACGCTGACACCGGAGCACCCGCAGGGGGCTGTGTTGCCCTCGGTCTGGGTCACCTTTTCTGAGCAAGTCCGGCTCGGCGCGTTCCATGTGCTGTCGGGTGCGGATCACCTGCTGTTTTTGCTGGTGGTGCTGGCTGCGGCATGGAACCTGCGCCAGGTGGTGCTGGCTCTCACTTGCTTCACAGCGGGTCACGCCATGACGCTGGTGGCCTGTGTGTGGTACGGCTTGACGGTGCCGTCCAGCCTGGTCGAACCCGCCATTGCCGCGACCATCGTGGGCATGGCTGTGTTTGACCGCTGGTCGGCGCATCGCCGCTTAAAGCATCCGCTGTCTATCCGACTGAGCCTGGTCTTCGCTTGCGCCTTGATTCACGGGCTGGGTCTCGCCGGTGCCTTCAGCGACTTGGGCCTAAATGGCCTAGGCCGGGTCTTGAGCTTGGCAGGCTTCAATGCTGGCATTGAACTGGGGCAGATTGCCCTGGCTTTATTTGCTGCACTGGTGATGCATGGCATACGTCAAGTGAGCGGGCTTGCGGGCCTCGTCAAAGCTACCCGCCTGGCCTCCTATGGCTCGATCGCTTTGGGCGCCTTCTGGTTTCTCCAGAGGGCCATGGGGTGAACAACCCCCAAGACGAGCCATCCCTATAGGCGCACTTTTTTTGACCTCTTCTATTCACTCCTTGACACCACCATGCCTCATTACCCATCCAAGAACACCTCACTTTTTCTTATTGCCTTCAGCTTTGCATCGCTGGCTACTGCTCAGTCTTCAGACGAGGGGGATTTCACAGGACCCGATCCCGCCAGAGAAGGTGGAAGAGTGAGCCTCTCGGTCTCCACCAATGCAGACAATTCAGACAGTGATAGACCAAGGGCTTCCGTCATGCCCGCGCTTGAATACCAATGGGCCAATGGCTGGTTTGCAGGAACTAACCGTGGCGTGGGCTACAACTTTTCCAAGGATCGGGCCCTGCAATATGGCCTAGGCTTGGGCCTGGACTTGGGTCGAAAGGAAAGCGCCACGGGTGCCCTTGCCGGCATGGGCAGCATCGCTTCCAAGGTGGAATATGGCGCGTTCTTGAATTACGAGCCAGTCCGCAATTTGCGTCTCTCTTCGGTGCTGCGATACGGGTCTGGCGATGCAGGGGAGGGCGCGACCGCCAACTTCGGCGCGAATTACACCCTAGACATCGCACCCAAGTGGCGTCTGGATTGGGGGGTGTCCACCACCTGGGCCAATTCGCAATACATGCAGTCGTACTTTGGCGTGAGCGCAGCGCAGTCACAACAGAGTGGGCACGCGGCGTATACACCCGCTGCCGGCATACGCGATGTGGGCACAAGCGTGAATCTGAGCTACCAGCTCACGCCAAACATTTCTGTCACCGGTGGGCTGAAGGCCAGCAGTTTGGTCGGCGATGCAAGGAATAGCCCCATCGTCACGAGCCCACAAAGTGTTTCTGGCAGCTTGTCGCTTGGCTACGCATTTTGAGTTGCGCCGAACGCGCCTTTCTGACCAAGATGGGCAATTTTTCCCATGGTTCTCCCCAGCTGGTCATAAAAAAAACGACCCGAAGGTCGTTTTTT
>JBJOIT010000041.1:0-24988 GCA_046046915.1 Pseudomonadota bacterium
ATGCCGCCCATGAAGCCGATCGGCAGAAATACTGCGACGATGGAGAGCGTGGTAGCCAGCACCGCCAGACCGATTTCTTGCGTGCCGTCCAGTGAGCCCTGAAACGCGCTTTTACCCATTTGAACGTGTCGCACGATGTTTTCGCGCACCACGATGGCGTCGTCGATCAGCAAGCCCACGCAAAGGCTCAAGGCCATCAACGTAATCATGTTGATAGTGAAGCCCAGCATGTTCATGAACCAGAAGGTGCCGATAAGCGCAATTGGCAAGGTGAGCCCGGTGATGACGGTGGAGCGCCAGGAATTGAGGAACAAAAACACGATCAACACCGTAAGCAAGGCGCCTTCAATCAGGGTGCGCCGCACGTTGTCCACGCCCACACGCACCGGGCGCGAGGTGTCAGTGATGGCTTCTAGGCGCACGCCGTGGGGGAGTTGTGCTTTTATTTCCACCAGCGCCTTTTGCAGGCCGTCCACCACTTCAATGGTGTTTTCATCCTGCGATTTCTGAACGCTTAGCACCAGGGTCCGATCACCGTTGTAAAGCGCCAGACTTTCGGTTTCCTGGGCGCCATCCACCACTTGGGCCACCTGCTTCACCCGCACCGGGGCGCCTGCCTTGCGGGTCACGATGATGTTGCCCAGGGCCTCGGGCCGCTGCACCCGGGCGTTGATTTGAACCACGCGCTCTTGTTCGAGCGAACGTATGGTGCCCACCGGCAATTCCTGGTTCTCGTTGCGCACGGCATTGGCCACCTGTTCGGGGGTGATGCCGAAGGCCTCCAGCGCTTGCGGGTTCAGATAGATATTGATTTCCCGCCGGGTGCCGCCCACGACCGTGACCGAACCAACGCCACGCACGTTTTCCAGCTTCTTCTTCAGGGTTTGTTCAGACCAGTTCGTAAGCTCCACAGGCGACAGCGCGACGCCGGCCTGCGCCACTGGCAGCACCGCTACCGACCACACCGGCCGGCTCGCGGGGTCAAAGCGTAGCACGCGAGGCTCTTTGACCTCGGTGCGCAGGGTCGAGCGCACAGTACCAAGCTTTTCGCGAACGTCGTCTGCCGCCTTGCGGGCATCCATTTGCAGCTGAAATTCGACGATGACCACCGACTGGCCCTCATAGCTGCGCGAGGTGAGGGCGCTGATGCCGGCGATCGAATTGACGCTTTCTTCGATCTTTTTGGTGACCTCACTTTCAACGATCTCTGGCGAGGCGCCCGGGTACTCGGTGGTCACCACCACCACCGGGAAATTGATGTTGGGGAACTGATCGACCTTCAGGCGCTGATACGAGAACAGACCCAAGACCACCAGGGCCAGCATGACCATGGTGGCAAACACCGGGTTTTGAAGGCTGACGCGTGTGAACCACATGACTCAAGGCGCTCCCTTGATCATTTTGATTGGCGTGCCGGCACGTAAGAGACCCACGTTGCCGGCCAGCACACGGGCGCCCTCGGAAAGCCCGGTAACCACCACCATGGTGTCTTGGCCCTTCATACCTCTGGGACCCAGTTGCACGGTCTGGTGCATGACCTGATCTTGAGCGATCAGTTGCACATAAGGCTGGGGTTTGTCAGTGCGTATGGCCGCAAGCGGCAGCGCGGGCGCCTTGACTTGCCCGATGACCAACTCCCCCTGCGCAAACAGGCCCTGGCGCAGACCTTCGCGGGCTGGCACGCTCAGGTAGACCATCACTGCTCGGCTACCGGCGCTGGCCGTGGGACTGATGCGTACCACCTTGGCGGGAAGGGGGTCGCCCACGCCCTCCATGCGCAGCTGAGCCACTTGACCGACGCGCACGGACATGGCGTCAGCAGCACTCAGGCTCGCTTCCAGTTCCAGTTGTTTCAGGTCCACGATTTCCAGCACCCGCGCATCGATGCCCACGCGCTCGCCCGTTTGAGCCAGACGCTGAGCCACCTGGCCGCTGATGGGCGCTCGCAGCACGGTGTCCTCAAGTGACTTATTGATCTGATCCACGGCTGCCAGTGCTGCCCGGTGGGTTGCCTGGGCTGCACTCAGACTGGATGTGGCGGTCTCCAGGCCGGTTTTGGAGATAAAGCCTTGTGTGACCAAAGCTTGGTTGTTGTCGAAGGTGCGTTGTGCAATGTCCACCTGAGCCTGTGTTGCAAGTGCCTGAGCCTGGGCCTGGCGCAGGCGTGCTCGTGCGTCCGTGGCATCCACGCGCGCCAGGACTTGGCCTGCACTCACACTGTCGCCTTCACGCACTTGCAAGTCTTGCAGGTCGCCTGCAGTACGCGCCTTGACCCAGGCGGATTGGACCGCCCGCAAGCTGCCCGAGATCGATTGCACTTGTTGCAGCTCTTGCTGAGTCCACGCCACCACATCTTCCGGTCGGATCTCCAGCGCTGGTGGCGTGCGATTGGCGCTTTGCTCGGCCACGGCGGCCTGTTGTGCCTTGCGGGCAGACAAGGTGCGTAGCACGCCGGCCGCAAGAAGGGCCACTACGACGGCAGCGATTGCCCATTTCATCCAGCGTTTCATGGATTCAAGGTCCTGTTGTTGTAGGGGTAGAAGGGGCTGCTGGCAGACAAAGTCCATGCAGCAGGGTGTCAATTTGGGTGGTCATGAAGTCGTTGGCGTTCAAGGTGCTGCCGCAGACGCCGGCCTGCCCCAGCGAGTGTTTCCAAAGTGCCATGAACAACATCGGGGCCAGCACGGTGTAAACAGTGTGGCCCATGTCAGCGATGCGAAATTCGCCTCGGTCCACGCCTCTTTGCAGAATGCGTCTGATCAACTCATTGCCTGGATCCACCACTTCATCCCGGTAAAACCGGGCCAGCTCAGGAAAGTTGCTGGCTTCACTCATGATCAACTTTGAAATGCCCGAGGCCTGGGTGGAGCCGATATGCGTCCACCAGGCCAGCATGGCATGGCGCAGCAAATCAGCGCTGTGGCCGCGAAAGCTGTCGACTTCCACCCGCCATTCGGGGTATCGGCCCGAGATGTTTTCGCGCACCACGGCCTTGAATAACTCTTCTTTGCTGGCGAAGTACAAAAACAGGGTGCCTTTGGAGACGCCTGCTCGTTGAGCTACTTCTTCCACCCGCGTGGCGGCATAGCCTTTTTCAACAAACAGATCCAGCGCTGCGCTCAGCAATTCGCCCGGTCGCGCTTCCTTTCGGCGCTCACGCCGAGGAAGGGCAGCGGGGGTGGGTGTGGCGGCGGGGCAGAGCAAAGACATGGTTAATGACTGATGGGTTATTAGTTTATCGCAGCCCCCTGGCGGCGCTGTCCAAGCAGGCGCGGCTAACATCAGCGCCCCACGCCCCCGATTCCCGGCGCGAGCGTGATACTTTGGGAGCATCAACATGGTTTCAAATCTGCAAAGCATCACATTGGGAGGCGGCTGTTTCTGGTGCACAGAGGCGGTTTTTGTCGCGGTGCAAGGCATCGTGGATGTGGAGAGCGGCTACAGCAACGGCCACGTGCTGAAACCCAGCTACGAGCAGGTGTGCACCGGCACCACAGGTCACAACGAGGTGGTCAAGCTGGTGTTTGATCCCGCCATCATCAGCCTGCGGGAGATTCTGGAGATCTTTTTTGTTATCCACGATCCCACCACACTGAACCGTCAAGGCAACGACAGCGGCACTCAATACCGAAGCGGCATCTACTGTTCTGAGCCCGACCAACAGTCCGTCGCGCAGGACGTGATGGCAGAGCTGTCGGCGAGTGCATCGTTCGCCCGCCCCATCGTCACCGAGGTGCTCCCCCTGTCCAATTACTGGCCCGCCGAGGATTACCACCAGGATTTCTTTGAGCGCAACCCCTACCAGGGTTACTGCGTGGCGGTAGCAGCACCCAAGGTGGCCAAATTTCGCAAGACCTTTGCGCGCCTGGCCAAGCCTTGAGCCTTAAGGGGCAGATGTTCAATCCCATCGTTTTGTCTTCGCTGATCCCGGTCATGTTGTTGATCGGTGTGGGCTTGATCGCCGCCCGCGTGGGCTGGATACGGGCAGAGGCCACCAAAGACCTGGCCACGCTGGTGTTTTCAGTGCTCACGCCGGCTTTGCTGTTTCGCACCATGAGTGTGGTGGAGGTGGAACAGTTGCAGTTTCGCCCCGTGGCTGTTTACTTTTTGGCTGCCGTGAGCCTGTTTTTGACGCTTTTGATCTGGCGGGGTGGCAACGCGCGTGCCGCAGTGCTGGCGCTGGGCGCCACGTTCAGCAACACGGTGGCCATCGGTATTCCGCTGATTTCCCTGGCCTATGGTCAGGAAGGCTTGGTGACCTTGTTCACCCTGATCTCTTTGCACGCACTGATTTTGCTCACGCTGGCCACGGTGGTGTTGGAGCTTTCGCTGGCCAAGGCGGCCATGTCTGGCAGTGCCAGCAAGCAAAGGCAGTTGCGGGCGGTGCTGGATGCCGTGCGCAGCGGCATTCTTCATCCTATCCCTCTGCCAATCTTGCTGGGCTTGGCGTTTGCCCAAACCGGCTGGGTCTTGCCCGAGGTGATAGACAGGCCGCTGATGCTGCTGGGTAACGCCATGGGGCCTTTGGCCTTGGTTCTAGTGGGCGCGACCTTGGCCGGCGCCCACATCGGCCAAGAGCTCAAAGGGGCCCTGTCGATGACGCTGCTCAAAAACCTGGCCTTGCCGGCTTTGGTGGCACTGCTGGGTCGCGTGGCGGGTTTGACTGGTTTGCCGCTGACGGTGATGGTGGTGGCGGGTGCACTGCCGATTGGTGCCAATGTGTTCATGTTTTCACAGCGCTATGGTGTGGCCCAGAACCTGGTCACCGCTGCGGTCGCGGTGTCGACCGCCGCAGCCATTTTGAGTCTGACCTTGGTGATGGCCCTGGTCGCCTACCTTTGATGGGGCAGCGCGCTGCCCGGGTCAGGGTGCCAGTCGCTCTCGCACCCACTGCGCAGCAGTCTGCTGGGTGTTTTGCTGGGTGTAGCGCAGGCGATCATGCAGGCGGCTCTTGCGACCTTGCCAGAACTCCCAACGGTCGGGCACCAAACGATAGCCACCCCAATGCGGTGGGCGGGGCGGCTGCAGCAAGAACTGAGCGCCATATTTAGCCGCATTGGCCACCAGCACGGCGCGGCCACTGATCACCTGGCTCTGGGGCGAAGCCCAGGCGCCAATGCGCGAGTCCAGCGGGCGGCTGTTGAAGTAGGCATCGCTGTCCGCGTCGCTGATTTTTTCCACCAGCCCCTCAATGCGAACAACGCGCTCAAGCTCCACCCAATGAAACTGCAGCGCCGCAAACGGATTGCCGGCCAGTTCTTGTCCCTTGCGCGAGTCGTAGTTGGTAAACCACACAATGCCACGTGCATCAAAGTCCTTGATCAACACCACACGGGTGCTGGGACGCAACTGGCTGGACACGGTGGCCAGCGTCATCGCGTTGGGTTCGGGCACCTCGGCTGCAATGGCTTCGTTCAGCCACTGGCCAAACTGCTGCAGGGGGTCGGGGTGGGATGCGTCTTCGTTGAGTTCTGCGCGCTCATAGCTTTTGCGCAGGTCTGCCAGGTGGGAGGTGGACTGGGTCATAGCCCGATTTTGCCCGCAATGCCTATGGCGCTGGTGTGAGCTTGCTTTGGTAACTGGCTGGTAACTCTGTGTGTGCCAGAACGGAGTTTCAGGCGTACCATATGCGATGTAATTTTGTTACCAAAACATCATGAAACTTCATTCCACCGTCGCGGCCGTGACCGCACGCATTGTTGAGCGCAGCCAAGCCAGCCGCAGCGCCTACCTTCGCCGGCTGGACGCAGCGGCCAACCGCAAACCCGGCACTGAACGCATGGGCTGCGCCAATGTGGCCCATGCCTTGGCGTCCATGCCTGAGGGTGACAAAGCAGCCGCCTTGCGCGACGGTGAGTCTGCTCCCAAGGCTGCGACCCTGGCTGACAAACTCAAGGTGGTGGCTGCCCGAGCGCCCAACATCGCCATCGTTAATGCCTACAACGACATGCTGTCGGCCCACGCGCCACTGCAGCATTACCCGGATCTGATCAAGGCCGAGGCTCGCAAGTTGGGCGCCACAGCTCAGGTGGCCGGTGGCGTGCCTGCCATGTGCGACGGCGTTACCCAAGGCACCCCGGGCATGGAGCTGAGCCTGTTCAGCCGCGATGTGATTGCCATGGCCACGGCGGTCTCGCTGAGCCACGACATGTATGACGCGGCCCTGATGCTGGGTGTGTGCGACAAGATCGTGCCGGGCTTGCTGATCGGTGCCCTGCATTTCGGTCATCTGCCGATGGTGTTTGTGCCTGCTGGTCCCATGACGTCGGGGCTGTCAAACAACGAAAAATCCAAGGTGCGCGAAAAAGCGGCACAAGGCCTGGTCGGGCGATCCGAGCTGCTGCAGGCGGAAAGTGCCGCCTACCACGGCATGGGCACCTGTACTTTTTATGGCACCGCCAACAGCAATCAGATGCTGCTGGAGGCCATGGGCTTGCATGTACCCGGTACCGCTTTCGTCAACCCCGGAGTTAGCCTGCGCGAAGAACTCACCCGCGAGGCGGCTCGCACCGTGCTGGGCATTACCAAAGACGCACGCTTTGCGCCTATCGGGCACGTGGTGGACGAGCGTTGCATCGTCAATGCCATGGTGGCCCTGTTGGCCACCGGTGGTTCCACCAACCATCTGATTCATTGGGTGGCGGTGGCCCGCGCAGCGGGCATCGTCATCGATTGGGATGATTTCTCTGCCCTGTCCGATGTGGTGCCTTTGCTCACCCGCGTTTACCCCAATGGCAGCGCAGACGTGAACCAGTTCCAGGATGCCGGCGGCCCCGGTTTCGTGATTCGCGAGCTGCTCGATGCTGGCTTGATGCATGCCGATGTCTTGACCGTGCGTGCCGGTGGCCTGCGCGAGTTTGGCACCATTCCCCAGGCGGCCGAGGGCGGCCAGGGCTTGCAGTGGGTGGACCCCGGCGCTTCCAAAGATGAGTCTGTGGTGCGTCCGGCCGGCAGTCCTTTCAGTGCCACGGGAGGTCTGAAGTTGCTCAAGGGTAATTTGGGCCGTGGCGTGATCAAAGTGTCTGCCGTCCCCGAGGAGCTGCACATCATTGAAGCACCTGCTCGCGTGTTTGAGTCTCAGGAAGCCCTGCATGTCGCGTTCAAGGCGGGCGAACTCGACCGTGATGTGGTCTGTGTGGTGCGCTGGCAAGGTCCCCAGGCCAATGGCATGCCCGAGCTGCACAAGCTCACACCGCCCATGGCTGTGTTGCAAGGCAAGGGCTACAAGGTGGCTCTGGTCACCGACGGGCGTATGAGTGGCGCCTCTGGCAAGGTGCCGGCTGCCATCCACGTCTCGCCTGAGGCTGCAGCCGGTGGTCCGCTGGCGCGTGTGCAGGACGGCGACATCATTCGTTTGGACGCCACCACCGGCAGCCTGGTCGCCCTGGTGAGCGAGGCCGAGTGGGCCGCACGACCCGTGGCCACCATGCCCGAGTCCCTGATCGCTGCCAACAGCGTTGATATGGGGCGTGAACTGTTTACTGGTATGCGCCGTAGCGCATTGACTGCTGAAGAAGGAGCTGTGTCATGGCTGTAAATCAAACCTCCCAGAAATTCACCGCCCTGCAAGTGATGCAGGATGCCCCGGTCATTCCCGTGATCGTGCTGAACGATGTGGCCCACGCCGTGCCCATGGCCCGTGCCCTGGTGGCGGGCGGCATCCGCATGCTTGAAGTGACCCTGCGCACCCCTCAGGCCCTGGCCTGCATGGAAGCCATTGCCCGTGATGTGCCCGAAGCCGTGCTGGGCGCAGGCACCGTGCGCAGTGCCGCCGATGCGCAGGCCGCTGCCAATGCCGGCGCGCAGTTTGCCGTGAGCCCCGGCTACACCTCCAAGGTGGGCCAGGCCTGCCGCGACCTGGGCTTGGCCCTGTTGCCCGGGGTGGCCACGGGTAGCGAGATCATGATGGCGCAAGAGGATGGCTTGACGCAGATGAAGTTCTTTCCCGCCATGCAGGCCGGCGGCCCAGCCATGCTCAAGGCCTGGAGTGGTCCCTTCTTTGACGTGAAATTCTGCCCCACGGGCGGCGTGACACTCCAGAATGCACCCGAGTTATTGGCCTTGCCCAATGTGGTTTGCGTGGGCGGCTCGTGGTTGGTGCCCGCCGATGCCATGGCCAAGGGCGAGTGGGACAAGATCACCCAGTTGGCAAAAGATACGCAAGCGCTGCGCAAGTAAGGCGGACCGCAATTTGAAAGTAAAAGGGCGCCTTGGCGCCCTTTCTATTTTTTTTGGGAATGCATACAAAATAGTGTAAATATTTTGGCGTTTTTTGCATTACTACTGCAAAATAACTGCACTATGGCTAAGAAGACTGCACCCCTGCTCCCGTCCGTTGATGAGCTGCTTCAGCAGTTCGGAGAGCGCTTGCGTCTTGCGCGGCTGAGAAGGCGCCTTCCTGCAAAGCAAGTGGCTGAGCGTGCCGGGATGTCGCCGATGACCTTGCGCAGCCTCGAGCGCGGAAGCTCTGGTGTGACCATGGGTGCCTACCTCGCGGTCATGCAGGTGCTTGGCATTGAAGGGGATCTCGATCTCTTGGCGAAGGCCGATCCCGTTGGTCGGGAGCTGCAGGACTCGAGGCTACGCCCAACTTCAAGTTCGACACGGCAGATTGCTGTATCGACGTCGATGCGATCGACCCGTTCGTCACCGAGCAATTGGGATGCATCCCCACCGGGCAAACCTACTCTGATAGCTCAGAGAGAACCCGGTCTATCTTCTAGGCCCGCTCAAGCTGTCAGTTCAGAAGAGGATGGCTGGATCACGAACGGTGACTTCGCCAGTGCCGATGCGCTGTCCATCCTCATCGCCAAGGCAGCCACCCCCGTGACGAAGACCCGTTGATCCCATGAGTAAGAACATTGCCGTCTACGCGGATTGGGTGGGCCTCGCAGAGCCGATGCGGCTTGGATGGCTGTATGCCCGACGTGGTGCCGGACGTGAAGTGTTCGAATTCGCCTTTGAATCATCCACATTGGCCAACTGCGGTTTTCGGGGCACGCACCTGGATCCGCGGTTGAGGCATTTCGAAGGGCGCCAGCACCCACCGCAAGGGCAAGAGATTTTTGGTGTTTTCGCCGATTCGAGCCCTGATCGTTGGGGACGGGTGCTGATGCGGCGGCGACTTGATAGAGCTCAGCGCACTGGTACTGTAGACAAGTCTGTCCGTTTGTATGAGTCGGACTATCTGCTGGGCGTGCATGACACCTATCGCTCAGGTGCGCTGCGTTTCAAGCTGGACGGTCAGGATGTATTTCTTGACAGCCAACACGGAACAGCTGCACCTCCATTCGTCAAACTACGTGAACTGGAGGCGGCCAGCTTGGCGCTGGAGCGTGATGAGGACAACACATCTGTTGCGGTGGACGATTGGCTGCGCATGTTGATCGCGCCTGGTGGTTCCCTTGGTGGCGCGCGCCCAAAGGCAAGTGTGGTCGATCCGCAAGGTCAGCTGTGGATTGCGAAGTTCCCCAGCGTGCGCGATGAACATGACGTCGGTGCGTGGGAACTGGTTGTTCAGACCCTGGCTAAGAGTTGCGGCCTGCGAGTTCCTACCAGCCTGGGGCGCCGGTTCGCGAGTGAGCATCACACCTTTTTGGTGAAACGCTTTGACCGCACGCCGCAAGGGCGGCTGCATTTCGCCTCTGCGATGACGCTGACAGGGCACGTTGATGGTGAAGATGCGTCGACAGGTGTGAGCTATTTGGAGATCGCGCGCGTGCTGATGGCGCATGGTTGTCAGGTGGCTGATGACTTGCGCGAGTTGTGGACCAGAATTGTGTTCAACATGCTGGTTTCCAACACCGACGATCACCTGCGCAACCACGGCTTCATCCTGGTTCCGGGCAAGGGTTGGCGCTTGTCCGAGGCCTACGATATGAATCCTGTCCCGGACTCGCATGGGTTGAAGCTGAATGTGGGTCAAACTGACAACGCGCTCGATCTTGATCTGGCCAGATCGGTTGCTGGCTTTTTTAGAGTCCCGGCGAAGCAGGCGGACGAAATCATCGTCAGGTGCCAGGAAGTCGTCAGGCAATGGCCAACGATCGCCCAGAGTTTGAGAATTCCTGATCGAGAACAACAACGGATGGCCGGTGCATTCAAGCTCGCAGACTGATCGGATCCGTAAGGACCTCTTGGAGAGGGCTGTGACTTTGTCCCACATGGCCGCTGCTGCCTTTCCGTGCTGTTAGCTGCGCAGCGGAAACGTGTTCTTGGCGTCTGAATGGCGTTCGCCGTTCTAAGTTTTTGATTTTGTTTGTATCAATTCGATCTTGTAGCCATCCGGGTCGGTGACAAAGGCAATGACCGTGCTGCCGCCCTTGACCGGGCCGGCTTCGCGGGTGACGTTGCCGCCGTTGGCGCGGATGCGCTCGCAGGCGGCGTAGGCGTCTGGCACGCCCAGGGCGATGTGCCCGTAGGCGGTGCCCATGTCGTAGCTGTCGACGCCCCAGTTGTAGGTCAGTTCTATTTCTGCCTGCCCCGGGTTGCCACCTTCAAAGCCCAAAAAGGCCAACGAGTAGTTGTACTCGGGGTTGTCCGAGGTACGCAGCAGCGTCATGCCCAGCACCTGGGTGTAGAAGTCAATGGCGCGTTGCAGGTTGCCAACGCGAAGCATGGTGTGGAGGAGTCGCATTTTTCAGGTCTTGGGGAGTTCAAATACCAGGCAGGTAGTGGTGGCATGGGCATACAGCGTACCGTCGGGGCCGACAAGTTTGGCCTCTGCCGTGGCCAGCTGGCGGCCGCAATGCAAGACCCGGCCCTCAGCGCGCACCCGCTGCACTTTGGGTGTGAGTGCCTTGACCAGGTTCACGCTTAGCTCGGCAGTGGTGTAAGCCCGTCCGACGGGCATCAAGGTGTGTACGGCACAGCCTAGGGCTGAATCGAGCACCGACGCAAACCAGCCGCCATGGATGGTGCCCATGGGGTTGAAATGGGCCGGTCCCGGCGTGCCCTGAAAGACAGCCCGCCCCGGAGCCACCTCTACAAGCAAAAAATCAAGCGTGCGCGCCATGCTGGGAAAAGGCATCAGGCCTTGCAACATGGCCTGCATTTGTTCCAGGCCGGTTTTTCCGGCGATTTGCGCCATCGTTGCCACCCCTGGCCCGACACCGGTATCAAGTACGTCGCGTATGTGCGCTTCCTGTTCGATCCATTGCTGCAGAGTGGGGTCGGCGGTGCTATTCGAGGTGATGGTCATGGCTTTTCAAGGGGGCTATCAGGGGTCGAAGGAAATGTGGGCTCGCTGGCAACCAGGGGCTGCTTGAGAAGCTCTAGCAGCTCTTTCAGTACCTGAGAGGCTTCTGGAGCCGGGGGTCTGTGGGCTGGATCTGTTGCTTGGGTGAGTGTTTGCTCAATGAGATCCATGGCCTTGCGCAGCGCGACTTCTTTTGCCTTGGCGATGCCCACATCCACAAAGGTGATGACGACGCCGTCGATGCGCTTGTCCTGTGTTCGGTAAGGCATGATGCGCACCCGGAACCAGCGCCCGTCGTGGGTGGATACCTGGCGCTCCTTGAACACGAGTGTGCGCAGCACTTCGCGTGCGTCGTCACACATGGTGGGGTAGTTGAGATCCGTCACGATATCGGTGATGGGCCGGCCCGCATCCCCAGCAATAAGTTTGATGATGCTCGTGGTGCGGTTGGTAAACCGGCGCACATGCAGTTCATCGTCGAGAAAAAGCGTTGCAATGTCGGTGCTGTTGAGCAGGTTTTTCATGTCGTCGCTGGCCTGGGATAGCTCATCGAGCTTGGATTGCAGCTCGTGGTTCACCGTGGTCAGTTCTTCGTTCATGGACTGCAGCTCTTCCTTGCTGGTGGTCAGTTCCTCGTTGGTGCTTTGAAGCTCTTCATTGGTGCTCTGCACCTCTTCGTTGGTGGACTTCAGTTCCTCTTGTGAGGTTTGCATCTCTTCCCGGGTGGACTGCAATTCCTCGCGCGACTGCTTGAGCTCACGCACCAGATCGGCGACCCGGGCGTCTGTGCCCGTGTTCGCATCGGTGGGGGGGAGCTCCAAATCGGTGTTGATCGCGCTTTGCGCTCGAAACAGCGTGAGCACCAAGCCTTGCAAGGCCGTCGGCTCCGACAGGGGGTGCACCGTGACATCCACCAGCAGAGGACTGTCTTTGCCACCCACCCGCACACCCAGCAGCGTGGCGGGCCGGTTCTGGCGTATGGCTTTGGAAAACACCTCATGCAGCGCACTGCTCAAGCCTTCGCGCGCCATGGCAAACAGACTGAGACTGGCTTTGCCCGCGGCGGGCTCCAGAAACTGCCCTGTGCGCCCGCTGATGTAAACAATGTCGCCCTTCTCTGTGCACAGCACCGCCGGCGGTGCGTAGTGCTGCAAGAGCAGGGCATCGGTGTGCGTTTTGAGGTGGTTGGCCGACTGCTGACTGGTGCCCAAGGCGATGGCGTGGCCATCTGCGCGGGTGCGCCCCAAGGTGGTGGGAAACTCCGCCAGTTCGGCGCGTGGCAGGTTGTTTTGGCGGCGGTAAATTCGGTTGGCACCGGCTGTGGTGGCGAAAAGCTCGGTAGCCAGGCCCACGGTCTCGGAGCTGCCCAGCACCAGCAGGCCGCCCGGGTTCAGGCTGTAGTGAAACAGCGGCATCAGCTTTTTTTGTAGCTCCGCATCCAGGTAAATCAGCAGGTTGCGGCAGGTCAGGATGTCGAGTTTGGTGAAGGGCGGGTCCATCACCATGTTCTGGGTGGCAAAAATCACCAGGTCGCGTATGTCCTTGCTCACCCTGTAGCCATTGCCTTCGGGGACAAAAAACCGCTCCAGCCTTGCAGGAGTGATGTCTGCGGCAATGTCACTGGGGTAAATGCCCTGGCGGGCCGTGTCGATCGCCTCGGGGTCCAGATCGGTGGCAAAGATCTGAATGGCCATGGGGCCCCTGGGTTCGAGCTTGTCCAGCGCCTCGCGCAGCACGATGGCCAGCGTGTAAGCCTCCTCCCCGGTGGAGCATCCGGCCGTCCAGGCTCGGATGACGCCGTTGACGGGGCGGGTGGCCAACATGAGTGGAATGGCCTGGTTTTTCAGATCTTCCCAGACGGAAGGATCGCGAAAAAAATGTGTCACACCGATCAGCAGTTCTTTGAACAGCAGATCAGACTCGGCGGGCGTTTCGCGCAAATACCGCGCGTACTGCTCAATGCGTGGCAGTTGATGCAAGGCCATGCGCCGCTCAATCCGCCGGTACAGCGTACTTTTTTTGTAGTGCGAGAAATCCTGACCTGTGTGTTTACGCAAAAGGCGGATGACTTTCTCCAGGCCACTCAGGGCGTCGCCCAGGTCTTCTTGGTTGGCTTCCGGCCAGCCCGGTACCGTGACGGCGGTAGGCGCGATGAGTGCGAGCAGCTTTTCGGGCAAGACTTCCGGGCTGGCGACGCCGTCCGTCAGACCGGTCTCGATCGTGAAGCGCGGCATGCTGTCAAATTTGGCGCTGGCTGTCGACTGGGCAAAGACCCGTCCACCCTTGTTTTTGATGCTTCGCACGCCCATGGAGCCGTCAGAGCCCAAGCCCGACAGCACCACCGCCACGGCATGTGCGCCCTGGTCTTCTGCCAGCGACCGAAAAAAATGGTCAATGGGGCGACGCATGGACTCGGCCGGATCGCTGGGATGCAAATGCAAAACCCCCTGGCTGATCGACATCTGGAAGCCGGGCTTGATGAGATAAAGATGGTTGGCCAGCACGGTAGTACCGTCCTCCGCCACCTGCACTGGCATATGGGTCATGCGTTGGATGACGCTATGCAGCGCAGTGTGTGTCGTAGCTTCCAGGTGTTGCACCACCACAAAGGCCAGCCCCGTGTTGGCGGGCATGTGACGCAGAAAGGGCTCCAGGGCCTCCAGACCGCCGGCAGACGCGCCGATGGCCACGATCTGGCAGGGTGGGGCGGTTGTGTGCGCGCCCTTGATGTCGATCCACGCGGTCCCGGCGTGTGGTGGCGTCGTGTCGTCGGGGGGAAGCTGGGTCATGTTGGTTTGGGGGCGTTGGTAGACGTGGCAATCGGTAGGCCGGGCTCATGGTCTCGGTCCGGGCGTTTCCACGGGTCGACATGGGCCAGCAGGTTAAGCACACGGTGGCGCTGCATGACGCGTTCGCGGGCCAGAACGGCGATGTCATGGCCCGCTTCTACCGTGAGTTGGGCATCGACCTCAATGTGCGCATCCACCACGATCATGTCGCCCATCTTGCGGGTGCGCACGTCGTGCACGCCGCTAACCCCTGGCGTCTCGTTGAGCGTTTGGCGGATGGCCTGAACTTCGGCTTCGTCCACCGAACGGTCCACCAGATCGTGCATGGCATCCCAGCCAAAGCTCCAGCCCATGCGCGCCACCATGAATCCGACGATCAGGGCCGCAATCGGGTCCAGTATGGGATAACCGGCCAAGTTGCCGATGATGCCTATGCCCACCACCAGCGACGATGCCGCATCAGACCGGGCGTGCCAGGCATTGGCCACCAGCATGCTGGATTTGACGCGTTTGGCCACCGCCAGCATGTAACGAAACAGCAGCTCCTTGGTGACCAGGGCCCCACCTGCCACCCATAGGGCCAGCACATGCACGGGCTCCACGGTGCTGGGAGATTCCAGTTTTTGAAATGCCGAGATCAGCATGCCCACACCCACTGCCAGCAGCAAGGCGCCCAGAATCAGCGACGCAGCGGTCTCAAAGCGGTGGTGGCCGTAGGGGTGGTCAGCATCTGCATCTTTTTGGCTGTGATGACTTGCCAGCAACACGACAAAGTCCGCCACAAGGTCTGACAGGGAATGAATACCATCGGCAATGAGGCCTTGCGACTTGGCAAAAACACCCACCACGATTTGCACCGCCGTCAGGACCACATTCACTCCCACGCTGACCCAGGTGCTGCGTGAGGCTGCCCGCGCGCGGTCTGCCTGCTGCAGGGGGCTGTCTTCTGTGTCGTCGTCGAAATAGGGAGAGGTCATCGATGGTGTCAGGGTAAACGAGGCCGCCCATCTTAACCATGCGCTTTTAGAATGCAGGCTTGCTCGTGGTCCGGCGTCCGCAGACGGCTTGATGTCGGTGACCAGAGCATCTGTTTGAATCGCACCCCATCACATGAAGAGATTGCCCACGGCCTGGATGTCGCGGCGAAGGATGTTGTTGTCCATGGTCGCAGGCAGCCTTGCGCCTAGCTTGAGCGGCTGTATCCATCGGCAACCGCCCATGAGGGTCGGCAGCATCGTGTTTCCTGGTTACGAAAGCCTTTTTCTCGCCAGAGAACGTGGCTTACTCAATCCCGCTGACATTCGTTTGATTGAGCTCCACTCCAATACCGACACCTTGCGCGCGCTGGCGGCAGATCAACTCGAGGTTGGCTGCCTCACACTGGACGAAGCGCTGTCTGCACGTGCTGACGGCGTGGACTTGCGGGTCATTTTGGTGATGGACGAGTCCGCGGGAGCCGACGTGGTCATGTCGCGCCAGGCCTTGCCAGGCTTGTCTGCCCTGCGCGGCAAGCGCATCGCCCTGGAGGAAGGTGCAGTGGGGGGCGTCATGCTGGCCGCGCTGTTGCGTGCTGCCGACCTGTCCGCGAAGGACGTTGTTCAAGTTGCGACCACCCTGGACCAGACGGCAGTGTTGTTTGCCAAAGGCGAGGTGGATGCTGTGGTGACCACTGAGCCCTGGGCCAGCCAGATTGAGGCCGCCGGTGGGCTGCGCATCTTTGACAGTGCCTCCATTCCCGGCCGAATTCTGGACGTGCTTGCCGTCCGTGCTGGCGCAGTGAGCACCTATGGTTCTGAGCTCAGACAATTGGTGTCCGCTCACTTCAGGGCATGGGCATTGCTGGCCAGCGAGCCCAAGCTTGCCAGTCAACTGATGGCGCCTCGCCTCCAAGTTGAACCTGCAGATGTTGTGCCCGCCTTTCGAGGGCTCAAACTGCCCGATGTTCGGACCAATATCGACATGCTGGCCCCGAATGGTTCGCTGTTTCGCACGGTGGATGAGCTTCAGACGGTGATGCTGCGAGATGGTTTGCTCAGCCGCCGTCTGCAGCGCTCTGACTTGATCGATGGCAGTTTCCTCCAGGTGGCCTCCTCATGAAGTTCAAGTTCAGGTTGGCGGTGGCCCTGCCCTTGATGGCCATCGTGCTGATCTTTGGCGGCTTGATGATCACGCTCGTCAGTGTCGGGTCCGATGGCAGAAGTGCGATGTTGCAGCGATCCAAGTCCGACCTGCGCACGCAGGGGGAGGCGCTGGCTAGATTGGTTCAGCGCAACCTGGATGACAACCGGGCGGACGTGGCGGCGGACCTGAGCATGGCAGCCACAGACCCTCGGATCGACCAGATTCTGGTGCTGGATGCCGATGGCCGGATAGAGCTTGCGCATCGCCTGGCCTGGCAGGGGCGTGCCGTGACCGAGGTGATTCCTGAGTTTTCCATGGAGCGATTCAAACGGGTCGCGGCTCAGCAGCGATCCGATCTGGAAAGTCATCACGATGACCACATGCTGACCGTCATGTCACCCTATCGGCTGCGCAGGCAGGCTGGCGAAATCCGGGGGCACCATCAGGGTGTGGTGTTTATCCGCTTTGATCTCAATTACGAGTTTGATGCCTTGCACCGCAAGGTCGTTTGGCGGATGGCGCCACAGTTGCTGGTGGGCGTGCTGGTGCTACTTGCGCTGGCCTGGACGCTGCGTCGTCAGGTGACCGAGCCCCTGGCCAACATGGAAAAAGCCAGCCGGGCGTTCATGCACGACGACACCCAGCCCGTGCGGGTGGAGGAGTCTGGCGCACAGGAAATCGTGCAGCTTGCACGCAGTTTCAACACCATGATTGCCAACACCCAGCAGGCCCAGATCCTGTTGCAGACCAGCGAGGCCTACTTTCGCTCCCTTGCCAATGCCGGGCGCATGCTGGTTTGGGCCTGTGACGAGGAAGGGCATTTCACGTATGTGAATGACGTTTGGTGTCGCTTTAGCGGCAAGTCCACACAGGCCTTGCTGGGCAATGGCTGGATGGTGGACATACATCCCGATGATTTGAACCCTACGCGTAGCATCTATGCCGAGGCATGTCAGCTCAAGGGGCCGCTCAGCCTCGAATTCCGCCTGCGAGGCGCCGATGGCGCTTATCGCTGGCAGCTTTGCGAAGGCAGCCCACGCGTGTCTGATGATGGCCGCTTGCTGGGTTACATCGGTCACTGCCTGGACATCACTGACCGCAAGCAGGATCAGATGGCCCTGCTAGACAGTGAGCGACGCTTGTCCGGCACCATCGAAGCCGCCATGGACGCCATCATCACCGTCGATGCCCGGCACCGGATCACGGTGTTCAATGCGGCAGCTGCACAAATGTTTGGTTACACCCGCGAAGAAGTGCTGGGTCAGTCGCTGGACATGTTGATCCCCGGGCGCCTGCGCTCAGGCCATGTGCGGCACATGGCTCATTTTGCGGATGCGGGTGGTGCGAGTCGGGAAAAGAGCACTCAAGCGGTGGTCAAAGGCTTGCGTCGTGATGGGCAGGAGTTTCCGATCGAATCTTCCATCTCGATGCTGACGGTCAACGGCGAGCCACAGTTCACCGCCATCATGCGAGACATCACCGAGCGGCTACGGGCACAGGCCGAGATCAGCCAGCTCAACGCCACCCTGGAAGACCGGGTGGCTCGCCGAACCGAAGCCTTGCAGGCGGTCAATGAGCAGCTTCTGACCCAGGAGCTGGAACTGCGCGAGGCCAAGGCACAGGCCGAGAACTCTTCGCGCATGAAGTCAGATTTTCTGGCCAACATGAGCCACGAGATCCGCACGCCCATGAACGCCATCATCGGCATGAGTCACTTGGCCCTGCGGACCTCGCTCACACCCAAGCAGCAAGATTACCTCGAGAAGATCCAGCAATCCGGCCACCACCTGTTGGGCATCATCAACGACATTCTTGACTTCTCCAAAATCGAGGCTGACAAGCTCGACATGGAAAAAGTCGATTTTTCTTTGCAGAAGGTGCTGGACACCTTTGCCAGCCTGGTGTCCGAGCGGGCGCAGGCCAAAGGGCTGGAGCTCATTTTTGATGTGGGCCAGGATGTCCCCCTGCAATTGGTGGGCGATCCGCTGCGGCTGGGTCAGGTGCTGATCAACTATGGCAACAACGCGGTCAAGTTCACTCACCAGGGTGAGGTCAGGGTGGTGGTGCGACTGCAGCAGGACCTGGGCAACGAGGTGGTGCTGCGCTGCGAGGTGATCGACACCGGCATTGGTCTGACGCAGGCGCAAATCGGTCTCTTGTTCCAGAGTTTCCAGCAAGCCGATACCTCGACTACGCGCCAGTATGGTGGCACCGGCTTGGGCTTGGCCATTGTCAAGCGCCTGGTGACGTATATGCACGGCGAAGTTGGCGTGGACAGTGAGCCCGGCAAGGGCTCGTGCTTCTGGTTTACCGTGCGACTGGGTAAGAGCCTGGCCAGTGCTGAGCCATTGCAACTGGAGGCTGATGCCCAGGGCAGACGGATCCTGGTGGTTGACGACAACGAACACGCCAGCCAAGTGCTCAAAGAGCAGCTCTTGGGAATGCGCTTTGAGGCTCAGGCGGTGGACAGTGGAGCCGCTGCCTTGGATGTGCTCCAGGCTGCATCGGATCGAGGTCAGGGCTATCAGGTCGTGTTGCTGGATTGGCAAATGCCGGGCATGGACGGCATCGAAACGGCCCGGCGCATTTCCGCGCTGGCGCTGGTGCCCACGCCCCGCCTGATCCTGGTCACGGCCTTTGGCCGGGAGGAAGTGTTTGCACAGTCGCAGGACGCCGGGGTCGAGGGAGTTCTTATCAAGCCGGTGAACCCCTCGCTGCTGTTTGACCAGCTGGCCAACGCGACCCGCCCTGGCGCGCGCAGCAACGTGGGCTTGCCGCCTCGGCAGGTGGATGCCCAGCTGCAGGCGCGTCGTGGGGCCAGGATCTTGCTGGTGGAAGACAACGAGATCAATCAGCAGGTGGCCCGTGAGGTGCTGGAGGACGAGGGCTTCGAGGTCCTGATTGCCAACAACGGACAGATCGCCCTGGACCGACTGGCGCCCGGCCATGGTATCGATTTGGTGCTGATGGACATGCAAATGCCGGTGATGGACGGCTTGCAAGCCACCCGGCGTATCCGTGAGCGGCCTGATTTGGCCGATCTGCCGGTGATCGCCATGACGGCCAACGCTATGGCACAGGACCAGCAGCGCTGCCGTGACGCCGGCATGAATGATTTTGTCGCCAAGCCCATCTCGCCTGATTTGCTGTGGGCAGCCCTGATCCGCTGGTTGCCTGCTACTCAGGTTTCTGTGGAATCCATTGCTGCGGCGCCTCCTGCCCCCGATCAGAAAAAAGTTGAGGGCGATGGCGCGTGGCTACAGGCCCAGGTGCCGGGTCTGGACATGGCGCTGGGTTTGCGACGCTGCGCTGGAAAGCCCGCCTTTTATCGTCAGATGCTCACACGTTTCGTCAGCACCCAGGCTGAGGTGGTTCAAGAGGTCAGGCAGGCGCTGCTGGATGCAGACCGTGTGGCGGCCTATCGGCTGGCGCACACCCTCAAAGGGGTGGCCGGCAGTGTGGGGGCCCTGGGGGTTCAAGCGGCCGCACAGGTGCTGGAGCAAGAGCTGCATGAGGACGCCGAGCAGCTGATTGCCTCTGACCTGGAGCCCGCCCTGCGCGTGGTGGAAGACCAGCTCAGTACCGTCGTGCTGGCATTGAACGCCTTGTTGGGTGCCAGCGCGTCACCCGATGCCCCTGCTGAGGGCCGCGAATCTGTTCCACAGGCGGGCGGTGCGGCAGCAGCAGCTGTTGCAGGCGAGACAGCAGATGCATCTGTAGGCACATGGGGGCCGGACGATGCAACCTTGGCGCGAGCCTTCAGCACCATGCAGAAAATGTTGGCCGATGGCGATACTGGCGCGCTTGAGCTGCTAGCCGGTGCGTCACCCCTGCGCTGGGCGCTGGGAACCCAGTTGGCCGACTTCGAAGCCGCCTTGTCTGATTTCGACTTTGATCGCGCAGCGGCTATGCTTCGTCAGATGAACCCCACAACGCCAGGCTGAGCCTGCCTTAAGCCAGCCATCATGCCACCCACCTTGCTACATCGCCCTACTGTGCTGGTCGTCGATGACACACCACAGAACCTCATGCTGATGAACGAGCTGCTTCGGGACGACTATCGCGTGTTGGTCGCCAACGGCGGCGAGCGTGCCCTCAAGATCCTGTCGGGTGACAGCCTGCCAGACCTCATCTTGCTAGACATCATGATGCCGGACCTCGACGGTTTCGAGGTGTTGCGCCGGGTCAAGGCAAATGCCGCCACGGCTCACATACCGGTGGTGTTTTTGACAGCCAAGACCGATGTGGATGACGAGGCTCATGGCCTGCAACTGGGCGCGGTGGACTACATCACCAAGCCCGTCAGTCCTCCCATCGTGATGGCTCGGGTCAAGACCCATTTGGCGCTGAAGGCCTCTGCTGATTTTTTTCGGGACAAGAGCGACTATCTGGAAGCCGAGGTCGTGCGGCGCACGCACCAGATGGAGGCGATTCAGGATGTGACCGTTCTGGCCATGTCATCCATGGCAGAGACGCGTGACAACGAGACTGGCAACCACATTTTGCGTACCCAACGCTACGTGCGACGGTTGGCCGAGCAGCTGCAAAACCATCCGCGTTTTCATCAGCAACTGACCCCGCAGTGCATCAAGTTGCTGTTCAAGTCGGCGCCCTTGCACGACATCGGCAAGGTCGGCATTCCGGACAACATCCTTCTCAAGCCCGGCAAACTTACCGCCGAAGAGTTTGAGATCATGAAAACCCACACCACCCTGGGTTACAACGCCATCGTCCGGGCCGAGCGTTCCTTGGGTATGGAGTTTGATTTCTTGCAGCCAGCCAAGGAGATCGCCCTGTCGCACCAGGAAAAGTGGGACGGCAGTGGTTACCCGCAGGGCCTGGCTGGCGATGCCATTCCCATTTCTGCACGCCTCATGGCCGTGGCCGATGTGTTTGATGCCCTGATCAGCAAGCGCGTCTACAAGGCACCCATGTCTCACGAAGAGACCCTGGCCATCATGGTGGCGGGGCGAGGCACTCACTTCGACCCCGATGTGCTCGATGCCTTCCTGCAGGTGCACGAAGACTTCAAGGCCATTGCCGCCAGCTACACCGACGAGGAATGAGTTCAGTCATGTCCAGTTTGACCCAGGTGATTTTGTACACCGATACCGCCGGCCATGCCCGGTTTCGGGAGGAGGCACTTGCGCTGACCGAAGGTAAGCCGGCTGCGCGCCTGTCGCCCTTGTTCCCTTCAGGGGGCTATCAGTTGCGTCACAGCCCGGTGGGTTTTCGCAGTGAATTTCACTGCACGGGCACGCCGCAATGGGTGTTTATCTTGCAGGGTCAAATGGAGATCGGGCTTCAGGGCGGTGTCTCCCGCGTGTTTGGTCCTGGCGAACATTTTTATTCCGCAGATGTATTGCCTGAAGGCGCCACGTTTGACCCCGCCGTGCATGGCCACTGGAGCCGCCAGGTCGGCCCCGACGATTTGGTCACCCTGTTTGTGCGTGACTAACCATACATAACTAACAAGTTTGCCTTGGCGCCATGAGCCGGGCCATTTGAGAAAGTACAAAGGCGCCCGAAAGCGCCTTTGTTTGTCCTGGGCCGGGTGCCTGATCCAGACACCCGAGCATACGCTTAGCGGTTGAAGCCGCCGCCATTACCGCGCGAGCCACCTGGGCCGCGGGAGCCGGAGCCACCGCCATAGCCGCCTCCACCGCCGCTACGCTGGCCACCACCAAAACCGCCGCCGTAGCCACCGCCGCCTCGGCGGCCGCCACGCTCGGCCATCATGTCCACACTGGTACGCATGGGGTCGGGCTGTCCCTGCGATGCACGCGGTGCAGGGTTGGCATTGCCGCGTGGCGGGCGTGCGCCGGGCGCGCCTGCGGGCCTGCCGCCACCTGCAAACTCAGGGCGACCACGGCCACCTTGCGCTGGGCGGGGGGCGTGCGAGCGAGGCATGTCGTCACGTGCCGCTGGGCCTTGCGCGCCGCGTTGTCCGCCGCGCTGACCACCCCCATTGCCACCACCGTTGCCGCCTCGGGCTGGCTGGCCGGCCTTGTTGTCGCGCACCCGCTGAAGCATTTCGGTGCGGGCGGCCTTGGCGGCGGCCTGCATCACATCGCGGCTGGGCGGCTTGCCCGCGCCACCCCAGATGGTCTGGCGGCCCATGGCAATGGGTTCGGCCTTTTCACCAGGTTCAGGCGTGAAGCCTTCGACGACTTGTACGGGGATGGTCTGTTTGGTGAAACGCTCGATGTCCTGCATGAAGCCTTCTTCATCCAGGCACACCAGGTTGACCGCCTCACCGCTGTTGCCGGCACGGCCGGTGCGGCCAATGCGGTGCACATAGTCTTCACTGACATTGGGAATCTCGTAGTTCACGACGTGTGGCAGCTCGTCAATGTCAATGCCACGGGCTGCAATGTCGGTCGCCACCAGTGCGCGGATGTCGCCGCTCTTGAAGCCAGACAAAGCCTGCGTGCGCGCTGCCTGGCTCTTGTTGCCGTGCAGGGCCATGGCCTCCACGCCATTCTTGGTCAGAAATTCGGCCACGTTGTTGGCGCCAAATTTGGTGCGGGTGAACACCAGCACCTGGCTCCAGTTGTGCTCATTGATGATGTGCAGCAACAGCGCCTTTTTCTTGCCCCGGCCCACTGGGTGGATGACCTGGGTGATGCGCTGCACCGTGGTGTTGCGTGGCGTGACCTGGATGCTTTGTGGGTCTTTGAGCAGACCGTTGGCCAGTTCGCGAATTTCGTCGCTGAAGGTGGCCGAGAACAGTAGGCTTTGCTTTTCTTTGGGCACGGCTGCCAGCACCTTCTTCACATCGTGAATGAAACCCATGTCCAGCATGCGGTCGGCTTCGTCCAGCACCAGCATCTGCACCTGCGCCAGGTCCAGCACGCCTTGTTGCAGCAAATCGAGCAAACGGCCTGGTGTGGCCACCAAAATGTCCACGCCCTTTTTGACGCGGGTGATTTGCGGGTTCATGCCCACGCCACCAAAAATGACGGCCGAGCTGAGTTGCAGGTATTTGCCGTAGTTGCGCACAGACTCTTCAACCTGAGCGGCTAGTTCGCGGGTGGGGGTGAGCACCAGCGCGCGGATGCCTGTGCCACCAAACTTGTTCTGGGCGCTTCGGCTCATGGAGAGACGATGCAGCAAGGGCAAGGTGAAGGCGGCAGTTTTGCCAGTGCCGGTTTGTGCGCCGCCCAGCAGGTCGTGACCAGAGAGCACGACGGGAATGGCCTGGGCCTGGATGGCGGTCGGCGTTTCGTAGCCTTGCTCGCGCACGGCCTTCAGAATGGCCGGAGCCAAATTCAGTTCTTCAAAGTTCATCAGTAGTGGCGCCCGTCCAGGGCGCTGAGGCATCGGCCTGATCCCGCCGGTGGTTCCGGGGGCCAGTCAAAGGCAGACAGGGTACAAAAGGTGGAACCTCGGCCAGCGCGTTGCGCGGCAAAGTTCCCGGCAAGGTGCCGGCGTTGTGGACAACTGGTTAGCCACAACAGCGTGCATTGTCGCATGGCCCGATAATTCAGGGTTTGGTTACCTTCACAAAGCGCAAAGACTACCCATGGCTCAGTACGTATTCAGCATGAACCGGGTCGGCAAAATGGTGCCGCCCAAACGCCACATCCTCAAGGACGTGTCTCTCAGTTTCTTTCCGGGCGCCAAAATCGGCGTACTGGGTGTCAACGGTTCGGGCAAGTCCACTTTGCTCAAGATCATGGCGGGCATCGACACCGAGATCGAGGGTGAAGCCACCCCAATGCCAGGTTTGAACATCGGCTACCTGCCCCAGGAGCCCAAGCTGGACCCCGAGCACACCGTGCGCGAGAGTGTGGAGTCCAGTATGGGCGAGGTGTTTGCCGCCAAAGACAAGCTTGAAGCGGTGTACGCCGCCTACGCAGAGCCCGATGCCGACTTTGATGCACTGGCCGCCGAGCAGGCGCGCCTGGAAGCCGTGATTGCCTCGGCTGGCACCGACTCGGAGCACCAGTTAGAGATCGCCGCCGATGCGCTGCGCCTGCCCCCATGGGATGCCAAGATCGGCATGCTCTCTGGCGGTGAAAAACGCCGCGTGGCCTTGTGCCGACTGCTGCTGTCCAAGCCCGACATGCTGCTGCTGGACGAGCCGACCAACCACCTGGACGCAGAAAGTGTCGACTGGCTGGAGCAATTTTTGCAGCGTTTCAGCGGCACCGTGGTGGCTATCACCCACGACCGTTACTTCCTGGACAACGCCGCTGAGTGGATTCTGGAACTGGACCGCGGCCATGGTATTCCCTGGAAGGGTAACTACAGCTCCTGGCTGGACCAGAAGCAAGACCGCCTGGCGGCAGAGCAAAAGGGCGAGGAAGCCCGTGCCAAGGCCCTGAAGAAAGAACTGGAGTGGGTGCGTCAGAACCCCAAGGCGCGCCAAGCCAAGAGCAAATCACGTATCGCGCGTTTCGAGGAACTGTCCGACTTTGAATACCAGAAGCGGGTCGAGACCAACGAAATCTTCATTCCCGTGGCTGACCGCCTGGGCAGCCAGGTGATCGAGTTCCGTGGTGTGAGCAAATCCTTTGGCGACCGGGTGCTGATCGATAACCTGAGCTTCAGCATTCCTGCCGGCGCCATCGTCGGCATCATCGGACCCAACGGCGCCGGTAAATCCACCTTGTTCAAGCTGATTGCTGGCAAGGAACAGCCTGACAGCGGCGAGGTGGTGATTGGCTCGACCGTCAAGATGGCCTTTGTGGACCAGAACCGTGACGACCTGGCCAACGACAAAACCGTGTGGGAAGACGTCTCTGGCGGTTTAGACATGCTCAACGTGGGCAAGTTCACCATGGCCAGCCGTGCCTACTGCGGTCGCTTTAACTTCAATGGCGGCGATCAGCAAAAGAAGGTGGGTTTGCTGTCGGGCGGTGAGCGAGGTCGTTTG
>JBJOIT010000042.1:0-24779 GCA_046046915.1 Pseudomonadota bacterium
CGTGATCGACATCATTGCCCCCATCGGTAAAGGCCAGCGCGCCCTGCTGGTGGCGCCGCCCAAGAGCGGTAAGACCGTGATGATGCAGCACATCGCCCACGCCATCAGCGCCAATTACCCCAATAGCCACATGATGGTGCTACTGGTAGATGAACGCCCTGAAGAAGTGACCGAAATGCAGCGCACCGTCAAGGGCGAGGTCATTGCCTCCACCTTCGACGAGCCAGCGGCTCGCCACGTGCACGTCGCCGAAATGGTGATTGAACGTGCCAAGCGACTGGTCGAACTGAAAAAAGACGTGGTCATCCTGCTGGACTCCATCACCCGTCTGGCACGGGCCTACAACAACGTGGTGCCCTCCTCTGGCAAGGTCCTGACCGGCGGTGTGGATGCCAATGCCTTGCAGCGGCCCAAGCGCTTTTTGGGTGCGGCGCGAAATGTGGAAGAAGGCGGCTCACTCACCATCATTGCCACTGCCTTGGTTGATACCGGTAGCCGCATGGATGAAGTGATCTTTGAAGAGTTCAAAGGCACAGGCAACTCCGAAATTCATCTGGACCGACGCCTGTACGAAAAGCGGGTTTTCCCGTCCATACAGCTCAACCGCAGCGGTACCCGTCGCGAAGAATTGCTGCTCGCGCCAGACATCCTGTCCAAGACCCGAATCCTGCGACAGTTTCTCTACAACATGGACGAGATCGAATCCATGGAAATGGTGCTCAAGCAGATGCGAGCGACCAAGACCAACGCCGAGTTCTTCGACCAGATGCGCCGCGGTGGCTGAGGCGACGAACACTAGAAACCGGCTGGCTATAATCGAGGGCTTTTCGCGGCAAGTACGCTGATTTTTTATTGTGCAAGGGATGCACAAGGGTCTGCGCGGCTGCCGCAACTGATGGAGAAAACATGAAAGAAGGCATACACCCCAACTACCGTGACGTTTGCTTCATGGATCTGTCGAACAACTTCAAGTTCGTTACCCGTTCATGCGCCAACACCAAGGAAATGATCAAGATGGAAGACGGCCGTGAACTGCCGCTCTACAAGCTTGACGTGTCCAGCGAGTCTCACCCCTTCTATACCGGCACCCAAAAGTCGGTGGACAACATGGGTGGTCGCGTGGAGCGCTTCCGCAACCGTTTCGGCAAGACGGTCGCCAAGTAAGCTGTACACAGCTTTCTGCAAAGGGCAGCCGGTGGATACCGGGCTGCCCTTTTCTGTTTTTGGCCCAAAGGCCTTGTCCCTTATATTTCCTTCGTGACCCTGCCTACTCCCGCCATCGTTAGCCAGAACGCCGTGCGCCGGCTGCCTCGCTTGGCGCTGCTGCTTTTTTGCCTGGCCTACATCGTGCCTGGCTTTGTGGGCCGGTCTCCCTGGAAAACAGCCGACCTGACCAGTTTCGGCATCATGTCCTCGCTGGCGCAGGGGCACACCAGTTGGCTCGCGCCACAGATGGTGGGCACCACGGTAGATACCGATGCATTGCTGCCGCATTGGATAGGTGCCTGGTCTATTCAACTTTTTTCCGGCTACGTACCGATCGAACTGGCAGCGCGCCTGCCATTTTTGCTGCTGCTGATCGTCACTTTGGCAGCAACTTGGTACGGCACCTATCACCTGGCCCGCAGCGAGCGTGCCCAACCGGTTGCATTTGCCTTTGGTGGAGAAGCCAGCCCTACCGATTACGCACGTTCCATTGCCGACGGCGCGGTGCTGGCGCTGATCGCCAGCCTCGGCCTGGCACAGCTGTCTCACGAAGTCTCCCCCGCGCAGGTCCAGTTGGCTTGTGCAGCACTGCTGTTCTATGCGGTCGCTGCACTGCCCTTTAAGCTGGGTCTGCCTATGGTCACCGCCACCGTGAGCTTGGCCGGCTTGACCCTTTCTGGCGCACCTAGCTTGGCGCTGGTCTTTGGCGCTGGCGCTTGTGCCGTGCTGCTTGTCGACCCCAAAACTGCTTGGACCCGACAGCAAGCCTTGGGGAGGGTCTTGTATTTAGTACTGCTCACGGCATTTCTGGCAGTACTCGCAAGTCAGTTGCATTTGTGGCGTTGGCGCATCTCATTGCCTGACGGCAGCCTCGTGAAATGGGCCAGTCTGGGCCGACTGCTTTTGTGGTTCACCTGGCCAGCCGGTGCCTTGGCCGTGTGGACACTTTGGCATTGGCGGCGCCAGTGGTGGAGCCGCGCACCCAGCCTTCATCTGGCGTGGCCCTTATTGCTGGTGACCGCATCGATCATCACAACCATGAGCACTGCCGCCGGAGATCGCTCGCTGTTATTGGCCTTGCCCGCCCTGGCAGCACTGGCCGCTTTTGCCTTGCCTACCCTGGGCAGAAGCATAGGCGCCCTGGTGGACTGGTTTACCTTGCTGTTTTTCTCAGGTTCGGCCATCGTTGTCTGGGTCGTCTGGATTGCCATGCAAACGGGCATTCCAAGTCAGCCGGCGGCCAACGTCGCCCGCCTGGCCCCTGGTTTCACGCCGAGTTTTTCGACTCTGAGCTTTTTGATGGCGCTGGCCGCCACACTGGCTTGGGCATGGCTGGTGAGCTGGCGAGTGGGCCGACATCGGGCAGCGATCTGGAAAAGCTTGGTGCTACCTGCCGGCGGGGTTGCGCTTTGCTGGCTGCTGCTGATGACGCTGTGGCTGCCCTTGCTTGACTACGCCCGTAGCAACCAGAGCCTGGTCAAGCAGATCGTGGATCGGGTGGGAGATGCCCCCTGCGTGGAGGTCAGCCAATTGCGCCCAGAGCAAGTGGCTGCACTTCAATTTCACAGCACGCTGCCCCTGCGCGTGGCCAACGCGCAGTCGGTGCAATGCCCGTGGTTACTGGTCAACCCGAACTTCAGCGCAGCTGGCGTATCCGTCATGGCATCGGGTCACTGGTCCTTGAGTGCCCGCGTGAACCACCCCATGGACCGGGCCAACGCACTGTGGCTGCTAAAGGCGGTCAAACCTTAGTTTGAAACAGGGTCGTCCTGCGACCCTGGCCAACCGGTTCAGGCTGCCAGTTGCTGTTCTAGCTGCTGCAGCACCTGATAACAAGCAAAGACCCTGCCCACGCTGGAGTTGGGCTCCCGCCCTTCCCGAATGGCAGCGAAGAACTCGCGGTCTTGCAACTCGATGCCGTTCATGCTGACGGCCACCTGGCTCACGTCAATCTTTTCTTCCTTGCCAGTAAACAAGTCGTCGTAACGCGCAATGTAAGTTGCGGTGTCGCCGATGTAGCGGAAGAACGTGCCCAAAGGGCCGTCGTTGTTGAAGCTCAAGGAGAGCGTACAGATGGCGCCGTTGGCGGCCTTGAGCTGAATGCTCATGTCCATGGCGATGCCCAACACCGGGTGTATGGGGCCCTGGATGGCGTTGGCCTGGACGATAGGGCTGCCGCACTGGTATGCAAACAGGTCCACGGTGTGGGCAGCATGGTGCCACAGCAAGTGGTCGGTCCAGCTACGCGCCTGACCCAGTGCATTGGTGTTGGTGCGACGGAAGAAGTAGGTCTGCACGTCCATCTGTTGGATATTGAACTTGCCGGCCGTGATCTGCTGGTTCACGTACTGGTGGCTGGGGTTGAAGCGGCGGGTGTGGCCGCACATGGCTACCAGCCCAGTTTGCTTCTGCAGCGCCACGACTTCCTCGGCCCCCTTGAGGCTGTCAGCCAGCGGAATTTCCACTTGCACGTGCTTGCCAGCCTTCAGGCAAGCCAAGGTTTGCTCCGCGTGCATTTGCGTGGGAGTGCACAAAATCACCGCATCCACTTCCGGCATCGCCAAGCTGTCGGCCAGATCCGTGGTCACATGCTTGATGCCGTATTTGTCGGCAACTTCCTTGGTTTTTTCCAGATCACGGCTGATCAGGGAAACGACTTCCACGCCCTCAATGTTCTTGATGCCGTCCAAGTGCTTGATACCGAAGGCGCCCGCACCGGCCAATGCGACACGAATTTTTTCTACTTTGATGGTCATTATTTGTTCTCCAAAATCAAATGGCCCACGGCGGTGTTGGATGCCGGCACGTGGAAGAAGCGGTGTTTGAGGTTCACGCCAACGGTGCGGCCTGCCACGTCATCCATGGCGCCCCGGGCAATCAGCCACATGACCAACTCAATGCCTTCGCTACCGGCTTCACGCACATAGTCAATGTGCGGGATGGCAGCAGCGGCTTGGGGGTCGGCAATCAGCTTGTCCAAAAAGGCGTTGTCCCACTCGGCGTTAATCAGGCCTGCGCGAGGGCCTTGCAGCTGGTGGCTCATGCCACCTGTGCCCCAGATGTGCACGTTCAGGTCTTCGTCATAGCTTTCCACCGCCTTGCGGATGGCCTGGCCCAAGTTGAAGCAACGTTGACCGCTGGGCACAGGGTACTGCACCACATTCACGGCAAACGGGATCACCGGGCAGGGCCAATCAAACTTGTCGGCAGGCGGCTGGCCGCACATCAAGGACAGGGGCACGGTCAGACCGTGATCCACATCCATCTTGTTCACGATGGTCAGGTCAAAGTCCTGCTGGATGACCGACTGCGCGATGTGCGAGGCCAACTCGGGATGCCCCACCACCTTGGGCACGGGGCGCGCGCCATAGCCTTCGTCGGCAGGCTGGTACTCTGCCGCCGTGCCGATGGCAAAGGTAGGGATCATGTCCAGACTGAAGGCGGTGGCATGGTCGTTGTAGACCAGAAAGATGACATCGGGCTTGTTGTCTTTCATCCATTGTTTGGAATACTCGTAGCCCTTGAACAGCGGAACCCAATAAGGTTCTTTGTCTTTGCCCAGGTCCAGTGCAGCGCCTATGGCAGGCACATGCGAGGTGTAAACGGATGCGGTAATGCGTGCCATGGTCAGGACTCTTTCTTTTTGTTAGCCGAGCCTTGCGGCTGGTTCTTGGCTTGTGCGTCACCGTCTTCACCAATGTAGCGATTGCCTTCCACGCTGCGGCCACCGCTCATCATCATGTTGCGGTATTCCTCTTCGGTCATGCCGGTCATGCTGCCCGCCATTTGCTGAAAGGACAAACCATCGGTCGCGCCGATTTTGGCCAGAAAGTAGATGTTGCCGCCGGCCGCCATGCAACGGTTCAGGTCGCGCGTGAGCACGCCCTGCTTTTGTTCTTCGGTCATGGGCCATTCGTCCAGATACGCGCGCTCGTTGGCCTTGAAGCGAGTGCGGTTCTCGGCCTTCATCAGGCTCATGCAGAACTGGTTGAGGTGGTAGCCTTTGCGGCTTTGCTCGGCATCAAAAATGATGGTGCCGGGCACGTCAAGATAGGGTTTTTCCAAAGACATTTATTGTTCCTCGGGCCAATACAGGCGCTTGGGGTTGTCGACCAAGAGCTTCTTTTGCAATTCGGGTGTCGTGGCGATGTGGGGGATGAAATCCACCAACAGGCCATCATCGGGCATGTGGTCTTTCAGATTGGGGTGCGGCCAGTCGGTGCCCCACAGCACGCGGTCTGGGAACTCATCGACGATGCGCTTGGCAAAGGGGATGACATCTGTGTACGCATTTTGTTCGCCGTTCAAGGCCTTGGGGCCGGTCACGCTCAACCGTTCGGGGCAGCTCACTTTGCTCCACACGTTCTGGTGTTCACGCATGAACTTCACAAACAGCTCAAACTCGGGGCCGTCTACCGGCTTGCTCACATCGGGGCGGCCCATGTGGTCGACCACCACTGTGGTGGGCAGTGCCGTGAAAAAGTCCCACAGCTCGGGCAAATCCACTGCTTCAAAGTAAATCACCACATGCCAGCCCCACTTGCTGATGCGTGAGGCAATCTCCATCAACTCATCCTTGGGCGTGAAATCGACCAGACGCTTGACGAAGTTGAAACGCACGCCGCGCACACCGGCGTCATGCATGGCTTGCAGTTCGGCGTCCGACACACTGCGTTTCACGGTGGCCACGCCACGCGCCTTGCCGCCGGAATTGACCAGCGCATCGACCATGGCTCGGTTGTCTGAGCCGTGGCAGGTGGCCTGCACCACCACGTTGCGCGCAAAGCCCAGGTGATCGCGCAGCGCATAAAGCTGGTGCTTGCTGGCATCGCAGGGGGTGTATTTGCGCTCCGGTGCGTAAGGAAATTCGGCGCCAGGGCCAAACACATGGCAGTGGGCATCCACTGCGCCCGCGGGCACTTGAAAGCGGGGCTTGGCCGGGCCGGTGTACCAGTCCATCCAGCCAGCAGTTTTGGTGAAATCACCAGTTGTAGGTTTTGTCATCTTCGCTCCATCATCCTCGGCGAAGAAGCTGTGCGGCCCCGTTAGGGCGATTTCCTGACCGAAGGGCAGATGAGCCCTGGCGGGGACGCACAGCTTCTTTGCCTAGGCACTTCATCAATCGATGTACTTCAAGCCTGCTTTTTCAAGCGGCTCACGCATTTTGTAAAGGTCCAGGCCCAACACACCCGCTTCAAACTTAGCCCGCTTCGCGCCTTCAAAGCTCTCCCGGTGCTCGGCGGCATCAGCCACTTTTTGAGCCAGGGCGGCGGGCACCACCACCACGCCGTCTACATCGGCAATCACCACGTCGCCAGGGTTGACCAAGGCGCCCGCGCACACCACCGGGATATTGACCGAGCCCAGAGTGGCCTTGATCGTGCCTTTGGCGTGGATGGCCTTGCTGAACACCGGAAAACCCAATTTCTGCAGCTCATCCACATCGCGCACGCCGCCGTCGATGATCAAGCCCTTGGCGCCGCGCGCCTTGAAACTGGTGGCCAGCAGGTCGCCAAAAAAACCGTCGGCGTTGTCCGTGGTACAGGCTGCCACCGCCACATCGCCGGGCTGCAGCTGTTCTGCCGCCACGTGCATCATCCAGTTGTCACCGGGTTGCAGAAGGATGGTGACGGCGGTGCCGCAAATACGCGCCCCGGTGTAGACCGGCCGCATGTAAGGCTTCATCAAACCGACGCGGCCCATGGCCTCGTGGATGGTGGCCACCCCAAATTTCGACAGTTTCTCGACCGCAGCTTTGTCTGCGCGATGGATGTTGCGATGAACGACTCCGAGTTGGTACATGAGCTTCTCCTTGATGGGTTAACGGCCTTGATCAACGGCCCTTGGCCTTGAGCGCGGCGTCCAGACGCGGGAACACGCGGCGGGCGTTGCCTTCATAGATCTGGAAACGGTCATCGTCGCTCAGAATCTTGGAGGCCTGGATGTAGCGCTTGGTGTCGTCGTAGTAGTGCCCCGTCTGCGGATCGATGCCGCGCACGGCGCCGATCATTTCGGAGGCAAACAGGACGTTCTTGACCGGAATCACCGTGTTGAGCAAATCGATGCCGGGCTGGTGGTACACGCAGGTGTCGAAATAGATGTTGTTGAGCAAATGCTCTTCGAGCAGAGGCTTTTTCAGCTCCTGTGCCAGGCCACGGAAGCGGCCCCAGTGGTAGGGCACGGCACCGCCGCCATGCGGAATCAGGAACTTGAGCGTGGGGAAGTCCTTGAACAAGTCGCTGGTGAGGCACTGCATGAAAGCCGTGGTGTCGGCGTTCAGGTAATGCGCGCCGGTGGTATGAAAGCAGGCATTGCAGCTGGTACTGACGTGAATCATGGCGGGGATGTCGTACTCCACCATCTTTTCGTAAATCGGGTACCAGTGCTTGTCGGAGAGTGGTGGCGAAGTCCAGTGGCCGCCGCTGGGGTCAGGATTCAGGTTGATGCCCACATTCCCATATTCCTTGACGCACTTTTCCAGCTCGGGAATGCAGGTGGCCGGGTCCACGCCTGGCGACTGAGGCAGCATGGCAGCGGGAATGAAATGATCTGGGAACAGCTGGCTCACCCGGTAGCACAGCTCATTGCAGATGGCGGCCCAGGTGCTGGAGGTATTGAAGTCGCCGATGTGATGCGCCATGAAGCTGGCGCGAGGCGAAAAAATCGTCAGGTCGCTGCCACGCTCCTTCATCAAGCGCAGCTGGTTGGTCTCGATGGTCTCGATCAGCTCGTCGTCGCTGATCTTCAGGTCTGCCACCTTGGGCGCGACAGACGGATCTTTCAAGCCTGCAATTTGCTGGTTACGCCAGTTTTCCAGCGCCTTGGGGGCGGTGGTGTAGTGGCCGTGGCAATCGATGATCATGGTGAGGTCTCCGGTTTTCAATAAACGGTTGGTAATCAGGCGGGTTCCATACCTTGGTGGCGTTTGGCTTCTACAGCGGCTGGGGAGCGCATGAAATCGAGCATGGCGCGCACCGCGTCTGGCTGCGCACTGCCAGCCACCAGTCCTGCAGTGAAGGTAGTGGTGATCTGTATGGCCGGCGGCAGTGGCCCGACGATGCTGATGCCCGCCACATGCAAAAGCTCGCTGAGCTGCTGAAAGCCCAGGTCCACGTCGCCACGGGCCACCAGCGCACCCACGGGCACGCCGGGCGGGGCTTGAACGATGCGATTCTTGATCTCGTCCGAAATGCCCCAACGCTCAAACAGCTGAGCCAGTGCGACGCCGCTGGGCCCGGTTGAATAGCTGATGGTGCGCGCGGCCAGCACAGCCAGGCGCACCGCGTCTTCGCTGGAAATATCTGGCAATGGCGCGCCCGAGCGAACCGCCACGGCTACACCGGAATGCACAAGATCAACGGGACTGCCCTCGACCACCCGGCCGGCACTCACCAGCTTGGCAATGGCGTCTGAAGCCAGAATGACCACATCAAAGGCCTCACCGGCCAGCACGCGCTTGGCAGCATCCACGCCGCCCACGGATTCGATTGCCACAACAACGCCTGTTCTTGCCTGATAGGCCGCCACCAGATCCGCCAGCACCTGGCGTGTGGCCATCGACGATATGCCTTTGATGTCGCTGCTCATGTTTATCTCACCCCGTTGCTTGATTGAGTTGTATGGGCGCTGATTTTGTCACCGCCACGGTGCACGGCAAGACAACTCCGCACCTATCAGCTATTCAATCCTGTTATACCTTTTGACTTGATATTTAGAATAACCACATGGATTTGAAACAACTTGACTACTTTGTTCGCGTGGCAGAACTAGGTAGTTTCACCCGCGCCGCAGGTGTGCTCAACATCGCGCAACCCGCCCTCAGCCGCCAGGTGCGCCTGCTTGAAGTCGAGCTGCGCCAAAACCTTTTGCTGCGTAACGGGCGTGGCGTGACCACCACCGAAGCCGGCAAACTCTTGCTGGAACACGGTCGTGGCATCCTGCACCAAGTAGAGCGCGCCCGAGAAGACCTGGGCCGGGTCAAAGGCGCCCTGGCCGGGCGAGTCGCGCTGGGTCTGCCGCCCAGCATTGCCAAAATGCTGACCGTGCCTTTGACACGAGCGTTTCGTCTACGTTTGCCCAATGCGGCTCTGTCGATCAGCGAGGGGCTGTCTGTGTCCATGCAAGAGGCCCTGCTGACCGGTCGCCTGGACATCGCCCTGCTCTACAACCCCTCGCCTTCGTCCGAGATCGACACCGAGCCCTTGATGGACGAAGCCCTGTTCCTGATGGGACTTCGGTCTGAGCACGCCCCGGAGTCGCCCGCTCCTTCGAACATCTCGCTCAAAAAGGTTGCCGCCCTGCCCTTGGTCATGCCCAGCCGACCCAATGCCTTGCGCATGCTGGTCGAGAGCCAGATGGCGAGCATCGGCTGCAAACCCAGCATCAGCCTGGAGATTGACGGCATTTCCGCCATTCTGGATCTTGTGGCCGATGGCGCGGGCCATGCCATCTTGCCCGGCTACGCTTTGGCCGCCGCCAGCAAACCTGCCATCTACAGTGCCCAGCTCATTGTTAACCCGCGCTTAGAGAGTCAGTTGGCTCTGGCCACCGCTTCAGGACGGACCACCACCCTCACCCAACAAGCCATGCTGGCGCTGATCAAGGAGGTGGCCGCCGATGTGCTTGGCAGCCCTGATCCAACCATGCTGGGAACATGACTCCCAGGCCGCCAGACCTATTGAAGGCCGCTAATATCCGCCCAAACCGTTTCCGCATGTCTTCCAACCCTGACAGGATTCCCATGAAAGCAAGCATTTCCTTGGTTTTAAGCGCCACCGCCTTTGCACTGATGTCGAGTTCAGCATTGGCGCAGACTGCAGCCAGCAGCTTTCCCACCAAGCCCATCAAGTTGGTGGTGCCCTTCACACCGGGTGGTTCGACCGACATCCTGGCAAGGGCCATCGGCGTGGAGCTCACCAAGGCCTGGGGCCAGGCGGTGGTGATCGAGAACGTTCCAGGCGCCGGCGGTTCCATAGGTGCAGACAAGGTCGCCAAATCGCCTGCCGACGGCTACACCCTGCTCATGGGCCACATAGGCACACTGGCGGTCAACCCGTCGCTCTACCCCAATCTGCCCTACGACCCAGTCAAAAGCTTTGCGCCCGTCGCCTGGGTCGCCCGCGTGCCCAATGTGCTGGTGGTTCACCCATCGGTCAAGGCCAACAACGTCAAAGAGCTGGTGGCCTTGGCGCAATCCAAGCCGGGCCAACTGAACTACGGCTCAGGCGGCAATGGCAGCGCGGCCAACCTGGCTACCGAGTATTTCAAGATGCAGACCAACACATCTTTGCTGCATATCCCCTACCGGGGTACTGCGCCGGCCGTCACCGATCTGGTGGGCGGGCAAATTCAGGTCTTGTTCACGGGCGCGCCAGCGGTCATCGGCCAGATCAAGAGTGGTCAGGTTCGGGCATTGGGCGTTTCTAGCCCCAAGCGTCTGGACGCGCTGCCTGAGCTGCCCACCGTCGCAGAAAGCGGCTACAAAGATTTTGAGGCAGACCAGTGGTATGGCGTAGTGGCTCCAGCTGGCACGCCGGCCGCCATCGTGGCCAAACTCAACATGCAGATCAACCAGTCCCTCAACGCCCCAGAGCTCAAGTCCCGCCTCAACAACGAAGGCGCTGTGGCCACACCTAGCACGCCCGAGGTCTTTGGCGACCTGATCGTTCGCGAAATCGCTCGCTGGAAACCGGTGATCGGCTCAGGCCGGGTCAAAACGGACTGACCATCGCGTAGGGCCAACCGGCCACTGTCAGGTTATGGGGTGTTTCAGCACCCACAGCAAGCCACTGAGGGTAAAAAAAGAGGCCACGGTGGTGACCAGCAAGGCAGCAGCTGCGTTGCCCTCATGGCCATGACGCTGCGCCAGGATGGGGTAAATGCCCATCATGGGCATGGCAGCACTCAGGATGACGGCGGTACGTAATTGCGGGTCATCAATGGGCACCAGCCACAGCGCCGCCAAAACCGTCAGCGGATGCAAGATCAGTTTGCCAAATGCAATTTGGGCCACTTGGGCCCGCATGCCCTTGACCTCCAGCCCCACCAGGGTGCCGCCAATCACAAAGAGCGCCAGAGCCCCACTGGCCTGCGAAAACAGGTTGACGGTGCGTGCCACTGGCCCCGGCAACTGCCAACCCATCAACGAGAACACAAAGCCACTGACGATGGCCACAAGCAAAGGGTTGCGCAGCTGTTGGGCCAGGGTCTGCACCACGGCGCGGCCCCAATGGCGCTTGCCGGACGCCGCACCCACCCCCGCGTCCGCCAGCATCAGCAGGATCGGAATCACGAGCAAGTTTTCCACCACCATGTTCAAGGCCAGTGCCACGCCGGCCACCGGCCCCAACAAAAGTAGCACCATGGGATAACCCACAAAACCGCTGTTGGAGCAGGCCATGCCCATGGCAACATAGCTGCTCTCGTCCAGGGGCTTACCCGAACGCAGGTGCGCCCACGCCACGCCAGCCGCCACCACAGCGAGCGAGCCCAGCGCATACACCAGCAAATAACTGCCGTTGAGAATTTCACCCAAACGGCGTTGCGACAAAGCATTGAACAGCAGGGCCGGCAAAGCCAGCTGGATCACAAATTTGCCGAACACCCGCATGTCGGCCTTGGCAAAGAGCCCCAAGCGCGTTGCCAGGTAACCGATGGCAATGGTCAGATAAATGGGCCCGGTGATGGAGAGCACATCCAGCATCAGACGCCCTTTGCATCGTTATTGGTATCGGTAGCGCTCTGCCGCTGCAGCAGCAAGCGGTCGGCAAAGGCTTGCCACGACGCGCCTTTGCCCACACCGTCAAAAACACCCGCCCGGGCTTGATCGGCAACCCATTGCTGCTTGTCCGCAATCGCAGAGGCCATGTAGGGCTCAAAGCCTGCCTCGCGCACCGTGTTGGCCGCTTCGTGCATTTCCTCGACACGGCGCTGACCGTGCTGCACCACCCGGCTAAAGAAGTAGGCCCCGGTTTGCGCCCAGTCGATGCTGGGAAAGGTCTCTGCCAAGGTCGGCAGCACATGGTCTTCAACACCATAGGCGCGGGCGGTGGTGTAGCTCTCAATCACCAGCGCCTCCAGGCCTTTGATCATCACGCTGCGGCACATTTTGATGGCGCTTGCCACGCCAACATCCGCAGACACCGCCTTGGCATCCATGCCCCAAGCCTGCAAAACGGCGGAAAGATCGGCTGCCCTTTCACCACCCAGCAACATGGGTACGCGTATGCCATAGGGTGGCACTGAGGTCATCACGCCTGCTTCCACATAGTGGCCGCCAGCTGCGTTGATCAGCGCAGCTGCCTGCTGCTTGGTGCCGGGCGAGGCAGAGTTGAGGTCCAGAAACACCGTACCAGGCCGCAAGTGTGGCGCCGCCTCTTGCGCCACGGCCAGCGTGTTGGACGCCGTGACCGCCGAAATCAGCATATCGGCCCGTGTGCACACCTCAGCCAGACTGCCACCGGCCATCACCCCTGCCGCACTGACATGTGCCAGGGCTGCATCGCGGTGCTCAGGCACCTCGAACTTCAGGTCCCACACATGGGTGCTGGCCACCTGGGCCTTCAGGCCCGCAGAAAAAATACGGCCTACCTCGCCATAGCCAATCACGCCAATGTGCTGAAACTTCATGAATATTCTTTTGTTTGATGAGCGAATTGTTTGGACCATCCACCGTTGAGGGCGGGCCTTACTGCAAAGGCACCTTGGCGCGAACGATCACATCACCCCAGCGTTTGATCTCGCTGGCCAGCAGTTCACTGGCTTGCTCGGGGCTGGCCGCCTGTGCCGTCACGCCTAGGTCATACAGCTTCTTTTTTACTTCAGGCGCACTCAGGGCCGCTTGCACCTCCTTGTTCAGGCGCGCAATCACGGCCTTGGGTGTTTTGGCGGGGGCGGCAAGGCCATTCCAGCTGGCAGCCGAGTAGCCAGCCACGCCGCTCTCTTTGGCCGTGGGCAGGTCCGGCATCACCTCGGTGCGCTGGTCGCCGGTCACGGCCAAGGCGCGCACCGCTTTGGCGGTGATCTGCGGCATCACGGGTGCCAGGATTTCCACCGCCAGATCAATTTGCCCGCCCCGCAAGGCCGTGATGACGGCTGGAGTGCCATTGAAGGGCACGATCTGAAAATCCAGTCCGGCCGTGGACTTGAACAACTCGGCGGCCAGGTTTTGCGTGCTGCCAATGTTGATGGTGCCCACATTAAGCTTGCCCGGGTTGGCACGGGCGTAGCTCAGTACGTCGCCCAAGGTCTTGAACCTGGACTCCGCTGCCGTCACGATGGCAATGTCAAAGTAGCCCAGGGTGGAAATGGGCGCGAAGTCGCGCAAGGTGTCAAACGGGAGCGACTTGAACAGGCCAGCACTCACCGCCGTGCCGTTGGATATGAGCAGCAGCGTGTGACCATCAGGCTCTGCCTTGGCCACAATCTCGCCTGCCGCAATTCCGCCAGCACCAGGCTTGTTGTCGATCAACACGGGCTGCCCCAGGGAGTCGCTCAGTTTTTGCCCCACGGTACGCGCCGTCACATCGGCCACGCCACCCGCACCAAAGGGCACCACGATGCGGATGGGCTTGGATGGGAAACTCTGGGCCAGAGCCACACCAGACAAAGGCAACACCGAAGCAAATGCCATCAGGGAGATCAAGGTACGACGCAATTTCATCATTTCATCCTTTTTGGCTCAACAGCCGAAATAATCCGTTCAAGACCCATAGCCCGGCGCGCAGGCCGATGCCAGGATGAGGTTTATAGCCCATGACCGGATCGAGGCCTGATGAGGGAAGGCCTCGAATGCCTTGGGTCGGTTCGATCGTGCGACACTGACCCCGCACTGCCAACCTCTATAAAAAAACCATGACCGTGAAACCTGCCATGAATTTTTGCCAGTTCAAGGCTTCATGAGCCACGCAGTCGCGCAATTACGTGCCGCACGCCTGGCCCGCAGCGCCAAGCCATTTTTGGCCAGAGGCTCCAACGCACCTCGCTGTCCACAGTGCCGCATCATGTTCAGTCACTGCCTCTGCGCCTGGCGTACACGGGTACCCACCCGAGCCGGCATGTGCCTGATCATGTGTGACACCGAGCCACTCAAACCTAGCAACACAGGCTGGCTGATCGCCGATGTGGTGCCAGACACCTCGGCCTACGGCTGGGCCCGCACAGAGGTCGACCCTGCATTGCTGACCCAATTGGCGGACCCGCAGTGGCAGCCCTACCTGGTGTTCCCGGGAGAGTTTGCCCCGGCTGAGCGGGTGGTCACAGAAGTGCAGGTAGAAGCCCACAAACGCCCCCTGTTTGTGTTGCTGGATGCAACTTGGCCAGAGGCTTGCAAGATGTTTCGCAAAAGCCCCTATCTGAATCACCTGCCGGTGTTGAGTTTGAAGGCGGACAAGACTTCGCGTTACCGTTTGCGCCGCTCGTGTCGCGAAGAGCACTTTTGCACCTCTGAAGTCGCCGCCTTGTGCCTGGCCCTTGCGGGTGAGCCTCATGCGGCAAACACGCTGGATGCCTACCTCGACGTTTTTACCAGCCACTACCTGAGCGCCAAACGATGCGTGCCCGCGAACATACAGGATGAAGCGCATCAGCGCCTGAGTGAGCTGAAGCAGTCAGCAAAAGCTCATACTGACACGACACAATACAGGCCCTAAGCCCGTCTCAATGAAGCCATCATGAAAATACATCAGTCACGCTGGACCGCCCAGAACGGGTGGGCGCCCACTCCCACTGACGCGCGTCACAGCAGCCTCGTGCTGGTGTTTGCCGACACGCCCTATTTCAGACAGGCAGCGTGTTTTGCGGAACTACGCGCAAATTACCCAGATGCCGTGATTCTGGGATGCACATCATCCGGAAACATCTTGGGCACCCATATCAGCGATGCCGATATGGTGGCCACGGCCATCACCCTGGATCACAGCCGCGTGCGCCTGGTACAAGCTGCCGTTGGACCCGGTGACAACAGCAAAGAGGTGGCTAGCAGCTTGCTTGCAGCGCTTGCGCACCCCGAGCTCAAGCATGTCATGCTGCTGTCCGAAGGACTCGCTGTGAATGGGAGTGAGCTCGCTGCGGGCGTCTCCGGTCATGCACTCACCGCCACGGGTGGTTTGGCGGGTGACGGCAGCCGTTTTGAGCAAACCTGGGTCATGGCCAACGGACCGGCGCAACAGGGGTTGGTGGCGATGCTGGGTTTTTATGGTGACCTGAGCGTGCACACGGGTTGCGAAGCCGGCTGGCGTGAGTTTGGTGCTGAGCGCACGGTGACACGATCTCTAGGCAATGTGGTCTACGAAATCGATCATCAACCAGCACTGGCCCTTTACGCCCGTTACCTGGGCCCACAAGCACAGGATCTGCCAGCCAGCGGCTTGCGGTTTCCGCTGTCCATACGCACAGATCAACAACGCGCGCCGGTGATACGGACCCTTTTGGGAGTCAACACCGAGGACAGCAGCATGACGTTTGCAGGCGATGTGCCACAAGGCGCGGTTTGCCATTTGATGCGTACCGACATCGAAGCCCTGCTAGAGACCTCCGGCATCGCCGCCGAGGCAGTGGCAGGAGGTGTGACGACTACAGACTCCTTGTGCGTGATCATCAGCTGTGTGGGCCGGCGCCTGGTGATGGGTCAAAGCACCGAAGAAGAGCTGGAGATGGTGCAACAGCACCTAGGCAGCACTGCCGCCATGACCGGCTTTTATTCCTATGGCGAGCTGTCTCCCACGGGCGAGAGCGGACAATGTCAACTCCATAACCAAACCTTGACCCTGTTGCACCTGAGCGAACGATGAGTGCCGAGCCTGCCGCCCCCCTGCACCGATTACTCCGTCGCCAACTTCGGCGCGTCTGGGGGGCAGAGACGCAGGCGGAAGGGCAATGGGGACAACTCCTGGCTGCCGTCAGCAGCGCCTACCAGGAGCAAGACCTAGAGCGGCAGCTGCTTTCTAACGCGCTCGATGTCAATGCCCAGGAACTGACCGAGTCCAACCGCAAGCTGCAGCTGTTCATCGATCACGCGCCGGTGGGCATCGTGATGCTGGACAACCATTTGCGTTACCTTTATGCCAGCCGGCGCTGGCTGCAGGACAGCCAGTCGACCCTGCATGACATCGTGGGGCGGGACCACTACCAGCACTTGCCCTGGATTTCCGAGCGAGCCAAAGTAGCCCACCAAAAAGGTTTACTGGGCGCGACTGAAATATGCGAAGAGGATCGACTCACTTTGCCCTCCGGACAAGTGGAGTGGTATCGCTGGGAGGTGCATCCTTGGTTTGATGCGGTCGGTGAAGTCGGCGGCCTCATCATCATGACCGAGAACATCACCAGCCGAAAACAGGCCGAGGAGCAACTGCGCATTGCCGCCGTCGCGTTTCAGGCTCGTGATGGCATGGTGGTGACAGACGCAGCAGGTGTGATCCTTCAGGTCAATCAGGCCTTCATGCAGGTGACGGGTTACAGCGATGAGGAGTTGGTCGGCAAAACCCTGGCGGTGTTGAACTCTGGCAAACACGATGCCATTTTTTACCGAAACCTTTGGGAGGCCATCAAGCGAGAGGGCCGCTGGGAAGGCCGTATCTGGAATCGCCGCAAGGATGGCGGCATTTACCCCGAATGGTTGTCCATTTCCAGCGTCAAAACCCAGGACGGCACGGTTAGCCACTATGTCAGCACCTATTCAGACGTGCGTGAACTCAAGGAAGCCGAGCGGCGCATCATCGAGCTGGCCTTTTATGATCCCCTGACACAGCTCCCCAATCGCCGGCTCTTGCTGGACCGCTTGCAACAGCACCAGTCCCAAAGCCGTGAAACCGGGGCGTTTGGCGCCCTACTGTTGTTGGACCTCGATCATTTCAAGACGCTCAATGACACCCGCGGTCATGGTGTGGGCGACATGCTGCTGATCGAGATTGCCCGGCGTTTGCGCGAACACATGGGCACCAATGCCACCGCCGCACGTTTGGGCGGAGACGAGTTTGTGGTGCTGATGGAGGGCTTGCCCCACACGGAGCAAGAGGCCACGAAGGCGGTGCAATCTGCTGCACGTCGCCTGCTTTCGGTGATATGCGAGCCTGCCATGCTGGAAGGCCAGTCCCATGTGGTGACGTCCAGCGTTGGCATCACGCTGTTCAGCGGTAGGACCCAAGACAGCGCGCCGCTGCTCAAACAAGCGGATTTGGCGCTTTACTACGCCAAGAACGATGGCCGCAACACCTGGCGTCTTTACGAGACGGCCATGCAAGAAGCCGCCGATGCCCGGGCCATGATGGAAGTAGGTATGCGTCAGGCCTTGTTGCCCTCGGAGCACCCACAGCTTTCCTTGCATTACCAGGCACAGCTCGATGCCCAGGGCAACTTGTTTGGGGCGGAGGCCCTGTTGCGTTGGCAAGACAGGCCCGGACACTACATTAACCCTTCCGAGTTCATTCCGGTAGCAGAAGACAGTGGCCTCATCATCGACATAGGCCGTTGGGTCCTTTTGAGTGCCTGCCAACAGTTAAGCGCCTGGGCCCGACTCCCCGGCCATGAACACCTGACCCTCGCCATCAACGTCAGCGTGCGCCAGTTGCGCGAGGCTGATTTTGTCGACATGGTGATCCAGGCACTCAACACGCACAGTATCAACCCGTCGCGGCTTACGCTGGAGATCACCGAAAGCCTGCTGCTTGACGACGTGGAGCACGTCATCGCCATGATGAATGCACTCAAGGCTGTGGGCGTGTGTTTCTCGATTGACGATTTTGGTACGGGCTACTCCTCTCTGGCCTACTTGAGCCGCTTGCCCGTGAACCAGCTCAAGATCGACCGAAGCTTTGTGAGCGGTCTCGATACGTACGACAACACCAACAGCACTTTGGTGAAGGCCATCATCTCGATGGGACGTTCACTGGGCTTTCAGGTTCTAGCCGAAGGCGTGGAAACCCAAGCGCAACACCAGCGCTTGCTGGCTTTGGGCTGCGACGCATTTCAGGGTTATTTGTTTGGCAAACCCGGCCCTGCGCAAGCGCTGCAGACGTGGCTCGCACCCAGCGGGGGTGCGGGGCTGTCGCAGCCATGAAAAACACTGCCGCACGCACCGCTTTTTGGGAAGGTGTCGGCGACACCGTGACGGTGGTGCCGTCCTTCTTGCCCTTTGGCGTGGTTTGCGGCCTGGCCTCGGTCAATGCCGGCATGCCTGTGGGCGCCGCGCTCGGCCTGCCAGCGCTGGTGTTTGCAGGTTCTTCGCAGGCGGTGGTGACACAAATCATTCAGAGCTCAGGGGCGATCTGGGTGGCCATCTTGTCAGGCTGTGTCGTCAATCTGCGCATGGGCGTTTACAGCGCTGCCCTGAGCCCGCACCTGCGAGACAAGACACCGACGCAACGTGTGTTGGTGGCGGCCTTTCTCATCGACCAAAACTTTGCCCTGCTCCAAAAGCGTGAGCTCAGCCATCCGGCGGACCCTCAGTTGTTGCCTTACTTTGCGGGCATGAGTCTGGTGTTCTGGACCTCCTGGCTGCTGTTTTGCGCCGTGGGCATTTTTGCCGGCTACATCGTGCCCGCCAGCTGGCAACTAGAGTTCGCCATTCCCCTGTCTTTCGTAGCCCTGGGTGTGGCCTCGGTACGCTCTGTGCCCATGGCGGCGGCGGCCATCATCGGTGGCATTGCCAGCGTACTTTTGTTTGCACTGCCTCTGAAACTGGGCTTGATGGCGGCTTGCCTGAGCGGTCTGGCAGGAGGCCTGCTGATGGAACAAGGATGGAGACGATGGACAACACGTACGCCTGGCTAACGGTGTTGGGCCTTGCGGTGGGGACCTTCCTGATCCGCTACTCATTCATCGGCTTGTTTGCCAATCGAGACATGCCGACATGGCTGGGACATGCGCTCAAGTTGATGGTGCCGGCCATCTTTGCCGCCATTGTTTGCAGCGGCATCGCGGTGGTCGCGGGACAAGTGGCTGGCCTCACGGACTGGCCACGCTACGCGGCAGGAACGGTGGCACTGGCGGTAGCCATCCACACCAAGGGCAAAGTGCTGCCCACCGTGGTGGCAGGCATGGCCGCCTTGCACTGCCTGCCTTGGCTATGGAGCCGCTTGGCCTAGTGCCCCTGAAACCTGGGCACCCGCTTTTGGGCAAATGCGGCACGCCCTTCTGCAAAGTCAGCACTGGCATGGCAAACGGCCTCGCGCTGGCGCACCGCGGCCATCAGGTGTTGCGTTTGATCCGTCTGTAGTGCATCGCCCAGCGCATTGAGTGATTGCTTCATGCCCTGCAGCGCCAAGGGGGCCAGACCAGCAAGGTGCTCGGCCAGCGATTGCACCGTGGTATTCAGAGCCTCTGCTGGCACCAGCTGATCTAGATAGCCGGCCGCCAGTAATTCATCCGAGTTCAGATCTTGGGCCCTCAAAAACACACGCTTGGCGAATTGCAAGCCCAGACGTGACACAAAGCGCCGCAACCCGCTCGGGTAGTAATGCAGGCCCAGGGCAGCTGCAGGCATGCGCAAGACCATGTCGGGCACGCCAATGCGCAGGTCACAGGCCATGGCCAGATCGGTCGCACCACCAAACACACTGCCGGCCATGGCGCACACCGTGACCGGGCGCAGCTTTTCCAAGGCATCAGGCACGGTCTCGAACACCAGGCTGGCGGTGTCGTTGCCATTCATCTCGGCCAGGTGATAGCCGGCACAGAAAACTGGGCGCGGCTGGTTCACCCGGCTGGTAAGCACCAGCGCCCGTATGGAGGTATCGGCCTGCACCCGTTCAAAATGGGCCAGCAAGGTCGACAGGTCCTCGTTTTCAAGTCGGTTGCGCTTGGTGGGGCGGTTCAGGGTGATGGTTGCAACGGGTCCGTCAATGGCCAGTACGGGAGCCGACTCGGCAATGAAGGTGTTCATCGTGGTGTTTGAGACGTCAGAGTTCAAGCGAAGGTTTGTAGCTGGCTCGCGATACATATCGCCAGCGGGATAGCAGCGACGCCAGCATCAAGGCAACAGCTCCCGCTTTTGCCATCAGGAGGCATGCCGGGTACCAGGCCTGGTTGTAGGCACCAAACAAGCTCGCCCGAAATGCAGTGACTGCCCAGGTGAGCGGCAGATAGTCATGCATCCGCTGGAAAAAATCGCCCGAAAGTTCAACCGGCATGACACCGCCGCCAGCCGCCAGTTGCAGGGTCAGCAGCATCACGGCCAAAAGCTTTCCCGTTTCGCCAAACAGGCGCAGCAAAAAAAAGACCACTGCCAAAAAAGACAAGGAGGTCACGGTCAGTGCCACCGCAAATGCGGGTACATCGGGGACCTGCATCGACAAGCCCCACACCAGCATCAGATAAGTGATGATGGCCTGCATGAAGACAACCATGGCCGGCAAGCAGAACTTGGCCAGTGTTTTGGTCACGCGGTTGGCGTTCTGAAACTCCCGGGGCATATTGCGCAGGCTAAACAGATGGGTTGCCATCACCGCACCTAGCCACAATGCCATAGCCACCATGTTGGGAACAAAAGCGTTGCCATTGTTGGGTACTGGGGCCAACACCTCCAGCAAGGGCTCGACGGAGTCGGCCAGGCCACGAGGGCTGGCGGTGGTGTCGCCATCAGCCTTGGGTAGCTCGGACTGCAACTGATTCAGGCCCATCGACAAATGCCCCATCCCGTCCTTGAGTGCCTCGCCACTGCTCGTCAACTCATTCAGCCTGGCAGGCTCAGGCAACTGTTGAAGGGAAGTTTTGAGGCCGTCGCGTAGGCCAGTCGCACCGCCCAGGAGTTTGGCGTTGGCTGTGTCGAGTTGTTCCACGCCTTGAATCAGCCGCTCGTTGCCCGCTGCCGCCGCGGCGATGCCGTCGGTCAACTTGAAGCCCCCCGCAGCAAAGCCAGCCGCAGCACTGGCGATTTGAGGCCCGAACTGAGGAATTTGTGCGGACTGCTCCTGCATCTGTGCGGCCTCGCTGGCGAGATTGCTGGCCCCCATGCGCAAGGCCTCGAGCGCGGTCCCGAGTTCACGCTGACCAGACAGCAAACGCTGGGACGCTGCCCGTGCGCTGGCCTGCTCGGATTCGGCGGGCAGTTGCTGCTGAAGGCTCTTTAGCCCGAGGCGAAAGTCGTCCACGCCACCTCCGAGCTGGACCGTCGCCGCGGTGTAGTGATCCAGTCCTTCTCGCAGGTTGTGTGCGCCCTCCTGGAGTTGATGCACGCCCTGGCGCAAGCGCTCCAGTCCGCGACCGGAATGGTCGGCCCGTTGCAGCACCTGCTCCCAACGGTTCTCATTCAAGGTCTCATTCACGCGGTGTCCCAACTCTTGCGCAAAGCGTCGGGCAAAGCCAGCCGCCACGTAATTGTTGCCTTCGGAGAGGATCACTTTCACACGCCCTGCACCGGCATACCGGCCTGGAATCGCGTTGGCACTGAAATCAGGCGGGATCACCACTGCGAAGGCAATGTCGCCACTATTCACTGCCTGCCGGGCGTCATACTCCCCAGGCAGGAGGCGATAGCCAAAGGTCGCCGTGCTTTGCAGCTCCTGTACCAGCTCTGCGCCCACATTGAAATGTTTGTCACGGTAGACAAAGCCTTCGTCCAGGTTGACCAAGGCCACCTGCAGCTCTTGCGTCTTGCCGTTGGGATCCCAGACGCTGATCAGATAGGTCAGGGCATACAGCGCCGGCACCAGCGCAATCACCAGGGCGGCAAGCACCAAGTATGGGTGGCGCTTGAGCAGTGCCAGATCGGCCCAAACTATGGCCCAGAACCAAACCCGCCGGTTTGGCCTTGCAGCGCCATTCATGGGTTGGCGCTGGTGTTTGCGGCGTCCAGGCCGAGCAGGCGCACCGCGTTGCCCTTCAGGATGCCAGGCATCACCTCGGTTTTAAAGCCGGCAGCCTCGAAGTCCTTCATCCAGCGCTCGGGTGTGATCAGCGGGTAGTCGCTACCAAACAACACGCGGTCCTTGAGCAAGGTGTTGGCGTACTGAACCAGTTGCTTGGGAAAGTATTTGGGGCTCCAGCCACTCAGGTCTATCCACACATTGGGTTTGTGCGTGGCCACGCTCAAGGCTTCGTCTTGCCACGGGAAACTCGGATGCGCCATGACGATTTGCATGTCGGGCCAGTCGATGGCCACATCATCCAGGTGCATGGGGTTGCTGTAGGCCAGGCGCAAACCACCGCCGCAACGCATGCCGCTGCCGATGCCGCTGTGGCCGGTATGAAAAATCGCTGGCAACTTGTAGGCGTTGATCACCTCGTAGATGGGCCAAGCCATGCGGTCGTAAGGGTGGTAGCCCTGTACGGTGGGGTGAAACTTAAAGCCTTTGACCCCTTCTTGGGTGATCAGGCGCTCAGCCTCGCGTGCACCCATCTTGCCCCTGTGCGGGTCGATGCTGGCAAACGCCACCATCATGTCGCTATTTTCACGAGCGGCTTGGGCAATTTCTTCGTTGGGAATGCGCTGGCGGCCCAATTGCGACTCGCTGTCCACCGTGAACATCACCAAGCCAATTTTTCGTTCGCGGTAGTAGGCCACTGTCTCGGCAATGGTGGGGCGACGATTGCTGCCGAAGAACTTGTCAGCGGCGCGGTCGTACTCCTCGCCATAGTTGTCAAAGGGGTTGCGGCAACTCACCTCCGCATGGGTGTGGATGTCGATGGCGATCAGGTCCTGGTGCTTCATAGGGATCTTCCGGTCAGGGCTGCGGAGCCCACCAAGGGCGTGCATGGCGCTGATGCGCATCATCATAACGGTCTGTTTACACGGTGATCAGGGTATACCCTAGTGCACTATTGTGCAGAAGATGTACACTTATTGTCAGCATACTGATTTAATTCTTATTTAGAAAGACTGAACATGCAACAAGCACAAGACACACTTCCCGTACTGGTCGCCGGTGGTGGTATCGGCGGATTGGCAGCCGCCCTGGCTCTGACGCGTCAGGGTTTTCAGGTCAAGGTGCTGGAGCAGGCACCCGAAATTGGCGAAATCGGCGCGGGCATCCAGCTCGGCCCCAATGCATTTCATGCGTTTGATGCCCTGGGCATTGGCGACAAGGCCCGCAGCCGGTCCGTATTTACCGACCATATGGTCATGCACGATGCAATAGACGAATACCAGGTCGGCAAAATCCCCACCGGCGAAGCCTTCCGCCAGCGGTTTGGCAACCCCTACGCAGTGATCCACCGGGCAGATGTGCACCTGTCTCTGCTGGAAGGCGCACAGGAAACCGGCAAGGTCGAGTTCAAGACCAACACCCGCATCGAGCGGGTGGAACAAGACGAGCACAGCGTCACGGTTTACGACCAGAACGGTCAGGCCTACAAAGGTGCAGCACTCATTGGCGCCGACGGCGTCAAGTCGGTGGTGCGAGCCCAATATGTAGGCGACCCGGCCCGCGTCACGGGTCATGTGGTGTACAGATCGGTGGTTGACAAAAAAGACTTTCCAGTAGACCTGCAATGGAACGCTGCCAGCATCTGGGTCGGCCCCAACTGCCACTTGGTGCACTACCCGCTGCGTGGCGGCGAGCAATACAACGTGGTGGTGACCTTTCACAGCCGCCAGCAAGAAGAATGGGGTGTCACCGACGGCAGCAAGGAAGAAGTGCAGAGCTATTTCCAGGGCATCTGCCCCAAAGCACGTCAGTTGATTGATCTGCCCAAAACCTGGAAACGCTGGGCCACGGCCGACCGCGAGCCCATCGGCCAATGGACCTACGGCCGAGTCACACTCCTGGGCGATGCAGCCCACCCCACCACCCAGTACATGGCACAGGGCGCGTGCATGGCCATCGAAGACGGAGTGACCCTAGGCGAGGCACTGCGAGTGCAAAACAACGACTGGACGAAAGCCCTGGACCTGTACCAGCGTTCACGCATTGCCCGCACCGCCCGCATCGTGCTGTCGGGCCGCGAGATGGGGCGCATCTACCACGCCAAGGGTGTGGAACGCTTGGTGCGTAACGACCTGTGGCGGGGCCGGACCCCCGAGCGTTTTTATGACGCCATGGAATGGCTGTACGGTTGGAACGTGGGCAACTGCCTTGCCAAAGACTAATCCCCAAGGAGACCCCACATGAACGACCTCGGCAAACTCGAAGACCTGCCCCAGGACTACCGCGACGAACTCAAGGCCCTGAACCTGGTGCCCCTGTGGCCCAGCCTGCGCGGCGTCTTGCCCCCCAAGATCCCCACCCGCAACACCCGCGCCACCCACTGGCCCTACCAGTCCATCAAGCCCCTGCTGCTCAAGGCCGGTGAACTCACCCCCATCGAAAAAGCCGAGCGCCGCGTCCTGGTGCTGGCCAACCCGGGCCACGGCCTGGAAAAAATGCAAGCCAGCGCTGCCATGTACCTGGGCATGCAACTGCTGCTGCCGGGTGAATGGGCCCCCAGCCACCGCCACACCCCCAATGCCGTGCGCATGGTCGTGGAGGGCGTTGGCGCCTGGACCACCGTCGATGGAGAAAAATGCCCCATGAGCCGAGGCGACCTCATCCTCACGCCCACCGGCCTGTGGCACGAACACGGCCACGAAGGCGACCAGCCCGTGATCTGGCTGGATGTGCTGGACCTGCCCCTGGTCTACTACATGGAAGCCAGCTACCACA
>JBJOIT010000043.1:0-24257 GCA_046046915.1 Pseudomonadota bacterium
GCCAGCGCATTGATCTGGAGTCGTTCGGCCCCAGCAACGCCGCGGTTTTTGCCAGTTTGCGCCTGGCAGGGCAAGACACCTTAGCCCGCTGAACTTGACGCAGACCTCTGACCACGCTCCAACCTCAAATTGCACCGGAGAACTCCCATGAACGCGACCGCTGTCCAAACCATTGCCACCGCTGAAGACGCCAACAGAAAAGCCGTGCACAGCGACATGATCAGCCCGCGTTTCTACACCACTGATTTCGCCGCCATGGACCGTATCAACATCGAGCCCGTGCGCGCCGAGTGGGACAAGATGATGGCCGAGTACGAGGGTGACAACAACCATGACCACTTTCAGCGTGACGAGGCGTTTGCAGGCGAAGTGGCTGCAGGCATGGCCAGCCTCTCACCCGAGATGCGCCAGGAATTCATGGACTTTCTGGTCAGCTCCCTCACGTCAGAATTTTCAGGTTGCGTGCTTTACAACGAAATTCGCAAAAACGTCACCAACCCCGACATCAAGCAGCTCATGACGTACTTGGCGCGCGACGAATCGCGCCATGCCGGCTTCATCAACCTCTCGCTGCGCGACTTCAATCTGGGCATTGACCTGGGCAACCTCAAGCGCACCAAGAAGTACACCTTCTTCAAGCCCAAATACATTTACTACGCGACCTACCTGTCTGAAAAGATCGGCTATGCGCGCTACATCACCATCTTCCGCCAGCTAGAGAAGCATCCCGAAAAACGCTTTCATCCCATCTTTCGCTGGTTCGAGCTGTGGTGTAACGACGAGTTCCGCCATGGTGAATCCTTTGCACTGATCATGCGCGCCAACCCCAAATTGCTGAGCGGGGGCAACAAGCTGTGGATCCGCTTTTTCCTGCTGGCCGTGTACGCCACCATGTACGTGCGCGACCACACCCGCCCCATGTTGCATGAAGCCATGGGCCTGGATTCCAGCGAATACGACTACCAGGTGTTCCGCATCACCACCGCCATCACGCAGCAGGTCTTTCCACTGGCATTGGACACCGACAACCCCGCGTTTCGCCGGGGTCTGGAGCGCCTGTTTGCCTTGTCGCAAGCCATGGAAAAAGCCAAGGCCAGAGGCGGCGTGGTGGGCAAGTTGCAACAAGGCGTGTGCGCCGTCAAAGCCGCGGCCACCTTCGCCCGCCTGTACTTCATGCCCGTCATCGGACAAGACCTGTCGCCCCAGGTCCGCATGGAACCAGCATGGTGAATGAAGTCGTTTGGGCCTGCGTGTTCACGGCCCTGTGCTGGTGGCTCGGCACGGGTGTGATCCTTTGGCTCGATCGGCTGCCTGCGCGCAGCTTCCGTTTCAGCCTGGCAGGCTGGACCGTGCTTTTGGGATTGAGTTTTTGGGGTGTGGCCCACAGCATGCAGGAGGTCAGCGTGTTCAACGCCTACCTCGCCTTCGGCAGCGTGATCGTGATGTGGGGTTGGCACGAGCTTGCTTTTTTGACGGGCTGGATCACCGGCCCGCGCAAAACCCCACTCGACACCGGTGCCACTGGCTGGCCGCGTTTTGTGCAATCGGTACAAGTCATGCTGTACCACGAGATGGCCTTACTGGCCAACTTCGCCGTGCTGTGGTGGATGCAGGAGGGCCAGCAAAGCCATGTGGCCATTTGCACGTATGCGCTGCTCTGGTGCATGCGCCTGTCGGCCAAACTGAATCTGTTTTTTGGTGTGCCGCAAAACGGCGCGCAATACCTGCCAACCCACCTGAAGTACCTGGCCAGTTATTTCCGCACGCGCGACATGACGCTGTGGTTCGTGCTGTCGATGGGCGTGGCCATGGGCACCTGGTTCTGGCTCGTCTGGCTGGCCCAACAGGGCGCCGTGGCCATCACCACCGGCTGGGTCATGCTGGCCACGCTGCTGGGGCTGGCGATTGTGGAGCACATCATCATGATTTTTCCTTGGCCGCTGGAGCGGCTGTGGGGTTGGGCCATGGGCCAGGCCACCAAACCGGCTTTGACCACACCCCCTTGAAGGCCTCCATGAACACCCAGACGCCCACACTCCCCCATGCTTACCGCACCGAGGGTTTCGGCATCCCCGTCACACCGCAAGGCCCCGAGGTGACAGCCCCTGCGAAACCGCGTCAGCGCCCAGTGGCGGTGGTGATAGGCAGCGGCTTTGGTGGTCTGGCCTCGGCCATTCGCCTGAGCGTCAAGGGCTATGAGGTCAAGGTGTTTGAAAAACTCGATGCCCCGGGTGGTCGCGCCTATGTGCACCACCAGGATGGCTACACCTTCGACGCAGGTCCGACCATCATCACCGCACCGTTCTTGCTCGAAGAACTGTGGGCGCTGTGCGGCAAGCGCTTTGCAGACGACGTGAAGTTGGTGGCCATGGACCCGTTTTACCGCGTGCGTTTTGCGGATGGCACCTGGTTTGATTACAACGGCGACGCCGAACATATGCGCGCCGAAGTGGCTCGCTTTGAGCCCTCGGACCTGCCCGGCTACGAAAGATTTTTAGAAGAAGCCGAGCGCTGCAAGACTTTGGGGTTTGAAGGCATGGGCGACATGGCTTTTGACAAAGTCAGCGACCTGATGGCGGCCATCCCCGACTTTTTGCGCATGGGCGCTTGGCGCAGCCTCTACAACCTGGTGGCCAAACACATCCGCAACGACAAGCTGCGCATTGTGATGAGCTTTCACCCCTTGCTGATTGGCGGCAACCCCTTTGCCGTGACCTGCGCTTACGCACTCATCAACTCGTTGGAGCGTACCTGGGGCGTGCACTCGGCCATGGGTGGCACAGGGGCCATCGTCAAAGGCCTGGTCGGTTTGCTACAAGAGCGCGGCGTACCTCTAAGCTGCAATGCGCCCGTCACGCAAATCCGCATTGAAGGCGGCCGAGCCTGCGGTGTCGAATTGCAAAACGGCGAGTTCGTGCCCGCCGACATCGTGGTCAGCAACGGCGACACCGCGTGGACCTACAAAAACCTGGTGGCCCCCGAGCACCGCCGCGTCTGGACCGACCGCAAGATCGCCAGGGGCAAATACTCCATGGGCCTGTTCGTCTGGTACTTCGGCACCTCCAGGCAATACAAAGATGTGCCGCACCACATGATGGTGCTGGGTCCACGCTACCAAGGCCTGCTGCAAGACATCTTCAAAAAGCACAAACTGGCCGACGACTTCAGCCTGTATCTGCACCGCCCCACCGCGACCGACCCCTCTCTGGCGCCCGAGGGTTGCGACACCTTTTATGTGCTCTCGCCCGTACCGCACCTGGACAGCGGCACCGACTGGCCCGCGTTTGCCGAGACCTACCGAGCCGCCATTGCCGAGAGCCTGGAAGCCAGCGTGCTGCCGGGCCTGCGCAATTGCATCGTGACCAGCAAGGTCACCACGCCGCAGGACTTTCACGACCAGCTTTGGTCTTACAAAGGCGCAGGCTTTGGGCTGGAGCCGCTGCTACTGCAAAGCGCGTGGTTTCGTCCCCACAACCGCAGCGAAGATGTGCAGGGCCTATTTGTGGTGGGCGCCAGCACCCACCCGGGCGCGGGTGTGCCAGGTGTGTTGATGTCAGCGAAAGCTTTGGAAACGGTGGTTCCCCATGTCAACATCTGATCGTCACGCTCCCCTGGCCAACCAAGAACTGAACTTCGATTCGAAGGACTTGCAAGCCTGTGTGGCCATGATGCAGGGCGGCTCCAAAACCTTTTTTGCTGCGAGCCGCTTGCTGCCGCCACGCGTACGCACTGCCGCCATCGCTCTGTATGCTTTTTGCCGGGTGGCCGATGATCTGGTGGACGAAGCTAGTGAAGGTGACGTACCGCTGGATGTTCTTGGGGAGCGGCTCGATGCCATCTATGCCAACACCCCGCACGACCATGTAGAAGACCACGCCCTGAGCCTGGTCGTGCAGCAGTACAAACTGCCGCGCCATTTACTGGATGCGCTGATTGAAGGTTTCGCCTGGGACGCTGGCGGACGGACGTACGACAGCATCGAAGACCTGCACGCCTATGGCGCTCGTGTCGCTGGCAGTGTGGGAGCCATGATGTGCTGGATCATGGGCCCGCAAAACATGGACACACTGGCCAGGGCCTGCGAACTGGGTGTGGCCATGCAGCTGACCAACATCGCCCGGGATGTTGGGCATGACGCCAGCATTGGCCGCTTGTACTTGCCGCGTCTATGGCTAAAAGAAGCGGGTGTCAACCCCGATGTATGGATGGCAAGGCCAGCCTTCTCACCTGCTATCGCCACGGTGGTGGCACGTCTACTGAACGAAGCTGACCGCCTCTACAAACAGGCACAGTCAGGCATCGCCGCATTACCACCTGACTGCCGTGCCGCGATATGTGCAGCCAGCATGATCTACTCTGAAATTGGCCACCAACTGCGCCGCGATGGCCTGGACTCGGTCAACAAGCGCACGGTGGTCAGCACCACACGCAAGCTCATGTTGCTGGCCTGCGCCTGGACCCAAGTGCACTGGATCCGCGTGAGCGAGCAAACGCCAGAACCGCTGGCCGCCATCTTGGGCATGGTGCAAGGCTGCCGCGATGTCACGCCATTGACAGGCCAAAAAGCCTACTTCCCGAACCGCGCCATGCCCCAGCGCGTGGCCTGGATGTTCGACTTGCTTGAGCGACGGGAAAACGAACGCCTGAACCGTAACGCAACAAGCCCAACCCCCTGAACACCAGCATCTTGTTACAGATGCAAAAACCCCTGGCAAGCCACCAAGGGAGTGCACAGCGCATCAGCGCTGTGACCGAACATGTCTTGTCAGCTGTTACTTGAGATCAACTTGGCAATCACAGCAATCACCACAAAGAACGAAGAAAACACCGTGATACCAAGGGCGTAATAGACGCCGGATTTCTGGCGGATTTGGGACATTGATAATTTGTTCATGATCACAAAACAGTTGAAGTAAAAGGTCTGCAGCGCCGCTGTAAACGGTATGAAGCAGGGGAAGACTTAACAAATAATTGCCCCGGGACATCGACAAAATCTGACAACTACCAAGGGGTCTGGGCAACCGTGGAATTCACTCAATGTGCTTGTCCTGCGTTTTGTTAAACGGGCGTTTCGGGCGATTCAACCAATTGGCGACCATGAACCCGCAAAAAATCACGAACATGATGATGAGGATATGTTTGATTTCCATGGTTTTTCCTTGAGTTAATGAAAGATGAAGTGCTTCACAAGAAATGGATCGCTGATATTTGGGTGACCTAAATCATTGTTGATTATGCGGAAGAGATCTGCGCACAGGCAAGCTCACGCCATGGCCGCATCATCGGGGCGATGGCCCAAAGCGTGAATGCCAACAAAACAATTTCAAGGCTGTACACAGCCGCATAGCCCATCACCGAGCTGCTGACCATTGCCACGCCGTCTCGCAACATGCCTCCCAGCGCCATGCCCAAGCCCGCCGCCGTGGCCTGTACCGCACCCCAGGCGCCCATGGCTAGACCTACATGCTCTGGCGGAGCCAGTTGCATGGCGGCGGTCAGTGTGCCGTGGGCAAACAAACCGCCGCCCATGCCGATCAGGAAAATGCCCAAGGCAAACAAGGCAGGTGAGGCCAAGGGAGCCGAGGCGATCACTGCCACAAACGCAGGCACGCCCACCCATGCGCCCCAGCTGGCCATGCGGTAGGCATCTGCACCTCGACCCAGCACGCGTGACGCCCATGCAAAACCGATCAAACCACCAAAAGCCAGTGTGGCCGTGAGCATGGTGGTGGTGGAAACCGTCAGGCCCAAAATGTCGCCGCCATAGGGCTCGAGCAAAACGTCCTCCATGGTGAAGGCCATGGTGCCCAGGCCCACAGCCAGCAAGCGCCGCAGCGTGTTCGGGCCTTGGCAAAACAACTGCCAGGCCTGGAGAAATGTGTGATCGACCGGGGTGCCAGGCTTGCGCAGGCGACTACGAGGCTCTTGCTTCCATAAGGCGGCCACATTGAGTACCAGCGTCATCACGGCCACGGCCTGCACCACGCGAATCAGCTGTCCGGGGCTGTACTCGCGCAGTAAATGACCCAGCATCAAGGCACTGCCGATCATGCCCACCAACTGCATCACATACATCAGCCCCACGACTTGAGGCTGGCTCTCAGCTGGGGCCAGATCAGTGGCCAACGCCAAACCTGCGGTTTGAACAGTGTGCATGCCGATGCCCACCAGCACGAAGGCGCCCGCTGCGCCCACCAAACCCACCCAGGCCGGGGCTTGGCTGGCCTGTCCGGCACCACTGAGCACCAGCAGCGCAAAAGGCATGATGGAAAAGCCCCCGAATTGCAGCAAGCTGCCCATCCAGATGTAGGGCACACGCCGCCAGCCCAGTTGTGAGCGGTGGTTGTCCGAACGAAAACCAATCAGTGCGCGAAATGGCGCAACGAGCAAAGGCAGGGCCACCATCAGCGACACCAGCGTGGCGGGCACTTGCAATTCCACAATCATCACGCGGTTGAGGGTGCCCACCAACATGACCATGGCCATACCGACAGAAATTTGAAACAGCGACAAGCGCAGCAGACGGGACAGCGGCAAGTCTTCGCTCGCTGCGTCGGCAAATGGCATGAATCTCGGGCCGAGGTTGGCCAGCGAGTTAGCCCAAGAAGACCTAGTTTTTGTTTTATTCATATGGGAAAGACCAGGCGCTCGCGCGCCTGGTCGATCAGCGGATGGACCGCTATTTCTTCACCATGGCATCTGCTGCAGCAGGCGCTACAGCGACCACTTTGGCACCACCATTGAGGAAGTTTTTCACCCAGGTGGTGTTCATGGTCAGGGCCAGGTGTACGCTGAAGGACGAAATCGCCACTGCCGCGATGAACACTGGAATACCAACCGAGGGCTTCACCACGCACCACATTTTCGAATAGATCATGTTGTGCCTCCCTTACTTGAGCCAGGGTGAGTAGATGTAGGCCAGCAGATGGGCAAATGCGGCAATCATGCCGAAAATCTGCGTGCCCTGGATGAGATTGCGGTGAATCTCTTCCGATTCGGCCTCGGTCAGTCCCGTTGGCCAGACTTTGTCTGAGTTAGACATCGTTTTCTCCTTGCAGAAGACGTGCACGGCCCGCACGAGGGCTATTCTTGACCACCATGGCCAGGAATGGGGTGACCCTGAAACCGGGCACACGGCGGCACATTCGGCCGGCGTGGACAAGTTCAAGGTTGTTCATCTCAAGCCCGCCGCGGCATGCGCCAGGGCAGCATGGCTTGAACCACCGGTGACACCAAACGCGGCACCGACAGGGTTTCGTGGAAGGCAAGCAAAGGCTCACCTGCGTAATCAAATTTCAGCAAGGCACGCTGATAAAAAGGTGTGTCTTCGAGTTGTTCGTGCACCCGCACGGTTTGAGCGCTACGCATGCGGCGCGCAATGCGCCAAGCCGTCTTGGGCAGGTGCTGTGCCGCCGGTGTGGCGACGGGCTCCACCGTCCCTTTGGGTGTGAAGCGCAGCGACAACACACGGTCATCAATGCCGGGGGATTGAATGTCGTAGTACACCAAGGTGCTGCCATCACGCATGCGGGCGCGTGACCAGTCCCAGGTGTGAAAACCCCGATCCACCGGCTCATCGCCCTCGTTCGAATCCAGATATGCGTGGCCTTGCCATGTCAGGTCGGGGGCGCTCAGGTCCACCTCGATGCGCGATGCCGGTGCCAGTGGCCCCCAGCGGTGTTGACCAGCGGCATCCAGGGGCGTGGAATAGCCAAACAGCTGCTGCGGCCAGAGCTTAATGCGTCCCCGAATACGGCGAGGCACAGGCACGCACACTTCGTTGATGTCTATGGTCATGCAGTCCCCGTCCCAGCTCAGTTGGCTCGGACCAATAGTGAACTGGCGGGCGCTGCGATTGCAGTGGCGCTTCCCGCGCTCGGTCATGGCCCAACGCCCCTGCCCTTTGCTGTAGATGGCCACGTTCAGGGCGCAATGGTTGTCGGGGTTGGCGCTGGCGCGTTTGCGCGCCCAGCCGTAGTAAGGCGAAAACACACTGCCCACAAACGCAATGAGGGTGATGCCGTGTTGGCCGTCGTCACTCATGGCGTCGACATACCACCACAGGTAGCCTCCGTCTGGAACTTTCTGGTCGAAGCGAGGCTCGCCATCAACGCCTCGGCCGCCCGCTGCCCGGACAACGCCGCCATCGGCACGCCCGGTCCCGGGTGCACGCTGCCCCCCGCCAGATACAAGCCCTGCAGGGCTGTGATGGAGCCTGGTCGGCTGAAGATGCTGGTCCAGCCGTGCGTCGCCTGGCCGTACAGTGCCCCGCCACTGGCCGGAAAGCGCCGATGAAAATCCTGCGGACTCGTGCGTATGCAGTTGGCAATTGTCGGGGTCAGTGACAGACCCAGCCGGCGAAGGTGCTGAAAAGTTTGCGTTTGGCATTGATCTAAAGCCTCCTCGGTGATTGCGTTGCCATCACCGCTGGCAGGGGCGTTAACCAAACAAAAAACACGTTCAGCCTGCCCGGGTTCCAGCTGGGCGGGCCGGTCTTGTGCGCAGACGTACACCGTGGGGCTTTCGGGCAGGCGCTGGCGATCGAAGATGTCTTCGAACTCACTGGCGTAAGTACTTTGAAAAAACACGTTATGCCGGTCCAGCGCCACACCTTGACCAGAACTGCCCGTGGGTGTGTGCATGGACCAGGTCAAGGCCGATAAAGAACGCGGCGGCGTGGCTTGTGGCACGGCACGGCGAAGCTCATCGCCCAACAGTCCCTGGCGCAAGGCGGCGGCGTCGCCATTGAAGATCACGCGGTCGGCCGGCAAGAATTCCCCCGACTGCAGATGTACACCGCAGACCCTGCCCTGACGCTGCTCGATGCGCTGGCAGCTGCTGTGGTAACGGAAAACCGCGCCACGGCGGCGGGCCACCCGAGCCAGCGCCTGGGCCATGCCCACCATGCCACCTTCCACCGACCAGACACCATCCATCTCTACCTGTGCAATCAGCATGAGCGTGGCTGGGGACTGCCAGGGCGACGAGCCGCAATAGGTGGCGTAGCGCGCAAAAAGCTGGCGTAAACGCGGGTCAGAAAACTGGTGGCCCAGCTGTTGCCACAGGCTACGCATGGGGCCGAGTTGTGCCAGAACGCCCAGACCCTTGAGGCCCAGATCGCCCATCAAGCCGCCCATGCTCGGGCGCTGTGCACGAATCATCGGGCCTTCAAGCGTGGCATAGAGCTGACGCGTGGTCTTGCAAAAATTCCTGAACCGCCGGGCCTCATCGCCGCCGGACCAGGTTGCAATCGCCGCTTCACTCTCTTGTGCGCTGGCCGACAAGTCGAGCTGGCTGCCGTCAGGCCAGAAGTGGCGCGCCAGAACCTGCAGCGGCGTGATGCGCATCTCTGCTTCGACGCTGGTGCCCACACTGCGCAGCAAGGCGTCAAACACCCAGCGCATGGTGAATACGGTGGGGCCACTGTCGATCTTTGCACCGTTCACTTCGCGACTGTGTACCTTGCCGCCAGGTTCGCCCGAAGCTTCGACCACGGTGACATCAAGGCCCTGGTGCGCCAGCAAAATGGCGCTGCACAGGCCGCCCATGCCCGCGCCGACGATGACGACGCGGTGTTCAGACATGGCTCACCTCTTGGCTGGGCGTTTCAAAAGCTGGCACGCCTTGCAAAGCCACTGCAGCGCCTTGGGGCGACTGGATTTCGAACTGAAAGGCCTGACCTTTCCAGTGCCCGGCCATTTGCAGCACCTGCATGCGAACAAACAGCGACTCGGAAAAAAACTGGTGTTTGTAGGCGGCGGTGCTGGCCACCTGGTGCGCGCCCTGATGGGCGTACTGCAGCATGGCCGCGGTGTCGCGCCACAAGCTAAAGGTGCATTGCCGCACCAAAGGTGCCTCACCCAGGCCCATGGCCAGCAAGCAGCCGGGGGACTGACTCAGGTCGGCCTGGGCCGCCGGGGCGTAACGCCAGAACACCATGGCCTTGGTGGGCACAATGCTCGCGCGGGTCAACACGGCGAAAGGCCCTTGGGTCTGGACAGTGGCTAGCCCCTGCTCACCGAGCGCGCCCCCCAGCGCTTGCGCGCTGCTGGCTTGCCAGGCTTGTTTGTCCCAGTGACCCCGAGCCGATTGCACCGCCATCACGCCTGTCCAGCACTCACGGGCGCGACTGCGGTAGGCGTCAACCGTAGGGCTGTCCAGAAACTTCAAAGCCCAATCCAAGTGACTGAAAGTGCAAATCAGGCCTTGGTGAGTGGCACTGGGGCGCAGACTGAAGCCCCCGCCAGCGCCACTTCCCATGACCTTGACCATGGACAGGCCTGGTACATCCTTGTAGGGCGTCGCCCCGGCCACTAGCCTGAGCCAACCCCATCCCTGGTGCTGGCGCAAGAAGTCGGCCAAGAGCACCACCACCACGCCGGACAAGGGGTCATGAAGATTGGCGAGGGCTTCCATGACGGGTGTCCGGCAAAGGTGCGAGGGCTTGCGAACTACTTGGCCGCGACTTTGGACGCAGCCAAAGCTGGTTTAAGCAACTCCGGAAAGTCTTTTGCCATTTGCGCGCCATTCAGAGGCTTGTAGGCGCCCTGGTGACATGTGGCGCAGTTGAGCTTGGCCACATCGCCCGTCGGCCCTTTGCGGTGCGCCGGAAAGACTTCGGTCAATGACTCCATGTACTTCACATTCAGATCACGCGCCATGCGGATGCCGTGCCAGGCCGTCACGCGTTGCGGTGGGCTTTGTTCCCAGTTCTGGAAGGACTGCGTGTTGTGACAGTAGGTGCAGTTCACGCCCAATGAATTGGACATGTGCGTCATCAGCCCATAGGTCCACTCTGCCTGCTTGATCGACTGGTGGTTGCCGGCAGGCAATGCCGTGGGGCCGTTCACACGGATATTCTGGTCGCCCAGCAAAAATGGGGTGTAAGGATCGTTGGGCAGAGAGGATAGGTTGACCACAGGAGATGGTTCATTTTGTCCGGCCTTGTCACCCATGAAGTTCGAGCCATAGGGTTGCGGGTTGGACTTGAACCAGATGGCATTGGGCACCGGCTCGCCCCTATGGCAGGTGTAGCAGGTCACCCCAGTCTGGGCGACGTGCGGCTGCCAGTCGGCGTTGATGTGCTGCGTCATCTCGATCATGCGCCTCGCCACGACCTTGGTGTACTTGCTGTCGTCCTCGAAGTTGGGCAAGGCGTGGCAGTACGCACAGCCTTCTTGAGGAGCTACCCAGCTGGTCATCGAAACCATCAGGCGGTTGAACTCGCCCACGCTCAGATTGCCCAAGACCTTGACGTTTTTGTAGGCCTGTGCGGCCTTAGGGCCGTCAGAGCCAGGCGAAGGAATGGCCAAAGGCGGCTGGTTCTTCTCGGTTTTGACTTCGAGCAGACGGGAGTTGTACACCTGAACCATGCCTGTGCCTCGGTAGCCACTTTGCACAGTCTCGGGACTGGGGCGTTCGCAGCCTGCCAGCATCACGCTGAGCAAACCGATGCAGGCCAGGCCCAAACCCTTGGCCATGCGGCCCATCCATGGAGATGTTTTGAGAACTTGCGTGTTCATGGCTTGCCTCCAATGCTCAGCGCGGGATCCACCATCGCCGGAAAGATTTCAGGGTAAGGCGGCGCCACGCCATGCTTGATGGCCCACAGGTACCAGTTATCCACTACGGTGCCGGTCAACAAGATGCCGATGCCGCCGGTGATGGGGCACAGCACTGCAAACCACCAGGCCCAACGGTGAATGGACTCCATGGTCGCGTTGAAGCCCATGGTCCAGCGCCAGAACAAAGCTGCACGCTCCGAGGCCGTGCCACGGTCAGTGATCTGCTCGATCTCGCGTTCACCACCAAAACGAGTCACCGCCAAAATGGTCGCACCGTGCATGGCAAACAGCAGAGCCGAGCCATACAGGAAGACGATGGAAAGCGCATGGAAGGGGTTGTAGAACAGGTTGCCGTAGCGCAAAGAGAAGGCCGCGGTCCAATCCAGGTGAGGAAAGATGCCGTAAGGCACAGCCTCGCCCCAGGAGCCCATCAAAATGGGGCGGAACAAGCCCAGCACCAGGAACAACCAGATGGCCGCAGCAAACGCCCAGGCGATGTGCGTGCCCATGCCAAGTGCGACCGCGCGGCGGTAAGTTCGGGCCCACCAGAACATGACTGAGGCGGTGAAGAACAGGCCCACAATCAGGAACCAACCGCCCTGGTTGAGCGGAGGGATGCTCAAGCCGTAGCTAGGTGGTGGTGGCTCCAGCGAGAGCCAGAACAGTTGGCGTACAAACTGGATCGGGTCGTAGTTGACCGAGGCCAGCATGTTCATGCCGATCAGGGTGAAGGCGATCAAACCGCAAATGAGAGAGGCCAGACCCAGCCCGCCCAAATAGATGGGGCCGAGTTGGGCGTTGCCCAACTTGCCCACCCAATAGTTGATCAGGGGTTGCCCGGTGCGCGGGCTGTTACCGTGTCCAAGTGGCACCCCGGGGTGCACCGGACCCACGGCTTGCACCGTAGTGAACAGGTTTTGATAGTCGGCCATGGGCTGTCTCCTCAATTCTTTGGGTTCGGTCTGTGTGCGCAGTCCAACTCAAACGGGCCACTGGGACCAGATCGGCATGTTCAGCCACCAACTCCACCACTCGGGCCAGCCACGGCTCCAGAAGGGGCCGCTGAGCACGATACATAGAGCACTGAACAACACGGCAGCCAAGGCTAGGAACAGTCCCAGGCGGTGGATGCCCAGGGTACCGATGGAGTAACCGATGATGTCGCGGAAGAAGGTGTCTTCGTGCTCGGGTGTCTTGACCACGGTGCCCGGCTTCGGGTTGGTCGACGACAAAATCAAGCCACCGTGCAGAGACAGGGCAAACACACTGGCGAAGAAGAAACTCACGGCGATCATGTGCGCCGGGTTGTAGTGAAAGTGCAGGTATTGGTAGCCCACGTTGGACACCCAGTCCAGGTGGCTGTAGATGCCATACGGAAAACCGTGGCCCCAGGCGCCCATGAGCACTGGGCGAATCACCACCAACGTGAAGTAGGCTGAAATCGCGACACCAAAAGCCACAGGGACGTGATAGCCCATGCCCAGCTTGCGACAGATTTCGACCTCACGCATCATCCAAGAGCCAAAGGCCCCCAATGCACACACGGTGATGAGCTGCCAGAGGCCGCCCTCCATCAGGGGCGCAAAGCGCAGGCCGTACGACAGATCAGGCGGTGCGATGCTGATCTGCCAGATGTTCCAGGTGGGGCCTTGGGAGGCACCCCACAAAATAAGGGCAGTCCCCAGGAACGAAAAAAACAAAGTTGTGACGCCGAAGAAGCCGACGTAAAACGGTCCGACCCAAAAGTCGAACAAATCACCACCCAGCAGGGTACCACCGCGAACACGGTACTTTTTCTCAAAACTCAGCATGGCCATGGCTAGGTCCTCCTGCCTCAATGGAAAAACAGATGCCGCATCGAAGGGATTTCAATAACGGCATCTGATCTGCAAAACCCGGATCAGGATTTGGGCAAGGTCAGCGATGCGACCGCCGTGGGCAAAGGCGAGTTCTGCGCCGATGCTGCCACGGGCTTTTTCGCACCGTCGAGCCAGTTGAATTTGTTCGTGCTGAGCAAGATGAGGTGAATCATCGCGGCCAGGCCAAACAAGAAAATACCCTGCAGCACCATGGCACGCAGCGGATCGAAAAGACGCCAAATTCTCCACATGGTGAATCTCCTAAATGATGTGGGACATGAAGGTGTACACAGCAGCTTCCACGCCCCGACTCATGCTCTTGGCATCTTCAGCACCGGGCAGCAGATCCCGCCAATGAACGCCAACCAGCTTGGCCAGTAAGACGAGCACGAACAGACATCCGAAACCGATGAGAAAGATGGACCAGTACGCTGGGGATTCATCCGCACGCGAATGGTCCTCATTGAAGTGGCTTGTGTTTTGCATGACAGTGACTCCGTCAATCTGAGGTTAAAAAAGCAGGCTCTGATTCAGAACCAGGGACGCCACGCCCAGACCAAGATGTGGGCCAATACAGCAACAGCTGTAAAACCCACGGCGCCTTGCATCCAGTAGTGGTGAAATTCCTGGGCTTCCTCATCGGTGAGTCCGGAAATGGATGTCTTTGTGGACATTTTTTTCTCCTGTTAACGAGGCCTTGCGACCCGGGGTGCGCACAGCCCGCGCAGATGGGCATCCGCAGCCAGAGGCCACGACATCCTGTTGAAAGCGCGCAGCACGCCGCGGCCTGTTGTTGTCTTGAGGACGGTGCAAACCTTCATGCCGCCACCCCCATGCCCAGTTCTCGGCTTGCCGCGTTCACATGGGCCTCGGTCACTTCGGTTTGGCCCTGGGCCTGCGAGAGCTGCTCGGCCTGGTCGCGCAAGCGCTTGGCCGCAGAAATCTGCACAAGCACCGGCTGGCTTTGCACCACATCGCGCAGGCGTTGCTGGGCCTGGTCTTGCCAGCTGGCATTAGGGGCAATCACGCCACGCGCCTGTGTGGCCTCCACCTTGTCCATCTCGGTGCCCAATGGCAGGATGTGGAACAGCGCATCAAACAAGGCGTTGCACACCTCCTGAATCACATACGTCGCACCGCTGTAACCCATGAAGGGCGTGCCGGTATGGCGGCGGATGATGGCGCCGGGAAAGGACGCTGGGATGAAGGCTGCGCGCATGGGGCTGCCACCTGAGATCTCGCTCAGGTACATACGCTCGTTGTAGCTGCCGAACATGATGAGCGGCGTTTGCGTTTTGACCAGCTCACGCACGGTGGCGTTATCCGTCTTGTTGCCCGCGGTTCGCGAGACGCTGAAACGGCAGGGCAAGCCCATTTCGTTTTCGAGGAAGTTTTTCAGGCCGCGCGAATAGGTCTCGCCGGCCACCACGGCAAAGCTGGCGGTGGCAAAAAAGTCTTGTGTGACCGAGCGCCACAGGTCCCACATGGGCTTCAAGGTGGTGTGCTTTTCACGCTCGATAAAGGGCTCAGGATCGAGGTGTAGCAATTCCCCCAACTTACGCAAAAAATTGGTGGTGCTGTGCAAACCGATGGGCGCTTGCAAATAAGGACGCTCCAGAGCCTCGCACAGCATGCGGCCGAACTCTCGGTACATACAGATGTTCACGTCGGCCTCGACCAAGCGTGAGACATCGGCCAAGTGGCTGCCCAAAGGGAAGACCATGTTGACCTCGGCTCCGATACCCTGCACCAGGCGTCTGATCTCTGCCAGGTCGCTCGCGCTGTTGAAGGTGCCGTAGCAGGGGCCAATGATGTTGACGCGGGGTTTTTCGCCTACGGGGCGGTCTTCGAAGGGCTTGCGCGCAGGCACCCTGCGAAGGCCATATTCGCTCCACAACCAGTACATGGCACGGTTGGCGCATTGCCACTGGTCTTCGTCGATGGTGCGCGGCAAAAAACGGGCGATATTGGTGCCCTCGGGCGTGACACCTCCACCGATCATTTCGGCGATAGAACCGGTCACCACCACGGCGGGTAGTTCAGGGTCAAGTGTGGCGTGGGCGCGTTTCATCGCGCCTTCGGTGCCTTCGCGGCCAAGTTGCTCCTCGGCCAGCCCGGTCACCACGATCGGCAACTCATGCGGCGGCAAGGCGTCGGTGTAGTGCAGCACCGAGGTCACGGGCAGGTTTTCGCAGCCCACAGGGCCATCGATCACCACTTGGAGCCCCTTGATGGCAGTGAACACGTACACCGCACCCCAATAACCACCTGCTCGGTCGTGGTCAAGGATCAGCGGCGACTTCGGTTTGGCCACCGTGCTGAGAGGAGACGTGACTTGGTTCATGAGCCCATCTCCTCGGCTTTGCGCTTTTTCAGCAGCTTTTCAATCTGGCGGCGGGTTTCGGCCTTGAACTCGGGCCGATCTTTGGGCACCGATTCCCACACACCTGCGGCGTGGCCGGCACCCACATCACCAAAGAAAGACTTCATGGCATCGAAGCGGGCCTGGTTGCCCATGGCCGCCTGCACCACCTGCACCAGCGAACCGGCACCTGCCACCCCCATCAAGGGTCGAGCCGAAATCAGGTTGGTGAAGTACAGAGACGGGACGCTGTTTTGCTTGGCGATTTGCACCACTGGGGTTGTCCCAATGGCCAGCTGCGGCCGGTACTCGTACATGGCGTTGAGGTCTTGCTCCAGCGAGGCGCGCATTTGCACTTGCACGCCTTTGGCTTTGAGCCATTCGATGTCTTGCGCGTTCCAGGGTGTGGACGGGCAAGCCGAGCCCACGTAACGCAGGTCAGCGCCGCACTCGATGAGCAAACGGCCGACCAGCAACTCGGAGCCTTCGTATCCGCTCAAGGTGATGCGGCCTGAAATAGGCTTTTGCATCAACAGGCCTCGCATTTGCGTGAGCGCTTGGTTGCGTGCCACATCGATCTGCGCCTGCCCGATACCAGCAGCCTGGCCGATGTGTTGCAACCAGTCTTGTGTGCCTTCGAGGCCCACCGGCGCCGAACCCACAACGGGGCGGCCTGCGGCCTGAAACTCCCGCACGCTGGCGGTATAGAAAGGATGGATGGCGGCGGCCACCGAGCAGTCGAGCGCTGCATACAGCTCGCGCCATTCGCGGGTGGGCACCACGGGGCCAGCGGCCAAGCCCATGGGCGCGAGCATCTGACCAATGATCACCGGGTCAGCCGGGAACATCTCGCCCAGCAAGGCCACCGTAGGCTTGTCGCCACGACCAGCACGGGGCGCGGCCACTGGACCACTCATGATTTCTTCGCGGGCGTATTTCAACATCGCCCCGGCCAGAACGTCCTTGGCCTCGGCATGGGTAGGAACGCCAAAACCAGGCACGTCGATGCCGATGATGCGTACGCCATTGATCTCTTGAGGCAGCAATTGCAGCGGCACACCACTGGCCGTGGGGACGCACAAGTTAATGATGATGACGGTATCGACCTTGGATGGGTCTGCCTCGGCGTGCACGGCCTCGCGTATGTCCTCAAACAACTTGCCCGTGACCAGCGACTCGGAGTTGAAAGGCACGTAGCCCACGCTGCGGCGCGCGCCGTAAAAATGCGAGGTGAAGGTCAGGCCATACACACAGCAGGCCGAGCCCGACAAAATAGTGGCGGTGCGCTTCATGCGCAGACCCACTCGCAAGGAGCCAAATGCCGGGCACATGCTTTGCGGCTGGTCGTGCGGGCCGGCATCCGGCTGGCGCGGGTAGTCGCGGGCATACTGGTCGAGCACTGCCGACTTGCCCGCCTCTTTGGCTGCAGCCACCATGGCCTCGGTACCGGCATGACAACCCATGCCGTCGCCCTGCAGGCCAGCCGGATTGACAGCTTGAGGGCTCGGAAGGATGGGTATGGTGCGGGTCATGACTTTTACCTGTTGAGTTGTCTGCAGCAGCGGCGATCAGGCTGCGTCGTAGACCACTTCCAACGAGGGCTTGATGTCTTCGTGCTTGCCCACCATGTCAAACACAGTGGCAGGCTCGAGCACCACATTGCGTCCGACCACATCGGCGCTGAACAGGCCCAGCAACTGGTCTTGGGTCTGGGGTTTCGGGCGCATCGGCGGGGCTTCGGCCACGTTCTTGGCCAATTCGGCAAAAAGCGGCCCCCACTCACCATCGGGCCGGCCGATGATTTCGTAACTAGCGCTCTTGCGACGGATGTCTTCGTTGGCGGGAATGGCTGCCAGCACCGGAATGCCGGCATTGTTGGCAAAGGCCTGGGCTTCACCAGTTCCGTCGTCCTTGTTGATGACCATGCCTGCCACACCGACGTTGCCACCTAACTTACGGAAGTACTCGACGGCTGAGCACACGTTGTTGGCGACATAAAGGGACTGCAGGTCGTTGCTGCCCACCACAATGACCTTCTGGCACATGTCACGGGCAATCGGCAGGCCAAAGCCGCCGCACACCACATCGCCCAGAAAATCGAGCAGCACGTAGTCAAAGCCCCAATCGTGAAAGCCGAGTTTCTCCAGCGTTTCAAAACCGTGGATGATGCCGCGCCCGCCACAGCCGCGACCCACCTCGGGGCCCCCGAGTTCCATGGCAAACACACCATCACGCTTGAAACAGACGTCACCAATGCTGACGGCCTGGCCAGACAGCTTCAGGCGCGAAGAGGTTTCGATGATGGTTGGGCAAGCTTTGCCGCCAAACAACAGACTGGTGGTGTCGCTCTTGGGGTCGCAGCCGATCAGCAGCACTTTTTTGCCCTGCTGCGCCATCATGTAGGAGAGGTTGGCCAGCGTGAAGCTTTTGCCTATGCCGCCCTTTCCGTAAATGGCAATGATCTGGGTCTCTTTGGTTACTTCTGCGGTGCTGACGGCGTCGGGCTCCACGTCGGCCTCGCGGCGCAGCACTTCAACAAATTTAATCGGCTGGGCTGTGGTGTCGGTGTTCATGCGCTGGCACTCCAATCAAGGATCATCTTGAGACAACTCGCATCTCCGAAGGCTGTCTCGTAGGCAGAACCAGCTTGCGTCGATGGCTGGGTGTGGGTGATCAGACCGTCTAAGGACAAGCGGCCGGTGTTGACCAGCTCGTTAACGGCCAACAAATCAGGGCGCTTCCACTCGGCAGCGATCCGCATGCGCGCTTCACGCATGAAGGCCGGGGCGTAGGCAAATTTCAAGTCTTGTTTGTAAAAGCCTGCCAGCACCAGCTCACCACCCGGGCGCAAGCGCTGGATTAGGCTGTCGAGTAGGCTGCCATCGCCGCTGACGTCGTAAATGGTGTTGTAGTCCCGTCGCGCATCGTCTTGTGGCTTCACCACCTCGTAGCCTTCGGCCCCCGCAAAACGTTCGTCCTGGGTTTCCCACACGGTAGGGGCCGGCATGCCAGCGGCCACGGTCAGGCGGGCCAGCAAACGACCCATGACCCCATGGCCAATGATCAGTTCAGGCGGGGCAAATGGCTCTTGCTGACCGCCGCCAGAGACCGCGTGATAAGCGGTGGCGGCCAGCGCCAGAAGCACGGCCTGGGCACCCAGGTGATCTGCCACCGGCACGACTTTTTTCTCGGTCACGACCAGCCGTGAGGCTGCGCCACCAAACAGACTCTTGACGCCGGTGAAGCAATTCGCCCCAGGCACAAACACGCGTTGACCTGCTTGCACCCCTGAATCGACCGCGCTTCTAACCACACGGCCCACCGTCTCGTATCCCGGCACCAGCGGGTAACCCATGCCCGGGAACGGTGGCATGCTGCCGTCCCAAAGCATACGTTCGGTGCCGGTGCTGATGCCGCTGAACTCGACCTCCACATCCAACTGCCCCGCCTGCAATTGCGGCAGGTCCAGGGCCTGCAGGGACAGGTGCCTGGGACTGTTGAAGACCACGGCTTGAGATTTCATGACTGTATTTTTCTTCTTACATTTACATACGTCAATGCAAATTGACACTATTAGTCAAAACCTAGGGTAAACACTTAGATTTGCGACCCAAAAGGATGCGGGCGTGGATGGGCATCGCGTTGGGCACCTGCTCAATATGGGTAAACCCCGCCTCCTGCATCATGGTTTGCAACTCCTGCGGCGTTCTAAGGCGCCCTGCCCCCATGGCCAAAAGGTAAAAGTGAAAGTAGGCATCGACGGCGGCAACAGAATTTCCACCCTGGTCGGTGGCTTGGGCCATGGGCTCGGCCAGCAAAAGGACTCCACCCAGCGGCAAGGCAGCATGGGCCTTTTGCAATATCTTGCGCACCACCGCATCAGGGTGATCGTGCGCCACACGCACTAGGGTGATCAGGTCTGCACCCTCTGGCAACGGGTCATCCAGGAAACTACCCGGATGCAGGGTCACCCGCTCAGTCAGACCTTGAGCTTGGAGCCCCTCACGGGCCAGCGCCAACACCGGCGGGAGATCGAACATTTTGAAACGCAGGTGAGGCGCGTGCGACGCAAGCTCTCCCACAAAACGGCCTACACCAGCCCCTACGTCCAGCACACATCGGTGCTCGTCAAAGTAGTAGGACGAGAGAATCTCTTGGACCACAAAGCCCTGTGAAGCCGCCATCAGCTTGGAATAGCGGGTGAACTTGTCGGGGTCGGGCGTAGACGGGTCGGGCTGCTCGTGCGCATAGGGCCAGTACTCGGCCATCGCGCCGCTCCAGGCGCTGTGCAGGAATTGAAGTGGGTCCCGCATATCCTGATAAAGCAGGTGGTTGTGCTCAATCATCTGGGCGATGCCGTCGTGTTGTGACAAAGGTACCCCTAAGGGACCCAGTCCAAAACGACCTTGACTGCGGTGCTCCAGCAAACCCAGCGCCACGGCTGAAAGGAGCAAACGCTGCAGAACCGCAGGCGCCAGGCCCGTGTGGCGAGCAAGGTCGGTCAGTGTCGCAGGGGCCTGACGAAGCACACAAAACAAGTCAAGCCGAACGCAGCCCAGCAACACCTGACTGTGAACAAACCCAGCCATCAATTCAAACAACTTGCGTGTGCGGCGTCGCGTGAGCCAACGGGTCAAGGGATTTCTAAGCGACCACTTGTAAAGGCCGGGGTGCGCGTACCAGCGCTCCAGACTTGCCTGCCAGCCGTCCTTGAGCGGGGTGAAAGTGGTGGAGGCCTGCGTAGAAGCTAGATCCAGAGGTTGGGACATGATGCTTCCTTCGCACGTCTAGGGGGAATGGGCAGGTGGTCGGGACAGCAGTCAATGTGGAGCGCTGATGCGGGCCGCAGACACCATCGGGAGGGTTTTGATAAAGCCTTCGCACGGAACTTTGGGCACCAAGCGTTCCGCCTCAAGCTGGACCAGCTGCCGCAACATGTCGCGGCAGGAGCACGCAGGGATCGATGCGGTGGCCTGATCCATCAGTTGGTCAAAATAAGCAATGGCTCCGTCCAGTCCCAAGGCCTGGGCCGAGCTGGGACGAGTGTGTAATGCATCTTGCCCCGATGGTTTGCCCAGCGTTGCAGCGTCGACGATGACATCTCGAATGTCATCCGCCACCTGATAAGCCTCACCAAGATAAGCACCCAATGGGATCCATGGCTCGGGCTCACACCCGCAGCTGAGGGCCCCGGCACAAGTGGCCGAAACAAACAAAGCGCCGGTCTTGGAGCGCTGGTATTGGCCCAGGTCGGCGCTGGTCTCGCACTCCCAGGCCTGCCCAGCGACGATGCCATTGGGCAAACCGACGCCCGAGGTCATGTTGTCCATGAGGTGAATCAGGCGCTCGGGCTGCTGGGCACCCGCCTGTAGCAAGACCCGGTATGCCATGACGATAAGACCATCACCTGCAAGCAAAGCCAGCGGCTCGCTGAAAGCCTTGTGAACGGTGGGACGGCCACGCCGGGTGTCGGCGTTGTCAAAGACTGGCATGTCGTCGTGCACCAGAGAGGCGCAATGCATCAATTCAAGCGCGGCGGCGGCCGCATCGGTCAGCTCGGGTGCGTTGTCACCACAGGCAGTAGCCACAGCCATGCACAGCTGCGGACGGATCCTGGCCCCGCCTGAAAACACGGCATGCTTCATCGCAGCCACCAGTCGGGACGGCGCACCCGCACCAACAGCTTTGTCAAAATGAGTGCTCAAAGCATGCTCAGCTCGCGTCAACAGACTCATGGGACCTCCGAAAGGGAAGGCCCGTCAACCCACGCTGACAGGCATGGGTGTCAATATAGCTTGATATTTAATACTGTCAATATTTATTGACACATCGGTAAGAGAAAGTTCAAAGCATGGAAATTTGGATGGAGCTGGGAATTTTTGGCCTGGTGTTCGTGTTTGCCTTTTGGCAAATGCACGACGTGCGCAAAGCGCAAGAACACACACGCCAGCAACGGGCGCGCGAAAAAGCCTCGCAAGAGGTCGCTAATGAGACACTTGAGACAGTCCCGAATGAGAGAACTGAACATGCCCCTAACCCCGGGGGACGGGCGGCAGAGAAAAAAGACTCAGCCGCCTGATGCGACGTTGAACTGCAACGCCGCCAGGCTGGCGTACAGCCCACCTTTGGCTTGCAACTCAGCATGGGTGCCCTGCTCCATGAGGCGGCCGCGCTCCAGCACCCAGATCACATCGGCACGCTGAACCGTGGCCAAGCGGTGGGCAATAACCAGCGTCGTACGTCCAACCATGGCTTTGTCCAGGGCGGCCTGCACCATTTTTTCGCTTTGTGCATCAAGCGCACTGGTGGCTTCGTCCAGCAGCAAAAGCGGGGGATTTTTCAGGATGGCCCGAGCGATCGCGATGCGTTGGCGCTGTCCACCTGAAAGGCGCACGCCTCGGTCGCCGAGATACGTGTCAAAACCCTCGGGCAACTCACGAATGAACTCTTGCGCGTAGGCAGCTTCGGCGGCGGCATGCACGTCGTCCAGACTGGCCTCAGGTCGGCCGTAGCGTATGTTCTCGATCACCGTGCCCGAAAAAATTACTGGCTCCTGCGGCACGATGGCCATGCGCTCTCGTAGATGGTGCAGCGACATCTGGTCGATCGGTACGCCGTCAAGCAGGATGCGGCCCGATTGCGGGTCGTGAAATCGCATCAGCAAATCGAACAAAGTGGTTTTGCCTGCGCCGCTGGGCCCCACTACCGCCACGGTCTGGCCGAGGTGAATCTGCCCGCTCAACTGGTCGAGCGCCCAGGTGTCAGGACGCGAGGGGTAATGAAAACGAACAGACTCAAGCTGCAAAGAGGAGCCGCCCTGGGGCCGGGGCGCTTGTTGCGGCTGAGTAGCTATCTTCAGGGTGGACTCGGTATGCAGCAATTCCATCAGACGTTCGGTCGCACCCGCTGCGCGAAGCATGTCCCCGTAGACCTCGCCCAGCACCGCAAAAGCACTGGCCAACAAGATGACGTAAAACACTGTCTCACCCAGCTGACCCGCCGTGCTGGTGCCCGCGCGCACCGCCAGCGTGCCCATGTACAAGCCCCACAGCAACACCGCACTGGACGCCATGATAATGAATCCCACCAGCACAGCGCGCGCGCGTATACGGCCCAGCGCTGTACCCAGCGCTCGGGCGGTCGAGTTTATGAACCGGCGGGTCTCACGATCCTCGGCCGTGTAGCTTTGCACCACGCTGACGGCGTTCAGCACCTCGGAAGCGATGGCGCTGGAATCGGCCACCCGGTCCTGACTGGCGCGTGACAACCTTCGAACCCGGCGGCCCAGGTAAACACTGGGAAAAATCACCGCCACCAGAACCGCCACCACCTGGAGCATGAGAATGGGGTTCGTCCACACCAGCATGAGCAACGCGCCTGTCCCCATGACCAGATTGCGCAGGCCCATCGAGAAAGAGGAACCCACCACGGTTTGCACCAGCGTGGTGTCGTTGGTCAATCGCGAAAGAACCTCACCTGACTGCGTAGTTTCAAAAAAGGCCGGGCTCTGTCGAAGCACGTGCCCGTAAACCGCATTGCGCAGATCTGCAGTGATGTGTTCGCCCAGCCAGCTCACGGTGTAGTAGCGGCCAGAAGAAAACACCGCCAAAGCCACCGCCACACCAAACAGCTGCAAAAAGTTGCCTGACAGACGTTCGGGGGTAGCGCCTGCGGCCAAGCCCTGATCGATCAGCTGGCGCAAAACCCAGGGGAACGCCAGTGTGGTACCCGCCGCAAGCAACAGGAACACCGCAGCGACCCCCAAGGTCATTCGGTAGGGCTTCAAAAAAGGGGCTAGGCCCTTGAGCGATTGGGGTGAGGCAGCCATAGACTAGTACAGACCAAGACGATCGAAAAAAATGAAATTTGGCTGACAGGCATCCCCGCAACCGTCTTAAAACTGCACCTCAAGTGCAATTGACTGACACCACAACGAGATGCGACTCTTAAAAACGCATGATTCTTAGATTGTGTGGCGACGACCAAGCAAAGCACATGACTCCTGACGTACTTGCCGATTCAGGCTGCTGAAAAAGCTTGCCGCACCAGTCATGCCACGTCGCTCAGCACGCCACCTCAATACGAATCAACCAAGTTGCATATAAAAAAGTACATCCGGTGTTGTCATTTTAGGCTGACATCGACTCAAAGTCGTTTTTTCTTCCGAGATCTCTATCCGTGACGTTGTGTGGCACGAGTGATGGTGACTCCTAGCCCCAGCGGCGCAGGGAATGTAACGCGCAAGGGATCAAAGGGTAGCACTGCGAAAGTCACGCAACATCGATACAAAAGAAAAAGGACTCAGGGCATTTCTGCTCCAAGTCCTTGATCTAAGTAATAATTTTTGGTCGGGGCGATAGGATTCGAACCTACGACCCTCTGGTCCCAAACCACAGTGAAGAATTGTACAGCTAATTAAATCAACGACTTACGGACGCCCCACATTTATATTTTGCTGATCGCTGCCTATAG
>JBJOIT010000044.1:0-23140 GCA_046046915.1 Pseudomonadota bacterium
GGCTGGTGCCGTCGGTGGATTGGTTGCTCTACAGCGCCATCCGCCAGGAGGCGCTGATGACCTCGCAAATCGAGGGCACGCAAGCAACCCTGGTGGATTTGTTTGACGAAGAGGCCGGGCTCGCCATCAGCAACACCGACGATGTGGAAGAGGTGAGCAACTATCTGAGGGCCTTTCAGTGGACGCAGGCGCAATTGCGCAGTTCGCAAGGCTTGCCCATCAGTGTGCGGCTGCTGAGCGAGGCGCACCGCCGCTTGCTTGATGGTGCGCGCGGCTCGGGCAAGCAGCCGGGTGAGCTGCGGCGATCGCAAAACTGGATAGGCGGTACCAGGCCGGGCAATGCGGTGTTTGTGCCGCCACCACCCGAGCAAGTGCCCGCTTTGCTGGCCGATCTGGAGCGGTTTATTCACGCTGAGCAGACGGATCTGCCGGCATTGGTGCGCGTGGCCCTGGTGCATGCGCAGTTTGAAACCATCCACCCTTATCTGGACGGCAACGGGCGTATAGGGCGTTTATTGATTGCTGCTTTGCTGGAGCATTGGCAGCTCTTGCCAGAGCCTTTGATGTACCTGAGCAGTTATCTCAAGCAGCACCAGTCTGAGTATTACCGCCGCTTGTCGGCCATACGCACGGATGGGGATTGGGAAGGATGGGTGCAGTTTTTTCTGGAAGCAGTGCGAAACGCCGCCGTCCAGTCAGAACGTGCCGTGGTGGCACTGGCCAGACTGGTGGCCAATGACAGACGGCGTTTGTTGGCACATCCCAAGGCGAATGCCGTCAGCTACCGCCTGTTTGAATTGTTGCCCACCATGCCGCGATTGTCGGTAGACCGGGCGTGTGAGGCGGTGCAGACTACTTTTCCAACCGCCAATGCGGCCATCAAGCTGCTGGAAGAGTTGGGCATATTGATCGAGCTGACAGGACAAAAAAAGAACCGCACCTTCAGTTACGCGGCCTATATCGACCTGCTGAGTCGATAAAGCAAAGGGAAAAAGCCATTCATGACCGAAGACCAACTCGAACAAGAAACCCTGGGCTGGCTGGCCGAGTTGGGCTATGTGGTCCACAGCGGCTACGACATTGCTCACGATGGCCCCAACCCGCAGCGGGCCCACTATCGCCAGGTGGTGCTGCCTTTTCGCCTGCGCGAAGCCATTCAGCGGCTGAACCCCACCATTCCCACCGCCGCCCGTGAAGAGGCGCTGCAGCGCGTGCTGGACCTGGGCATCGCGGCGCAGTTATCTGCCAACCGGGCCTTTCACAAGCTGCTGGTGGGCGGCGTGCCGGTGCAATACCAAAAGGATGGCGAGACGGTGGGCGACTTTGTGCGCCTGGTGGATTGGTCGGATGCGCCACGTCACGAAGGGCGTAACGAATATTGGGCCGTCAACCAGTTCACCATCAAGGGGCCGCACCATACCCGCCGCCCTGACATCATCCTGTTCGTTAACGGTCTGCCGCTGGTCTTGATTGAGCTGAAGAACCCCGCCGACGAGGCGGCCGACATCGGACGAGCCTACGACCAGATTCAGACCTACAAAGAGCAAATCCCCGACGTGTTTCAGTACAACGAGGTGCTGGTCATCTCGGATGGCACAGAGGCACGTATGGGCAGCTTGTCGGCCAATGCCGAGCGCTTTATGCAGTGGCGCACCATCGATGGCATCAAGCTCGACCCGCTGGGTGAGTTCAACGAGCTGCAAACCCTGGTGCGTGGTGCCTTGGCCCCGCAATATCTGCTGGACTACCTGCGCTACTTTGTGCTGTTTGAAGACGACGGCCAGTTGGTCAAAAAGATCGCCGGTTATCACCAGTACCACGCGGTGCGTGCCGCCATTGAACATGTGGTGGCCGCATCGCGCATAGACAGCCCCGCCGCCATTCAAGGCAAAGGCGGCGTGGTGTGGCACACGCAAGGCAGCGGCAAAAGTATCACCATGACCTGTTTTGCCGCCCGGGTGATGCAAGAACCGGCCATGCAAAACCCGACCATTGTGGTCATCACCGACCGCAATGACCTGGACGGCCAGCTTTTTGGCGTGTTCAGCCTGGCGCAAGACCTGCTGCGCGAACAGCCCGTGCAGGCCACCACCCGGCAAGAGCTGAGGCAATTGCTGAGCAACCGGCCCTCGGGGGGCATTGTGTTTGCCACCATCCAGAAGTTCATGCCCGGTGAAGATGAAGACATGTTCCCGGTGTTGTCTGACAGACGCAACATCGTCGTGATTGCGGATGAAGCCCACCGCACCCAGTATGGGTTTGAGGCCAAGCTCAAGACCAAAAAGGCGAGCCGTGCCAGCTTTGGCGCTGTGACCACGGGCGACGCCCGCACCCTAGCCGCCACCGCTGAATTTGCCCCACCCGAGTACAAGACCGGCGACCAAGTGAAGTATGTGGCCGGCTATGCCCAACACCTGCGCGACGCCTTGCCCCACGCCACCTTTGTGGCCTTTACCGGCACGCCGGTGAGCAGCACCGACCGCGACACCCGGGCTGTGTTTGGCGATTACATCCATGTGTATGACATGCAGCAGGCCAAGGAAGATGGCGCCACGGTCGCCATTTATTACGAATCCCGTCTGGCCAAGCTCAAGCTCAAGGAAGAAGACCTGTCGCTCATCGACGAAGAAGTGGACGAGCTGGCCGAAGACGAGGAAGAAAATACCCAGGCCCAGCTCAAGAGCCGCTGGGCGGCGTTAGAGAAAGTAGTGGGTGCAGAACCCCGAGTGGCCAGTGTGGCGGCTGACCTGGTGGCCCACTTTGAGGAACGCAAACAGGCCAATATGTCGGACGGATTTGGCGGCAAGGCCATGGTCGTGACCATGAGCCGCGACATTTGCGTACACCTCTACAACGCCATCACCCAACTGCGCCCAGACTGGCACAGCGACGACCCCGAGCAGGGCGCCATCAAAATCATCATGACGGGCAGCGCCAGCGACAAAGCCCTGTTGCGGCCCCACATCTACAGCAGCCAGGTCAAGAAGCGCCTGGAAAAGCGCTTCAAAGACCCCGCCGACCCGCTGCGCCTGGTCATCGTGCGCGACATGTGGCTGACCGGCTTTGATGCGCCCTGTGTGCACACCATGTACGTGGACAAACCCATGAAGGGCCACAACCTGATGCAGGCCATTGCCCGCGTCAACCGCGTGTTCAAAGACAAGCAAGGCGGCCTGGTGGTGGACTACATCGGCATAGGCAACGAGCTCAAAGCCGCCATGAAGGAATACACCGCTAGCCAAGGCCGTGGCCGCCCGACCGTGGATGCGCATGAGGCGCTGTCTGTTTTGCTGGAAAAGCGCGATGTGCTGCACGCCATGCTGCATGGCTTTGATTGGAGCGACTTCAAAACAGGTGGCCACAAAACCCTGGCCGGCGCCGCCAACCATGTGTTGGGCCTGACATCCGAAACCAAAGACAAAACCGGCAAGCCGGTACGCGATGGCAAAAAGCGCTTTGCCGATGTGGCCTTGGGCCTTAGCAAGGCCTTCAGCCTGTGCTGCACCCTGGACGAAGCCAAGGCCGTGCGTGACGAAGTAGCCTTTTTGCAAGCGGTCAAGGTCATCCTGACCAAGCGTGACATCAGTCAGCAGAAGAAAACTGACGAGCAACGCGACCTGGCCATCCGTCAAATCATCAACCAGGCAGTGGTGAGCGAATCGGTGGTGGACATCTTTGATGCCGTGGGCCTGGAAAAGCCCAACATTGGTTTGCTGGATGAAAGTTTCCTGGCCCAGGTGCAAAACCTGCCCGAAAAGAACCTGGCAGTGGAGCTGCTGGAGCGCCTGCTCGAAGGCGAAATCAAGAGCAAGTTCGCCACCAACGTGGTGCAGCAAAAGAAGTTCTCAGACCTGCTCAGCAATGTCATCACCCGCTACCAAAACCGCAGCATCGAAACCGCGCAGGTGATGGAGGAGCTGGTGGAGATGGCCAAGAAGTTCAAGCTGGCTGCCAGCCGTGGTGAGCTGCTGGGCCTGTCTGACGACGAGGTGAAGTTCTACGACGCCCTGGCCAACAACGAATCAGCGGTGAAAGAACTGACCGACGAGACGCTAAAGAAAATCGCCCATGAACTGACTGAAAACCTCAAGCGCAATATCACCGTGGACTGGACGCAGCGCGAAAGCGTGCGGGCCGCCCTGCGGTTGATGGTCAAGCGGGTGCTGCGCAAATACAAATACCCGCCCGACCAAGCCGATGAGGCGGTGGAGCTGGTGCTGCAGCAAGTAGAGACACTCGGGGAGAGCTGGACTTGAAGGAGACCCACATGCAGATCCTGATCGCCGGCGGTGGCGTGGGCGGCCTGATACTGGGCCTGATGCTGAAGCAACGCGGCATCGCCTGCACGGTCCTGGAGGCCGTGAGCGAGGTGCGGGAGCTGGGCGTGGGCATCAACCTGCTGCCGGTGGCGGTGCGCGAATTGTCCGAGCAGGGGCTTTTGCCGGCACTGGACGCCGTGGGCATACGCACCCGCGAGTTGCGCTATGCCAACCACTTGGGCCAAACGATTTGGGCCGAACCCCGAGGCACTTATGCCGGGCTAGACGTGCCCCAGTTTTCCATCCACCGGGGGCACTTTCATGGCCTGCTGTGGCGCGCGGCGCAAGAACGCCTGGGCTCGGCCCTGCGCCACAGCGCGCGGGTGACTGGATACAGCCAGGAGGGCAAGCACGTCACGGCGCATCTGGCCGACGGCAGCAGCCTGAGTGGCGATGCGCTGATTGGCGCGGACGGCATCCACTCCAGCCTGCGCAGTGCCATGCACCCGGATGACGGCGGTGTGCGCTGGCAAGGCACGCAGATGTGGCGTGGCGCGGTGGACTGGCCCCAACTGTGGGATGGGGCCACCATGTGCATTTGCGGCAACACGCATGCCAAGCTGGTGCTCTACCCCATCGGCCCTGGCCTTCGGCCCTATACACGCTTGTTGAATTGGGTGGTGTACACCCGGCTTGCCGACGCTGGCCCCACACCGCCCGGGCGGCAAGACTGGTCGCGCGAGGCTGACCGTGCCGACATCCTTCCGCATGTGGCGGATTTTTCTCTGCCCTTCATCGACCCGGCGGCCTTGATACAGGCTTCGCCCATGGCATCGGTCTACCCCATGTGCGACCGCGACCCGCTGCCCTGGTGGACGCAAGACCGAGTCACCTTGCTGGGTGACGCTGCGCACCCGATGTACCCGGTAGGCTCGAATGGTGCATCCCAGGCCATCCTCGACGCCCGCTACCTGGCCGATTTGCTGACCCACCTGCCAGTGCCTGATGCACTCAGTGCCTATGACGCCGAACGCCGACCCAAGACGTCCGCCATTGTGGCGGCCAACCGGCAGGGCGGCCCCGAACGCATCATCGACTTCGTGGGGCAAAGAGCACCGCCAGGCTTTTCCGACATCGCCCAGGTGGCCACGCATGCAGAGCTCAGCGCCATCCTGGCGGGCCATTCACAAGTGGCCCAGGTACTTGGCCCAAGCGGCCAGCGCAAGAGCTAATCTGGCACCAACCAAGCCCGCAACCACTTCCAGCTGCGCCACAACACCAGGGCACGGCGGGCGTGGCGCAGGGATCGCTTGGGTCCCAAAAGCACCAACAGGGCAGAGACCAGCAGGGCAGGCTGGGGGTGTTGCTTGAGGTAGACCATGCCGCCGCGCAGTTTGCCCAGCCACGCTTCAACGCTCTCGGCCAGCGTCAGCCACGGGACGACTTGCTGGGCCAGCTGGATGCGCTGCTGGCTGATACGCTCCAGCAAGCGACCACGCTGCACCAGCAGCTCAGCTTGTGTGGGGCTCATGTGCAGCGGCTTTCAGCAGCCTCAGGTCTTCTTGCAACTCCGCCAGACTGGCGGCAAACACGGGTTCTATGCCACGGGTCACGCGCCTGAACTGGGCATGGAAGTAGGCTGCCAATAACAAAAAGAGCGTGGCAAAGGCCGCCAGCACCACCATGCGCTGAGCCCACCACACGATCACGGCCAAAAACACGGCCAGCACCAACCCTAAGCTCAGGCAAAAAGCCAGCGCCAAGCCCAGCCAAAGCATGGTCATGGCCTGGTGCTTTTCTGCCTGCAGCTCATTGGCCAGCAAGGCCAGACGCGTGTGGGCGCTGGTCAGCAGGGTCAGCGCCAGTGGTTTCAGACCCAGCATGGACAAGGCCCGGGCGCCCGTAACCCCACCAACATTAGCGACGACCAGCAAACAGGCCTAGCACCACGCCAACACTGGCGGCCAGACCGATGGCCGTCCAGGGCGACTGGTGCACATAGTTGTCGGTCGCCACAGCAGCGGCTTTGGATTTTTCTGACAGCGTGGATTGCACCTGGTCCAGACGCTCGCGCACGTCGTGCATGCCGGTCTGAACCTTGGCGCGCAAATTGGTCACTTTGTCGCCGGCTTGTTCTGCTGTGGCCGCCAAGATGTGCTCGGCATCGGCAATGACGGTCTTGAGGTCGTTGACCAGCTTTTCCTGGGTTTGCGCGGGAGCCTGAAAAACAGTAGACATGATGCACCTTTCAAAAAAGTAGGAGGTGCATCAAGCGTAGTGGGCCAGGCGGCTCAGCCAGGTGATTTATCGCAAGCGCAGCGCTTGCGCGGAACGGGCGTCAGGCGCCGCGCGCCGATTCCAGCAGGTCGCGCGTTTTGATGGCTTCACGTCGGGCCGCTTCACGGTAGTCGTCGCCCGAGGAGGCATACAGGATGGCGCGCGAGGAATTGACCACGATGGGCGCCACAGTTTCGCCCCCCTGAGCACGCCAACCGGCGCGCACAGTGGCCAGGGCATCGCCGCCCTGAGCACCCACCCCCGGGATGAGCAAGGGCGCGGTGGGGGCCACGGCACGCACACGCTCGATCTCATTGGGGTAGGTGGCACCCACCACCAGGCCCAACTGGCCGTTCAGGTTCCAAGGACCCTGTGCAAGACGGGCCACATGCTCGTACAGCAAAGGCTCGCCCGGCACACTGGCCAGGCGCTGGGCCTGCAGATCATCGCCACCGGGGTTAGAGGTACGGCACAGCAAAAACGCGCCTTTGCCCTCGTACTTGAGGTAGGGCGCCACCGAGTCAAAGCCCATGAAGGGCGACAAGGTGACCGCGTCTGCGCCGTAACGATCAAACGCCTCTTTGGCGTATTGCTCAGCGGTGCTACCAATGTCGCCGCGCTTGGCATCCAGGATGATGGGCACTTGGGGCGCGGCGCGGCGCATGTGCGCCATCAGGCGCTCCAGTTGGTCTTCGGCACGGTGAGCTGCAAAGTAAGCAATTTGAGGCTTGAAGGCGATCACCAGGTCGGCGGTGGCGTCCACCATGGCGGCACAAAAGTCGTAAATCTTGCTGGCATCGCCCCGGAGCTGGCCTGGAAAACGGCTGGGTTCAGGATCCAGGCCCACGCACAACATGGAGCCGTTTTGGCGCTCGGTGGCGCTCAGCATTTCGATGAAAGTCATGTTGGCAATTTTACCGAGCAGCCTCGTTCAGAGCCTGGGACGTTTGCACTCCAGGGAGACAGCCCCTCATCACCTCTGCAACCGACTGCTGCCAACCCCACAAACCGCAATCACAGCAATCCCCACCACCGACCAAACATCAGGCCTTTGGCCCAACAGCAACCAGCCGGCCAACACCGCAAATCCAATTTGAAAGTACAGAAAAGGCGCGAACAGGGCCAAGGGCACCCTGGAGTGGGCGACGATGATGAGCAAGTGCCCGACGGCACACAAAATGGACAAAACACCCAGCTGCAACCAAATCGACAAGTCCAGGGTTTGCCAAAACCAGGGCACCAGGGCACTGCACAACAAGAACCCGACCAGACCCGTCCACAAATTGGTCGTGGCGGGGTCGTCTAATTTGGCCAGTTGGTTAGACACCACCTGCCATGCCGTTGCAATCAACATGGTCAACACGGGCAAAAGCAGCGTCCATTCAAAGTGTTCGCCACCGGGACGTATCACCACCATGGCGCCGGCAAAACCGCCAGCGATCAAGAACCAACGCAGCGCACTGATGCGTTCACCATAAAGCACAACGGATACCAGCGTGAGCGCCGCTGGTGTCAGCATGGTGATGGCTGTGAATTCGCCCACGGGCACATACATCAGACTGAGGACGGCGACACCATTGAGCACCGCAAGCAAAACCCCACGCCATATCTGCAATCGGGGATGATGGCAACGCCACATCTGCCTTGCGCCATGCTGCCTACCCTGAATCAACAAGGCGCCCAAAAACTGGGCCAGGTAGCGGGTCCACACCAGTACAGCAACTGGCACCAAGGGGCCCACAGCTTGGGTGCCGGCATCCAGAAAGCCAAAACAAGCCTGTGCTGCAATCAGCAGCAACAAGCCTTGGAGGTGCTTCGGATGGAGAGTAGGCGTGAGGATGCTCATGCGATGCGCCTTGAGCCCCAAGCCAGGGCGGCCGACGCAATCACCACCACACTCAATGCGGCTGCGAGTGAGGTGGTCTGGGCGATGGAGCCGATCAGCGGCGGGCCAATCAAGAAGCCGCTGTAACCAATCGACGAGACCGCGGCAATCGCCGCCGCACTGCTGCTGCCGGGCACACGGCTGGCGGCCGTGAACAACAAAGGAACGATGGGCGCCAAGCCAGCACCCACCAGACCGTAACCCACCAAAGACACCACCGGATGACCGCTGAGCAGAACAAGGGCCATGGACACAGCGGCCAGCAAGGCACTGTTGCGCAGCAAAACCACGTCAGAAAATCGGGCCCGCAGACCATCACCGGCAAATCGGGCGACCGCCATCGCGCCTGCGAAGGCAGCGTAGCCCAAGGCGGCCACATCCTGCGTCATGCCCACCTCTTGTTTCAGGTACAGCACGCACCAGTCGTACATGACGCCCTCGGCGGTCATGCCAGCGAAGATCAGCAGACCGATCAGCAAAAGCAGGCCGCGCGGCCAGACGAAGTGGGCATGCCCCTCTTTTTGCTCGGAGGCAGGGTGGGCATCCAACATGCCAGCTTGGGCGACCACCAAGCCCAACGCGACCCCTATGCCCACACCCAGCAACTGTAACTTCGGGTCCCAGCCGCGATGAAGCATGCCCGCAGCCACCAGCGCACCGACCATCGCACCCAGGCTGAACATGCCGTGCAGGCTGCCCATGATCGCCTTGCCACTGCGCGCCTCCAGCGCAGTGCCTTCGGCATTGATGGTCACGTCGTAGACGCTCATCGACAGGCCGAAAACAAAGTTTGCCAACAGCATCCAGGCGAACGAGGGCCAATTCAGCACCGCCGCCAGCGCACTGGTCAGCATCAGCCCGGTCAGCAGCGCCGTACGCCGCGTCCCCAGTCGGCCGATCAGCCGTCCGGCAAAGAACAGGCTGGTGACAGCCCCCACGGCGGCTGCAAACAAGGCGATCGCCAGCTGGCCTTCGTTGAGGTCGTACTCGGCCTTGAGCGAAGGGATATGCGCGCCCCACACCCCGGCCAACATGCCCAGGGCAGCAAACAGAGCCCGGGTGGCTTGACGGCCACGGCTTAGCTCTGACGAATCGGCGGGCCTTGTGTCCAGGTCAGCGGGCGGGCCTGGAATGTTTATATCGGCAAGGCTCATAGGGGGTCACGTGGGAGGTTGGGCAATTTCAAAGCTTCACGGCATCACATTTGAATCGGCGCACCACTGGCCGCACTGGCGTAAATGGCATCCAGAATTTCCATCACGATCAGGCCTTCTTCGCCCGGCGCGGGGTGTGGCCGGCCCGACAGTATCGCCTCGGCGTAGTCAAACATCGCCGATTTGGCGGTGGCGGTGGGCGCTTTCAGGTACATATCCACGGGCGCACCGTTGACCTCGGTGTAGACGTTGGCCTCGAATGTATAGCCCTCGTTGACGTTCTTCTGCAGCAAACCGGCCCGGGTACCGAGCAAGCGGGTTTCCATCAGCTCAGCCTCCTGAATATTGGCCGCCCAGCTCGCCTCCAGCGCCAGCGTGGCGCCATTCTCAAACTTGATGAGACCACAGGCCAGGTCTTCTACGTCGTAGTGCTTGCCCGCCTTGTCGGCGATCTCGCGGGCTATTGCGTCATAACTGCTGCCCAGAACCCAGGTGGGCTTGGGATAGCCCATGAGCCACAGGGCCAGGTCCAGACGATGCACGCCCAAGTCGATCAATGGGCCACCGCCGGCCAGTGCCTTGTTGCCAAACCACCCGCCAAATCCCGGCATGCCACGCCGGCGATGCCAGACGCTGCGGCCAAAGTAAAAGTCCCCAAACAAGCCAGCGTCCACTTGTGCCTTCAGGCCGCGCGAAGCGGCACTGAAGCGGTAGCTGAAATTGATCATCAGGCGCTTATCAGCTGCCTTGGCAGCAGCCAGCATCTCGCGACCCTCCAAAGCACTCATGGCCATGGGTTTTTCGCATAGCACATGGCAGCCGGCTGCCAGCGCAGCCAGGGTCAGGTCCTTGTGGAACTTGTTGGGTGTGCACACGCTCACCACGTCCAGCCCGCCGGCATCCAGCATGGCTTGCGCATCGGTGTATCGCCGGGCGATCTCGAATTGGTCACCCACTTGGTCCAGCCGCAAGGCATCAGCATCTGCAATGGCGACGACTTCGACCTGGGGGTGTTGGCGCCAGCCCTCAATGTGCATGCGACCGATCCCCAGGCCGATCACGCCCACACGCAATTTGCCGCTCCCGGCAGGAGGGGTGGCAGCAGCCCCCATGGTTGCCGCTTGTGCTTGGTAATCAGCCATCAGATGTCTCCTTTGCCTTGAACGATGCCAACCTTGCCAAAGCTCACAGCCTTTTTGGACAAGTGCTCCAGCGGTGGCGACATGGGGCAGTCGTCGACGATCTGCACGCGAGGTGCCGCCCACTGCACAGCATTGGCGATCACGCGCTGCACGTTCTTGTCGAAGTAGGTCGGGTAAGCCTCGTGACCGGGGCGGAAATAGAAGATCCGGCCATGACCGCGCTGCCAGCACAAACCCGAGCGGAACACTTCGCCACCCTCAAACCACGAGATGAACACCGTTTCGTCGGGTTGTGGCACGTCGAAACGCTCACCATACATCTCTTCATAGGGCAGCTCGAAATACTGGCCCAAGCCAGCGGCGATGGGATGGGAGGGTTCAATGACCCAGATACGCTCTTTCTCGTCGGCCTCACGCCACTTCAGCGAGCAGTTGGTGCCCAGCATGCGACGGAAGATTTTGGAGAAGTGGCCGGAATGCAGCACGATCAGGCCCATGCCTTCGAGCACGCGCTTTTGCACCCGATCCACGATGGCATCCTCTACCTTGCCATGGGCCTTGTGCCCCCACCAGATCAGCACGTCGCACTCGGCAAGGCGCGCCTCGCTGAGGCCGTGCTCTGGCTGGTCGAGCGTGGCGGTGCTGATCTCTAGCGGCAAGGCACCCGGATTGATGCCGGGCACCTGACGCAAACCCTCTGCGATCGCGGCGTGGATGCCCTCGGGGTAAATCGCCCCCACAGCGGGGTTTTGGCGTTCATGCTCGAATTCGTTCCAGACAATGACAGAAATCTTTTGTTTCATGAGCTTCCTTGAGATGGCAGGAAAACAGACCCGGGCCATCATTTCCGAGTGGTCGTGAAGCGGTGACGACTCTGCTTGCTACGACACAAAGCGCCTATCGCTTCCCAAGCCGCAAGGTTAGAGACGACCATGGGTTGTGGCAATATCAATCAATGCTAGAAAAACGTCAAAAGTAGTACAAATCATGGATTCAAACATCCACACTAACCATGAGCTGACAGCCGTCCTGCCCGCTCAGGCCAGCGCTCCGAGGACGCAGGACACGCAGGGGCAGCACATGCGCCAAGTGCTGTCAGCGTTCATTAACCAAGCCGCCAGCGGACAGCTGACGGTGATCTGTCCGCCCACGCCTACGGTCTGGGCCACACGCGGAGACGGGCACTTTCATTTGGGCGTGGAGCTGTTTCTGCAGGCAAGCGGGCACACCGACTTCCGGTTTCCGCAAGGGCAGCAACGACTGTCGGCCATGCAAGCGCTGGTGATGCCGCCCAAATTGCTGCACGACGAGCGAGTGGGCAGTGGTGAGGGTGGTCCCTTTGCAAATGTGGTGATCTACGCCGATCAACAGGCTTTGTCTTGCCACCTGGCGTTTGAAGAAAGCGCCGGACGCCCTGGCATCCGTCACCTCGAGGTTTGCCGCCACCTTGAAGCCGGCCGAGTTCAGGGCTGGCTGGCTGACGCTGCCAGAACGCCGACCCAGGATCCGCAGCTACTCTGGCCTGCCCAGCAGCGCGCGCTGGTGCTCACGGTGCTCGCCGCAGTGTGGCGTTTGCTGGATACTCCTCAAGGCAGCATCCCTCCCGAGTCTGCCTTGCTGGCCAAGCTGCGGGTGCTGATTCAAAACCAGCTTGGCAATGCAGACCTGACCGTGGCCCAACTGGCTCAGCAGTTGGGGTGCACAGCCGATTACCTTTCCCATCTCTACAGCCAGACCAACGGTGAGCACCTACGTGGCTTTATTCAGCGCCAGCGTTTGACCCGCGCGGCACGGCTTCTGTGCGATAGCGAATCTCCCGTCAAAGAGGTGGCATGGTGCTGCGGCTTTGCCAGTGCCAGCTACTTCATCCGCAGTTTTAGACAACACTTTGGACTCACCCCAAAAGACTATCGGGCAAACTACCAACCCTCTCCTCCGACGAGCCTCACATGACCAAAAACAAGATAGACACCTTGCTGGACCAGCTCACGCTGGAGGAACAAGTCAGCTTGCTGGCTGGCGCTGACTTCTGGACGACCGTGCCTGTGCCCCGCCTGGGCATACCTGCCATCAAGGTGAGTGACGGTCCCAACGGAGCACGAGGCGGGATCTTCAAGGACGGGCCCACCACGGCATGCTTTCCGGTCGGCATTGCGCTGGCTGCCACCTGGAACCCGGCGCTGATTGAGCAGACCGGTGCCGCTTTGGGCGCCGAGGCGCGGCTAAAAGGCGCGCGCGTTCTGCTGGCGCCCACGGTCAACCTGCAGCGCACCGTGTTCAACGGCCGCAACTTCGAGTGCCACTCGGAAGACCCGTGGCTGTCGTCTGAAATCGGCGTGGCCTACATCCGAGGTGTGCAAAGTTCCGGCGTGGCAGCCACCATCAAACACTTTGTGGGCAATGAGAGCGAGTACCAGCGCATGAGCGCCAGCTCGGACATCCCCGAGCGCGCCCTGCGTGAGTTGTACTTGCTGCCCTTCGAGAGGGCCGTCAAAGAAGCCGGTGTGATGGCGGTCATGACCGGCTACAACCGGGTTGACGGGACGTTCATGGCAGATCACCACCGGCTGATCCATCAGGTTCTGCGCGAAGAGTGGGGCTTTGACGGTTTGGTCATGACCGACTGGATGGCCACACACGATACGGTCTACAGCGTGCTGGCTGGCTGCGATCTCGAAATGCCCGGCCCGTCTCGCGAGCGCGGCGCCAAGCTGGTCGCTGCCGTGCGCGATGGACGCCTGCTACCGAGCGCCGTCCGGGCCTGTGCAAAACGGGTGCTTGAGCTGGTTGAGCGGGTAGGCGGTTTTGACGATCCCGTCATCCCGACAGAACGGGCCGATGATCTGCCCGAGCACCGTGCCTTGATCCGCAAACTGGGGGCTGAGGGTGCTGTTCTGCTCAAAAACGAAGGCCAGTTGCTGCCTCTGAATTTGCACGCTGAGCAAACCGTTGCCCTGATCGGCCGTGCTGCAACCGTGCCGCAAATCATGGGTGGCGGCAGTGCCAATGTGAACGCTCACTATCGCATCGCACCCATGGATGCGCTCAGGGCAGCGCGCCCTGACGTGCATTTCACCCATCAACTGGGCGCAGACATTCACCGTTACACCCCTGTGCTGGCAAAGCCGATGGTGCTGGAACTGTTTGCCAGTACCGATCTGAGCGGCCCTGTTGTCGCGACCCAAACCGTACCGAACAGCGAGGTGCAGTGGATAGGCACTATGCCCCCGGGCATTGCCGATGGTGCGGGTTTTTCTGCCCGCGCAAGGCTGCGCTATGTGGCCGATGCTGCCGGCGTACATGCGTTTTCGCTCACCTCAGCCGGGGTCAGCCGCGCCACACTCAACGGCGTGCCTGTGCTGGACGCCTGGTCCCACTGGGAACGAGGCGACACTTATTTCACCTGGGGTTGCAACGAAGTGGTGCACCAACGCACCATGGCTGCCGGCGAGGTCGCGGAGCTGGTGGTGGAGTTCAGCACCGCCATTCCAACAGCAGCCGGCGAGGTTCACCACAAATTTGGGGTCTTGCGAGTCGGCGCCGCCCGAGTGTTGGATGCCTCGGACATTGCAGCAGCGGTGGAGGCTGCACGCGAGGCTGACGTGGCTGTGGTGTTTGCGGGCCTCAACGCTGAATGGGACAACGAGGGGCTGGACCGCAGCAGCATCACCTTGCCGCACCACCAGAACGAATTGATCGCACGCGTGGCGGCAGCCAACCCCCGCACGGTGGTGGTCTTGCAAACCGGATCGCCGGTCACCTTGCCGTGGATTGATGCCGTGCCTGCCGTGCTGCAAGCTTGGTATCCCGGTCAAGAATGTGGCAACGCCATTGCAGACCTGTTGCTAGGCCACGCGGAGCCTGGTGGGCGCTTGCCACAGACTTGGCCCGTGCGTCTGGAGGACACAGTGGCCTACGGCAATCCGCAGGCCTACCCAGGCACAGACGGCAGGGTCTGCTACGAAGAAGGTGTATTGATCGGCTATCGCCATCACCAACACCACAAAAGTTCGCCCTTGTTCCCGTTTGGCCATGGTTTGTCGTACACCCGGTTTGAGGTGGGCGCACCTGAAGTCCTGCCTTCGGTATTTGAGCCCGGCGACACTTTGCACTTCGGGGTGCCTGTGCGCAACTCAGGCGAGCGTGCAGGTCAGATGGTGTTGCAGATCTTTGTTCGTGACGAGGTTTGTACCGTGCTTCGACCGGAGCAAGAGCTCAAGGCCTTTGCCAAGCTCACGCTGGCGCCTAATGAAACCGGCGTCGCCAGATTCTCACTGCCCATGCGGGCCTTCGCTTTTTTTGACGAGAGGCGTCATGCCTGGATTGCTGAAGCCGGAAGTTTCAAGATCCTAGTGGCAACTTCCGCACAGGCTATAGAGCACACGTCTCAGGTTCAACTGACCCGAGATTGGGTTGATGCTGTCGGTGCATGAAGCCAATTCAGCTTGCATTCGCTATGCGAAAAACGGGGGAGGTCTGGCAGTTAACGGTGCCTTGAAGTGATGGTGCGGCTGGCGGGGATCGAACCCACGACCCTTGGCTTCGGAGGCCAATACTCTATCCACTGAGCTACAGCCGCAATCCAGGGGAGTCTGGATTGTAGGGGTTTTCATAGTAGCGGCCGCTATAATCTCTGGCTGGATCACTGACCCCTGATTTTTGAGGACACCATGAGCGATAACAGCCAAGCACCTGCTCACGAGGAAGCACACACCGGCCCAATCAAGAACCCCAAGCAGTTGCTGATTGCGGTGTTTTTCTCTTTTGTGGCACCAGTGTTTGCGATCATTGGGCTTGTTTATTACGTCTCTTCCGCCAACAAGCCTGCAGCTGGCGCTGTCAATGTTGAAAAAGCACTCGCTGAGCGGATTCAGAAAGTTGGCGCTGTTGAAATTCGTGATGCAAATCGTGAGCTGAAGTCTGGAGAAGATGTTTTCAAGGCCCAGTGCTCCACTTGTCATGCCGCTGGCGTTGCTGGTGCTCCTAAGGTTGGTGACTCTGGCGCTTGGGCCGCTCGTATCAAGACTGGCTATGAGGCACTTTTGACGTCTGCTTTGAAGGGCAAGGGCGCCATGGGTGCGCAAGGTGGTGGTGATTTTGAAGACCTGGAAATTGCTCGCGCGGTGGTATACATGGCCAACGCGGGCGGCGCTAATTTCGATGCGCCAAAGACACCGGCCGCTGCAGAGGCCGGCAAGTAAGGAGAGACTTCTCTTTCACACATCAAACCGGCTTCAGGCCGGTTTTTTGTTGTTCGCTCATGCCTTTCGGCTTGCCTGTAAAGGGCTACTTTCATACCCAAAATTTTTCGGCATCTCTGCGAATTGCATTTCTTCTAGCGCCCATCCCATGGATGCGATGGCTTCCGGTGCGTACACCACGTCTTGTGTGTGTAAAAGTCCAAAGCCTTCTTTGGTGTCTAAATACAGTCGCCCTGTTTCATCGAGGATGCATCGACGGACATTGCCCTTGATGCCAGTATGCGTTTGCACACTGAAGTCGGAGGCCATGCGCCAGATCCAGGGTGTTACCTCTAGTTCGACAAATACCCGCTGTGGTCCGTTTTGAAATGCCCAACGTCCCTGTTCATCACAAGAATAATTTCTGTGTATGAACGCCAGCAGCTTATCGTGCTCAAGCCGGCTTCCCTTGGCCGCTATTGTTCCACTTGCAAATGTGCCAGCTGCCTGCGCACTTTGGTCTCTCAGGTACCAGTTTCCCCGGTTGTCCAGACCCAACCAGCCATAACAGTCTGGCACGCTTGGCCATTTGACCATGGCCTGTTTGACGATGTCATCCATAAGCTGCCGGTTTATTGATTGAAACACCTACATTCTGGGCGAACCAACCCCCCATCACTTCAGGCAGGGTTTGCAATTCTCCTGGTAACGCTCCCCTGACGAATCCAACGTGACCACCGTGTGCTGGTTGCCATAGTCGAACATGCTTGCCGACCTCCAGCTGGTGCGGAAGACTTGTGGCCGGTACAAACGGGTCGTTCAGGGCATTGATCACCAGGGCCGGTATCCGAATGTGATCCAAGCGGGGTTTCGCAGAGGCTTCTCGCCAATATTGATCGGCACTTTTAAATCCATGCAGGGGGGCCGTAAACACTTGGTCAAACTGATACAGATCCTCTGCGCTCAATAGCTGCGCGCGGTCGAACAACCCAGGGTGTTGGTCCAGCTTACGAAGTGCCTTTGGTTTCATGGTGCGCAGGAACATGCGGGTATACACCTGACGATTGAATCCACGTCCTATGGCAAGACCGCTTGCCGTGAGGTCCAGCGGCGAGCAGATGCTTGCGACCGCACTGACAGTCCGGACTGCCATATCCCCCATCTCCTGCGCCCACTTCATCAGGGCGTTTCCTCCCAAAGATACCCCTACTGCAACTACCGGCCCATCATGACGACGTTTGAATTCAGCGAGTATCCAATCAATCTCCTGAAAATCACCTGAGTGATATGCCCTGGGGGCGAGATTGATTTCGCCACTACAGCCACGAAAGTGCGGTACGGCATAAGACCAGCCTTGGATGTCTGCATAAGCCGCGAAGGCCTCAGCATAGTGACTACGTGAATTGCCTTCCAAGCCATGAAATAGAACAAGTAGTGGCCTCTTTTGTGTGGTTTGGCTTGCCTTGGAAAAGGCTGGCACAAGCCAGTCCACATCGACAAAATCCAGATCAGGTGTGCTCCATCGTTCGCGTCGATAGATTGGTTTGAGACCGCTTGTGCGACGCGCCCACAGCGCGGACCAAATGGTTTGCAAGTGCCCACCAGGTAACCACCAGGGCGCTTCGTATCTCATCAATGAAGTTTCTACTGGCCTGCTCAGGGTGTTGTTCATAAGTTCGTAAGCTGTCGCAAAGCAAAAAACCGCCCGGAGGCGGTTTTTTTATACGTTGAGAAGAATCACTTCTTCAAACGATATTTGCGCAATGCAGCAATTTGAGCTGCCATGATTGCCAATTCTGAAGTGGCCTTGGCAAGATCAATTTCGCTCTTGGCATTCTTGAGTGCCTCTTCAGCGGCGAGTTTGGCGGCATTAGCCTTCTCATCGTCAAGGTCCTTGCCGCGAATGGCGGTGTCAGACAAGACTGTGACGCAGTTGGGCTGGACCTCGAGTATGCCCCCGGCAACGAACACAAACTCTTCGGTGCCGTCAGCTTTCTCGATACGCACAGACCCCGCCTTGATACGTGTGATCAAAGGTGTGTGACGAGGATAGATACCCAACTCACCCGCTTCTCCGGGCAAGGCCACAAACTTGGCTTCACCCGAAAAAATGGATTCTTCGGCACTGACTACGTCGACGTGAATGGTGCTCATAAGCTTTCCCGTTTAAAAGTGTGATCGCTTTCACTTGATCTCTTGTGAGGCTGCGTTTAGCAACCCTTAAGACTTGCATCCAAGTTGTTACACCAAGATCAAGTGCATACGGCAATCACATCTTCTTGGCTTTTTCGATGGCTTCGTCGATGGTACCGACCATGTAGAAGGCCTGCTCTGGCATGTGATCGCATTCGCCATTCACAATCATCTTGAAACCACGGATGGTTTCAGACAAAGGAACGTACTTTCCAGGAGAACCAGTGAAGACTTCAGCAACGTGGAAAGGCTGGCTAAGGAAACGCTGGATCTTACGAGCACGAGCCACGGCAAGCTTGTCTTCTGGAGCCAAGTCATCCATACCCATGATGGCGATGATGTCGCGCAGCTCGCGGTAGCGCTGCAGCGTGCCCTGAACGGCACGAGCGGTGTTGTAGTGGTCTTCTCCGACAACGTTCGGATCGAGCTGCCGGCTTGTGGAGTCCAGCGGGTCCACAGCGGGATAAATACCGAGCGATGCGATGTCACGGGACAACACGACAGTGGAGTCCAAGTGAGCGAAGGTGGTCGCAGGCGACGGGTCGGTCAAGTCATCGGCAGGCACGTAAACGGCTTGGATAGAGGTGATTGAGCCGACCTTTGTCGACGTAATACGCTCTTGTAGGCGGCCCATTTCTTCTGCCAAGGTGGGCTGATAGCCCACGGCTGAAGGCATACGACCCAACAGTGCGGACACTTCGGTACCGGCCAGCGTGTAGCGGTAAATGTTGTCCACAAAGAACAGAACGTCTTTGCCTTCATCGCGGAAGGACTCGGCAATGGTCAGACCGGTCAAGGCTACACGCAGACGGTTGCCTGGGGGCTCGTTCATCTGGCCGTAAACCATGGCAACCTTCGACTCGCTGAGGTTCTCCAGGTTCACAACGCCGGAATCGGCCATCTCGTGATAGAAGTCGTTTCCTTCGCGGGTACGCTCACCCACACCAGCGAACACAGACAAGCCACTGTGGGCCTTGGCGATGTTGTTGATGAGTTCCATCATGTTCACGGTCTTGCCCACACCAGCACCACCGAACAGACCCACTTTACCGCCCTTGGCAAACGGACAGACCAAGTCAATCACCTTGATACCCGTTTCGAGCAGTTCCTGGGACGGAGACAGTTCGTCATAGGCAGGTGCCTTGCGATGGATAGAAGCCGTCAGGTCCTGGCTAACAGGGCCACGCTCATCAATAGGAGTGCCAAGCACGTCCATGATTCGACCCAAAGTCGCCTTGCCAACAGGCACGGTGATGGGGTTTGCTGTGTTTTGAACCACCATGCCACGACGCAATCCGTCAGAAGAACCCAGCGCAATCGTACGTACGATACCGTCGCCCAATTGCTGCTGCACTTCAAGAGTCAGCGCAGAGCCATCCATCTTCAAGGCGTCATAAATCTTAGGCATCTGGTTGCGTGGGAACTCGACGTCCACCACAGCACCGATACACTGAACGATTTTTCCCTGCACGCCTGCATTCACATTTGCTTGAGCCATTTTTTGCTCCAAAAATAATTACGTTTAAACCGCTGCCGCGCCGGCAACAATCTCCGAAAGTTCTTTCGTGATCGCCGCTTGTCGTGTTTTGTTGTATACCAGCTTCAGCTCGGCAATCACATTGCCGGCGTTGTCAGTCGCTGCCTTCATGGCCACCATACGAGCTGCATGCTCGGAGGCCATGTTTTCTGCGACCGCCTGGTACGCCAAAGCCTCTGCATAGCGCAACAACAGTTCGTCGATCACCGTTTGAGCATCTGGCTCATAGATGTAATCCCAGCTCGTCGCCTTACCGCTTTGCGCAGCTTGCTCTTTCATCTTCTCTGCCGACAAGGGCAGCAATTGCTCGACAACGGGCTCTTGCTTCATCGTGCTGATGAACTTGTTGTAGCAGAGGTAAACAGCACTGACCTCGCCGTTCACATAGGCATCCAGCAACACTTTGACAGGCCCGATCAGCTTGTCAAGGTGAGGCGTGTCACCCAGATGTGTCACCTGCGATGCCACTTTGGCTCCGATGCGTCCCAAAAAGCCGACGCCCTTGCTGCCAATCGCAACAGCCAGAGGCGCCTTGCCCGACGACTGAACGTCCCGGAGCTTGACGGTCAAAGCACGGAACAGATTGGTGTTCAATCCGCCGCACAGCCCTTTGTCTGTAGACACCACAATGAAACCAACGGACTTTGCGTCGTTGGATTTCATGAAGGGGTGCACATACTCAGGGTTGGCCTGACCGAGGTTGCTCGCAATATTTCGCACCTTTTCACTGTAAGGGCGTGCAGCGCGCATGCGCTCCTGCGCCTTACGCATCTTGGACACGGAAATCATTTCCATGGCCTTGGTGATCTTCTTGGTGTTTTCCACCGATTTGATCTTGGTGCGTAGTTCCTTGCCTGATGCCATATCTACCCCTTTTGCTTAAACCCGTGTTGGACTCTTGACGGACGTTGATGTCTGCAGAGTGAGTTCAGGCAAATGTCTTCTTGAAAGCTGTTGCAGCGGCGGTCAACTCGGCTTCTGCCTCTTTGTCCATCGCCTTGTTAGCTTCCAATTTGGCCATCAACGCTGCGTGCTTATCCTTCAGATAGGCATGCAAACCGTGCTCAAAGGCCAAAACCTTGTTCACAGCGATGTCATCCATGAAGCCCTTGTTCACTGCGAACAGGGTTGCACCCATGGTGCTGATTGAAAGCGGGCTGTATTGAGCCTGCTTGAGCAATTCGGTCACTCGGGCACCACGATCCAACTGCTTGCGGGTCGCCTCATCCAGATCGGATGCAAACTGCGCAAATGCTGCCAATTCACGGTATTGGGCCAAATCGGTACGAATACCACCGGACAGACCCTTGATCAACTTGGTCTGAGCTGCGCCACCCACACGGGACACAGAGATACCAGCGTTGATAGCAGGACGAATACCGGCATTGAACAACGAGGTTTCAAGGAAGATCTGGCCGTCCGTGATCGAAATCACGTTGGTAGGAACGAAGGCGGACACGTCACCCGCCTGGGTTTCAATGATAGGCAAAGCCGTCAAAGAACCTGTTTTGCCCTTGACTTCACCCTTGGTGAAAGCCTCAACATAATCCGCATTGACGCGAGCGGCACGCTCCAGCAGACGGCTGTGGAGGTAGAACACGTCGCCAGGGTAGGCTTCACGTCCTGGTGGGCGACGCAAGAGCAGGGACACCTGACGGTAGGCAACAGCCTGCTTGGACAAGTCGTCATAGACGATCAACGCATCTTGCCCACGATCACGGAAATACTCACCCATCGTGCAGCCGGAGTAAGCAGATACGTACTGCATTGCTGCGGATTCGGAAGCAGTTGCGGCCACCACAATGGTGTACTCCAAGGCGCCGGCCTGCTCCAAAGCACGCACGACGTTCTTGATCGACGAAGCTTTCTGACCAATTGCAACGTAGATACAGGCCATGTTCTGACCCTTTTGATTGATGATGGCGTCAATTGCAACAGCAGTTTTGCCGGTCTGACGGTCACCAATGATCAGCTCTCGTTGACCACGGCCCACTGGCACCATGGAGTCAATTGACTTCAGACCCGTTTGCATGGGCTGATCAACAGATTTACGCGCAATAACGCCTGGTGCGACCTTCTCAATCACGTCGGTCATCTTGGCGTTGATAGGACCCTTGCCGTCGATCGGTTGACCGAGTGCATTCACTACGCGGCCCAACAATTCAGGACCCACTGGCACTTCAAGAATGCGACCCGTGCACTTGACGGTATCGCCTTCAGAAATGTGCTCGTACTCACCCAAAATCACGGCACCAACGGAGTCGCGCTCCAGGTTCAATGCCAGGCCAAAGGTTGGCTGGCCATCGCTACCGGCTGGGAATTCGAGCATTTCGCCCTGCATCACGTCCGACAAACCATGAATACGGCAAATCCCGTCGGTCACGGAAACCACAGTGCCTTGATTGCGAATATCGCTGCTCGCGGCCAAGCCTTCAATACGGCTCTTGATCAGTTCAGAAATTTCTGCTGGATTGAGTTGCATGACTCTTTCCTTCTTTCGTTGGTTGGGCCAAAAGCCGAAGGCATTGCCTTCAGGCCGAGAGGGCTACTTTCATTTGTTCGAGACGGGCTTTGACGGAGGTGTCTAGCACCTCATCACCGACCACCACCCGGATACCACCTATCAACTCAGGCTCAACGGCAACAGAGACGTTGAGCTTTCGGCCAAAGCGTTTTTCGAGCAGTGCAGCGACGTCCGACAAAGCAATCGCATCGATCGGGAATGCGCTGTGGACCACAGCATCTGACGACCCGCTTTGGGCGTTTTTCAGGGCGCGAAATTGCGATGCAATTTCAGGCAGAGCTGCAAGGCGACCATTTTCGATCACGGTGAGCAAAAAATTGCGTGCAGCATCCGTCAGTGAAGACTTCACGACAGATACAAACACATCAAAAACCTGCTCAGAGCTAACCTTGGGATTTTCTGAAAACTGAAGTAGCCGCGCATCAGACGCAACAACCCCGAACTCATCAACCCAAATAGACGCAGCAGACAGATCCGAAGCGCAGGCCTTGAACAACGCCTCTGCATAGGGTCGGGCAATAGTGGCAAGTTCAGCCATGTCGACCCCTTACAGCTCGGTCTTCAGACGGCTCAGCAGGTCAGCATGGACGCCAGCATCAACTTCTTTACGAAGAATCTGCTCTGCACCCTTGACCGCGAGCACTGCCACTTGATCACGCAGTGCTTCACGAGCCTTTACCACCTGTTGGTCGGCTTCAGCTTTGGCAGCAGCGATGATTTTGTTGGCCTCTTCGGTAGCCTTGGCTTTGGCTTCCGCCACAATGCTAGCCCCACGGCGCTCAGCATCTGCCAAACGTGTGGTGGTCTCATTGCGCGACTTCGCCAACTCTTCTTCGACTCGCTTGTTGGCGGAAGACAGCTCTGACTTTGCCTTGTCGGCAGCAGCCAGTCCGTCAGCGATTTTCTGCGCCCGCTCGTCCAACGCTTTTGTGATTGGGGGCCACACGAACTTCATCGTGAACCACACCAGAATCGCAAAAACGACAGCC
>JBJOIT010000045.1:0-22411 GCA_046046915.1 Pseudomonadota bacterium
CTCCTTCCCATCCCGAACAGGACAGTGAAACGCCTCTGCGCCAATGATAGTGCGGGTTCCCGTGTGAAAGTAGGTCATCGTCAGGCTCTTACAGCAAAAACGCCCAGTCCTCGGATTGGGCGTTTTTTTATTTGCGAGGCTAATTGTTTAGTTCAAGTTGAGCTAACTTTCTTAGCAAACTCTTCTCGCAGAGCCCTCAATTTTGCTCGTGGGTCTTCCTTATTAGTGTGTTGATCCAAGCCCATTTCTTTGATGAATCGGCTCGGTTGAGCTGCAATTAAATCTCGGCCTTTTTTTCTCCTTCGTGTCCAACTAACCGCCAAGGTTCTCTGGGCACGGGTGATGCCCACATACATCAGGCGTCTCTCTTCCTCCAAACGTTGTGTGTAAATCTCAACGGCTGCGTTGGCTAGTTGGCTATCTGAAATTGGCGCTGACATGCTTTCCTTGGGCGCAACGGTTACTTCCTTTTCGAGTTTGAATGGAAGCATTCCTTCGGTCGCACCGACAAGCATGACATGCGGCCACTCCAAACCCTTGGATGCGTGCAGTGTCGAAAGTGTGACTACGTTTTGATCTTGTTCCCGTTCACTCAAGGTCGACAGTAGCGAAATGGTTTGAGCCACCTCCAACAACGATTTGGTCTCACTAAGTGCTTCAGATGTGCTGTATAGGTCTCCACCACACCGAGCCGACATCCAATCACAAAAATCGCTAACGTTCTCCCAACGTGATGCGGCAACCTTGTCACTTTCCTCTGAGTCATAGAGGTGTTGCTGGTAATTGATGTCCTTCAACCAGTTATCCAGAAATTTTTTGGCGCTGGTGGCTCCGAAGGTTTGAGAGGCCAGGTGCGCCAAGTCATTAACGTATCGCCCAAATTCATGCAACTCTGCTAAAGCTTTGGGCTTCATGTGGAGCCCTAGGGATCCCGCAAACAGGGCAGAAAATAGGCTAAGTTTTGAATTTCCTGCAAATGATCCAAGTTGACCCAGGGTTTGGTGTCCTATGCCGCGTTTGGGGGTGGTGATGGCGCGCAAAAAGGCAGGGTCATCATCATTGTTAATCCACAGGCGAAACCAGCCGCACAGGTCCTTGATCTCTGAGCGATCAAAAAAGCTGGTTCCACCGGATACTTTGTATGGAATTTGGGCGCGTCTGAGCGCTTTCTCAAATGGTTTTGCTTGGTGGTTGGCGCGGTACAGAATTGCAAAATCCTTGAGCTCGCGAAAGTCCTGCCCATGCTGTACGGTCGTTCCGGCACGCAAGCTCTGGATACGGGCGACAGTCCGCTCCGCTTCATGTTCCTCCGTGTCGGCATCAACAACCCGGACAGGCTCGCCCTCGCCCAGGTCGCTCCATAGATTCTTGGGAAAGAGTTTGGGGTTGGGTCCGATAACATTGTTCGCCGCTCGCAGAATGGCGCTGGTGGAACGATAGTTTTGCTCCAGCTTGATGACTTTGAGCGTGGGGAAATCGACAGGCAGTTTTTTGAGGTTGTCGAGGGTGGCGCCACGCCACCCGTAGATGGACTGGTCATCATCGCCAACGGCAGTAAAACGTGCCTTGTCTGGAGCATTCCCAACCAGTAGCTTAAGTACTTCGTACTGCGTTGCGTTGGTATCTTGATACTCATCCACCAGGATATGTCCCATTGAACGTTGCCATTTTTCCCGAACGTGATCGTGATGAGTGAGAAGGCGCAGGGGCATGCTGATCAGGTCATCAAAGTCGACGCTCTGATAAGCGGATAAGCGCTCCTCATAACGGCCCATCACGCTTGCAATGTGCCGTTCCTCGTCTGTCGAGGCGCGTGCCAACGATTGTTCGGCGTTGAGTCCCAGGTTTTTCCAGAGACTGATCGTCCATTGCCATCCGCGCGCAGTCGCCGCGTCGGTGGTTCCACCAGCATCTTTCAGAATGCTGGTGACATCATCACTATCAAGAATAGAAAAACTAGGTTTTAAGCCGATAACGTGCCCGTCCTCGCGCATCATCTTCACACCTAGTGCGTGAAAAGTGCAAATGACAACATCCTTGGCAGCACGGCCAATGAGGCCCTTCGCGCGTTCTCGCATCTCCGCCGCAGCTTTGTTCGTAAACGTAATGGCTGCAATGCGCTTGGGTGCTAAACCCGACTGGATCAGGCGCCCAATCTTGTGGGTGATGACCCGCGTCTTGCCGGAGCCAGCGCCGGCGAGCACCAGGCAGGGGCCGTGAAGGTAATTGACCGCTTCCTGCTGTGCGATATTGAGTCCGTGCGATGTTGGAGATGTCATGCTGCAATTGGCTTATGCACTAAAGCCATATCTTTAGTGCGGCCTGCCAAAAATCGTGCGGGCCAAATTCTTGTGGATGCGCAAAGCACAATAGAGGTGTGCTGAATATCTTTTTTGTTACCTTTCCATTTTTTGCGCTTGTTCTGGCGGGGTTTATGGCGACTCGTCTCAGGATGTTGTCCATCGACGCTATTCCGGGCCTCAATTGTTTTGTGCTGTTCTTCGCATTGCCTTGCATGTTGTATCGGTTTGGCGCGAATACGCCCATCGCTGCGTTGTTAGACGGGAGTGTTTTCCTGATCTGGTTGGTTTGTGGCTTGTGTGTCGTCGCATTCACCGTTGCGGTTACCAAGAACGGTATTGTCGGTTGGAAAGATGGCGCGTTTGGGGCCTTGGTGGCAGCGTTTCCCAACACTGGATTCATGGGCGTTCCCCTGCTTGTTGCCTTGCTGGGTGCACAAGCTGCGGGCCCGACGATCATGGCAATTGTCGTTGACATGGTCGTCACCAGCTCACTGTGCATTGCACTTTCTCAGCTGGGGACCGGCAATGGTGCGGGCGCCCGAAATGCAGCTAAAAATGCACTTAAGGGCGTTGTTTCAAATCCCATGCCCTGGTCTATCTTGCTGGGGGCCTGCTCTTCGTTTATGGCGTTAACGCCTCCTGCCCCTTTGCTCAAAACGATCAATCTGCTTGCGGACGCTGCCTCCCCTGTGGCTTTGTTCACCATCGGTGCAGTGTTGGCAAGGTCCCAGATTCTTGCAAAAGCAGGGAAAGTCGCGCCAGGCGCTTGGGGAGAAGTCATCCCCATTGTTTTGATCAAGCTTTTTTTGCATCCCGTGCTGGTTCTCTTGCTGGGTGCGGCTTGTATGCAGCTTGGCATGCCACTCGACGGATTTTCTCTCACGGTCCTAGTTCTGATCGCCAGTCTTCCCAGTGCCAGTAACGTGTCCTTGTTGGCGGAACGATTTGGTGCTGATAACGGCCGAATTGCGCGCATCATTCTGGCAACAACGACAGCTGCTTTTTTCACGTTTTCCGCCGCTGTCGCACTGCTGACTTGAAGGAGCCCCCGGTCAGCGGGTGGAGCTAATTAAATGTTGAAGGGGTCTACATCGATGGCCCAACGTATCAGCCCCTTGTGCTCCGGAAGCGCCCGCAAGTCTTGCAGCAAGCCTTGCCAGGCTGCCAAAAACCTCTGCAGCGCCGTACGAGAAGGGCTTTCTACCAACAATTGAGCACGTTCGACGTCGGCGATTCGCTGGATCGTCATCGGTACCGCCGGGTAACGCGTGATCTGCGAAAACCCCGAAAGCACGTGCAAATGATCACCGGCGGTCTTGCTGGCCGCGTTCAAGAAGCCCTGAGCGACCTCCTGAGTACGCGCGTCGGCTCGGATCAGCGCCTGGAAGCTGAAAGGCGGCAGCTGGGCAGCAGCCCGCTCCGCGAGTTGATCTGCCGCAAACGCTGGGTAATCATGCTGTTTCAGAGCAGCAAACAAAGGGTGAGCTGGTTGAGATGTTTGAATCCACATCTCGCTACGTGATCCAAGGCTCGCGTCCCTGCCGGCGCGCCCTGCGGCTTGCATCAACAGACTAAACAGCCGTTCTGGTGCTCGGAAATCACTGGAGAACAAAGCGCCGTCAGGGTTGATGGCTGCGACGAGAGTGATGCGACGAAAATCGTGCCCTTTGGCAATCATTTGTGTGCCCACCAAAACATCGACTTCGCCTGAATGCACTTCAGCCAGCTGTGATTCCAGCGCTCCCTTGAGTCGTGTGCTGTCTGCGTCGATTCTTGCGATCCGAAGGCCTTGCCCTTGTGGCAAATCATCACTGACGGTACCAGGACGACGAACTTCGGCCAGGAGTTCGGCGAGATGCTCCTCCAACTGCTCCGTGCCCCGTCCAAGCGGGTTAATGTCAACATTTCCGCAGTCGGGGCACGCGCGTGGCACGCGCTCAGTGTATCCGCAATGGTGGCAGCGAAGTGTGCGATCGAGTTTGTGAAAGACCCGAAAGGCACTGCAATGAAGGCACTGGCTTTTCCAGTCGCAGGAGGTGCATGAAAGAACCGGTGCGTAGCCGCGCCGATTCAAGAAAATCATGCATTGTTCGCCACGTGCCACGCGTGTCTTGATGGCCTCCAACAATGGCGGCGAAATCACGGCACCTCGGGGTTGATGATTCATGTCGACGCGTCGAACCAGCGGTAACCCATGGTTCTGGACGGGCATTGGGCCTTGTGTCTGCGTACCCACTCGGTGGGCCATGGTCAGACGCACATAACGCCCGCCCTCCTCGGGGGGGCGACTGTGGTGCCAACTTTCCAAAGAGGGCGTCGCTGATCCGAGCAAGACTTTGGCGCTCTCCATGCGCCCTCTGTAAACCGCTAGGTCACGAGCCGAATATCGCGCCCCTTCTTGCTGCTTGTAACTGGGGTCATGCTCTTCGTCGACCACAATGATGCGAAGGCCGGGCATGGAGGCGAAGACAGCCATACGGGTGCCCAAAACGATGCGAGCCTTGCCCTGGTGGGCGGAGAGCCAGTTTTTGAGCCGTTGTGGGTTGGTCATGCCGCTGTGCAGCGAAACCACTGCCTCGTCCCCAAAGATCGGCGCAAAGCGTGCAAGAAACCGCTCCTCCAATTGAGGCGTGAGGTTGATTTCCGGCACCATGACCAGCGCTTGTGCGCTAGGGTCGCTTGTCAGCGTTTCTTGCACGCATCGCAAGTAAACCTCAGTTTTCCCGCTCCCTGTTGCGCCAAAAAGAAGAAAGGGGCCTGGCTGAGCAGCCAACTCAGCCAGGGTGCGCGCCTGGTCGGGGGTGAGTTCAGGTAATGAAGGTGTGGTCAGGGTTTCGCCCAGCGTGCTCTTTTCTTTTGTCTTGCTTGACCTGTTGAGCCGCCGGCTCAACTGCTCTGGTGAGAGGTCGCGTAGTGTGGGCGGCAGCGCAGCCAAGGCAACTTCGCCCAGGGAACGCTGGTAATAGCTCGCTGTAAAACTCACCAGCTCACGCCATCGCGTGTTCAGCGGGACGAGCCCACGCAAAACGCTGCTGATGTAGCGGAGTTTGCTCGAGTCGACGGCTTGATGAACCGGATCAATTGCCTCACCCCAAACCATGCCTAGGGTCTCGCGCTGGCCCAAGGGCACGCGCACCAGAGTCCCGGGAACCAGCAGCTCCTCGCTCAAGTAGGACAAGGGCCCTGACACCTGACTGTGCGCGGGCGTCTGAACGAGCACGGGGAGGCAATAAGTCATTCAAAAAGCTCAAGAGGCATCTTGAGCGGTTTTGTTGATGTGAACTTGCGAAAAATCACCTAAGTCCTTGATCTACAAGTGCTTTGGGTCAAGTCAAGAGTTTCTGTGGATAACTTTGTTGATATCACTCGTCGAGAGCCCTGGAAGCCTTGAAATTCAAGGGTTCTGACACATTGCCTAGAAAAATGGCAATTTTTGAATCTTATATAAATCAACAACTTAGGATCGCTACGGGATTTGTAGCGATGACTCTGAGCTTAAGGCTGCACGCCTTTCTCGCCCGCCATTTTTTGTGCATAAGTGATGATTCCGGTCACCAAAAAGCCTAAAAAAATGGTAGGCGTAAATTACTTGGTGGCCACGAGCCTTTGTTGGCGCGAGTAGCTGTGCACAGCGTTAACCAGGGCGCCAACATGCTCGGGTGGTGTGTGCTGGCTGATGCCATGCCCCAGGTTGAAGATGTGCGTTGGGCCGCGCTTTGTACCCGTATGTGGCAATCCAAAACTATTTAGTACGCGTATCACTTCTGCCTGAATGCTGTCAGGAGGGGCAAACAACACATTGGGATCGATATTGCCCTGTAGCGCCTTGCCTGGCTGGCCAGCCGTTCCACCCACCAGGGCGCGAGCATCGCCCAGATTGACGGTCCAGTCCAGGCCGAGGACCTCACAGTCCAGGCTTGCCATGTCACGCAGCCACAAGCCTCCGCCTTTGGTGAAAACGATACGGGGAATTTTTACACCCATGTGTTCTTTTTTGACTTGGGCGAGGACACGGGCTGTATAGGCCAGACTGAAGGTTTGAAACGCACCGTCAGCCAAGACACCGCCCCAGCTGTCAAAAATCATGACGGCCTGAGCGCCGGCTTCAATCTGGGCGTTCAGGTAGGCCGCTACTGCGTCGGCGTTTACCGCCAACATTTTGTGCATGAGGTCCGGGCGCGAATAGAGCATGGTTTTAACCAGCCGGTAATCATCCGAACCCGCACCTTCCACCATGTAGCAAGCCAGGGTCCAGGGGCTGCCACTGAAGCCGATCAGGGGAACTCGTCCATTCAACGCCTTGCGGATCGAGGTCACGGCGTCAAACACGTAGCGCAACTTGTCCATGTCAGGCACTTCCAGCTTCGCCACAGCGGCTTCTTCACGCACCGGATGCGCAAACTTGGGGCCTTCACCGAGCGCAAAAGACAGGCCCAACCCCATGGCGTCGGGCACCGTGAGGATGTCACTGAACAGGATGGCCGCATCCAGCGGGTAGCGCTCCAACGGCTGCAAGGTCACCTCGGTTGCGTAGTCCGTGTTTGTCGCCAAGCCCATGAAGCTGCCTGCCCTGGCGCGCGTAGCCCGGTACTCGGGCAAATAGCGACCGGCTTGACGCATGAGCCAGACTGGCGTGTAGTCGGTGGCCTGACCCAGGCAGGCGCGCAAAAAGGTATTGTTTTGTAGAGGTGCGTACATGCCTCACATTGTCGCCGACACTGCTTTGATCAAGATCGAAGGCGCGCGTGCTCCACCTTCAAACACTTGTCTTGCACAGTGATCAAACCTGCTGCCTGAGCCTTGCCCGCGGCTTCGTCGTGCCGGATGCCCAGTTGCAACCACAGGGCCGGGAGCCCCAAGGCGATGGCTTCGTCCACAACTGGGGGCACATCTTCGCTGTTGCGAAACACATTGACCAGATCGATGGCCTCTTGCGCTGCTGCGTCTGTCAACGTCGCATAGGCTTTTTCACCCAGCACCTCCCGCGCGTTGGGGTTCACAGGAATCATGCGCCAGCCCTGCGCCTGCATGTACCTTGCCACACCGTAGCTCTCACGGTGCGCCTTGGGTGAAAGCCCGACCACGGCGACAGTTCTGCAGCGGGAAATGATGTGGCGTATTGCGGACTCCTGATCCATCAGAGTCTCCTGAGTGCCCCAGCGTCCGGCGTGCCGAACATCGGTGATTACTGCGCAAGCGCAGCGAGAACTTCACTCACGGTGAGCACCTCAGACAGCACCAGGGGTGGTCTGCCCGGCCGGTACAGCACGTAAACGGGTACGCCGCTACGCCCCAGAGCTGCAAGGGCCTGCGTGATCATCGGGTCCCGCCGTGTCCAGTCGGCCCGGAGCAACGCCACCTGGCGTGCCGAAACCTCTGAAAGGACCTCCGGGTCTGCCAAGGTGGTTTTCTTGTTGTACTGGCAAGTCACACACCACGCTGCGGTGAAGTCCACGAATACGGTGCGCCCAGCTGCGGTCAGGGTCTCCACCTTGTCGGGTGACCAGGTGTCCCAACTTGTGGCGGACGGGCTCGTCGGCGTGTTTGCTGTTACCTGCTGGGTCATGACAGGCCCCCAGCTCCACAGGGTCCAGACCAAGACCACCGCCGCAACTGGCGCAAGGCACAGTCGCGCCAAACCAGTCAAGCCAAGCGCCCAGGCCAAAAAGCCCAGTTCCAGCAGCAGTGTCAACAATATGGCGGCTCCATCAAGGCCACTTTGTTGCCCCAGGACCCAGACCAGCCAAACCACCGTGGCCAGCATCGGGAATGCCAAGAACTTGCGCAGGGTATCCATCCAGGCGCCCGGGCGTGGCAAGGCACGCGCCACTGCGGGCACCAAGCTGGCCAGCAGGTAGGGCAAGGCCATGCCCAAGCCGATGGCTGCAAATACCAGCAAGGCTTGTGTGGCCGGCAGGCTGACCGCGACACCCAAGGAAGCTCCCATGAAGGGGGCCGTACAAGGGGATGCCACCGCGACTGCCAGAACGCCTGATAAAAAAGCGTTCGCTGTTGGGTGTTGTGCCTGCATGGACGTTAGCCGTGAGGGTAAAAACTGGCCCAACTCAAACATGCCAGCCAGGTTAAGACCGATGAGCGTGAACAAGGCCGCTAGGCCGGCAACCACCGCCGGCGACTGCAATTGGAAGCCCCAACCGAGTTGTTCTCCGGCCGCGCGCAGCGCCAGCATGAGCCCCCCCAGTGCCAAAAAAGAGAGCAGCACGCCGCCCGTGTAGGCCCAGCCACTGGCGCGGTGAGCTCGCCGGTCGTCGGCGTGTTGCGTGAATCCCACCACCTTGATGGCGAGCACCGGAAAGACACAGGGCATCAGGTTCAGGATCAATCCGCCTAGCATTGCGCCCAGCAGGGTGATCAATAGTGACGCAGACGCCCCAGCGGCAGGCGCTTGGACGGCCTGGGCATTGGCCTTCAGTGCCGCGGCCAGGGCCGGAGAAACCTCAGCCGGACTGTTGGTGGCGGGCCATTTACCCTGCACTTGCGCCTTGATCAGCCATGCCTGGCCTGCCAGCTTGCCAGTTTCAGGCACCAGGACAAAGTGCATGAGTTCCGGGCTTTGCGACCGCTCGGGTGAAAGAGGCAGGTTTGCCCGCCAAACGTTACCGTCCCAGGTTTGTGACCATGTTTGCTGACTCAGCGGCGCATCACTTTTTGCGGGCTGTACGGCGTTGTGCAGAACCGCAGGTGTTTCGGGAAACCAAACCAGGGGCTTGTTGCGCAGGGTGTCTGGCAAGCCATGCACTTCCAGCAACAGTCTCTGGTCTTGCACCCTTGCTGTGCTGCTGGGGTTTGCGTTCTGGGTGTCGACGAGCTCTCGGGGATACAAGGCGTCGGCGGCCAGAAATTCTGCGCTGTGCAACGCCGTTGAACCACGCACAGGTAGCTTTATGGCAAATTCGCCGTCTTGCGGTATGCATTCCTGTCGGCACACCAGCCAGCTGGCCTTGAGCTTGATCTCCAGCTCGTTGCCCAGCAGAGGCGGCTTGAATTCTGGTGTGATGGTCAACGGCACGGGCAGCAGCACCGTTCCTTCGTAGCCGTAGTTGGTCAGCGTACCGATGTTGATCTTGTGGGGCACTGGCCAGTTAATCTCTCCGGCCATCACTCCAGCAGGCAAGGTCCAGTTCAGTGTGCTGGCCAGTCCGGAGTCCCCTGGGTTTTTCCAGTAGGTGTGCCAGCCGCTCTGATGTGCCAGTTGCAGCCCCACCCACACCGGCTTGCCCGGATCAGCGCCTTCTGGCGCATGGGCGATCAGTTCGGCCCGTACCTCAGCCGTTTGCACAATCGCGCCTGGTTTGCCTTGCGCATAAACCGGTGCGGGCAGGCAGAGAGCCGCCAGCGTGACTATCACAAAGGTCAGTCGGTCGATTAAAGGCACTGATGAGGTCATGAATAGAGGGTGACTTTGCTGAAAGCGAGGCTGATTGCGTCCTGTCGTGCGGGATGACAAAGGCGGCATGAGATTGTCGCTTTCAACGGCGTTTCTTGTTGCCGGCGGTGGTGTGAGTGCCCGACAGTTTTTCGCGCGCAGTGGTGTCGGGCATCGCGCCAAACACGTCTGGCAAGCGCTGAGGGCGATTAATTCGCAACTGCTTGTTCACGTTGGTTTGACCGAAAACGACCTCAATGTCGGCAACCGACACCCCAAATAGGGGGGCCAGAAAGCGCACCATGTGGTCAGTGGCGCGCCCGCCCTCAGGGCTGGCTGTCACGCTGATTTTCAGTTGCGTGCCCAAGGGCTGATGAATGGCGTCGCGCTTGGCGCTGGGTTTGCCCAAAATATTGACCACCAGTACGTCGCCATCCCAGGCAAAAAAGCTCTCACCGGTGAGATGACGTGGTCGCATGGTGCCTTCGGCAGTAAAGGGGCGGTCCAATGGTGCGCAAGGTGGTAATGGTCGCTGGACAAAGCTTCATGGCGCTAAATAATAGCGACACGCCCAGCGCGTCTGGGGCTGTAGGATCGCACTCTTGCCTTAACCCTCCCACGCCATGTTTCATCCTCACCGATTTTGGGCTCAGCTGAGCACGCGTGCCTTTGCGCAGCTTGACCTGGCGCGTGCCATCGCCGTGCTGCCCGTGGCAGCCATCGAGCAGCATGGCCCTCACCTGCCACTGAGTGTCGACACCACGCTGGTCGATGGCGTGGTATCGGCGGCCTTGCCCCATCTAGCCGACGACCTGCCGGTCCTGTTCCTTCCCACGCAGGCGGTGGGTTTCAGCCCTGAGCATCAGCGTTTTCCCGGTACCTTGACCCTCGGGGCAGAGACCGTGATTCGCCTTTGGACTGAGATCGGTGAGTCGGTTGCCCGCAGTGGTGTGAAGAAGCTTGTGCTGTTCAACGCCCATGGCGGCCAGGTGGGGCTGATGGACGCGGTGGCGCGAGACCTGCGTGCGCGTCTGGACATGCTGGTGTACAGCGTGAGCTGGTTCAATCTGCCCTTGCTTGATGAGCAGGGGCGTGACCTCAATGCCATGTTCAGTGCCGATGAGCACCGTTTTGGCATTCACGCGGGCGACATCGAGACCTCGATGATGCTGGCGCTGGATGCCGCAAACGTCGATATGACATTGGCCCGCGACTTCACCTCGTCGTCACAAGGTAGGGCGAGGGACTTTGACATTCTCGGTAACGGCAAAAGCGCAAAGTTCGGCTGGCAGATGCAAGACTACAACCCCGCCGGTGCCGTTGGTAACGCAGCCGCAGCAACGGCAGACAAAGGCCATGCCCTGATACAGGCTGCCGGCCGTGCCTTGGCCCGCATGCTCAGTGAGGTCGATCAGCTACCCGGCGACACACTGGTGGCCTCGCCAAGGGTCTGAACTTTCCTGCCACTGGTCTCAGTGCGTCTGCAGACGGTTAAGGTATTCCAGCAGCGACAGGATGCGTGCCCGGACCAATGCGTCCGGGTCGTACATGCCGCGCGCCTCCAAGTAGTACTGTGCATCCTGCATGCGGTATTCGCGTCCCCAGATGGGCATGTCGCGCGTGCCGTGCGCAGCAACGCCGCCACCTTCAATGACCTCATAGAGCCGGCGCATCGGAAACACGCCCTTGTTTTGGCGAACCAGCTGTGTCAAGTCGGGTGGACTGCGCTTGAGCAGTTCTCCCAGTGGGCCATTTCCCCGACCGTTGACACCATGGCAACTGGCGCAATTGGCCTCAAATTCACGTTTTCCCCAGTCGGTCGTTTGTGCGGCGCCCTGTGCAAATGCCGCAGCACTGCAAATAGCCAGCCCCAGCACGAAAAGAGCGACCCTGATACCGGTCTTATGGATGTCCTTGTTCATTTCCAATTTCCCCCGCTGTTGTTGCGATGTGATGCACCAACGGATGTCAGCGACCCATCGGACAGCCATGCTAGGTGGGGCGGGATGAGCCTTGTTTGATGGCTCTCAAGGGTAGCCAGTACAAGGGCGTTGAATTGGATCTAGAGCCGGACCTTCCCGTCGATGCAGGTCACAGCATAGCCGCCTACCCACACCTGACCATCGCTCTTGCGCTGCACAAAAACCTGACCTTCGCGGCCTAGGCATGTACCCTGGGTGGCAACGAATTTCTCAGGTAAGACCCCGTCGGCTATCAGCCACTGTGCCAGGCTGGCGTTGAGACTGCCGGTCACCGGGTCTTCGTCGACGCCCACTGCGGCTGCAAATGCGCGTACTTCCACCGTTGCGTGCGCACCCTCAGGGAACAATGGCGGCGTGGTGTCCCGCCGCTGTGAGAAGGCTCGAGCTTCGCGATTGGAGCGGTTGATCAGAGGTGGTGCCGGTAGGGCCTCATGCAGCGCAATCACTCCTACCTTGGTGTCCAGACGCTGCAGCGCTCGGTGATCTGGCGCCAGTGCCAGCAGCGTGTCGACGTCATTTACCAACAGGCCGAGCCAGCTTGGGCCGTTGTTTAACATCTGCGCACTAAGAATGTTTATGGGCTGCAAGCCCAAGGCTTCGGTGACGTCGGTCAGCAGCTTGGCCTCAGGCTCGGTGCGTTTTAGCGCAGGTGCGGCAAAGTACAAACGCTGACCGTCGCGCTCAATTGGGACCAGTCCGACAGTGCATTCCTGAACAATGGTGTCCGCGTGTCGGGGGCGTCCGCCCGCCTCTAGCCAGGCGTGGCAGCTGCCCAGGGTGGGGTGGCCTGCAAAGGGTAGCTCGCCACCGGGGGTAAAAATACGAACGCGGTAATCCGCACCCTTAGCCAGCCCTTTTGGGGTGGGTGGGAGCACAAAGGCGGTTTCGCTCAGGTTCATCCAGTGAGCGAAGCGCTGCATCTCCATGTCGCTCAGATCGCTGCCGTCCAGCACCACCGCCAGTGGATTGCCCCAATATGGCCGATCGGTGAAAACGTCGACCTGTTTGTAGGGGCGAGCTCGGGGAAGTGTGGTCATGTTCTTGACAAGGTCATAAACGCAGCATCCAGAGGGAAGTGAGCACCAGCACCAGCGCCATCAGGCGGTTGAAGATTTTCAGGTGCCTGGCGGTGCCCTCGGGTCCAGCCAGCCAATCTCGCAATAGCGAGCCCACCAACGCATAAGTGAGGTTGCTGCCAAACGCAAAAGCTAGCATCACAGGCAGCACCCAAGCCAGACGCAGGGCCGTCGAATCATGGCCCGCCACCCAGCCGCTGACGATTGCCAGGGCCAGCATCCAGGCCTTGATATTGATGAACTGCAGGACTACACCCTGGGTGAAGCCCACGGTTAGCCGGGCTGGGTCTGTTTGCGACAGTTGCTGGGTGCGCCACAGCTTGCTTGCCAGCCACAACAGATAGGCCACGCCGCTGAGTTTGATGATCCAGCCAAGCAGCGGCACTGCCGCGACCAGGGCTCCTACACCCAGTGCGCACATCGCGAGCAGCAGGCCCCAGCCCACGGGCACGGCACAGACAAACGGCAGGGCCCGGCGCAGCCCCAGATTGGCGGCCAAAGCAGTGGACAAGGTGGTGTTCGGCCCCGGCGTGAAGCTCATGGCCGTCGCCAAAACCAATAGTGCAGACAGTTCTTGCCAGTTCATGCTGGCATTGTCGTTGGCGTTACAGCAGGAGGCCGTAGGGCGTGGATTTCAACCGATGAAGTTGAACAGCGACAGCTTCTGGATTTGCGCGTAAGACTGCAAGGCCGCTTGGTAGCCGGTCTGCTGGTTCTGGAAGTCCGAGATACCTTTGATCATGTCCAGGTCTTCGGCGCGCGAGCGGTCAGCCTCCAGCTGGATGGATCGTACCTCCTGGTTGGCGCTGATGCGGTCGGCACGGTTGAGCAGGTCACCGGCCAAGCCGCGCACGGCCGAGACGCGGTTCATGCCAATGTCGATGTTGTGCAAAGCCTGGCCTACGGCCTGCGATGCGCTGGCTGTGTTGGCTGCGCCACCGATGTCCCGGATGGCATCGTCCAGAACGCTGAAGAGGCTGGCGCTAGGGTCGACCGAGACGGTGTCGCCAGGGATCGGAGTTCCTGACAAGGTCATCGACAAGCCAGGCATCCCTGTCACTGTATAGCTTTGGCCATTGACGTAACTGGTACTACCAGAGGCCACGAGTGCCCCCGAGCTGTTGGTGATTTCGTAGGTGACGTCTGTTGAGCCGGTTGTTGCACCGGTGGCGACGCTGATGAAGTTGATGCTGTAACTTGTGTTCGCGACGTCCGCGGTGTTTGTCACTGAAACGCCGCTAGTGGACAGAGCCGGGTTTGAGGTGGTCACGTTGTACGCCCCATCCCGCGCCGTTGTCAGCATGAACGCACTGTCACCATCCAGCGCATAGGGAATCGACACTTCGTTGCTTGCCGACTGCCCAGGCAGCCCGTTAAAGGTGTAATCGGTCGGTGTTGTTGGCCCCACAAAAGGCGCCAGCGCACTGCCCAGTGCCGCAAACAGCGGCATGCCATTGGTGTCGTTTCGGTTGGCCAGAGCCACGATCTGGTCGCGCAAACCGGTCAACTGCAGGGCCACAGTTTGCCGCTCGGCTTGGGAAAAGGCGCCGTTGCCGGCACTCACCACCAACTCCCGAAAGTTCTGCAGGGCTGACGTTACGTCGCCGAGCGTGCTCTCGGCCATGGCGATGGAGTTCTTTTGCGATTCCAGTGCCCGTTGGTCGGTCTGGATGCGGCTCATGCGGGTCAGCGCGCGCTCTGCCTGGGCAATGCCTGTCGGGTCATCGCTGGCACGCACGACCTTTTTGCCGGAGGTAAGGTTTTCTTGTAGTCCCGACAGGTCAGCCTGGCGGCTGGTGATGTTGCGCAGACCACTGTCATACAGGTTGGACGAGCCTAAGCGGGTGGTGAAGGTCATGGTGGTGTCCTCTCAGGGCGGCAAGGATGCGTGGACGTCAGCGGCCCAAGCCCTGAATCAGGGTGTCGAAGATGTTTTGCGAAATCTGGATCATCTTGGCGGAGGCCTGATAAGCCTGTTGAAACTGTAGGAGCTTGGCGGCCTCCTCGTCCAGGTTCACGCCAGACACCCCTGCACGCTGGCTTTCCAGGTTGGATGCGATGGAGGTGGAGACCTCGGCTGAGTAGTTGGCACTTTGGGCGCGTATGCCGATTTGCGACATCAAGCCGGCGTAGCCGTCGGTCAGGGCAGCACCGTCAAACAGTGCCAGGTCGCGGAGGTCCAACATGGCCGAGGCGTTGCCAGCGTTGAGATTTCGGTAGCTGGATGGCAGCGCGCCTACCGTCACAGTGTCTCCTGCTTTGGCGGCACCTTGCAAGGTTAATGACCAGTCCAACGTGGCAATCGGCACCCCTGGTGTATAGGGCGACGGTGCGCTTTCATTGCCCGACGTGTCAGTAATCGTGTACTGTATTTGGCTGGAGTTTGACGGGGTCGCGCTGAATTTAACGATCCCGTAGCTTGCAGTCTGTGACAAAGGTTTCAAACTGACTTGTTGCAGACTGCCGGTATTGCTGGAGCCCATGGAGCTTGCGATCGGACTGGCCACTGCCAGGGCGCGCGGTGACGAGAAAGCAGAAGTGACCTCACTGGCCGCACTGCTGAAGGGCTTGATCAGCAGGCGGTCACCCAGAACGGGGGTCGGGCTCCCAGCATCGGTGCTGAGCGACAGCCCGTCAACCGATGCCAGATCAAATGCCCCGCTGCTCGGATTGAAAAAAGAAAAGCTGCCGTTGTTGATGTTCGACGGGTCCGCCGTGTAAGTGAAAGCGGTCGTGACGCCATCTGACCGACGAGTCATGATGCCTGTGGATGATGTGGTGTAAGCCGAGTCGAATGTGATTTCGTAATCGGAAGCGACCAATTGACTGGTGTCACTGATCGAGAGATTTACGGCCGAAGCCGGCAAAGTATTTCCATCGGGCGACCGCACACTGTTGCTTAAGTCGACCGGGCTGAAAAGATTGCCGCCTGCTTTGCCATCCAGGTCCAGGCCAAGCTGGTGCTGGGCGTTCATTTCTGACGTGATGGCCAGCGTAAGTCGGCCCAGCAGGTTGCGGCCCTCCACCAGGTCAGTGTTTTGAAAGTTCAAAAGGCCCGAAATCTGACCACCGCCCAACGCAGATTGCACCAATGTGGCGGTTTGACCATTGCGCACGATAGCGAGCTGTGCACTCAATGGGTCACCGAATTCATCGCGCGTCAGAGTTACCTTGGCAGCACTGCTGCCCAATACCAAAGCTTGACTGCCACCAATGAAAATCCCCATGGTGCCGTCATCCGCCATGATGGATGAAGTCTGAATGAATTGATTAAGTTCACGTACCAACCGGTCGCGCCGGTCAAGCAGGTCATTCGGCGGCTGGCCGGAACCTTGGGCCTGCGCGATTTGACTGTTCACATCGGCGATGTTTTGCGCCAGGCTGTTGACGGCGTCAACTTTTTGGCTCAATTCTTGAGATACGCCGAGTTGCAGGTCATCCAGGCGTTCTGACGTGGCGCGCATACGCGCAGCCGTCTCGTCAAGACGCGTCAGGACTACGGTGCGCGCTGTCAGGTCGGTGGGAGCGCTGGCCACGTCGGCAAAGGAATTGAGCATGTCGCTCACGGCTGCACCTAATCCGCTGGGGCCGCCTTCAAAGACACCCTCCAACTGACTCAATTTGTCAGCGCGCGTGGCGTCTGCCGACTGCGTGGCGTAGGCCAGTGTGGCCTGCTGGGTCAGGAATTCGCTGTACACCCGCTGGATGGTCTGGACTTCGACACCATTGCCGATGTAGCCGCCACCGGTGAATTGGCCCTGCACGGTTTGTTGCACCACCGTTTGACGCGAATAACCGGGCGAGTTGACATTGGCAATGTTGTTGCCGGCAGTCTGCAGCGCCACCTGATTGGCCATCAGGGCGCGTGTGCCGACGTTGAGGAGACTGGCCATGGTGTTGCGCTCAGGTCAAGGTTTGCGGCTGCTGCAGGCGCTGCGTGGTCTGAATGGCGCGGCTGAGCTTGGTGGCGTAGTCGGGGTCGGTTGCGTAGCCGGCGCGCTGCAGGCCGCTGGCAAAGGCGTAGGCAGACCCTGTTTGCTCGCGCGCCTGGGCGTAGCGTGGGCTGTTGTTGATCATGCGGGCGTAATCCTTGAAGGAGTCTTCGTAGGAGTCATAGGCCCGAAAGCGTGCGGTGGTCTTTTGGGGTACGCCATTGACGTATTCGGTGGTCGTGACCTCGGCCACCTTGCCGGTCCAACCCTTGCCTGCTTTCATGCCAAACAGGTTGAACGATGGGCTGCCGTCGGCGCGGCGAATTTCGCTTTTGCCCCAGCCGGTCTCATGCCCGGCCTGGCCCAACATGTAGCTGGCCGGAATGCCACTTTGTTGTGCCACCTGTTCGGCCACATGGCCGTGTCGTTGCACAAACTGTTCTGGCCCTTTGGTTTTGGGCGCGTAGGCAGCCAGGGAGGCCGCGCGGCGGCTGGGGGACATGGGGGTTGCACCGGCGATCTTGTCGCCGGCACCTTGGCCTGACACACCCATGCTGCTGGAAAGCTGCTTGGCGATCAGGTCAGACAAGCCGCCGGGCATGCCGGTCATCTTGGTGGCGAGCTGCTGGTCTAGCAGGTCTGCCCCCAGGTCGCCGCCGGGACTGTCGGTTAGGCCCGATTTCATGGTGGCTTCGCGCATGCTTTTGATCAACTCACGCATGAACAGTGATTCAAACTGCTTGGCGGCCTCTTTGATGGCTGCCGGGTCTTTGCTCGCTGCCTGCAATTTGAGGGCGTTGAGCGAGCGGCCATCTGCCGCCAGCGCGTTCGAAGTCGAGTTCTGTTGAGAGATGTTCATCAAATCACCTCCAGCTCCGCGTTCAGCGCACCCGCCGCCTTGATGGCCTGCAGAATAGCCAGCAGGTCTTGCGGTGTTGCGCCCAGCGCATTGAGCGAACGCACCACGTCCGAGAGCTGGGGCGAGGGCGGTATCTGGATCAGCATGCCGGGTTCTTGCTTGATCTGGATGTCTGATTTTTCCGTGACCACCGTCTGGCCGTTGGGTGAAAAAGCATTGGGCTGGCTCACCTGCGGCGTGCTGGTGATGGTGACCGACAGGTTGCCGTGGGCAATGGCGCATGGGCCTAGGGTCACGGCCTGGTTCAGCACGATGGAGCCGGTGCGGGCATTGATCACGACCTTGGCCGAGGGCACCGACGACTCTAGCGACAACTCTTCCAGTTCGGCAACAAAGCTCACCCGGGCGTCCGCTTCGGTGGGGGCCTTGACCTGAACGGTGCGTCCGTCAAGCGCGCGGGCGGTCGTGTCACCAAAGCGCCGATTCACCGCCTGTGCCACGCGCCGGGCCGTCTGAAAATCCGAGGCCTGAAGGTCCAATGTGATGGTGTCACCATCTTGCAGGGGTGTGGGAATGGCACGCTCCACTTGCGCCCCGGCCGGAATACGTCCCGCGCTCAGGTGGTTGATTTGTACCTTGCTGCCGCCGGCCGCAGCTCCTGCGCCGGCCACGATCAGATTGCCTTGGGCCAGGGCGTAGATTTCACCGTCCACGCCTTTGAGGGGGGTGGTGATCAGCATGCCGCCTCGCAGCGACTTGGCATTGCCCAGGGACGACACGTTCACATCCACCGACTGCCCGGGGCGGGCAAAGGCCGGTAACTGGGCGGTGACGAGCACGGCCGCCACGTTTTTGAACTGGAGCTGAGACGCCTGACCTGCCGGCAGGCTGATGCCCAGCTGCTGCAGGTAATTGTTCATGCCCTGGGCGGTGTAGGGCATCTGGGTGGTTTGGTCGCCGGTGCCATCGAGCCCCACCACCAAGCCAAAGCCGGTGAGCTGGTTGGTTCGCACGCCCTGCACGCTGGCCACTTCCTTGATACGCCCCGCATGGGCCGCCAGCGGGGTCAGCGCGGCAGTCAACAGGCACAGCCCCAGCAGGCTGGCCAAGTGGCGCAAAGACAGCAGTGTGGGAGGCAGTTTCATGACAAGGACTCTCGGTTTGGCCACATCGGTTGACAGTGGCCCTCGGATCCATTGTCAGAAACTTTAGAACGGCAAAAGGCTGAAAAAGAACCGGGAAAACCAGCCTACTGTTTGGGCTTCGGCCTGACCACCCCTGCCGCGCGACTCGATGCGGGCATTGGCCACCTGGGTCGAATTCACGATGCTGCCGGGCTGCACCACGCGTGGGTCGATGGTGCCCGAAAAGCGAAGCACGTCCACGTTCTGGTTCACGCCGATCTGTTTGTCCCCCGCCACCACCAGGTGGCCATTGGGTAACACGTCGATCACTGTGGCCGTGATCACACCCTGAAATGTGTTTGCGCTTTCGGTGCCGCCCTTGCCTGAGAAGTCGTTGCTGGAGTTGGTGCCCACGCTTAGCTTGGCCAGATCGCCGGCGCCAAACACCGGGAAGCCCGTGATGCCAGCTGAAATTTCGCCTGTGCGGTTGGCGGTGGACGAGGACTTCTGGCTCGCGGTCACGTTTTCGACGATCTGGATGGTGACGATGTCGCCCACCAGCCGCGCGCGCCGGTCTTCAAAGCCGGGGCGGTAGCTGACGGCCTGAAACAGGCTGCCGTTACGCGCGGGTGCGGGGCTGGCAGTCTGTACCGCTGGCCGGGTCGTGCCGGGCTCTGGAAAGTCGACCTTCACGGGCTGCGGCAGGCTGGCGCAGGCGGTGCACAAGGTGGCGGCGCCCAAGGCGGCCAACAGGCGATGTGTGGCGAAAGTGGTGTTGAAGTGGGTCATGGCTTAGAGCTGTCCGAGTTTTTGCAGCATCTGATCCGAGGTCTGAATCGCCTTGGAGTTCATCTCGTAGGCGCGCTGGGTCTGGATCATGGTGATGAGTTCCTGCACCACATTCACATTGGACGTTTCCAGAAAACCCTGTTGCAGGGTGCCTAGTCCGTTGGCGCCCGGGTTGCCCTCGTTGGCCTGACCGGATGCCACGCTTTCGGCGTACAGGTTTTGCCCCTTGGGCTCCAGGCCTGCCGGGTTGATGAAGCTGGCCAGGCTGATTCGGCCGGCTGCCTGCATGGTGGTGGCGCCAGAGCCATCGGTGACCGATGCCGACACCGAGCCGTCGGCCGCGATGGTCAGCCCCTTGGCGTTGGCGGGCAGGGCGCCTACACCCACCACGGGAAAGCCCGAAGACGTCACCAGGCGGCCCTGGTTGTCAATCTGGAAGGCGCCATCCCGGGTGTAAGCGGTGCCGTCCGGGGTGGTCACCTGGAAGAAGCCGTTGCCCTGGATAGCGACGTCCAGGTTGTTGCCGGACTGCTGCAGACTACCCTGTGAAAACGAGCGGCTGGTGGCCACGGTGCGCACGCCCAAACCCAGGTGCAAGCCGGTGGGAAGCTGCGATTGCTCCGAGGTGCTGGCGCCGACTTGGCGCAGGTTTTGGTACATCAGGTCCTCGAACACGGCATTGCCGCGCTTGAAGCCCGTGGTGGACACGTTGGCCAGGTTGTTCGAGATGACGTCCAGCTGCGTTTGCTGGGCTTCCATGCCGGTCTTGGAGATCCAAAGCGAGTTGATCATGAGGGGTACTCCTTAAAGAGGGGGCTTAGCCTTGCAGGCTGAGCAGCTGGCCGGCAGAGCGGTCGTTGGATTCGGCAGTTTGCAACAGGCGCATCTGGGTTTCAAACTGGCGAGCTGTCTGGATCATGCCCACCATGGCTTCGATCGGGTTCACGTTGCTGCCTTCCAGAATGCCCGTGGCCAGGCGGGCGTTGCCGTCACTGGGCAAGGGGTCACCAGAGCGTGCCCGAAACAGGCCGTCGTCTCCGCGCCGCAGGGGGTCTTCTGCCGTTGGGGTCACCATCTTCAGTCTGCCTACCGGATTCCCGGGTTGGTTACCCACTTTGGCAGACAAGGTGCCATCAAAACCCATAGAGACTTCGGCACCTGGCGGCACCGTGATGGGGGCGCCGCCATCGGACAGCACGGTTCGGCCATTGCTGGTTTGCAGCGTGCCGTCGGGCGAGACCTCAAACGAACCATTGCGGGTGTAGGCCTCCACACCATCCAGACCCTGCACCGCGAACCAGCTGTTGCCTGTGGGTATGGCGTCCAGACTGCGGCCGGTGCGCTGTGCCGGGCCGGGGGTGTCGAGATGTCCTGCGGTGGCCTCCAGGGCCAACACCCGGCTGCTGATGCCGTCGCCGCGCACGGGCACCGCCCGGTAGGTGGCCAGCTCGGCCCGAAAACCGTTGGTGGACGCGTTGGCCAGGTTGTTGGCGAGCACCGCCTGCCGGTTGGCCGAGGCACTGGCCCCTGACATCGCGGTGTAGATAAGTTTGTCCATGGCGGGCTCCTGGGTCTATCCGTTGCCAGCGCGCCTTAGCGCAGATTGACCAACGTAGACATCACCTGGTCCTGCGTCTTGATGGTTTGCGCATTGGCCTGGTAGGCCCGCTGCGCGGTCATCATGTTGACCAGCTCGGCGGTGAGGTCGACGTTGGAGTCTTCCAGGGCACCTGCACGGGTGGTGCCGAACTGACCATTCCCAGGCTGGCCATCAACTGGTGCGCCCGACGCCAGGGTCTGAGCCCAGTTGTTGCCGCCGATGGGTGCCAGGCCCTGCGGGTTGCGGAAAGCCGCCAGACCGATCATGCCTTCCGCGCGAGATTGCCCGTTGGAGTAACTGGCGGTAATGACGCCGCCATCCGAAATTTTTAGGCCGGTGAATGAGCCGGGTGGGTAGCCATCCTGGGTCAGGTCTGTGACGCTGAACGCGGCGCCGAATTGGGTTGCTTTGCTGAAGTCGAGCGACGCTGTGATGTCAGGTGTCGTGGATGAATTAGTTGTCGCGATCGTGATCTTTGGCGGCGTAGTAGGCGAGTACAGGGACCCAGTAGAGGTAAATTTGAGTTGGATGGCCTGGGGAGGGGTAGCGTTTGTATCAAGAATAGGGGTGCCACTAATGGGGTCAACAACGTCCCAATTGTCCAGTGCCGGCACTGTTCCGCTTGCCGCGCTAGAACCGGCACGTGTAAATGCCACACTGAATGGCACCTCGTTTCCCTGTGAATCAAACACAGTAATCGCAGTGCCATACGTCCCTCGTGCCGGCACATTGGTGGTTGCGTTGTAAACATCACTGCGCGCATCCAGGTTGAATTCGGCCGTGATCAAGCTGGTGGGGTTGGCTGCAATGGGTGCGGTCGTGGGCAAGGTCAGGGGTTTCAGGGTGGTGCTTGAGGCCACGCCGTCGACAGTGGTCTCATAGCCCATCACCTTTGCGCCAGCGTTGGTGACAATGTTGCCTGTGCTGTCGAGTTTGAACTGGCCAGCACGCGAGAAAGCAGGGGTTCCGTCGGGCAACTGCAACCTGAAGAAACCGCCGCCGTTAATGGCCAGGTCCAGGTCATTGCCGGTAATGCTGACGCTACCCTGGGTAAAGAGTTGTGAAATGGACTCCACCGCCACGCCGATGCCTGCGCCCCCACCGCCGCCCGCGCCCATCGAGGACGCCACGATGCTGGCAAATTCCGCCCTCGATGACTTCGCCCCCACCGTGTTGGCATTGGCGATGTTGTTGCCGATGACATCCAGACTGCGGCTGGAGGCGTTCAATCCGGAAAGGCCTGTTTGAAAAGACATGATGATTTCCTGGTTGCGGCAGTGTGCCGGTTGAAATTAAAGAATGGCCTTGACGGCGCTGTAGGCCACCGTGCTGTGGCCCAAAAGCTGCACGGTCATGTTG
>JBJOIT010000046.1:0-21930 GCA_046046915.1 Pseudomonadota bacterium
CGATGACACCGCCATCGCGCACCAGCACGGCGGGTTCTTCCATCACCGCGCGCTGCAGCAGCTCGGCGCAGTCTGGCGGCGGGGTCAGGTCAGCAGCAAGCTTGGCCAGCTCGCCTTGCGCCCCCGCGAGCACCGGCGCCAGCGCGGCAGCTTTGCGAAGCGTCCATTTCAAGGCGACCAGCTCGCGCGGGCGCACCTGGCGCAGCGCAACGCGGGCGGTGATGCGTTCGACATCGCTGCTGCCCTTGAGCTGATCACGCAAACCCTGCCAGGGCCCTGAACGCAAGGCGGCAATCGCATCGATGCGGCCTTGTGGCACGACACGTTCGCGCGGTGGTGCGAGCAGCCAGTTTTTGAGCAGGCGGCTGCCCATACCGGTCAGGCAGGTGTCGAGCACCGAAAACAGCGTGGGGGCGTCTTCACCGCGCAGGGTTTGCACCAGCTCCAAGTTGCGCCGGGTGCTGGCGGGAAGGTCGATCAGCTCGTCGCTGCGCTGCACCCGTATGCCTTGCAAGTGGGTGAGGGCGCGGCCCTGGGTGTGATCGGCATAAGCCAGCAGGGCGGCGGCGGCGGCATGGGCCTGAGGCAGTTCATCGGCTTTCCAGGCAGCCAGGCTGGCCGCCTGCAGCCGGTCGAGCAGATGGCGCTGACCCAGCGATGCATCAAACTGCCAATCGGGGCGCAGGGTGAGCGCCACAGTGCCAGTCAGGGCGGGGGACTGGCGCAGGGCCTTGAGCCGAGCCTCGAAGGCATCGGTGGCAGCCGCGCTGTAAATCAACTCACGCGGCGCGATGCGGGCGATCCAGTCGGCCAGCTCGTCTTGCAGGCACTCGGCCATGTGCACCAAGCCCTGTGTCACGCTCAGCCAAGCCAGTCCGCAACGCAAGCGCGGGCCCTGGTGCACGGCCAACAGCAGGGCCTCGGATTTGTCGGCCAGCAGTTCGGATTCGGTCAAGGTGCCTGGCGTGACCACCCGCACCACTTTGCGCTCCACCGGCCCCTTGCCACCCACCTCGCCGACTTGTTCGCAGATGGCCACTGACTCGCCAAGGCGGATCAGCTTGGCCAGGTAGCCTTCGACCGCGTGAAAAGGCACGCCGGCCATCATGATGGGCTCGCCGGCAGACTGACCGCGCCGGGTCAGGGTGATGTCCAGCAGACGAGCGGCTTTCTCCGCGTCTTCAAAGAACAGCTCGTAAAAATCGCCCATCCTGTAGAAGAGCAGCGTGTCCGGAAAGTCAGCCTTGAGGGCCAGGTACTGGACGAACATCGGGGTGTGCTGCGGGCTCACACCTGAACTTTTGTCACTCAAGATTCTTCTTTCTGCGTGGATGGCCAGACGCGGCCGTGCGCTGCCTTTCTTGGTATTTTCGTTGAACTTGGCTTGCTTCTCGGGGCTTGGAGTTCTGGGGCGTTGGAACCCCAAGAACGTCTGCTAACGGCCTGTTTCAGGAGTGGGGTGCAGGAGTGGGGTGCCGGGGCCAAAAAAAATAGCGCCCGAAGGCGCTATGACTGGACCGCCGGGGCGGAACAGATGGGGATCTGAAGGGGATCAGATGGCTTCGGCAGCTGCCTTCAGGTTGGTTTCCACCAACTGGGCGGCTTGCTTGGCAGCCTTTTGAGCAGACTCAACAGCGTTGTTGCTGGCTTCCATGGCCGTCTTGATCACGTTCACAGCGGCTTCAGAACCGGCGGGAGCGTTCTTCAGGGTTTGTTCAACCATGGAGGCAACGGTCTTCTTGCCTTCAGCAGCCTTGGCTTCGAAGGCGCTGTTGAACTCAGCGGCGGTACCGGAAACGATGTCGTAAACGTGCCGGGCGTAAGAAGCAGACTTGGCAGCCAGGGGCTTGGCCAGGGCGGATTGCAGAGAAACGAGTTCCTGCACGTCCTTGACGCCAGCCAGGGACTGCATGTTGGCGAAAGACTCGTTCACGACAGCCTTGGTGGCAGCCATGTTCAGTTCAACCAGCTTTTCGAAGCCGGCGAAAGCCTTTTGCGACAGGCCAGTCATCACTTCGACGTTGGCTTTTTGGTTGGCGATGAGTTGGTCAGCAGAGTAGTTCATGGTGTTTCCCTTCTAGAGGTAGTGAAAAGATGTTGCAGTGCAGCAATTAGACCACTTTTTGCTCGCCAGATTCGCTAAATGGGCTCTCCATACTTGGCTTTAGTGGCAGCACTCCAAAAAAGCTCGCCCACTACACTTCCGCCTTGTCTGTCATCAAACTGTCGTCTGGGCCCCCATGGATTTTTTGTATTTCGTCATGTTTGCGGCGATCGGATTGCACTTGCTTCGTGCGAAAGATCAGCGTCTACGCATCGCCTTGTTAGGAGCGCAACTGGGGCAATACCAGATTGAAAAGCTCATGGAAACCCTGACGCAGGGCTATTTGCGCGCGCTGGGGGAGTCTGACCTGGCGCGTAGGGAGCAGGTATGGAATTACCTTGCGACTGCCGAGCAAGACCTGTGTGATCAATTCAACCGTTTTGCCACCGATATCGCCAAGCTAGAAGCCGCTGAAACCCGTGTCAACAAGGGGCCGATGCCCTTTATGGACCGTGTTCTGCCTGCGGCGTCATTTGACCTGCGCTCTGCCATGCGCATCCACGCCCAGGGCCTGTGTCGTGCCGCGCAAAATACACAAGGGCAATCTGCCAGAGACAAGGCCTTTGTGATGTCGGCCGAACTGTTCTTGATGCAGCACACCTGCCACTGGTTCTGCAAGACCAAGACAACGGCCTCGGCCCGATTGCTGGTGCGCCATAAAACTCCCTACGCCAAAGTCTTGGCGTCGGTCTCGCCTGAAACCCGGTCAGCCTACCTCAGCCTGCTAGGCATGCATTGAAGTCGTGTCAAAAGGGTGCGTCGGTATCTGCTTCGGGTTGTTCGCCAGAGTCTGCAGCAGCGGTGTTGCCGTCGCCTTCAGCTGCGGCGGTCTCGGCCGCCTGACGTAGCGCGGCCTTGTCGCCTGCGCTGGCAAACTTGCTGTACTTGCCCAGCATGGACACCAGCTGCCCGTAGATTCGGGGGTTGCCTGCCAGGCATTCTTTTTGGTGCAGGAAGTCGGCTTCGCCCGTGAAATTGCCCACCAGACCGCCGGCTTCGGTGACCAGCAGCGAGCCCGCCGCCATGTCCCAGGGTTGCAGGCCCGTTTCAAAAAAGCCGTCAGTAAATCCGGCTGCCACATAAGCTAAATCCAGCGCTGCAGCGCCCGGACGACGCAGGCCGGCGCAGCGCTGCATGACGTCGCTCATCATGGACATGTAGGTGGGGAAGTTGTCGCCGGGACGGAAGGGGAATCCTGTGGACACGATGCACTCTTGCAGGCGGGTGCGCTTGGACACGCGGATGCGCCTGTCGTTCATGTAGGCGCCACGGCCCTTGGTGGCGGTAAACAGGTCGTTGCGGGTGGGGTCGTAAATGACGGCTTGTTCCATCTTGCCGCGCACCTGCAGGCCGATGCTCACGCAGTACACCGGAAAGCCATGGATGAAGTTGGTCGTGCCGTCCAGCGGATCGATGATCCAGATGTATTCGGAGTCTTTGGCGCCATGGGCCTGGCCGGATTCTTCGGCAAGGATACCGTGGCCGGGGTAGGCGCCCAGCAGGGTTTCGATGATGGCCTGTTCGGCGGCCTGGTCTACCTCTGTCACAAAATCGTTCACCTGCTTTTGCGAGATGCGCACAGACTCGACGTCGAGCGCGGCCCGGTTGATGATGGCGCCGGCGGCGCGCGCGGCCTTGACGGCCACATTGATCATGGGGTGCAGGTTGGATGGCGACATAAATTGTGAGGTAACCCCGCGGCCCAAAAACAGGCTGCGGTTGAATGAAGAGCGGTGCTGGGTCCGGCGATACAGACGGCGACAATGTTTCATTTTAACTGCGACCAGACCGCACACCATGACGGCCGTTCTACCACTGTCCCTTCCGACGCGTTTCATCCTCATCCAGACAAGCCACGCCGGCAACGTGGGGGCCGCAGCACGCGCCATGAAGGTGATGGGTTTTGACGACCTGGTGCTGGTGGCACCGCGCTGGGCCAATGTGCTGCGCCGGGAGGAAACCATCCAGCGCTCCAGTGGCGCGCTGGACGTGCTGGCCAAGGCGCGTGTGGTGGACACCCTGGATGAGGCCCTGGAAGGCATGACGCATTTGTGTGCCACTGCCATGACGCCGCGCGACTTTGGCCCGCCCACGGTCACGCCACGCCCGCATTTTGAGCAGTTGGCCCGGTCGCATCGCGCCGCCCTTCTGGATGCAAACCCCGAACACGCTGTCCAAAGTGGTGTGGCGTTTCTGTTTGGCTCGGAGCGATTTGGCATGCGCAATGAGGATGTCTACCGTTGCCATGCCTGCCTCAGCATTCCTAGCAACCCGAGCTTTGGCTCACTCAACCTGGGGGCTGCCCTGCAGGTGATTGCCTACGAGTGGCGTTTGGCGCTGGGCGGTTTTGCCCCGGCGCCGGTGCTGCCTGCCCCTGTGGCCCCGGTGACTGAAGGTCACGCTGAGGGTCGTGCAGACGCGCAAGAACTAGCGGGCATGCTGGCGCATTGGGAACAATCCTTGGTCGCCATCGGTTTTCTGGACCCGGCGGCACCCAAGAAGCTGATGCCCCGCCTGAACCAACTGTTTAACCGGGCCGGGGTCACGCGCGAGGAAATCCACATCTTGCGCGGCATTGCCAAGATGATGGCAAAGCAGCCGGCGAACAAGGTCTCTTTGAGCGACTAGACTGTGACCATGTTTGCCCGCTTACGTTCAGATATTCAGTGCATCCTCGACCGTGATCCTGCTGCCCGCACCACCTGGGAAGTGCTGACTTGCTACCCCGGCCTGCATGCCGTGGTGTTGCACCGGCCGGCCCACTGGTTCTGGACCCATGGCTTCAAGTGGCTTGGGCGCTTTGTGTCGCATGTGTCCCGCGCGCTGACGGGTATCGAAATCCACCCAGGGGCCGTCATTGGTGAGCGTGTCTTTTTTGACCATGCCATGGGCGTCGTTGTGGGTGAAACCGCCGAAATCGGCGATGGTTGCACCATCTACCAGGGCGTGACCCTGGGCGGCACGTCCTTGTACAAGGGTGTCAAACGTCACCCCACACTGGGCAAGGACGTGGTGGTGAGCGCCGGCGCCAAGGTGCTGGGCGGTTTTGTGGTGGGCGATGGTGCCAAGATCGGTAGCAACGCGGTGGTCATCAAGCCAGTGCCGGCAGGTGCCACGGCGGTGGGCATCCCGGCGCGCATCATTGCCTCACGCGAAGGCGCCAGTGCGGATGCCACCCCGGCACGTCAGTTTTCTGCCTACGGCATCACGCAGGAAGATGACCCTGTGAGCCAGACCTTGCGCGGCCTGATTGACTCCTGCAAAGATCAGGATGAGCAAATTGCCCTTTTGTGGCGCGCCATCGAGCAGTTGTCAGCGAGTCGGCCAGAAGGGTCTTGTGTGCCTCAGGAAGCGCACTTGCGCGCCCAGCCCCAGGCCCAGAAGCTGGATCAACTGATGGACGCCTGACCCGTTCTTTTAGGTGCCACCGACAGCCAAGACTTTAAGTGAAGGTGACAATGCGTACGCTGCCCAAGCTGTTGTTGGTTGATGACGATCCCACGGTCATACAGATCATGGGGCGCCTGCTCAAACCCCTCGCCAGCATACGCTTTGCGAGCTCGGGGGCGGAGGCGCTGACATTGGCCGCGCAGTGGGTGCCAGACCTCGTGTTGCTGGATGCGGAGCTGGGCGATATGAGCGGCTTTGACGTCATGCAAACCCTGCGGCGTGATCCTTTGTTGAAGGAAATTGCCATCATCTTTGTCACCAGCCACGACGAAGAAGCCCTCGAGGTGGCCATGCTGCAGCAGGGTGCGGCGGATTTCATCACCAAGCCCATCCGTAGCGCGCCCCTGATGGCTCGTGTCCAGACGCAACTCAAGGTTCGCCAGCTAGCCCATGAGTTGCGCCAGATGGCCACCCAGGATGGCTTGACAGGTGTCGCCAACCGGCGGGCCTTTGATCAGGCCTACGCACAGGCATGGCGCACGTCCAGGCGCAGCCGTCAACCCCTGGCCCTGTTGATGGTGGATGTGGATTACTTCAAACGCTACAACGATCACTATGGACATCAGGCTGGGGACACGTGTTTGCAGGCTGTGGCCAAACAGCTTCAGCAGCTTTGTGAGCGTCCGGGGGACATGGTGGCGCGCTATGGTGGCGAGGAGTTCGTACTCATGTTGCCAAACACTGGCACGTCCGGCGCTGTGCATCTGGCTCAAACACTGTTGGATGGTATGGCCCACATCAAGTTGGCGCATGCTGCCTCCGACGTGGCGTCCTATGTGACGGTGAGTGTCGGTGTGGCAACCACCGAGCATCCTCAATGTGCGACACCTGAAGGCCTGCTACTAGCCGCTGACAAGGCCTTGTACGTTGCCAAGGACACAGGCCGGGCACGCGCCAGCCTGGCCTGATACAGCCGCCATGCAAAGCCCAGGCCGCCCCTTGTTGCTGTGGTCTTTGGCCTGGCTGTCGGGGCTGGCCTTTGCACTGCTGATGGCCGTGTGGCAGCACCGGGACAACCTGGCCGAGCAGGAGGTCCGCTTTGAGGCTGCTACGGGGCAACTCGTCGACGAAATCAAGACCCGCATGGGCCGCTACGCCTATGGCTTGCGGGGGGCCAGAGGTTTGGTCATCGGCGCAGGTGGCGACAGCGTGACCCGAGAGCGCTTTCACCAGTACAGCGTCTCTCGTGATATTGAACTTGAGTTTCCCGGCGCGCGAGGATTTGGCTTCATACGGCGGGTTCCCGTCGAGCAGGAGGCCACCTTTGTAGCCGCAGCCCGACGCGATGGATTCCCGAATTTCAAGATTCGGCAGATTGAGCCGCACGGTGGCGACCGCTACGTGATTCAGTACATTGAGCCGCAAGCGTTCAATTTACCTGCCGTCGGGCTAGATGTCGCATCAGAGCCACAGCGTCGGCAGGCTGCGGAGTTGTCACGTGACATTGGCGGTCCGGTTTTGACTGGCCCCATCACCTTGGTTCAGTCGGAGGGCCGTGTACTTCAGTCCGTCTTGTTGATGCTGCCGATTTATCAGCCCAGCCTGCCGGTCGGCACGATGGACGAACGGCGTAGGGCAATTTTGGGTTGGGCTTATGCGCCCCTCGAGCTGGACGAGGTTTTAAAAGGCCTGGGCCAGCCTGACGGGCCCATTGCCCTGACCCTGACCGACACCGCGTCTGGCCGTGGGGAAGACGCATTACACAGCACACTGGTAAAGACTGGCCCGCACGTGACCGGGCTCAGCCGCCACCTGATCTTGCCGATATACGGCCGCCAATGGGCCCTGGAGCTACGGGCTCAGCCTGCTTTTGTCCGGCAGCTGAATCAGCGTAACCCCCTTGCATTGTTTTTGATGCTGGGCGGCGGTGTCTCGGCCCTGATGCTGTTGTCGGTCTTGCGGCGACAGGGAACTCGCCAGCGCAGGTTAATTCAGGTTCAGCAGGCTCGGATGGCGGCGATCGTGGCCAGCTCCAGCGATGCGGTGATCGGCAAAACACTCGAAGGGGTTGTGACCGACTGGAACGCTGCGGCGGAACAGATTTTTGGGTACACCGCTGAAGAGGCAATGGGTCGCCCTCTGCAGGAGCTCATCATTCCCGACGACCTGCAAGACGAGGAAAAAAAGATTCTTGCAAAGGTAGCTGCAGGTGAGTCCCTCACTGGTTTCGACACGGTGCGTAAACGCAAGGATGGCACTGTGCTGTATGCCACTGTGTCTGTGTCCCCAATACGTGACGCAGATGGCCATGTGGTCGGCATTGCCAAGCTCCTGAGCGACATCACCGAACGCAAGGCCGCCGAAGCTCAGATTCAGCAACTGAACCAGACGCTTGCGAACCAGTTGCTAGAGCGCGGTGAGCAGCTTGAGATGGCGTCGGCGCGTGAGCAGTTCTTGATCAACAACGCGCTCAGCGCCGTGATCGTGACCGATGCGGCTGGCGTTGTCAGGCTCTTTAATCCGGCGGCTGAAAAGCTGCTGGGCTACCGAGCCAGCGAGGTGATTGGCAGTGCGGTGATGGCGCAGTTCCATGACGCGCATGAGGTGCGCAGCCGTGTCAAAGCGCTTTCGCAACGTCTAGGGCGACCGCTGGCGCCGGGCGAAATCTTTCGGCCTGATGTGCGCTCGGTGGTAGGAGATAACAATGAGTGGCAGTACGTCCGGCGCGATGGCACACGCATTGCTGTGCTCCTCACAGTGGGTGAGGTACGCAATGAAAAAGGCGAACTCGACGGATTTATCGGTATCTCTTCGGACCTGACGGAGCGCAAGCGTCTGGAGCAGGAGCTGCAACAGGCCAATCAACTCGCCGCACGCACCCTGCAGGCTGAAGCGGCCAATGAGGCCAAGAGCCTCTTTCTGGCCAACATGAGCCATGAGATCCGTACGCCGCTCAACGCGCTGATCAGTTTGACCTATCTGCTGGAGCGCACCGATCTGAAAGAGCGGCAACGTGACTTCGTGCGCAAGATGACGCTGGCGGGACAAGGGCTGCTGGCGGTCATCAATGACGTGCTGGATTTGTCTCGTATTGAAGCCGGTGAAATGACGCTGGACCCGCAGCCGGTTTGCTTGCAGACCCTGTTGCAAAACATGTTGGATCTGATGCAGGCACCTGCTAGTAGCAAGGGCTTGGACTTGAAGCTGCTTGTGCAGCCCGACCTTCCTCGAGCGGTCATCACGGATGCTGTGCGCTTGCGGCAAATACTCACCAATTTGCTGGGCAACGCGATCAAGTTCACCGAGCGAGGGCAGGTGAGTCTGGAAGTGGAGATGGGATCGTCCGAGGGTGATCAGGTGATGCTGAACTTTCGAGTGCGTGACACGGGCATGGGCATCCCTGAGGCGCTCCAGCCCTTGCTGTTCAAACCGTTTTCTCAGTTGGACGCCTCCAGCACCCGCCGCTCAGGCGGCACGGGTCTGGGCCTGTACATCGTTCGCCGGCTGGTGGATTTGATGGGTGGTCAGGCGGGCCTGGAGAGCAGCCAGCCGGACCATGGGAGTGTCTTCTGGTTTTCTCTGACGCTGTTGCGTGCCGATGACGACGTCTGTGACGTCCTGGAAGATCCGGTGCACATGGACGCACCGGCGCGCTTGGCAGGCCTGCGCATTTTGTTGGTGGATGACAGCGCCATCAATCGGCAAGTGGGCCAACAGGTATTGGCACTAGATGGTGCAGACGTCGTTCTGGCTGGTAACGGTGCACAGGCCTTGCAATGCCTTCGGGCTGACCTTGCATTTGATTTGGTGTTGATGGACGTCCAAATGCCTGAGTTGGATGGTTTTGCCGCGACGCGCCTGATTCGCCAGGAGCCAGGTCTGCAGGACATACCCATCATTGCTTTGACAGCTGGCGCTCTGCAAAGCGAGCGTGCCAATGCCTTGCTGTGCGGTATGAACGACTACATGGCCAAGCCTATTGATCCGGATCGTGTGGTGCAGACCATCCTTCGTCATGTGCGACCGCAGGCACACCCACAGGTCAGGTCCCTCGCTCCCTTGGCATCCCCACTTGAACCGCTACCCTGGCCGGTCGTATCTGGTATCCAGGGGGCAGGTGTGCGTGAGCGCCTGGGGGGCGATGTACCTTTGTTCATGCGCTTGTTGAAGGGGTTTGCCGCCGAGTATTCGGCACCTCAGGGTCTGGACGTTGCTTGGGTCTGGCCCGACTCATCCACGCAAGTAGAGGCATACGCGAAGCGCCTGCACCGCCTGCACGGCAGCGCCGCTATGCTGGGTATGGTGGATCTGGCGCAGACTGCAGAACGGGTGCAGCGCATGTTGACGGCGGCCGGCGATGCCCCCACGGCCATGGCGCAAGCTCAGTCACTCGTGGCTCAACTGTCGCTGGTGTTGGCCGGCATAGCCCAAGTTCTTCAACAGGTGACAGGGCTTGCCCAAGGCAGTGCTGCCCCAGTCTCGGCTACTGAACAGGTCTTGCCAGACCTCAGCGGCTTGCTGCAGGCCTTACGAGCCCGAGATCTGGGTGCCCTGGACGACTACGAGCGTCTAAGCGATGTGCTGCGCGGCGCCTTGTCCCTGGAGGATATGGCCAGGCTCGACCGGGCGATGACAGCCCTGGACTTTGAGGCCGCAGAGCAGGTGCTAGCCGCCCTTGGCCCTTCGCCCTGAGGCTGGCGGACGGGACTGAGGCCGATTTACTCGGGCCGAACAGGCCGTTGTGCCGTTTTGGGGCGAAAGGCTGCGCATACCGAAAGACGGGTCTCCAGATAAGGCCCGCCAATCAGGTCAATGCAATAAGGCACAGCCGCAAAGATACCGTTCACCACGGGCTTGCCATCGGCAGACTTCAAACCTTCCAATGTCTCCGCAATCGCCTTGGGCTGGCCAGGCAGATTGATGATGAGGCTGCGGTCACGGATCACGGCCACCTGGCGCGACAAGATGGCCGTGGGCACAAACTGCAGGCTGATCTGGCGCATTTGTTCACCAAACCCCGGCATTTCCTTGTGAGCTACGGCCAGTGTGGCCTCCGGCGTGACATCCCTCAGGGCCGGGCCGGTGCCGCCGGTGGTCAGCACCAGGCTGCAGCCGGCGTCCACCAGTTCAATCAGTGTGGCGCTGATGCGGTCTTGCTCATCGGGAATCAACCGTGCCTCAAAGCTCACCGGGTTGTGCAGTGCGCGCGTCAGCCAGTCTTGCAAGGCTGGCAAGCCCTTGTCTTCGTACACGCCAGAAGAGGCTCGGTCGCTGACGGACACAATGCCGATGCGCACCGGTTCGGGCGGCGGCAGGATGGGGCTCGTGGCGTTCATGGGCGCTCCGTGTACACGTCATCGTCCTCTGGGGCCGGGACATCGTCGGCCGATGCCATAGCACCACGTATCAGCTGAAACAGTTCTCTGTAAGCCCGTCCGTGACGTGGCGCCATGCCTGGTTTCTCAGGCACCGCATCCTTGCGCACCTGGCGGATCAGGGCACGCAGTTGTTGGCTGTCGGTTTGCGGAAATTCATTCATCCACAGCTGGAGGGCCTCTTCATGCGCGATCAGCTTGTCGCGCCACTGTTCAGCCTGGTGCAGCGCCAGCGTTTCGCGGGCAGAGGGCGTGCGTTGCTCTTGCAGTGCATCGCGTGCCGCCTGGCGGGTTTCCTCATCGAGCTGACGCATCAGCTTGCCGATGAACTGCATTTGCCGGCGTCGGCCTTCAAAATTAGTGATGCGCTTGGCGTCAGCGATGGCATCCATGAACTTGTCGGACAGATTCAGGCGCGCTAGCAAATCCGCGCGCAGGGTGAGCAGGTCTTCGCCAAGTTTTTGCAGTTCGGTGCTTTCGTGCTTGAGCTCGGTGCGGCTGGGTTCGTCCGAGCCTTTGAGCTCGCGCTTGAGTTCCAGATCGAGCTCGCTGCCTTCAGCGACAAACTGGCCGCGAACAAAGTAGCCTTTTTTTGGTTTTCGTGACATGGTGGGGAAATGGGTGAGCGTCAACAGGCGACGCCATGTAGCCAAGTATCATAGCCCGCCATGAAGAACCCACGTGCCCCAGCCCTCGTTCCCCAGCCCGAAAACGGTTTCAGTTACAGCCGTGCCTTTTTTGAAGATCTGGTGGACACCGCCCTGGATCACGCCAAAAAGCTGGGCGCGACCAACGCCGGGGCCGAAGCCTCTGAAGGCTGTGGTCTGAGTGTGTCGGTGCGCAAAGGCGAACTGGAGACCGTGGAGCGCAACCGCGACAAGTCCTTGGGCGTGACGGTGTATGTGGGGCAGCGCCGTGGCAACGCCAGTACCTCAGATTTCTCTAAGGCCGCCATACAGCAAACGGTGCAGGCGGCCTTTGACATTGCCCGCTTCACGGCCGAAGACCCCATGGCCGGTTTGCCAGACCCCGACGAGGTAGCGCCGCTCGCTGAGCAGCGCACCGACTTGGACCTGTTTTACCCCTGGGCCATCGACAGCGAAGGCGCTGCCCAGCTGGCCTTGGCCTGCGAGGCTGCGGCACTGGCCACCAGCAAGCGCATTACCAACAGCGAAGGTGCAGGTGTCTCTGCCCAACAATCGCATTTTTTCAGTGCCCACACGCACGGTTTCAGGGGTGGCTACGCGAGTTCGCGTCATTCGATGTCGGTGTCGCCTATCGCCTCTTTGCCAGGCAAAAAGCAGGACATGCAGCGTGACGCCTGGTACAGCTCCATGCGCAATGCCGCCGATCTGGCGTCGCCTGAGGCCATTGGGGTCTACGCCGCACAACGGGCCCTGAGCCGTCTGGGCTCGCGCAAGATTGCCACTACCGAGTGCCCGGTGCTTTTTGAGTCCCCCTTGGCCGCAGGTTTGTTGGGCGCTTTTGTACAGGCCATCAGTGGTGGCGCGCTGTATCGCAAGAGCTCGTTTTTGCTTGACTCTTTGGGCAAGCAGGTACTGCCCAAACACCTCGACATTCTGGAAGATCCTTTTGTACGTGGTGGCAAGGGAAGCTCACCCTTTGACGAAGAGGGTGTGCGCGTGCGGGCCCGCCAGGTGGTGGAAGCCGGACGCGTGCAGGGCTACTTTTTAAGCAGCTATTCGGCCCGCAAGCTGGGCATGAAAACCACGGGCAACGCCGGTGGTTCGCATAATTTGGTACTGAGCTCTCGTCGTACCCGACCGGGCGATGACCTCGATGCCATGTTGCGCAAGCTGGGCACGGGCCTGTTTGTCACCGAACTGATGGGCAGCGGCGTGAACTATGTCACCGGTGACTATTCGCGTGGCGCCAGCGGTTTCTGGGTAGAAAACGGCCAAATTGCCTACCCGGTGCACGAAATTACCATTGCCGGCAATATGAAAGCGATGCTCAAAGGCATCGAGGCCGTGGGTGCCGACACCTACAACTACGGTGCCAAGACCGTCGGGTCGATTCTCATCAACAAGATGAAGGTGGCGGGCAGTTAATGCCTGCTTTTGCTGGTCTGCAGCCTGATGCGCGCTGAAGTACTGGCACTTTTGGCGGCTGCCTGCTGGGCCGTGGGTACTCTGTTTTCTGCGGCGGCCTCTAGCCACATGGGGGCGTTTGCCTTTACCCGGTGGCGACTTTTGTTTGCCTTGGTGATGCTTTGGGCCCTGGCCCTGTTGAGCGGGCAGTGGCGGACGCTCGACGTGGGCAGCGTGCTGTGGTTGGCGCTTTCGGGGCTGGTGGGTATTTTTGTCGGTGACACGGCCTTGTTTGCCTGCATGAACCGTCTGGGGCCGCGCCGCTCAGGCGTGCTTTTTGCCACACATGCTGTGTTTTCGGTCGGGCTGGCCTGGATCTTTTTGGGGGAGACCTTGTGGGGCTGGAGCTTGCTCGGCAGCGCGCTGCTGGTCTGCGGGGTCATGGTGGCCATTGCCTGGGGGCGTCGAGATGACGAATCACATACCTGGGAGCAAACCCGTGGCGCATTGCGCTCCGGCCTGGCCCTGGGCTTGGTGGCTGCTTTGGGGCAGTCTGTGGCGACCTTGATGATCAAACCCCTCATGGACACAGGCATTGATGCCGTGGCGGCCTCGGCGGTCAGGACCACGGCCAGCTATGCTGCGCATCTGCTCTTGCTGTGGTCTGGTCTGGGTCTTTCGCGTTTGCAGCAAGCCATGACCTGGCGGGTGGCTTTCAATACGCTAGCCAGTGCCTTGGTGGCCATGGCGATGGGCATGACCCTGATTTTGCAAGCGCTCAAGACCGGGCAAGCCAATCTGGTGGGCATTTTTTCATCGGTGACGCCGGTGCTGTTGCTACCCTTGTTGTGGGGTGTTTACCGGCGCCGGCCTGCTGCGGGTGCCTGGTGGGGCGCGGCCATGGCCGTGGCCGGCAGCGCCCTGATCGTCTGGGCCTGAGTTCAGCCGGCCAGGGCCGTCTTGACGGCCGCCGACACCTGGCTCATCTCGGCCTTGCCTGCCAGGCGGGTTTTGACCACGCCCATCACCTTGCCCATATCGCCAGGGCCTTTGGCGCCGATCTCGGCCACGATGGCACGGACTTCGGTGAGGACTTCTTCCGCGCTCATGCGTACAGGCAGGTAGGCCTCCAGCACTTTCAGTTCGGCGGCTTCCTTGTCGGCCAGATCGGTGCGGCCCGCGGTCTGGAAGGCTTGCAGGGAGTCCTTGCGCTGCTTGATCAGTTTGTCCACGATGGCGACGACGGCTGCGTCGTCCAGCACCACGCGCTCATCGACTTCTTTTTGCTTGAGGGCAGCCAGCAAAAGACGTATGGTGCCCAGGCGCTCGCTGTCTTTGGCGCGCATCGCGGTTTTCATGTCTTCGGTGATCTGGTCTTTGAGTGTCATGGTGTTCATCCTGTTGGGTGGTGGTGTAGGCGTAAAAAAGCCCGCCTGAGCGTCCCCGGCGGGCTTCTTTGATGCAGACCGAGGTCTGGATCAGAAGATCAGTACATCTTCTTGGGCAACTGCATCGAGCGAATGCGCTTGTAGTTGCGCTTCACGGCAGCTGCCTTCTTGCGCTTGCGCTCGGCGGTGGGCTTTTCGTAAAACTCGCGGGCGCGCAGGTCAGTCAGCAGGCCCAGTTTCTCGATGGTGCGCTTGAAGCGACGCAGGGCAACATCAAAGGGCTCGTTTTCTTTAACACGGATCGTGGTCATTAAATCAATAAATCCAAAATGTGCTGTAGCTTGTCCAGAGGGGAAGATCGGGCCCCCGAGGCCGCTTGCAGCGAAGTTCCCCGTCTATAACTAGTATTGGCCGACGGGGGATTGCCAGCAAAGCCAGGGATTATAGCCACTCAAAATGCCTGCTCAGGCCCGCCGCTACTGTGACGCGGCGGCGGTCGTACCAAGTTTGGCTGCCAGTCCTTGAGCGCACGCAAACGCACTCGACCAGGCCCATTGAAAGTTGTAGCCTCCCAACCAACCCGTGACATCCATGACCTCTCCGATGAAATACAAGCCTGGCTGTCGCGACTCCATGGTTTGGCTGGACAGGCAGCGCGTGTCCACGCCCCCGGCAGTGACTTCTGCTTTTTTGTAGCCTTCGGTGCCCGTGGGCGTGAGCTCCCATCGGCTCAAGCGCTCTGCCAGCAAGGCAAGGGCTTTGTCGCTGGCCTCTGCCACAGGTCGCTGCCAAGCTGAATCACGGGCCACCCAAGCCTCGGCCAGTCGCGACGGAACCAGGCTTGCTAGCTCGTTGAGGATGAGCTTGCGGGACACCTGTTTGGCTTGTTGCAGCCTGGCAAGCAAGTCGCAACCCGGCGCGAGGTTCAGGCGTATGGGGGTGCTCGGTTGCCAATAGCTGGAGATCTGAAGCACTGCGGGGCCTGACAAACCGCGATGGGTGAGCAGCAAGTCCTCTGAAAAAAGCTGGCGTGTCTTCTTGGCTCCGGTCTCCACCTCGACCGGAAGCGACAGGCCAGACAGGGCGGCAAAGGGCTCCCAGGCCAGGCTGTCAAACGTGAGGGGGACCAGTGCCGGCCGGGTGGCTACCAGGGGCAAGCCAAATTGGGCGGCTATGCGGTAACCAAAATCCGTAGCGCCAATTTTGGGAATGGACAAACCGCCCGTGGCCACGACCACGGCCCGCGCCTGCACCGTTTCACGGTCCGTCTTCAGTTGGTAGCCACCGCTGTTGGCCAAGACCTCGTGCACGCCGCAGGGCTGCCAGCGTTGAACGCCACCGGCGGCACATTCCGCCAGCAACATGTTGATGAGGTCCTCAGCCGATCGGTCGCAAAACAGCTGCCCTTTGTGCTTTTCATGAAAGGCGATGCCGTGGCGCTGCATCAGTCCGACAAAGTGCTGGGGTGTGTAGCGCGACAGGGCCGACCGGCAAAAATGAGGGTTGTCGCTCAGAAAGTTGGCGGGGCCGACCTCGCGGTTGGTGAAGTTGGCGCGCCCGCCGCCAGAAATCCGAATTTTTTCAGCGACCTTCTCGCTGTGATCCAGCACCAGGACCCGCAAGCCCAACTGCCCCGCCACACCTGCACAAAACAGGCCGGCAGCGCCTGCGCCTATCACCACCACATCAAAACTTTGCATGGCGGGCAGTGTAGTGTCGGCCTCGCAGCGCGCTGGCGCAGCCTTGGATCAAGCGGCGCGGTGAGCCTGCGCGGGCTGCTGCATCGCCAGAAGCCCCTGAAACACATCGCCCACCACCATCACGCTGGGGCTGGCGAGTTGCTCGCGGGTGATGGTGTTTTGCAGGCCCGCCAGGGTGCAGATGGCATGGCGCTGTGTTGGCAAGCTGGCGTTCTGGATGATGGCGACCGGGGTGTCGGCGGGCAGGCCCTTCAGCAACTGCGCCTGTATGGTGCCGGCGCCGCTGACCCCCATGTAAATGACGAGCGTGAGCTTGGCCGCGTGGGCTGTGGTGGCAAGCAGTGCCCAGTCTGGGCCGCTGGCGCCGGGTTTGGCGTGGCCGGTAACGAACACCACACCGTGCGCATGGGATCGGTGGGTCAGTGGCACACCCAGTGAGGTGACGGCTGCCAGTCCCGAGGTGATGCCACTGATCACCTCTACTCGCACACCTGCTTGCTGCAGGTGCTCTAGTTCCTCGCCACCACGGCCAAAGATGAAGGGGTCTCCGCCCTTGAGTCGCACCACCTGTTCGCCCGCTTGCGCTTCGGCGATCATCAATTTTTCAATAAAGGCCTGGGGAGTGGAGGCACAGCCCCCTCGCTTGCCGACATGAATTACCCGGGCTGCTGGGTTGGCAAACCGGCTCACGATCTCGTCGTTGACCAGATCGTCGACCAGCAAGACCGTGGCCGCCGCGATGGCCTTGACGGCCTTGAGGGTCAGCAGCTCAGGGTCCCCCGGACCTGCACCCACCAGGGTGCACAGGCCACGCGTGGTGGGTTCGGGCAAGGGGGTGTTGCGGGGCAGATCCATGGTCATGACGCTCGGATGCGTGGGGTTTCAAGTTCAGACAAGTTGAGAGACCAGCCGCAAGATGTGTTCCAGCTGCGTGGCGATGGGGCCGGGCAGGGCGCATGCGCCATCTAGCACCTGGCGGGTGTAGCTGGCCGTGCTGGCGGCGCTAATGTCTTTGGGCAACTCGGGCAGGCTTTGCAAAGTGCCTCCCTGGGTGTCGGTCAGCAAGCGCCGCTGACCGCCTAAAAAGCTTTCCATGTGCGGCACGCGGCGTGGGTCGGCAACCGATTCGCCCTCCGTGCCACGCAGCAGCAAGGCATGGGCCTGCATCAATTCGAACACCGCTGCCATCGAAACAGCGTATTCGGGGTGGGTGTAGCTGCTCACGATCAGGCTGGCGCCTTGCACCGGGTTCATCAGCTTGACGAGGCTGTGGCCCGGGTTGCGTAAGCCCACCACCCGGCGCACGTTCAGCAGCGCTTGGAGGCCGGGGCACAACAGTCCGGTCGGCGCGAAGGCCACCGCGCCGGGTGCCAAAGGCTGAATTTTTTCAAGGACGGGCACGCCCAGTTCAGCGAGGATGCTGGAGGATGACACCCTGCTGATCTCGGTAGCGGTGCCGTGCACCAAAACGGGGAGGCCTTCCCGGGCCAGCAACAGTGCCAACAAAGGCGTGAGATTGGGCAAACGTCGGGCGCCGTTGTAGCTGGGTATGACGACTACCGGCCGGGTGCTGGCGGTAAATCGCTGTAGCCGCTGGTGCGTGGCGTCCAGAAACCCCGCCATCTCTTGCGGCGTTTCACCCTTGATGCGCATGGCCAGACAAAAAGCACCCATCTCCAGATCGGTGATGGTGCCATCGAGCACTTGACCAAACAGGTCTGCGGCCTGCTCACGGCTGAGTGAGCGGGCGCCGTCCTTACCTCGGCCAATCTCCTTGATGTAGTGCGCAATGCTCATGGCGTGATTGTGCGGGAATCCAGATAACTGGCGGTTATGAGCTTAAGGCAGGCGTGGGCAGAGACAGACGCACCAGGCGTTTGAGGGTGGGGACGCAGGAACCGCATTGCGTACCGCAGCGCAGCCGGCCTTGAAGCTGGGCCAGGCGTGCACCTTCATCGCCCTCGCAGCGGCTCAACTCGTCAGCAATGGCCAGATCGGTCACATTCAGGCAGGTGCAAATCTGCTGTCCACGGGTGGCAACGGCGACGGGAGGCTGCGCACCTGGCACCAGCAGCAGCCGGCCGTAGGCTTGCGCAGGCAGCTCATCTTGCAGCAAGGTTTTGATCCAGCTCTCGGCACTGGTGTCGCCGGCCAGTAAAAAAGCGTCCAGCTGGGCCTGATCTGGGCTGGATCGTGCCAGCCGTACGGCGCGGCGCTGGCCCTGGCGGCGGTCGGCGTAGCGCAGTACTTCGGGCTGATGCAGGCCCAGCAGTGCTTCGATGCGGTCGATCACGCCGTCGTCTGGTGCCTGCGGGTGCGCGGCTCTGAACAGCAGGCCGCTGCGCTCACGTCCGAAGGGCACGCAGCTGGCATATGCAAACTGACGCATCAGCCCGCGCAATGGTTCCCGGGCCAGCAAGGCCTGATCCTCTGGCAACCAGGCCAGGGCCAGCAGGGTCCAGGGCAATGAGGCCTTGTCGACGCGCACGGCAGCGTGTTTGAACTCCGGTTGTTTGGAGCTTGGGCAATAGGCAGAGGTGGTCAGCGCGTTGACCCCGGCCAGCGCTTGCCCATCGGCGCCTTGGCCACTGATGAATTCGCTGCCCCAGTGCATGGCCATGAAGACTTGTGATGCGCCCAGTTCGTCGCTGGCCTGTACGGGTACCACCAGCGTGCCCCGTTTGCTGCTGACCTGCACCAGGGTGCCACCTTTCAGGCCGCGCCTGGCCATGTCCTGCGGGTGCATTTGAAGCGTTGGTTCCGGGACATGGCCGAATAAGCGTCCTAGGGTGCCGGTGCGGCTCATGCCATGCCACTGGTCACGCAGACGCCCGGTGGTCAAGGAAAACGGGTAGCTGGACACACGGGCTTCGGCCACCGGCGCGTAAACGGTTTTTACAAAGTTGGCGCGGCCGTCGGTCGTCGCAAAGATGCCGTCTTCGTACAGGCGCTGACGCCCCTTGACCTGGCCTTGCGGCAGGGGCCATTGCTGCGCTTGTGTTTCCAGCATGGCGTAACTCATGCCTGTGATGTCCAGGTCCCGATGCCGGGTGCTGTCACGGTGCTCCAGCCAGATCGATTCGGGGGTTTCGTAGGGAAACAGTGCCTTGCCGTTCAGCGCCCGGGAGGGCAGGGCGTTTTCAAGGCGACGGGCAAAGTCCACCACGATGCGCCAGTCGTGACGGGACTGGCCAGCGCCTGCCACGGCAGGACGTACCCGGCTGATGGTGCGTTCGCTGTTGGTCACGGTGCCGTCTTTTTCGCCCCAGGTCGTGGCCGGCAAAAGCAGGTCGGCGTAGTCGCAGGTGGCGGTCGTGGCAAAAGCCTCCTGGACGATGACCAGTTCGGCCCTTTCGAGTGCACGGCGCACGGTGGTTTGGTCCGGCATGCTTTGCGCCGGATTGGTGCAGGCAATCCACAACGCCTTGATTTGGCCGTCTGCCGCCGCATGAAACATCTCCACGGCGGTTTTGCCCGGCACCGAGGGCACATCGGGCACACCCCATAGCGCAGCAACTTCGGCTCTGTGCAGCGGATTGGCCAGGTCACGATGGGCCGACAACAAATTGGCCAGGCCACCGACTTCGCGTCCGCCCATGGCATTGGGCTGGCCAGTGAGCGAGAACGGTCCCGCGCCCGGCTTGCCGATTTGCCCGGTGGCCAAGTGCAGGTTGATGAGCGCTGCATTCTTGGCGGTGCCGCTGCTGGATTGGTTCAGGCCCTGACAGTAGAGGCTGAGGGTCGGGGCCCGACGTTGGGGGCTGCCTGAGGCGCCAGTGGCAAACAGTCTGGCTGCCTCGAACAGATCCTCCTTGCGGATACCGCAGATCTGCGCCACCACATCGGGCGTGTTGTCTCGCACGGCGGCTTTGAGTTCATCGAAGCCACGGGTGTGCGCCTCCATAAAGGCGGTGTCCAGCCAGCCTTCCCACAGCATGATGTGCATCAGGCCGTTGAACAGCATCACGTCGGTGCCGGGCTGGATGGGCAGAAACAGATCGGCGATTTCGGCCGTGTCGGTCTTGCGGGGATCGCAAAAAATGATCTTGAGCTGCGGGTTGGCACGCTTGGCGTCTTCGATCCGCCGAAACAGGATGGGATGGGCGTAGGCCGTGTTGGAGCCGACGATGAAGATGCAGCCGGCATGGTTCACATCGTCGTAGCAAGCCGGTGGCGCGTCGGCACCCAGGGTTTGCTTGTAGCCAGCCACCGCGCTGCTCATGCACAGGCGGGAGTTAGTGTCGATGTTGTTGGTGCCAATCAGACCTTTGGCCAATTTGTTGAAGACGTAATAGTCCTCCGTCAACAACTGCCCCGATACATAAAAACCCACCGCGTCGGGGCCGTGTACGCGGATGACGCGGGCAAATTGCGTGGTGGCGTGATCAAGCGCATGGTCCCAGCTCACTGCCTGTGCGGGCTGCCCTCGCTGTAAACGCAGCTGGGGTTGCAGCAGTCGGGTTTGTCGGGTGACGGCGGCGGTGGCCGTAAGGTGCAGTGTGGAGCCCTTGCTACACAGGCGGCCGAAGTTGGCCGGGTGTTCAGGGTCGCCGCGCACGCCGGTGATCTGGCCCGCCTGGGCGCTGATGATCACGCCGCAGCCGACGCCGCAGTAAGGGCAGGTGGAGCGGGTCTCGGTAGCTGCGACGCTGGCCATGCTCAGTCTCCCTGGCCGGATCGCGTGGCGGGGCCTGCGACAGGGGCGGTTTGGTCCAGGCCCAGGGTGGCCAGCTCCAGGCTGCTCAGGTGCACCTCACCATCGGTCACCTTGACCGAGAAGGCCGGGGTGCAACCTTCGTCCGGGGCATGTGCACAGCCATCCTGCAGGCCGATGGCCCAGTTGTGCAGGGGGCACGCGACGCTGGTTCCGAACACGATGCCCTGGCTTAAAGGGCCGCCCTTGTGCGGGCAGCGGTCCAACAGCGCAAAGACCTGGTCCTGATCATTTCGGAACACAGCCACGTCCATGCCCTGGGCACGGGCCACGCGACGTGCGCCCAGCACCGGAATATCGGTCACAAAGCAGATTTTTTTCCATTCATTCATGGTGTTTCGCAATCTTTGATGAGGGCTTAGGCAGCGGTGAGCTTGGCGAACTGGCGTGTGTCGACCTCGGCGTCCTTGAAGTCAAACCAGGGGTCGGGCTCACCGTCCAGGGCAAACTGCAGGCGTTCCCAAAGGGCCTTGCGGCCGTCGGCGTCGTCCAGGATGCGCTTTTTCACGTAGTCCAGGCCCACCCGGTTCACAAAGTGCACGGTGCGCTCCAGGTACCAGCCCTCCAGGCGGTAGAGCTCACAGAATGCGCCGGTGTACTCCAGCACGTCTTCTGCGGTTCTGAGCTTGGTAAAGAAGTGCGCCACCTCGGTTTTGATGCCACCGTTGCCGGCGATGTACATCTCCCAGCCACTGTCCACACCGATGATGCCCACGTCCTTGATGCCGGCTTCGGCGCAGTTACGCGGGCAGCCGCTGACGGCAAACTTCACCTTGTGTGGGGCGTACATGCGCCACATGGCCCGTTCCAGGTCCTTGCCCATCTGGGTGCTGTCTTGGGTGCCCATGCGGCACCATTCGCTGCCTACACATGTTTTGACCGTGCGCAGCGCCTTGGCATAAGCGTGACCGCTGGGCATGCCGATGTCTTTCCAGATGCCTACCAGGTCTTCTTTCTTGACGCCCAGCAAGTCGATGCGCTGGCCGCCCGTGACCTTGATGGTGGGCACCTTGTACTTGTCGGCGGCGTCGGCAATGCGGCGCAGCTCGTCGGCAGTGGTTTCGCCACCCCACATGCGGGGAATGACCGAGTAGGTGCCATCCTTCTGGATGTTGGCATGGCTGCGTTCGTTAATGAAACGGCTCTGAGGGTCGTCCCGGGCCTCTTTGGGCCAGGTGCTGATCAGGTAATAGTTGACGGCCGGGCGG